>JAZLMG010000028.1:0-6829 GCA_045598585.1 Kiritimatiellia bacterium
GCGCGGATCATCCCGAGGTCGTTGAAGCTGTCGCCCGCGGCGATCGTCTCGAATCCGCAGGACTGCAACGCCTTCACGGTCGTCAGTTTCGACTGCTTGCACCGCATCCGGTAGCCGGTGATCTTCCCGTTCGCGTCCGCGACAAGCGAATTGCACATGAGGGTCGGGTAGCCGAGCTTCTTCATGAGCGGCATCGCAAATTCGTAAAAGGTATCGGAGAGGATCAGCACCTGGGTTTTCGCGCGGAGCGCGTCGAGGAACTCCTTCGCACCCTCCATTGGGTCGATTTTCGCGATGACCTCCTGAATCTCCCTGAGACCGAGCCCGTGCTTATCGAGAAGATCCATGCGATAGCGCATGAGCTTGTCGTAGTCGGGTTCGTCGCGCGTCGTGCGCTTGAACTCGGGAATGCCGGTCTTCTCGGCGAACGCAACCCAGATCTCGGGAACGAGAACTCCTTCCAAATCTAAGCAAACAATATCCATGCGGATATTATATCATTTATCGAAGACCGCCCTGCAGTAGATTCCGCTGGGGCAAGAGAAAGTGTTTGAGTGTTTGAGTGTTTGAGTGTTTGAGTGTGCGGGCTCCAGCAGCATCTCACCCGATTCCAGTCTTGCCGAGGGAAAAAGCTGTCCGAGGATGTTCTCCGCCACGATCTGAGAGAGCCCCGGCGTGTGCGACGAGAAGAGGACGAAGCTCGGTCTCTCGGAGAGGAGACCCTTCACGAGCCCCAGCGTGTCCTTGAGGTCCCGCTCGATCTTGTACATCTCGCCGCCCGCGCCGCGTCCGAACGTCGGCGGATCGAGGACAATCGCGTCGTACTTGCGTCCGCGGCGGATCTCGCGCTTCATGAACTTGTGCGCGTCGTCGACGATCCAGCGGATCGGATGGTCCTGAAGCCCGTTCAGCCGCGCGTTCTCCCGCGCCCATTCGACCATGCCCTTCGACGCGTCGAGGTGGCAGACCTCCGCCCCCCCCAGGGCCGCCGCCATCGTCGACCCCCCGCTGTAGGCGAAGAGGTTCAAGACGCGAACCCGAGGTGTAGGTTTTAGGCCTAGGCCTACAGTGGAATTTTCAACCTCCTTTGTACACCTACACCTAAGATCTACACCTACTATCTCCCGAATCCACCGCCACTGCGCGCGCTGCTCCGGGAAGATGCCCAGGTGACCGAAGTCGGTGCCGCCGAGCTTGAACTTGATTCCGGCGGTTTCGATATTCCACTCTTTCGGGAGATTCGTGCGACCGTGCCAACGATTCCCGTCTTCACGGTCGAAGCTCGCGTCGGCTCTATTCCAACGCTCCTCGCCCATCTCGGGGCGCCACATCGCCTGGGAGCAGGGTCTAGCGAGCACATACTTCCCGAAACGCTCGAGTTTACGACCGTCGCCGGAATCGATGAGCTCGTAATCTTCGATCACTTCTTAAGCTCCGTATCGTAATCGATCTTCTGCTGAACGTCGGGAAGGCAAGTCTTGTTCGCCATCGCTTCATTGAGTTCACGGGCACGATCTTCGTCATACCACCAATAGGTGAAGATGCAGTCTTCGTCGGAGTACTTCGAAAGAACCGTGCGCGGCATTCCGAACTTATTCCAATAAAGAAGGCGGCACTCCGTGTTCATCCAAAGGAACGCATAGGGACACTGGTCGGCGATAAGCTTATCGATGCGTTTATACGCGGCGTTACGTTCCGCGGCGGTTTTCATGCCCTTCTCAGCGCGGATGATTTCGTCGACTTCTTCGGACTTGAAGCCCGTGATGTTCGACGAGCTCTTGCGCTCGGCTTCGGACGACTTCCACATCGTTTCGGGAGAGCGGAAAATGCTCGCGCCCCAGCTCGACCATGTCATGTCGTAGTTGAAGCTGTCCATATCGCGCATCCAACCGGCGAAGTCCTTACGGGCTATGTCCATATCGATGCCGAGCTTGATAAGCGACGCGTTGAAGAGCGCGAGGAACTTATCTTCAGTTCCGCTACGCGAGAGGAAGACGAACTTGAAGGGACGACCGTTTTTTTCGAGCTTGCCGGTCTTCGGGTTCTTTTCCCAGCCGGCTTCCTTAAGAAGCGCCGCGGCCTTCTCGAAGTTATATTCGTACATCTCGTTCGGGCAAGGATTCGCCTCGTCGTAGAGATCCATGAAGTACGAATTAAGAAGCTTGTAAGCGTTGTACATCATCGTACGATTCATCTGCTCGCGGTCGATAAGATAGCTCATCGCCTGACGAACCTTAAGATCATCGAACGGGAAGCGGCGCATATTCATCGCGAAACCTTGGAAGCCGACAGGTTCATGGTTCGTGACCCAGCGCTTCAAAATCCAATTCTTCGCGAACTTCTCCCCGTTCGTTTCGCGAGCCATGATACGCGCGGTGTAAACGGGATAAACATCAATGGCGCGCTTCTTGAAAGCTTCAAAGGCGTTTTCGTTATCAATGTAGTAGCGAAGAACGAGCTTATCGAAGTTGCAGACGTACTTGCAGCTCGGCATGTCCTTCTTCCACCAATTCGTAACGCGCGAGAATTCGGTTTCGACCTGCTCCTCGATTCGCGTAAGCTGATAGGGGCCGGAGACCGGAGCATTAAGAAGATCGAGCTTATTGAAGTCCTGGCCGTCGAAATAGTGCTTCGGCATAATCTGGAACATGCCGCAGTTGATGATATCGCGCCAGTCGGGATCGGAGCCGCCTTTCTTCGTGAAGCGGATCGTGCGCTCACCCAAGATCTCAGGCGGATCGAAGTAACCGAGAATAACCTTGTAAGGACCCGTATCGCTCATCGGCGCCATGATCTGATCGAACGTCCAGCGCACATCTTCGGCGGTCACGGGAACGCCATCAGACCAACGCGCTTCTTCGTCAATGATAAAAGTAAAGGTCTTACCGTCATCGGAGATCGACCACCTACGCGCAAGCGACGGTGCGAAGTCAAGGGTCTCGGTATCGGTCGTGATCAACGGATCGTACATGAGCGAAAACGTCATGCGCGTATATGTATTCGAGTCAACGTAATAGTTGAAGCTCTTAGGACCCTGACCACCGTTAAAGCGAATCGTACCACCCTTTTTGGCCAAAGGCGAAGCAATGGGATCAGGCGTATCCTGCCAATCCTCGGCGGGATACCAAGTCTCACAAAGCGCGACCAGCGGTAATATTACCGCCACTGCAGAAATCATCTTCGAAATCATATCCGTATATTATACCAAATTTCCGCGGAAAAAGCAAAGGCGCCGCGTGCTACTCCGCGGCGCCCTTTGTCTGGAAAAGTAGGCCTTTTAATTACCAGGCGTAATGCGCGAACGCCTTGTTGGCCTGAGCCATCTTGTGGACGTCGTCACGCTTCTTGATGACGCTGCCCTGGCCCTGGAACGCATCGATGATTTCGGCGGCAACTGCAGCAGGCATACCCATACCATGACGGGCGCTCGCAAACTGAGTCGTCCAACGAAGCGCGAGCGAGAGCTGACGATTCGCGGCGATCGGCACGGGAACCGGATAAGTGGTACCACCGACGCGGCGAGTCTTGACTTCGACCTGCGGCTTCATGTTATCGATAGCGGCAGAAACGATTTCGAGCGCATCCGTGAACTGCTTGTCGTCCTTAACGAACTTCGAAGCGTCCTTCTCGACGGCTTCCTTCACCTTGTCGATCGCACCATAGACGATCTTCTCGGCGACGGTCTTCTTGCCGTCTTGCATGATGACGCGGATCATGTGAGCGACGAGTTCCGAATTGAACTTCGGATCGAGCGTCACACGCTTGACAATAGCTTTACCTCTGCGGGACATGGCTTACTTTCCTTCCTTCTTCTGGCGCTTCATACCGTACTTCGAACGGCTACGATTACGACCATTGACACCAAGGGAGTCGAGCTTACCACGAACGATGTGGTAACGGACACCAGGAAGGTCCTTCACACGACCGCCACGAACGAGAACAACGGAGTGTTCCTGGAGGTTGTGACCTTCACCGGGAATATAGGCCGTCACTTCGTAACCCGTCGTAAGACGCACACGAGCGACTTTACGAAGAGCCGAGTTAGGCTTCTTAGGGGTCATCGTCTTGACGACGAGGCAGACGCCACGGCGCTGAGGGCAGCTCTTAAGCGCGGGCGACTTCGAATGCTTAGCGAGGGGCGAACGGCCCTTGCGGATCAGCTGATTGATAGTCGGCATTTAGTTTTTTTCCTTACTTTTCCAAACAATGTCTGTATATTATATCAAAATACCCCCCGCTTGCGCAAGGGGGTATTTTATATTTTCTTCACTTATCAGAAACGATAGGTGAGGGTTATGCCCGCCTGATGGGAGTAGCCGGCACTTGTAGAGAAGGTCTGAGACGGCGAAATCTGAGCGCCGTATTCATCGGTTCTCCAATACTTCTGATTCTCACCCTTCATAAAGACCATACCATAGACCGCAGCGATTTCGAGGTCACCCCAGGTATAGGCGAGACCCGTGCAAGCCATGTGGCGATTACCCGCGGGAAGCATCGTCGAACCCTGATTCGGGTCTTCCGAGCTCGGGTCCATATCGTAGACATACGAGAGCATCCATGTCCAATCTTCCGCGAAGTCCCAAGCGCCTCCGACGCCGAAGCGGAAGGTATCGCGCCAGCCAAGATGAACACTCTTTCTCTGCGCGTACGGAAGTTCGAAGGTAAGATCTTCAAGATCGTTCCAACCCGTCCACATCATCGTATAGCCGAGATGAACCGTTTCAGTCGCGTCCCAGTTAATACCGACCGAGACGGACTGCGGGAGACGAACATCCGCGCCCGCATCACCATTCGCTGCGGCGACGCCCGTAGCGAGCTGCGACTGAATGGAGCTGACCGCTTGTGCCTTGATGGCGCTAAGTTGATCGGGCGCTCCAAGCATCATCTGCTGATAATTCTCAAGCCCACCCACCGCTTGAACGACCGCGCCATCAGCGAGTTTGTTGATATTGGCGGCGTTCATGCTTTTCGCTCTCGTGCGAATCTTGCCGCGGACGCGAGTGTCGACATACGAGCGATACATCGCACCGATCGAGAGATTATCGAGAATCTTGTAGCGCGTCGAAACCTCCCAGCCCCAATCGGACCAATTGTTATCGCCCTTCAAGTGAGCATTGGCCTGACCGAGATCAAGTCCATGCTGATTGACGATAGGCGACTGCTTCTGCTCGAACGAAACATAGAGAAGGCGGAAGCCGGCAGCGACCGACCAATCCTCGGTGATATCGTAGGCGAGGTTCGGGCTGATCGAAAGGCCCTCGACCGTTGTCTCGGTCGTATTCCACGCGAGATCCCAGTTATTGCGATACTTCGAACCGATGCCGAACTCGGGGGCGATGCCCATACCGAACGTGAATCCCGATTCACCGATCGGCTGAACGAGGTAAGCGTGAGGAAGCAAGAACCAACCCGGATCCATATGTCCCTGTGACTTGCCGTTTACCGAAACGTCAGCATAAGGCTTTTCAACGATCGTACCAAGCGTGACCGTCGTCGACTTAAGATCGGACATCGTCGCGGGGTTGTAGAAAACGGCAGAAGCATCAACCGCCTTACCGGTTACGGCGCCACCCATAGCGGTCGCCTTCGCAGAGGCTTGATTGAGCGCGAAACCACCGGCGAACGCGGAGAGCGTCGAAGTGGCAGCCAAGATTACCATTAATTTCTTCATAGTTCTTTCATCCTTTTACGGGTTAAAGATTTGTGACATTATATCATATTCTGTCACAGCTTGTCAAGTGCCCTTCCTATATGTTATAATATCAGGCACTATGATGACGATTTCCGACATTCCCGAAGTCGATAAAGCGCTCAAGAAGGAGTTCAAAGCTCACTCGGCGCCGATTATCGAGCTTATCGAAGCGCAAACTCACGATCCCTTCTGTGTCCTCATCGGCACGATTCTCTCGGCTCGAACCAAGGACGCGTGTACCGCGGGCGCTGTCAAACGCCTTTTTGCCGCGGGTGGAGACTCAGTCCAAGGGCTAGCTAAACTTTCGGTTGAAGAGCTCAAGAAACTTATCTACCCCGTCGGATTCTTCCGCGATAAAGCGCGGCACTTACACGAGCTACCTAAGGTTTTGGAAGAAAAGTTCGGCGGAGTTTTGCCGCGGACGGTCGAAGAGCTTTGCGAACTTCCGGGTGTCGGGAGAAAGACCGCGAACTTGACGGTAGCGGTCGGCTTTAACTTACCTGCGATTTGTGTTGACGTTCATGTTCATCGAATCAATAACTGGCTTGGCCTCGTTAGAACTAAGAAGCCGGTTGAAACAGAGATGAAGCTTCGCGAGATTCTGCCGCGCAAATATTGGAAAACTTGGAACAGTCACTTCGTTTCCTTCGGTCAGACTCGCTGTGATCCGGTAAGGCCCAAGTGTGAGGGATGCCCGATCAAGAAGTTCTGCGATAGTCCTAAAAAACGATAAGACGGACCATTAGGCCCGTCTTTATATGGTGGAGGTAGTCGGAGTCGAACCGGCGACATGCTGCTTGCAAAGCAGCCACTCTACCAACTGAGTTATACCCCCATGATAAAAAAATGGTGGGAGTAGATGGATTCGAACCATCGACCTCGTCCTTATCAGGGACGCGCTCTAACCACCTGAGCTATACTCCCACAGATGAAGAGAAGTATCTTCAGAAGAGACTTGGAACGTAATGTTTGTGGAGGCTGAACTCACTTAAAGTGAGTTTTCACCATCGGCCTTTCGGCCTGTCTCCTTAGAAAGGAGGTGATCCAACCGCTGGTTCCCCAACGGTTACCTTGTTACGACTTCATCCCAATCACCACCCACACCTTAGGCGGACAAATGCCCGACTTCGGGTGCAG
>JAZLMG010000029.1:0-35161 GCA_045598585.1 Kiritimatiellia bacterium
CGTATTTCAAGGCGCGAATCCAATCCGCTTCGGCAATTGCCATTCCGCATAGCGCGATGTTGCCGGTCTGAGCGTTGGCGAAGACGTGCCCGTGCAAAAGGAATGTGTAAGTTTCAAGGAATCCCCCGACGAGTGCGAGGGTGGCGGCCGTCCGAAATGACTCGGACATCTGTGTTTTTCCAGTCATAGTATTTCCCTAGGACTTTCCGACTTTCGTCCAGATGTGTATTATATCATATACACGCCCTTTTACGCCACGATAATTTGCGGTGAACTTGAGCATGGACAAAGAAAAAGTATTTTTATAACCGACCTCGAAAATTAGAGCGAAGCGCCAAAACGAAGGATGTGAGCGCAAGGACGAAATACATCGTGAAAATCCAAGGATAGCCTTCGGCGCCATACGCCATGAGCCGTCCGCTCAACTGGTTGCCGCCGATTTGGACGATGTTCGCGAAGAAGTTCGCAAACCCAATCGCACTCGCCATGTAGGCCGGCGCAACGCACTCCTTCGTCCCCGCGAGAAGGACGCTCGTGACGCCATACCCCGCGCCGATTAAGAGATATGCCGCGCGCGAGACGCCGAATCCGCGCGGCGCAAAGGCGAGAAGTGCGAAGCCGAGAGCAAGCGCAAAAGCGCCCCAAATGAAGAACGGACGGCGTTTATTTCCGAGCAGATAACTCACGCTCCCCATAAAAACCATCCCGAACATGACGACCCAATTCATCTCGGAAACGAGCGAAACCGAGCCGACCGAACGCGCATACGGCGCGGCGCTCACACAAAGAAAGCTCCAATAAACGGCGATGTTGAGTCCCGTAATGAGAATCGCGCGTCGAGCCGCCGGTTCCGCAAAACTCTTCGCCATGCCGCGCCAAGGGAACGCCTCGCGAATCTGCGTCCCCATCGTTTCGCATTGCCCGAACCGGACGACAATCGCGATCAACGCGGCGAGAACGAGCGTGCCCACATTGATCGCACGCGCCGCGAGTTGCCAGGAGCCGCAGATTGTCTCGAGGGACGGAAACACAGCGCTTGCGCTTAAGGTTCCGCCGTAACTGAAGATATAGAAAACACCGATCAACGCGGCGAAATAGCGCCGCTCAAAGGAAACGTCAAAGAGCTTCAAGATTGAAAGATAGACGATCGTCCGTCCGCCTCCATTCAGGAATTCACCTGTCAGCATGAACGCGAGTGACGACGATTCATGGACAGGGATATAGCCGAACGCCTGCAGAAGCGAGCCGAAGAAGAGCATCTTCATCCAGCCGAACCGATCGACCGCAACTCCGCCGATTCCGATAAAGACGAGACAACCGAGCACGCCGACACTCGGCAAGAGTGCGACTTGCGAGGCCGAAAGAGCATATTCACTCGCGATCTTTTCGAAAACCATGCCCGGCACTGCGACGCGACTCATCGCGCCGAGCAGATAGACGAGACACCCGAAGAAAACTGCGAGCCAAGCTTTCACTTGTCTTCCGTCGCGCCGATTCCTTGGAGAATACCGGCGATACCGACGGCTGCGACATCATCGATGATCTTGCCGTCCTCATCAAAGGAATAGAAGTTCATGACCGAAGTCGAAAAACTTCTCCCGTTGGGTTCAACACCGGCGAAAGGAACCGAACCTGTAAACGTACCCGAGCATGTCCAGCGGACGGCAACCTTCTTCTCATCTGCAACCATATCCTCAAGCTTCCACTGTACGTCAGGAAAGCTCGCGCGCATCAGCGAGACGACGCTCAAATATCCCGCGGCACCATAAAGCGGCGTAGGCGAGACCGGCGTCATAAAGGCCGCCTTAGCCGAGATAAGCTCTTCTCCGAGCTTGAGGTCGTTCGTGTTAATGCACGTCTCGAAGCGCTTCATCGCCGCACGATTGCGCTCGATAACCGCGTCAGACGACAAGCTCTTGCACCCGCCGATAATCGCCGCGAGAAGCATAACACTAATTATCTTATTCATATTCAACCCTTTCATTTATACTTTTCTACACACCCTATAACATATTTGCGGAAGGATAACTAAAGGATCTTCACTCCTTTATTCAAGAAACTTGGCGAGCCAAAGAGCGGCATAATGGCTCCAAATATCGGTTGCATGTCCGAGAATTCGCCGCCCGTAGCCATGTCCTCCGTCCGAATATAGATTCACCTGATTCGCAACGCCAGCTTTCGTAAGCGCCACACTAAGACCCGCTGCCGTTGCGACTTCACAAAAGTCATCCTCGGCCTGGACGATAAACGCGGGCGGCGTCTCGGCGTCGACCGGATATGCGGCGTCAAGTTCATACGTCTTAATCCAGCCCTGCCAAGGATTCGCGGGATTCTTTCTCGGTCTGAGATCCCAAGGATAAATCGGCAGCATAAAATCGGGACGACAGGAGACGTCATCCACCTCGTCGAGGATGAGATTTCGCTGATGAAGTTCGTTTTCAAGGAGTTTATAAGGAGCCGCGCCTTCGCTCAAAGCGAGCGTTCCCTTCGGCCAGACAGAGATAAGCTCTTTCGCCGCGTCCTTGACCCAAAGTTCGCTCATAAGCGCCGCGCGCTTCTCCGGCGTCGACACATCGCCCGAATACTCCGCGGGATAGCCGAACGCGTTAATCATCGCTCCTCCAATTATAATCGCAACGAGTTTTTTCATATTTTACCTCACATGGATTCGACGGCGAGCACGAAGAAGCTTCTTGGTGTTGCTGCGAGAATAGATTACAAGCCAATACGCACCGGGATCGAGATGTCCTTCGAGATAGATGTCACAAGTCGTAACCGATGTGAAGAAGACTTCGCCGCGCAAAAGTTTGATTATGGTGCACGCGCCCGATATAGCGGGGCTTGCCGGCCAAGAGTTTCGATTTACTGGGCTGCGTGGAATACTTTAACGGATAGCTTGGACTTTTCATATGACATATTATACAACATCATATGACAAATATCAATATGTCATATTACAATTATCGATACCTCATATGAAATCAAAGAAACTATCATATGCCAACATCACACTTCTCATATACCACTACGGCAAGATATTCTCTACCTTGGCAATAATCGGAGCTGCTTTCTCCATGTCATCTTTATGAACAATTATAAACGCCTGAGACCCCATGCCCGAGCGGCCGTACCGTGTGAAACTATTATCCTGTTCGCAGATGATCGTAAATCTGATACCAGCTTCCTCTAATCTCTCTGCTGCGACCTTGAGCTCATGAATCTGCATCCATTGCGATGCCAGTTCATAATCAGCGTAGGGATCCTCGCCATCGACATCTTCACCGTCATCATAATCCTCTTCCGAATCGTCGATACTTGACGCATCGCCCTCGCCTTGAAAATCTTTCATCAATGACTGCGGATCAGTAAAGTCACCCTTCTTGCGATTCTTTAACCAAATCGCAATTACCGCTCCAATCGCAACTACACCAAGCGAAAGACTATTCACCTCATAAGCCATACGATTATTACCCTATGCCGTTTCGATCATTCGCTTGCACTGTACGCACTCAAACGGCTTACCTTTTATTATTGCTTTAAGACGTTCGACATTTGCCTTGTCTGATGGAAATTCTCGATGAGACTTCACCGCCCGTTGTCCACAATGAGGACAGATAAGATTATCGTAAGCCGCACATTCACAAATAACCGCGGGGAAGCCCAAGAAAATTGCAACAAGAATATTTAGTGCCACGTGAAGCCATCTCGCCGAAAAAACAGGCAGAAAGATCATATTGCATACAATCGCGACAATCCCCAAGACCATCAGTATATGTGCCGCCTTTCGCAATCGTCTGAATTTCTTAAAGTCAGTCTTCATATTTACCCCTACCTAAACATCGCGACAATATGTATAAAGACGCAGGAACGCCAACAATGCAAGCATCCTGAAGAAGCGATGACCACGACAACCTAAAGCCGGGTCCAAAAACAAGCGTCAATGCCAAGGCGGAAAAACAAAGATAAGTCATCCATGATTCCTTTAAAAAGGTGGACAATGCGGTGACTATAGCAATGGCTGCCGATATTAAACATCCAGCAAACATTCTCGCCTCATTCTCCAATAGCATATTCATACTCGATAGGACAAGCGAAGCCGCTATGAAATAAAGCCATATCCTACAAGCAGACGCAAAATTATTATTCTTAACATTCATTGGTCTGATTAGCCTCAAAACGAATACCTACCGGAATTTTAGTGTCGCCAAGCCTTGTCACATGAAATGTCAAAAACCCACATGCAAGACCGACTATGCTGGTTATAACCACTATTAGAAAACCGGCAAGTATCGGCTGAATCGGCAAGAAAAGTCGATTTGGAAAGAGAACGGTTCTCTTCGACAAATCAATATTCCACACAAAGCCTGAAATCCAAAAGAGCCAGATGCAATAAAAGAAGTTGGCCGGGCGAAATATAGCCAACGAATCAAATCCGACAAGCGTCCAGTACGCGGAATAGACACCGTCAATCACAAACCACATCGCAAATCCGGCGAGAGGAATCCATTTCCAACGAAGATAATACATCTGTCGAAAAGCCCAGGGTGCCAGCACGTACGCTGGAAGCCCCATAACGAAGCAAAGCGGCACATCCCAATCAATTGATGGCGTCCAGATTGACCCCGCAATCAAAATTCCAATGCCGACAACCAACGACATCAAACGAAGAGGACACAGTAATTTGCGCGAGAAAAGAGGCGTCGCCTCCTCCAGAAAGAATGAGTTACTCGCAGGTTTTATTTTCATTTGACTTAATTATACCATATTTTCTTCCGATGCGACGCGCATCAATCAACATGCGCGATCAGCCAATCGCGGAGCTGCTCGTAAGTCATTGCGCCGGAAGCGACAGCGAGTCCGACTCGCGTCACTTCTTCATCGCTCGCCTCGAACGAAATCGAATTCCCCTCGAGAAATGCCAGCATGACATACATGCCGATTCGCTTGTTGCCATCAAGGAAGGCGTGATTCGAAATCAGGTCGAAACCGATCTTAGCCGCCTTCTCGATCTTTGTCGGGAAAAACTCTTTACCTCCGAATCCGGCAAATGCCGCATTCAGTGCCGACTCAAGAAGCCCCTCATCACGCAACCCAATCTCCCCGCCCGTCTCCTCGGCAATAAGCTGATGGAGGAGCTTGACGCGTTCTTTAGTATATATAGTCATTATTTCGCCAGCTCCTCAAACGCCTTGCGATACTTCTTAAGAACTCGTTTCTCAGCAACATCAAGCCGCTCCTCATCCGTCAAAGGCATCGGTCTTTCGTCGAAAGAATAAATAACATACGTCGGGCGGTTATTCTTGAAGATAACCACCTGACCACGCGCATCGACCTTTCGTGCAACAGCCGAGAAGTTTTGATTCGCCTCAGTTATCGAGATCACATCATCCGTACTCATCATCATAGAATTTCTCCTATATGATGAATATTATACCATGAACTTGTCCTACTTGTCAATCGAAAGAGAAAGCTTATATAAGGCCCAGGCGGAGAGCGTCTTCTCATAAAACTTATCCATATTATCTCCTCTTATTTGAGCTCGAGGCCGATTTTGAAAGCGGGGGCGAGCGGGGCGGCGAGAGGAAGATAGACGTGCGCGACAGGATCGTAGGTGATGGGCGCAATCTTCTCCGCATCCGGCTGTCCGTTCGTAAGCGCCGCGTCATCGCAGGCGACGTTGACGACCTTGCCGATCACGAGACACGTTTCCGGATCCATCGAGACGAGCTCACATTCGAAGACCAGCGGCAGCTCGTCAATCGTCGGCGCGTCAACATGTGCGGACTTCGTCGTATGGAATCCCGCCTTCGCAACCTTATCGGCTGTCTTATTGCCGGAGACGCAACCCAAGTAATCGCACGCCTTAACTTGCGCGGCAGTTCCGACCGAAACCGTGTACGCCTTGCGCTTTTCGATGTTCGCCCAAGTCTTATGCGTGTTGTCGATGCAGATGGTGAGCGTCTCCTCTCCGCCCGTTCCGCCCCACGCGGCATTCATCACGTTCGGCGTACCGTCGTCATTGTACGTCGCAATCATCAACACGGGCATCGGATAAAGCCATGTCTTAACACCAAAGTCTTTCTTCATAAGTCGTTTCTCCTTTCCTCTTACGAGTTCCAATCCAACTGAAAGCGAGGGCCGACATAGCCATCGCGAGAGATTATTTCGAAGAACATCTTGGCCGGGCGAACCCATAACTTCCCTTCGCCATAAAGTTGGCGATAAACGACGAGCGGCGCCAAAGTCTCGCTATCAGTAGCCATTTCGACGAATTGATAACGCTTACCCTTGAAGTGAACGAAAGTCTTGCCTTCGAGTGCCTTGGGGTCGACTGGGAGCCCATCCTCGCCCAGTTCGATCTCTTTCGACTCGACTTTGACGGGCGCACCCTTCTTCGAAAAGTAATTCAAAACCTCGAGTTCGGCTTGATCGACTTTGGGCTTGATCGCCTTCGGCTTCGGCGCTTCAGCGGCTTTAAACATCGACTTCTTAAGATCGCTTAAATCATATAACGTCTTCATATTCTTTAATCCTTCTTCCATCTAAAATAATATTATACCATTTTCCTTTCCGACAGAGAAGAAGAATCGCGATGTTTTTAGACAGGATTAACAGGATTTACAGGATTTTGCCGCGGGCTATTCCGCGGCAGTTTAATCTCGTCCCAAGACGAGAGGAGAAGACTAGGTGAGTCCAAGGGGAACTAAAGGGGAAACGAAGGGGAAATCAAGGAGAAGAAGTTGAAAGTCCTAACTCATCAAAGTACATCCCCGCGCACTCAAAAAGCCAAGTTACACGACAATCATACTCAAGTCACACGTAAACGGACTCGCGCGCACACGTAAACCATTCTCAAGTTACATGTGCCTTGGCGCTTACTCACATGTGACTTTGGCTTAAGTTACATGTGACTTGCGAATAAGTCACATGTGACCTGACTTTTCTCTCCCTAACCAAACAACTTTCTCGTCCTACCACTCCAACTTTCTGAATCGTTTCTGAACTCATTCTGAGTCTATACTGCATTCTTCGGGAGCCGTTGGGGAGTCCGCGGGGAGTCGTTCGGGAGTTCTTCGGGAGTTTGTTTATCTTGCTAATCGCCAGAACATCTACGCCCAGTCCGAAAAACAAACACTTATCTACCATTTCACAAACTGCCGCGTTTCGAAGCGTCGCGCACAAGGTTGCGTTCCTTAAAACACTACCTATCATTTACTGAATCGCAACATATCGTTTTATCAAACGCCCTAGCATTTTCTCGCTCGTTACTTATCCTTTTCTTTTTGACCCTAGATATCAATGTCATTGAGCCCAGAGCTGTCAGTCTACTGGCGGTCAACTGGTGGTCAACCATAAACGAAACCCGAATATCCCTCGAGCGAAGCGAGTCGCGTAGCGATGCCCTAGCAAGGGTGCAAATTAGGCATTTAAGCCAATCTACCGCGGATTTAGCTAGCTTAACGAATTACTTCGTTACCTTAATCGTATAGAAGCCGCTTGCGCCGCACTTTACTGTTATATTAGGCGACCACTTGGTTCCATCGCCGAACTTGATGCGATGTTCTTCAACCCCGACTTCGATCTCGAGGAACCTAGCAATGATACTCTAAGAGAATACGACAACAATAATAATACTCAACTTGTCGAAGTTTCTAATTTTATTAAAGCGATAAATAATAATGATGAAGCATATCTGAATCGAAACAGAAATAGGTTTTATCAAATTGCAAAGACGAGCGAGTTTTTGAAGAGCTTTGGATTGTCTGGCGATATTATAACTGTTCGCTCCGGAGTTATTCGCCGACATTACAACAAAGATGATTTTCACAAGACATCAAGCAGAATATGGCTTGCACTCAGCAAGGAGTTGTCAACCGGGAAGCCTTTGGCTGTTGTCCGTTATAATGGAAATGATAAGTCTTTCCGAGTCTATACGAATGTTGTGATAAACGGTCGCAATGCGGTAGTCGGTTTGGATGTCAAAGGCATTGGCAAAAACATTGAAGTCAATGCTGTTGCAACTGTTTTTGGCGCAAACAACTTTACGGCCAATGATGCAGACATCTTGTATCCTAGAACGAAAGAAGCGATCCAGGCACTTCGTGAGCGCCTCAATCGCGCTCGATATCCTGAATCGCTTGATTCTGGAAATATTATATCACAATCGGGCGCTGAAAGTCAAGCCGCTAATGATACTCGCTTCTTCAACCCGAATATGGATGTCGAGGGTGGACAAGGCGGTAATGAATATGCTATAATGTTCCGTCATAAGGATGAAACATCAAAGCAACATTATGAGCGACTTGTCAAATACTACGGGCGAGGAATTGAGCGATCTGGAGCAGCTTTTGAAAAAGCCTTACAAACCGGTTTCGCTTCCGAAAGACTATTTTCAGAAGCGGTTAGACGCCTACAATCGCTTAGCGGGAAAATATGGCGGCGATATCAGACCCGAAGGAAGAGAACACGTAGGCGATTGGCGCATCGCGCAAGGTCGAACTACTAGCAGAATCTTCATTCCGCTCGGTAACAATAACGCTTTTGCAATCCAACGTGAAATCGGCCAGATTCTTCTTTTCAATGAAGCATTTGGAAATATTTTTCCGATAAGAGTTATTGGTTTTGGTCAAAACAACGGCACACTTTATGCCGTTGGTGAAACACCGACAATTCATCCCTCTAGCGCGAATCCCCGTTTGTGGTTCCTCAATCACGGATGGTCGATTGGTGCGATGAGCACGGGATTCGGCGAAGTTGGTCCTGAATATTATGAAAACAATCGTTTCGAAGTTGAAGCGAAGGATGCACAACTCGTCACATTTGATGGCCGCGAGATTCCGTTTGGAGTAATGATTTTCGACAAGCGGAATACTGAATATGCCAAGAGCAGAAAACCTGGGAAGTATCAAGGCGACGCTGTTCAGCAAACCTTGTTCTTCAATCCCAACATGGACGTGAAGAGCGAGGAAGAGATCGAGGCGAACAATCTCATTCACGGCGTTAAGGCCATTCGTGCTTATGCCAAGGCCGGGCGCCGCGATTTCGCGACCTTCGCCAAGGCCGTTGCTACTCGCAAGCCCGAGGTCTACGCCCGCATTAAGACCTCCCTTCGTAATGAGCAATATTGCGCTTATTTTGAACGATTTAGACTATTCACAACATCTTGCAAGTGCGGCGAATATTTCCATAGCCATCCCGATCTAATATCACAATCTTCTAAAAGCCTCTCCACCTCACTGACAGCTTGCAAAACAACTTGCAAATCTATTCCTGGGATTTCTTCATCGGAATTCATGTATGATGCAAGATAACTATAAGCGTCCGGCAGATCATATCCTTGCCTATGGCTCACTAACCACGCAACAGTCTCTGCCTCAAATTCTTTTTGCTCGTGATTCAAATCGACTCGTGCTTGTCTATCATTCCATGGCTTTTCATATGAACAATGGATATGTCGACATACAAGATGCCCCATTTCGTGTAAAATCACCCCAAAAGCCTGAGAATGAGAAACTCCGGAACGCACTTTCAATGTATATGTTGGCGTCCATTGCTCTGGTAGAATCATTTTCCCCTTACAATTAGCAAACTTAAGTCGCGAATTATCATTTCCGGCATGGTATACCTCAAGTTTACCCTCAAAGCTAGCACCTGTCAGCATATCTCCGTACTTAACTCCCCAATATGGAAGGTTATTCACTACCTTATTATATAGCCACTCAGGTATTTCTTTTTTATATTGATATGCTTGTGAGACTTCTTGCGGAATCTTCTCATAATTTGAATTTATTGGTATCGTGTCCCCGATATCGAATAAAAAATCGACGGGGCCAAATGGACGAATTATAACCAAAGGTCGGGCATCAGTCTTAATCACTCTTGCATAATCTCTACGCCAGGCCCTTAATGTTAGTGCATATCGGCAACCTGGGCGTTGCGCTTTAAGAAGCATGGCATTAAACGCGGATAATTTTCTAAAGCGAGCGCAGAACTCCAAGCAGTCCCGAAACCTCTTTCCCGTGCGAAAATTCAGAACCTCCCGAAACAACGAATTGATATCATCTATCTTGCTCGCCTCGACAAACATATCATCTTGCCAGATATCACCCGCCATATAGTTATTCCTATCAGACGCTTTTATCAATCTTAAAATATGCGCCGCTATTTACCGCGCTTTACTTATTGTCATGCTGCAACCGCGCATGAGCCGTCTCGATTGCAATGCGGAATTTCTCAGCAAGAACTTCGCGTGGAGGAAGTTCTGTCAGATATGTCGCCACCTTTATGTTACTTCTATCAAGCTCAAGAAGCTTAACATGTTCATCGTTCTTTCCGGAGCATAGGATAAGTCCAATCGGCTTCTTCTCGCCTTTCATCATTTCATTCTTCTCGAGCCATTTAAGATAAAGATGCATCTGGCCCTGATATTCAGCCTTAAAACTCTCCGTCTTGAGCTCAATAGCAATAAGCCGCTTTAATCGGCGGTGATAAAAAAGCAAATCAATGTAGTAATCCTCATTATCGACACTAATGCGTTTTTGCTCAGCCATGAATGCCATATCCCCTCCAAGCTCCAGGATAAGTTTCTTCATTTCAGCAATCATTGCCTTTTCGAGATCTTTTTCCGAATATTCGCCATGAAGTCCTAAGAAATCAAGAAAATACGGATCTCGAAATGCCAAGTCCGGAGACATCTTCTTTTCGTTGCGAAGCGTGGCAAGTTCTTTCTTTATCAATGACTCCGGCTTTTTAGCGATGGCCGTACGTTCATACAACATCGAATCAATTCTGCCGCGAAGTGTTCTGACGCTCCAATGTTCCAATTTACACATCTCAGCATAAAACTCGCGTTTGAGAGGATCTTCCTGTCCTAATAGCACCTTTATATGCGACCAACTCAATTGTGAACACAGCGTATTCACAATCTCAAGCTCCGGAAAATTCGTCGCAAATTGCACACAAAACATCAAGTGCCTATAACTCCATCCCGCACCGAATTCTTCAGTCAAGCGCGTCGCAAGATTTTCAACAACCTGCTTTCCGTAATTGGCGCGCTTATTGTCAAGTATCTCTGCATCAATACGTTTTCCGACGCTCCAATAAAGCATACTAAGCTCTGCATTGACCGTAACAGCAACTCTCTGTCGAGATGCTGCGATTAGCTCACGAATCTCGGAGTACATATCAAGTTTCGCAGTAGATTCTTGTAAACGTGTCTTCATCTGCTAGTCCTTTTCCGTCATTTTATTCAATACCAGAACACTTGAGTTTCACTTTGACATGATAAGAAACTTCAATCTTCATCTACAATCAACAAAAATCACAGTCTCGCGATCGTATAAACAAGTAGGCAAATTGTCATAATGATAGGAATGACAACCGCGCAATTCATCAGATAAGCTTCTCGTTGAAGTGGGTTGCACTTCGTGCAAAACAATCGCAAAAACTGAACAATTGCAATCGTAATTAAAAAGAGTCCTAATGAAATCCCAAGGAAATAAAGAACTCCGTTTAAAAAGCCATGTGCCATACGATACGCTATGATTCCCACAAGAAGATATCTCGTATACATGCAAAACACGGAAATATATTTTATTTTTCTCATGAAATCTATAGAGTTTTTTATCGACATACTAGCATTATTATTTTCACTCATAAAGAACATCAGCTTTCTCTTTTCATCACAATAGTTATTTACAAATACGCAAGTTATGCGTACGTCGGAATGGTTAGGTTGCCCACCCACTCCCTTGCTCGACTCCCCGGCAGATTATCCGCGTACGAACTCCGGCTGGCCTTGAGGCCCAACCAGTATAGAAAGATCAAGTTTAGCGGTTTCACCCGCTGAACGATTTATAGTATATCATATTTCCGCCTGTGTTGGAAGCGGAAAGCATAAAAAATCGTTCTAGGAGAGGCAAGAAACCCCTCATTGCCAATTTCTTTACGAGTCAGTCCTCAGCCTCAAAAGAGTGACTCTTTGAGCCCGAAAGAGTGACTCTCCGAGGCAAAAAGATATAATGGGAACAAATACTTTAAAGCCGTACCAGAGACTTAGGAAGTTATTGTTCTTTGATAATTGACATTGTAACAGAATCCGACTTGCAAACAAGTTCGTCTACGCTCAAGCTTTGGGGCTTCGCGTAGGCGAACTTGTTCACAAGTCTTTGCATAAAAATAGTGCAATCTCTTCCTTGGTCTGATATAATGGATGTGTCAAAAAAACGCACTCATCCGAAAGGAGGTGCAATAACCAAAACCAAACACAAGGAGAGATTGCTATGGAATATTATACCACAATTGGCGTCGATGTGAGCGACAAAACTTCAAAAATTTGCGTTATGAGCAAATTGACGGGAGGCGAGCGTCGCATCGTAATAGAGACATCGTGCGCGACAACTAGAGCCGGATTCGAAGAGGCGTTTTCAAAATTCGACCGTTCTTGGCCTGTCGTATTTGAGACTGGAACTCATTGCAGATGGATGGACAAATGCTTTAAAGAGCTCGGCTTCAAGACCATCGTTGCAAACCCAGGCCTCGTTCCTTCAATTACCAAATCCAACAAGAAGAATGATCGCAACGATGCCCGAGAGCTTGCAAGACTTGCCCTTGCCGACCCCGCTATGCTACACCCTGTATTTTTACGTGATGAAATATATCAGCAAATGCTTCGCTATCATAGTGCTCGCTCCATGCTTATTTCACAACGAACACAGACCATTAACCAGATTCGAGGATTTGCAAAGTCCTTAGGGTTCAAGATTGAATATTAAAACACTGGAAAGTTTCACGAACTGAATAAATCCGCGTGGCCTATTGAGTTGGAGGATGTTGTCTGGCCTCTTATGGGTTCTTTAAAGACAATCAACCTCAAGATAAAAGCATACGATAAGTTGATTGAAGAACTTGCTAAAAAGCCACAGTTCAAAAAGATGGTAGAACGCGCTCAAGTAGTTTACGGTATTGGCATCATCGGAGCTACCGTGCTTGTAGCAACCATCGGTGGCAAACCCGAACGATTTGCTCACGCTCGCGATATAGGATCCTATCTTGGCCTAATTCCAAAACAAGATCAATCCGGAGATACCGAAAAGCAACTTCACATTACGCATGCAGGGTCTACTATGGTACGTAAGGTGCTAGTAGAATGTGCGGGTGTGGCATTAATGTCGAATGCAAAAGAAACTGATATCAAACTAAAAGGATTGCGTATTGCATTACGAGGAGGCAAGATAGCCAAGAAGAGAGCTAGAGTTGCTGTTGCACGCTCTATGGCTGTAACTATAATAGCTTTGCTACAAAAGCCCAACGAGGAGTACATCCCGTTATCAGAGCAAGGCAAGAAAGGATTTGAACGTTATTATGCTGAATTGGAATATCTTACGATGAGAAATTCCACAAAGAAGGAAAAGGCTGCGTAATAACAAACAATTTCGGGTAAAGCGAATACAAAACTTATTGCTGTTGTTCCCGACTTAAAAGCTAAAGATGTCCCGTCCCGGGTGCGTGCGTGAGTAACTCTGCATATTAGTGCGTCAAAAAGATTGCACCCCCGATGACGGATTATAACATGCAAGCGCAGCAGACGCTACGGATTGCGAATAAGAGAGAGACATTACTGGCTTGATTTAAGCCGAGAAACGCAAGCAAAATGGAGGTTGCAGAGCAAATTTAACAGAAAGAGGAATGTAAATCGCACGCGATTAGGCCTTGACAATTGTTCCCATAAGAGAGTTACTCTTTTAGGTCGAAAGAGTCACTCTCCACGATTAGCGATGCTACATCTTGATATCGAATGATTAAATCCGCCGCGGGAGGGAGGAGAAGGTTTCGGTAGCATGTGCAGCGACGGAGGAGAAAGTCTGCATGCGACCCGATTTTGACGCGCCGGTTTTTCGCTAAAGCGAGCTTGCTCGCGGGTTAGGCGCTGAAAGAAGCGAAAATGAAAGGCCGCAAAATCGATGTCGACCTGACTTTATCCTCCGGAAATTGCGCAGCAATTTAGCAAATATGGCTACCGAAACCTTCTTCGCCCTTACGCGGCATTCTACGCAAAGTGGAGAATGAAATCTTTTAGTCCTTCTTCCAGCCGAAGTCGTTATGGTAAATCATCTACAGGCCTCTCACATCACATGCCAAAGGATGCAGAAGAAATGGCAGATTGTACCGGCCAGGACGAAGAGATGCCAAACCATATGCGCATACGGAAGCGACTTCCAGAGATAGAAGACGCAGCCAAGCGTGTAAAGGCCGCCGCCTATTGCGAGCCACATCGTTCCCAGTCCGGTAAGCGCATGCGCGAGCGGCACAATCGCCGTAATCGCCGCCCAGCCCATAATCACATACGCGCTCGTCGAAAGATAGCGGAAGCGTCCGGTCGTTTTGAGCTTCACGAAGACGCCGATTAATGTCGCACCCCATTCGATGCCGAAAATCGTCCAAGCGAGAGCAGGATGCGTGGGACGAAGCGACACGAGGCAAAACGGCGTGTAGCTACCGGCAATCAAGAAGTAGATCGCCATGTGATCCATGACATGCAAAACCGCTTTCGCCTTCACATTGGTAACGGCATGATAAGCGGAGCTGATAACATAAAGAAAGATGATCGACGCACCGAAAATCGAGCCGCTTGTCACCTTCCAAGCGACATCGACTCCGCTCGTTGCCCCTTCCCACACGAGGAGCGCGAGCATCGCCGCGCCGAGGTGCGAGCCCACAATATGCGTAATCGAATTTGCGAGTTCCTCGCCCATCGTTTGCTGACGCGTTTGTTTCATAACTCTCCTTCTGTCGAACGGATTGTCAAATCCGCATTGCTTGCGAGTCCCGCTTTGCGCGCGAACTCTTCATCCGAAATTCCCTTCGAGTCAACGACTTCGACGAGCTTTTCGCCTTCGTAGCGAAGCTTCATCATAAAAAATTCCTCGCGCTCGTCTAATGCCTTCAAAAAGAGCTTGTCGCCTTCCCAAAGATTCTTGGAGAGTAGCTCCTTCTTATCAAGCCAAACGAGCTCGCCCTCGTCGCACTCGATGAGCGCCCCGCTCCACTTTGTCGCCGTGTAGAGATACATATATTCCGTTCCCCACACGTCGGAAACGAAAATGATAAGACCGCGCAAACGATGATCGCTCATCGTAAGCCCGGTCTCTTCTTTCACCTCCCGAAGCGCGCATTCGTCCGGCGTTTCCCCCGGTTCGAACTTGCCGCCGACTCCTATCCACTTATCTTGATTCTCGTCGTTTACTTTCTTCGTTCGGTGCAAAATAAGATATTTGCTATCCCTTTCGAGATAGCAAAGTGATGTCTTACGAAAACCGCCTCGCCGAATAGCGAGGCGGTCTGCATAAGCTGAACGTATTTCAGTGCTCAAATTAGGCGGTAGCGTTCTCGTCGAGAATCGTGATCTTGAACTTGACCGAAACGCCATGACCGAGGTCGATGACGGGTTCGTAAGTCCCGACTTCCTTGAGCTGATCGGCGAGTTCGAGCTGACCGCGTTCGATGGCAACGCCACGATTCGCTTCGATAGCGGCAAGGATGTCCGTCGCGCTGACCGAACCGTAGAGCTTCGTGCCGTCAGTCGTAGGCGCGGAAACCGTGATTTCGAGCTTTTCGAGCTTCTTCGCGGTTTCGAGAGCGGCCTTCTTCATTTCGGCGGCCTTAGCGGCACGCTCGGCTTCGAGCTTTTTGAGGCGACGCTTCGCGGCTTCCGTCGCGATCGCGGCAAGACCCTTGGTGGCGAGGAAGTTGCGGAAGTAACCGGGCGCGACATCAACGATCTCGCCGGCCTTTCCGAGCTTCTTCACGTTATCCATGAGCATAACTTCCATGATGATAGCTCCTTTCCCAAATTAAGCCATGAGGCCCATGTTACGAGCGCGCTTGACGCCCTGACGAATCTGACGCTGCTGAGCGCTGGTGACGCCGGTGATACGAGCAGGAAGAATCTTGCCGTAGTCGGTCGTGTAGTGCTTAAGCGTTTCGATGTCGTTGACATCGATCTGATCGTTCTTGCCGAGCGGCGGACGCTTGCGAGCGGCAAACTCTTCACCGGCGGAGCTGTTGGATTTCTTGAAAGCCATTTTTTAAGTTCCTTAAAGTTGGTTGATTAAAACGGAATATCGTCATTCACTTCTTCCATCGCCATCGGACCCTCGGAGCGAGGACCGCCGTTAAGACGGTCGCCCGAAGGAAGGAATTTGATCGTGGAAGCGCGAACTTTGAGCTTTTGATGGCGAACGCCGTCCTTTTCCCAGTTATCCATCTGGAGGCGGCCTTCGACGAGGATCGTACGACCCTTGGTCAAAAACTGTCCGCAAAGCTCGGCGAGTTTATCCCACGCGTCGACATCGACGAAAACGGGAAAGTCCTGCATGTTGCCATTGCGGTCGCGACGACGTTCATTGATCGCGATACCAAGACGAGCGACTTTCATACCGGTCGCTCCGGTAGCGCGGACATCAGGGTCGCGCGTCAAATTGCCCATTAAGATAACTTTGTTGAACGAGGCCATGTTAAGCTCCGATCTTCGCGTTATTACTTAGTTCAGCCCTCGACAGGAGCGGCCTTCTTGGCGGCCTTCTCGGCGCGAGCCTGACGCTCGGCGGCGAGGATCGCTTCGCGACGTTCATCGACGGCGAGGATCTGTACGCGGAAGACTTCTTCAACGAGGTGATAACGGTTGACGAGTTCTTCGACCTTAGCGGGGTCGAGTTCGAAACGAACCTTGACGTAGGCGCCCGAGTCACGCTTCTTCATGGGACGCGAGAACGCGCGCTTACCGAGCTGAACCTTCTCGAGAACATTGCCGCCGAGACGAGTGACTTCGGCGAGAGCCTTCTCGAGGTTAGCTTCGAGGACGTCATCCTTGGCGACGCCGACGAAAATATAAAGACCATCGTACTTCTTCATTTAAGCGTCTCCTTATTTCTTGGCTTCTTCCTTGCCCTTCTTGATCACTCCGGGCTCAGCAGCGGCACCGGCAGCGGCGGCAGGCGCATCATCCGAGGCCTTGACGACCGCGAGCGCGAGCTCACCACGGGTAACGACCGAGTACTTCGCATCGAGCTTGATGTCGCGAACGAACATCGTCTGGTCGACGTTGAGCTCGGAAACATCGATATCAACCTTTTCGATAAGGTCCGTGGGGAGGCACTCGATATCGATCGTACGGAGAACCTGCTGGAGAACACCGCCACCGAGCTTGACGCCAACGGGTTCACCGACGAGATACATGGGAACCGTAACGCGAATCTTCTCGGAGAGCGAGACTTCGCTGAAATCCACATGGATGGGGGTACCCGCCAAGACGTCGTTCTGCATTTCACGCAAGAGCGCCGGAACTTCGGTACCGTTCATATCCAACGAGACGAGAACCTGCTTACCGGTTCTGCCACGCATAGCCATCATGAAGTCGTGCTTGGGGAGCTTGATGAGCTCCGTGCCGCCCTTCTTCATCTTCATCACGCTGCCGGGGATCATACCCGCGCGGCGGAGACGACGGACCGCGCCGGTACCCTGTTCGGTACGGGCTTCCGCCTTAATCTTAATCGCTTCCATTCTTTCTTTCCTTCATTTCCCGCATACTCTCGCGCCGATAAAACGCTACACTCTGCGGCTAAAAACTTAGATATTATATCAAATTTCCCCGATACTTGGCAATAGGGTAAAATTATAATCTTATTTTCACATCCTCCCCGAGAGCGCGTCGATAAGATCGCAAAGACGCTTGTAGGCGACATAGAGCTCGTCATTGGTGACTTGGAACATATATTCGTCCGCACGAGCCATTTCACCTTCGGCATTATTGAGGCGCTTTTCGATAACCTGCATCGAATCGGTACCGCGCCCGATCAAACGCGCACGAAGCTCTTCCATCGAAGGTGGATTGATGAAGATATCGACATAGCCGATTTTCATCGGATCGTTGTTCGGAAGCGAGCGAACGTATTTACGAACTTTCTCGGCGCCCTGAACATCGATGTCGAGAATCATCGAGTTCCCTTCGGCGAGAACTTCCGAGATCGGACCTTTCAGGGTTCCGTAGTAATTCCCATGAACAAGCGCATGCTCGATAAACGCGTTTTCCTTCAAAAGCTCCTCGAAACGCGCTTTCGAAAGGAAGTGATAATCGAGACCATCCTCTTCTTCGCCGCGTGGCTCACGCGTAGTGCAGGAAATCGAATAAACGATATCCGAATATTCCTGCAAGAGCATGTCGATCAAAGTCGACTTTCCGCAACCCGAAGGCGCGGAGAGAACGATAAACAAAGGTTTCGGTTTCGTAGCCATGATTATTTCAAATATTTGCGGAGTTTCTTTTCAACGATTTTCCAAAGTGCGCCGTCCGATTCGGAGGCGATGATTTCTTCGCGAGTCTTGTCGTCGGCGAGGACTTTAAGGATATTGGCGGTAAAGTTCATATAGAACGCGCTCCCGGAAACGGGAATCGACGCGAGCACGACGATATGAACGATTCTACCCTCATCATCCCACCTGATGCCGGATTTGGAAATGCCGATAGCGACCGCAGGAAGCGAATTCTCGACGCCGCGGACATGCGGTAGGGCGACGCTATTATCCATCGCCGTCGAGAGAATGCCTTCGCGCTGCAAGGTGCCGTCGGTAATCGCCGCGGCATCATGAACACGCTTCGCCTTCTCCATGCGGCCCGCAAGCTCGTAAATCGCGGATTCCTTCTCGTTCCCTTGCAAAGAAGCAACCATCATCTCGGGCGTCGCGAAACGTTCAAGTCCCGAAAGCGGCTCTTCATTGGAACGCTTATTGAGAACGACCGTCGAGCCGTCATCATAAAGAACTCGACCGCACGCCTGACAAGCGACGAGATGTTCGCGGCGCTTGATCATCTGAGCGAGCGAAACGGGAACCCCCATGCCGCACCCCGAACAGCAACCGTTAACCACCTGAGCGAGAACGAGATGGTTGCGCTTGTAAATGCGCTCGAATAGTAAACGCGCACGATCATCAAGTTCTTCTTTAAGCGCGTCGATTTCGTCGGTCAAACGATCCGTCTGCGAGCCATCTCCGTGGCTATGATGTTCGTCACGCGCAATTACCAAGTCCTGAAGTTTAATGAGAATATCGATTTGCGAGTTCATAATAGCTTAACGAGTCTTAACACTGAAAGTTCTTCCGCACATGTGGCAGGTGATATCGATTACATCGGGAAGCGTCGCCTTTTCTTCGTCCGACAAAGCGCCGAGCATCGCTATAGCGCGATCCGGTGAGCAGCGGCAAGCGAATTTGAGTGGCGTGGTCTTTTTAAGTTCCGCCGTCTTAAGTCCGAGCGAATCGAGAATATTGCGGGAAGATACGGCAAGCGACTTCAAGGTCGAAAGGCGGCAACTGATAAGCTCTCCCTTCCTGTCGGGCATATCTTCGACCATCACGCCCTTCGCTTCCAAAATCTCGACTTCATCATTCACGGCCGCTTCGAGCTTGATACAGGCCTTACGCTGCAAAGATCCGGCGAGATAGCCGTCGAACGAGCCCGAAATACCTTGGGAAAGAATGTGGCCAGGGATGGATCGCGTGATTTGAAGCTGGACGGAGCCCAAAACCGTCTTATCTTTCGGCTTTCCCATCCCGTCGAATTCATCGAGAATCTTCTTTTCGGTATATCCGCGCAAGGTGCCTTCGCTGGTACATTCGACGTTAAGTCCTCCGAGGGGACCCGTGCATTTCATCTGAACTGAGACGCTCTCGTCCTTGTCGCTCATTTCAGACCCTAGAAGCGCCGCGCCCGCCAAAGCTTCAGCGAGATAATGAGTCGCCGTCGGGCCCGAAAGATGGCCCTTCGCGAGTTGAGTCGCCGCTTCTTTCACATCGACGATAGTTACCGCGACTTTATTTATCGGATCGTACCATTCTTCTCTCATGGAAAAACTCCTGCAAAATACCTTTGCCGCGCGCTTCCTCGACACCGGTTATGATTTCGGGGTGATGATTAATCCCGGGATGTTCGAAAATCTTGAAGACCGTCCCGCCGCCACGCTTCGGATCGCTCACGCCCCAAATGACGGTTTTGATTCTCGCTAAGATAATCGCTCCCGCGCACATCGGGCACGGCTCTTTCGTCACATAAAGCCGCGCCTCGGTAAGCCGCCAATTACCCTTCGCCTGAAATGCCGCGGAAAGCGCGAGCATTTCGGCATGAGCCGTAGCATCCACTAGTCCTTCAGTCTGATTGTGAGCACGTCCCAAAATCCTCGAAGTCGTGGGATCTAAATCTTCGCTCGGTTCGACGATAACGCATCCCGTCGGCACTTCACCATCCGCGGCAGCTTTCTCGGCTTCGCGCAAGGCCATGGCCATGAAATGTTTATCGAATTCTTCGAGCGTCATACCTTTACCCGATTCGCTTCACATCGGCACCTAAATTCTTAAGACTCGTCTCAATCGAAACGTATCCTCGATCGATCGTTTCGGCATTAGCTATCGTCGACTCGCCCTTAGCGCAAAGCGCCGCGATGACAAGCGCGATGCCCGCGCGGATATCGGGGGAGGATACTTTCGAAGCGTACAAAGGCGACGGACCGGTAACAACGACGCGATGAGGATCGCACTGAACGATCTTCGCGCCCATTTGACGAAGATGATCGACGAAGTAGAGCCGCGACTCGAACATCTTTTCGAAAAAGAGACAGGTGCCGCGCGTCTGGGTCGCGAGCACAATCAAAATCGACATCAAATCGGAAGGAAACGCCGGCCACACGCCATCGGACACGGAAGGAATCGTGTCACCGAGGTCGTACTTCATTTTAAGGCGCTTCTTAGGCGTATAATGAAGTTTTCCTTCTTTATGATCGATAGACCAAGTGACACCGAATCGCTTGAAGGCGTTTTCGAGAATTTCGAAAGGTTTCGCTTCGATATTGGTAAGTGTCAATTCTCCGCCCGTAACCGCCGCAGCGACGATGTAGCTTCCCGCTTCGATATAGTCGCAACCGACTCGTGCTTCGCACCCATGAAGAGTTTCGACTCCCTCGACTTTGATGAGGTTCGTCCCCGCGCCTTCGATTTTCGCGCCCATCAAGTTAAGCATATTGGCGAGATCGGCGACATGAGGCTCACTCGCGGCATTGTAAATCTCGGTTTTACCCTTCGCAAGAACTGAAGCCATCAAAATATTCTCGGTTGCCGTTACCGACGCTTCATCAAGAAGAATCTTCGCGCCCTTAAGCTCCCCTTTCATCGCGAGCGTCTTTCGACCCATTTGCGCCTTCGCGCCTAGCGCCTTGAAGCCGGCGAAGTGAGTGCCGAGGCGACGATGACCGATCTGATCGCCCCCGGGAGGCGGCAACGCCGCGCGTCCCGCTCGCGCCAATAAGGGACCCGCAAAAAGGAAGCTCGTTCTGATTTTCGCCGCGAGCGTCGGGTCAATACGCGCGGATTTAAGCTTCTCGGTTACGAGAGTTACGGAATCATGCTCAAGATCGCGCTTCACCTTCGCGCCGAAGCCTTTGGCCGCTTCCAACATTGCCGCGACATCGGCGATATCCGGGAGATTGGTGATCGTGACCGGCTCGGAGGTCAAAAGCGCCGCGGCAATCATCGGCAAAGCCGCGTTCTTGTTACCGGGAACGCGATGTTCTCCGGTAATCGTCTTCCGACCTTGGATCGTCAGGCGCGACATTTACGAAATTTCGTCCAAATGCTTCGATTCACCGAAGACAATAAGCTTATCGTCCGCGAGGAGCGTATCGCTCGCCTGAGGAATCACCACCGAGCGAGTGGACTTACCCTGTACATTGCGACGAATGCAAAGCACGGTGACGCCCGTCTTCTTTCGCAAGTCGGCTTCTGCAAGCGTCTTTCCCTTAACCGCCTCGGGAACGTCGATCTCGGCGATCGAATAGCCCTCGGAAACCTGTAGAAAATCGACGGCATTATGATTTGCGATTGAACGAGCAAGACGATGAGCCGAGTCGCGGTCGGGATAGACAACGTTATCCGCACCGATACGACGAAGAATCTTGCCGTGAAGTTCGCTCGAGGCCTTCGCAATAACATTCGGAATACCGAGTTCCTTGCAGTTCGCGGTCGCCATCATCGAAGCTTCGATGTTCGAACCGATAGCGACAACAACGACATCACACTCGCCGAAACCGGCTTCTTCGAGAACATGCGGCTGAGTCGCATCGCCTTGAATCGCCGTTGCGAATTCGGAAGCGTTCTGCATCGCGGGACGCTGACGATCGATCAAAAGAACTTCGCCACCCGCATTGGTCAAACTTTCCGCGAGAGCCATGCCGAAACGGCCAGCTCCGATAATTCCGATACGCTTCATTACTCAAGCTCCATTTTCTTCGCTTCCGCGACGAGGGCCTTCGAATAAGGATGAGTGGGCTCGTTAAAGAACGCCGCGGGGTCATTCGAGGTTTCTATAACGCGGCCGTTCTTCATCACTGCAAGTTTCGTCGCCATCTGAGAAACGACGCCGAGATCGTGAGTGATGAGGAGTACGCCCGAATTCGCCGCATGAAGTTCCTTCATAAGGCGAAGAACCTGAGCCTGAATCGTGACGTCGAGAGCGGTCGTCGGCTCGTCGGCAATGATGAGATCGGGGCCAAGCATAAGGCCCATCGCGATCATGACACGCTGCTGCATACCGCCCGAAAGTTCATGGGGATAAGCGCGCGCACGAACGAGCGGATCGGGAATGCCGACCTTACCGAGCCATTCAAGCGCCATAGCGCGGGCAGCCGCTTTCGTCATCTTTTCGTGAAGAAGAATCGTTTCGACAAGCTGGTCGCCGATGCGATGGAGAGGCGACAAAGAGCCCATCGGATCTTGGAAAATGACGCCGATACGCTTGCCGCGAATCTTGCGAAGTTCCGGGAGCGGCATCGTCAAAGTGTCGACACCGTCTAAGAGAATTTGCCCTTTCGGATAAAACGCGGGAGGCGAAGGCAGAAGACGCGCAACCGACATCGAGACCGAGCTCTTACCCGAGCCCGACTCGCCGACAATACCCAGAATCTCTCCACGGTCTAGCGTGAGATTCACGTCGATGGCAGCTTGAGTAACTTCGCCTTCGTCGTTGCGAAACGACACATCAAGATCTTTTACTTCCAGGAGCATAGCATTTCGTAAATGATTTTACGTTCTTTGTCGGAAAGATCGCTGAGGCGATTTCTCCAGGTGTCAGTGAATTCGTCAAGCTTCTTTTCTCCCCATGCGAGGAAATGAGCTTTAAGAATCTTTCTCGCCTCATCGAGGTACATTCTTACTTCAGGATTAAGCTCGTCCATAACGAGCGCGTTTTCCTGATTCAAGGCGACGAATCGGGGCGAAATCAAATAAGCGGTAAACGAGGCGCCATTAGCTCTCACTCCGGCGGACTGTTCATGGAGCTGGAAACCATCGTCTCCGGCAAAAACGAGCTTACCGGTCCCCACAAACTTACGCTTCCACTCGATCACTTCGAGTTTTGCCTGCGCGCCCGACTCGAGGTGAAGCGTGTAATCGGTCACCTCTTTTTGGACGATAATCGGGGTAACGGGAAGCCCGTTAAAGTAGATTCTTACGTCCGGATAGCTCTTCAAATAGAGCGCGAACTTCGAAGCGAGATTTTGAACCGTTTCCGCCGCGTTTAGAAGCGAGACGGAATTGGCGCGGACGTTCGTAATGAAGACCTCGGTTCCTGTCGCGGGACCCGTCGCCTGATCTTCGATCGTGAAGACGCCCGGCTCGGAAATGTCGCCCGAGAGAATATAGGACATAAGCCCTTCTCCCGCCTTCATCGTTGTGCGCCATTCGACATGGCAACCGAGAACGAACGCTTTGAAGCGGCCTCGCCCGTGACGACCGTGAAGACGACGTCCCCAAGGGCCCGGCTCGGTCATTCCGCGCTTCCAACTGCCGCCCAAAGAGCCGAAGGTCTTATCGGCATTGACGGCATCGATACCCGAACCGTCATCACGAACACGAATCGCGTCAATGCCCGAAAGCTCGTTCGTGATAACGTCGATTTGAACTTCTTTCGCGCCCGCATCGAGCGCGTTCCAGACGAGTTCCTCAATGGCTGCAAGGGGCGAACCCTTGGAGAGGCCTTCAATATGGTCGGTTTGCGCCTGAACGTAAATTCGCTTACTCATATTTTAAGCTCCTCCACTTCGCCTTGCTTGGTGACCTTCTCGATCTTGAGGCGAATCGACTTAAGCTCCTCCTGACATAAGTCAGCGAGCTTTTTGCCGTCCTCGAAAGACGAAATCATGTCATCAAGCTTAAGCTCTCCGCTCTCCATCTTTTGGACGAGAGCTTCGAGCTTTTTGAGGTTGTCTTCGAAGTTCATTATATTAGTTGAACTTGACGGGCTCGATGTGCCAGATGTCCTTCGCGTACTCGAGAATCGCGCGGTCGGACGAGAAACGACCCGAACGAGCGATATTGACGAGCGACATCTTGTTCCACTTCGCAGGATTCTTATACGTCGCGTCGACGCGATCCTGCGCTTCGATATAAGAGCGGAGGTCTCCGAGGAGCATATAGTAATCGTTGTAATCGAGAAGCGAACGAAGAATCGGATCGAATAGACCGGGCTCGAGAAGCGAGAACACGTTGTTCTTGATCATGTCGAGCGCGAGCTTGATTTCGGGATCGTTGTTGTAGATTTCGCGCGAATTGTAGGTCGGGCGACGCTTCGCGACGTCTTCCGTGCGCATACCGAAGAGGAACATGTTCTCATCGCCGACTTCCTGGTTGATTTCGACGTTAGCGCCGTCGAAAGTACCGAGCGTCAAAGCGCCGTTCATCATGAACTTCATGTTGCCCGTACCGGAAGCTTCCATACCGGCCAAGGAGATCTGCTCGGAGACTTCCGCCGCGGGCATGATCTTTTCGGCCAAGGAGACGCGATAATCGGGAAGAAACGCGACGGAAAGCTTGCCGCGAGTCTTCGGGTTGTTGTTGACGACCGAAGCGATGCCGTGGATAAGGCGGATGATGAGCTTCGCCATATAGTATCCCGGCGCGGCCTTCGCGGCGAAAATGAAGCTGCGAGGCGCGGGATCGAACTTCGGATCGTTGACGAGACGATTGTAGAAGATAATGATGTAGAGCGCGAGGAGAAGCTGACGCTTGTACTCATGAAGACGCTTGACCTGGACGTCGAAGATCGCGTTCGGATCGAGCTTGTAGCCGATATTCTTCGCGACGTAATCGGCGAGATGCGCCTTATTCGTCTTCTTGATTTCGGTAAGCTTTTCGAGAAATGCCTTGTCACCCACGAACTTTTCGATCTTCTTGAGCTCATCGAGGTGGGTGATCCAGTTATCCCCGATAGCTTCCGTGATCAAATTCGCGAGCGCGGGGTTCGCCTTGAGGAGCCAACGACGAGGCGTGATGCCATTCGTGACATTATGGAACTTCTCGGGCCAGAGCTGATAGAAGTCGTTGAAGAGATTGTCCTTCAAAATCTGGGTGTGGAGCTCGGCGACGCCGTTCACGGACGAAGTGCCGACCAAGCAGAGATTCGCCATACGGACATAGCGCTCGCCGTTTTCGTCGATGAGCGACATACGACGAAGCTTCTCGACATCGTTCGGATACAAGGAGCCGATCTTCTGGAGGAAGCGGCCGTTGATCTCGTAGATGATCTGGAGGTGACGCGGGAGGAGTCGTTCCATCATCGGAACGGGCCACTTCTCGAGCGCTTCCTGAAGAATCGTGTGGTTCGTGTAGCCGGTCGAACGCTGCGTAAGATCCCACGCCTTATCCCAATCGAGCCCTTCTTCATCGATAAGAATGCGCATGAGTTCGGGAACGACGAGCGTCGGGTGGGTGTCGTTCAAGTGGATGAAAACCTTATCGGGCAAGGCGTCCCAGCCCTTGTTCGTCTCGGTGTAGCGACGAAGAATGTCGCGGAGCGAGCAAGAAACGAAGAAATACTGCTGACGAAGGCGAAGTTCCTTACCGGCCGTCGTGTTGTCGTTCGGGTAAAGGACTTTCGTGAGGTTTTCGGCGAGAACCTTCGTCTCGACGGCGTTCACGTAGTCGCCCTTGTTGAAGTGGACGAGATCGAAGTCATCCGACGCCTTCGCAGACCAGAGACGAAGCGTATTGACCGCGTTCTGATAACCGACGACGGGAAGATCGTAAGGAACGCCGACGACCTGCTCAGAACCGTTCCAGCGCCAATTCTGACGCCCCTTGATCGTGACGCAGTCGACATGACCGCCGAACTGAACGGTCTGGGAATACTCGGGGCGCGCCATTTCCCAAGGATAGCCGTCCTTGAGCCAACGATCGGGTTCTTCGACCTGATTGCCGTCGACGATCTTCTGGCGGAAGATACCGTAATCATAGCGAAGGCCATAGCCCATGCCGGCGAGATCGAGCGTCGCCATCGAGTCGAGATAGCACGCGGCGAGACGGCCAAGACCGCCGTTACCGAGACCCGCATCCGGCTCAGAATCACGAAGATCGTTCCAGTTGATACCGAAATCCTTAAGCGCTTCGCAGCAAAGCTTGTCGGCCTTCAAATTAATGACGTTGTTACCCATAAGGCGGCCCATCAAGAACTCGAGCGACATGTAGTAGATGCGCTTCGTGTTTTGGCTATGATAGACTTCCTGCGTGTTGATCCAGCGTTCAACGATACGATCACGAACGACGTTCGCGAAAGCCGTGTAGTGGTCACGTTCCGTCGCCATCATCGGCGACTTCGCGCAAGTATATCTCAAATGCCAGGCGAAATCTTCCTTAAGTCCTTCGACCGTCATTTCAACGCGACGATCTTTCTTTTTCGCCACAGTCTTCTTATCCATTATCGTACCTTTCCTGAGTGCTTATTTCTTAAGCATTTTGAATAAATCTTTACCGAGCTTTTCGGCTTCCTTGCCGAGCTTTTTAGCGTCATCACCGAGGCCCTTGGTGATATCGAGCGTATTTTCGCCGATACCCTTGCCGAGGTCAATGGTCGAGTCTAACGTCTTCGAGCCGGTTTCAAATGTTTGCGTACCGATATTCGAAATACTCTCGGTCGCTTCGCCGAGCTTCGCCTTCGTTTCTTCCTGCGCGGCCTTCATCTGAGCCTCGACCTCCAAGCGCGCGGCCTTAAGCTGAGCTTCCGCTTCCTCACGAGCCGCCTTCATCTGGGCCTCGGCTTCCTTACGCGCCGCCTCGAGTTGGGCCTTCGTTTCCTTGAGCGCATTTTCCCCGAGCGTTTTCAGCATATCTCCCGCCGAGAGCGCCGTCGAAATGATGCCGCGCCAGATTTCAGTTGCCGCGTCGCTCCAATCAACACCGCCCGATTCCTTGCCGATATCCTTCAACGTAACTGCAGGAAGCGGAATCGCAAACTTGCCGTATTGGAAAGTAATACCGGAAATACGAATGCGGTCGATGATAACCTTCTTGGGGTTGGAGGGAGCTTCTTCCTCTGCCGCGACTTCAGCCTCGGCTGTTCCGTCCTTCTTCGCGCGGGAAGGAAGCTTAAACTTGCTGAAATCGACTTGTTGGAGCTTTTTGAGCTTTTCAAGGTCGACATTCGGGAGCTTGATTTGTCCCAAATCAAAGCCGCCCTTTGAAGGAACGGTTTCTTCCTGAACTTCCGGATCTTCGGCTTCAATGCCCATATTCTTCGTAATCGCGTCAAAGTTGTTTACGCCGTCTTTGTCGACATAGCTGATAAAGAGGTCGCGAAGCTCAATGTTTTCGATGTGAATGACGTCCGTGAAGACGCTCGGCATATCGACTTTCGCCGCGAGATCTCCGAGCTTAACCGCTTCGACGGGATCGTATCCTTCGGGGTTATTAAGCTGCATTTCACCGATATTGAACTTACCCGTAAAGTAGTTGCAGCCGAAATCATTCAAAGTAAAGCCGGTCTTTACGACGCCGGGGACGGTGGAGTTCGCGATATTGCAAACAACCGGCTTGATCCACATCGGGAGCGTAAGAACAAGCGACAAAACGAGAAAAACGAGAATACCGACAAGCCAAAGAATGGCCTTAACGGGATTGAAAAGGATCTTCCAGATAAGTTTCATTTTACGTCCTCCACAATGATTTTAGTTCGGTGGCCGCTACCTACAGTCTCGACCTCCATAACGTTTGCCATCCAACGCTCCCCGAACTTTTTGATTCGAGTGCCCCAAAGTTTACGAATGCTCTTCTCGCCGTCGAATTCTTCGGCTTGCATCAACGCGCCGGTCTTCTTGTCGACCCAAACGCGAACGAGACGCGAGTCTTTCTTAAGTACGATTACCGAACAAACTTGCCCATGAACGCTCTCGCCTTCTTTTTCCTCATCGAACGAAACGTCGTCCCACCAAAGATAGTCGAGCGTCAAATCGCTCCAAGTGACATCGGTTTTAAGGATACGACCGCTCTTTTCGAACTCGACTTTCTTGCCCTTCTCGTCTTTAAGCTCGAGCTCGGTTTCGCCGCCTTTGCGCGTCAAAACGTAATCATACTCCGCGAGCGGAATGCCGCGACGACTGCGAAGGACGATGCGCCCATCGAGTTCCACGTCTCGAGGGAGCATCTCTCGGCAATTCTCGATAAGCTCCATTGCCGAAGCGTCGATCATCAAGCTCGCGAGAAGCGCTATCATTTAAAGAGCTTCTCCAAGTTTTCGTCCTTAGGTCCCCCGACCGCACGACCAGTTTCATAGTAGCGCCGCGCTCTCGACTTATTTTCGGGATTCAGCTTTAAGACGAGCTGCACCATATTATAATAGGCGTAGTGACTCTGGGGATTCGACTGAATCGCCTGATCAAGGGCTTTCTCCGCCGCTTTCAAGTCGCCGCGCTCGATTTCGTTTTTAGCGCGGAGGTTAAGCGCGACTTCGCTATGGGGTTTTACGGAAAGCATCTTCTCGATTTCCTTATCGGCATCTTCAAAGCGACGCGACTGAATAAGCACCATCACCTTCTCCGCAGGCGTCTTAGGCTCCGGCTTCGCGGGCTTCTTCGCTTTCGGCTTTTCAACCTTTGTAGGCTTTTTGGTCTTCGCTTTTTGCTTTTCGACCTTCGCGGGCTTTTTCGCCTTCGGCTTATTCTTTACTTCTCGAACTTTCTGAACCTCTTCACCTTCCCCTTGACCTTCACCTTCTGCCTTGATCGCGATGTCTCCGGCAGCGCCCGAGCTATCCTTCTTCTTTCCCTCAATCTCTTCCTTAAGCTTCTTTTCAAGCTCGGTCGTATCGGTGACCGCTACCGCCTTCGCATTCTGTTGAACTTCCGCGAGAAGGAGCGACTCGATTGCCTGTGTGACATACGCGCGCTTGGTGCGAAGCGAGGCGAACTCGGGAGTTTGCGAACGCTCGGGTTCGGCTTCTTCGATCTTGTCGAGCTCCGTGAGGGCCTTGCGATACTCCTCGATCGCTTCCTTGGTTTTACCTTCCGCGGCAAAGTCGAAAGCGTTTTCGATGTGAGTCGTCGCCGGCTCCATAAGTTCGGAAAGACGCGGAGGTTCTTTCTCCTCTTGAGTTTCCTCTTCGGACGATCCAAACGGCCAATACCACGACGCTTCGGCAAAAAGCGCCATGAGTACCACTATAGTGAAAATACAAATTCGGTTCATTAGAGTATATTATACCATAAATTTGACTTGTGATGGGCCATTTTCCTTCCAACATTTTCTAACGGCCTCAACCGTCGGCTCGACATAAACCGGCGTCGCCTGATGACGAAACCAAGTATCTTGACGTTTCGCGAGCTGGCAAGTGCGAACGAAAATCTTTTCCTTATCGTCACCTTCTCTGTATCCAATTGCCAAAGCCGCAGTTTTCGACCAAACAGGGTACATTTCGTGAAGTTTTCGCTTTTCTTCCTCAAGCCCCGCCATAAACATGTCGTCGAGTCGCGCGGCGATTCGCGCCCTCACAATCGAACGGTCGATCTTAATGACCGGGTATTCGGGAGCCGGTTTTTCCCACTTTCTGTCGAGTCCACGAAGAAGCGCAGAGTAGTAGAGACCCGTCCCCCCGACAATAATGATCGGCTTCTCGCGCGGCACTTCAAGTGCCCACGCGGCAGAAGCGCGAAGCCAAGCTCCCGAGGAGAATTCTTCCGCAGGAGTGACGATATCGACACCGCCCATGTGGAATTCTTCGCGCTCAGATAAGGGCGGCTTAGCGGTTCCGATGTCCATCCCTTTATATACGAGCATCGAATCGGCGCTTAAAATCCACGCCCCCATCTCACGCGCGAGAGTCGCGGCAATCGAACTCTTTCCGCTCGCGGTGGGTCCGGCGAGCAAATACGCTTCACGTTCCAAAATCATATTTTCGGCCTCGTCTTTCTCGTAGCGACGGCGGTAAACGGGTCTTCCGGCCAGTAGTGTTTAGGATATCTCCCGCGCATATCCTTGCGAACGAGATTATACCCTTCTAGCCAGAAAGTTCTCAAATCCTTGGTAATCTGAATCGGGCGATGAGCGGGAGATAGTAGCGTCATCACTATCGGAACCTTTCCACCCGCTACTTTCGGCGTTTCCATTAGCCCGAAGCATTCCTGAAGCCGCACTTCAACGGTCGGCTCGTCGCCCTCATAATGAATCGTCATATTACTCCCGGTCGGAACTTCCATCTTCACGGGCGCGAGTAAATCGAGCTCGCGTCTATCATGACCCATCTCACTTAAGGCGAAATCGAGGACCGCGGCAAAATCGAGCTTTTCGAGATCCTTAAGCTTCGTCATGCCTTGGACAAACCCTTCCATCGCGGCGAAAATCTTCTCATCGGTAAGTTCTTCCCAGCCCTCAACATGCCGCGCGACAAAGTTGATACGATTCAAGAGTTTATCACTGTAGCACGGCAAGTTCTTAAGCCCCTTCGCTCTTACTCCCTCCATAAACGCCGCCAAAACCCTACTACTCCACTCTTCGCTTGCCACGGCGGAGCCTTTAGGCGTAGACGGGACCTTCTCTTTAATCACCATTTCCCCGAGCTTCACTTTGATGGCCGCCTTGACGCGCTCGTTTTGACGATCCCACTCACAGAACTCTTCTTCGGTAAGTCTGTCCCCGAAGTTCTCGAGAATCTCTTCCTCGGTTATGGGAGAGGCGAGAAACACCTTCGCATCCCCCTCTCGATCATCAACCTCGGCGACAACGATATAGTCCTTCTTCGCCAAGGGATCGTTGTCTTCGAAGAAAGCGCCCTTCCCGGAAACCATGCGAAACTTCCCGTTGCCGCGATTTTTCGCGATTCGGTCGGGATAGGCGAGGGCGAGGGACAGTCCCCCCGCCTTGGGGACAGTCCCCATTCCACTCGGCGAAAACTTCTCAAAACGGCGGGCTAGCTCGTTAATTCGTGGAGTTGGGTATATCTTGCGAATGTCCGTTTCGCGAGTTTTGACACCTTCTTCGATAATCGCCGCGATCAAAGGGTCGCCGCCTAAGAGGATCATGTTAGCGAGGCGTGGGTGCATGGGGACAGTCCCCATTTTCTTACCCTTAGTCGTCAAGTTGCCGTCTTTGTCGATTGCCCCGAGGAGCTTCAATAACTCAACCGCTTGATTCCAGTGATTATCGGCGGGCTCCGTTACCCAAGGTAAATCGGTTCTCTTCTTGGCGCCCCAAAGATACGAGGTAAGAACGAGCGAGGTCAAATCCGCGTCGAGAATCTCCGGCGTCATCTTCTTCGGCCTAATCAAGTTCTCGTTTTCGTTCCAGAGCCGATAACAAGTACCTTCTCTTACACGACCCGCACGACCTCGTCGTTGCTCGGCGCGATCCAAGCTGAGCGGCAAGGTAACGAGCCCCGACATCCCGGTCGAGGAGTTGAATCTTGGAACTCGCATCAGCCCCGAATCGATTACGCAAGTGATTCCTTCCAAGGTAACCGACGTTTCGGCGATGGAGGTAGAGAGAATCACTTTGCGCTTCTCGGACTTTTCGAAGACACGATCTTGGGCCTCTTTCGGGAGCGAGCCGTAAAGCGGAAGCAGTAAGCACTTATCGCTGATGACTTCCGAAAGACGCTCCGCAGTCTTTCGGATCTCCCCTTCGCCAGGAAGAAAGCATAAGATGTCACCCTCGGTCTCCTTCAAAGCGCGCGAAATCGCCGCGCCCATGGGGACTGTCCCCAAATACCTCGTTTCGACCGGGAACATGCGCCCTTCGGCCTGGACAAGCACAGGGTTATCTAGATGCGAAGAAACTTCTTCCGCATCCAAGGTTGCCGACATGACCATAAGGCGCAAATCGGGTCTTAAAGCGCGGCGAACTTCGAGTGTAAGCGCGAAACTGAGGTCGCACTGGAGCGAGCGTTCATGAAATTCATCGAAAATGACGAGCCCGACATCGGAGAGTTCGGGGTCGGACATGAGGCGCTGAGTTAAAAGGCCCTCGGTCACGATTTCAAGACGGGTTCTTGCGGAGACTTCGCGCTCGAGTCTGACGGAGTAGCCGACGATTCCGCCCGGCTTTTCGCCGAACTTCTTCGCGATAAAGCGCGCCGAATTACGCGCTGCAATTCGCCTCGGCTCGAGCATCAAAATCTTCTTGCCCTTAAGCCAACTTTCCTCCAAAAGTGCCGCGGGGACTTGGGTCGTCTTACCCGAGCCGGGAGGCGCGGTGAGGACAACGTCGAGATTATCCTCGAGTTTCCTTTTGATTTCGGGGATAACTGACTCGACCGGAAACATCAGTCTAAAATCTTGTAAGTCGGGCCTTCACCCGAATAGGAGTCGAGCGCTTTAGAAAAGCGACCCCTAAAGTTATCCTCTACGTCCTGCGTGTCCGATCCTTCAGATCGAACACTCCTTATTTTCGGTCTCTCTCCGAAGAGGACGGTCCCGAGCCGCACGAAAGTCGCGCCTTCTTCGACCGCGACTTCATAGTCGCCCGACATCCCCATCGAAAGCTCGGGAAGGGAAATCGAAAAGTCCTTTTCGGTCTTGTCGCGAAGTTCACGGAGCGCCTTAAAATAAGGCCTCGCGTCTTCCTTGTTTTCCGAAAACGGCGCCATGGTCATAAAGCCATCGAACCAAAGCCGCTTATAGGAGAGAATCTTTTCAACTGCCGCGGGAACGAGCGCGGGATCCATCCCCGTCTTCGACTTCTCCTTCGCCACATTGACCTCAAGGAGAATATGCGGCTCTTTGCCGAGCTCTTCAGCGACTTGCGCGATTTTATCGATAAGCTTCAAGGAATCGACCGAGTGGATATAGTCGAAGGTCTCGAGCGCATGGCGAACCTTGTTGGTCTGGAGATGGCCGATCAAGTGCCACTCGACACCGGCGGGACTTTCCGCTTTCTTCCACATCGCCTCTTGGACCTTATTCTCGCCGACCTTATCGAGACCTAAGTCCCACGCCTCGCGAACGACTCCGCTACCGTGCGTTTTCGTTACGGCGAGAATCGTCACTTCTTTTTCGTCGCGTCCGACTTTCTTGCACGCAACGGAGATTTTACCGCGGACTTCTTCGAGAATATCGTTTAAAGCTCTCATTTCAGGCGCTCCAACCGTTATAAGTATTCATCGCCTTATCAGGGCCGTCTTTCAAAATAACCGCGGCAGCTTTCACGGCCTCCGTCGTTACCTTATCCATCGTCTCACGCGTCGCGGGATCGAATTTTCCGAGGACGTGCTTTACGACATTCGATTTATCCTTCCCGACACCGATTTTAAGGCGCTTGAAATCCTGAGTTCCGAGGCGTTCGATAATCGACTTAAGCCCATTATGTCCGCCCGCCGAACCGCCCTTCTTGACGCGAAGCTTGCCGACGGGAAGATCGATATCGTCATGAATCACCAATAATTCCGCCGCGCTCGAGTTTGAGTATTTGACTAAAGGCGCTATAGCATTCCCGGAGAGATTCATATAAGTCTTCGGCTTGATCAAGATAACCTGCTTACCTGCAAAAGTGCCGCGGGCAATATCGGCATTGTAAGCTTTCTTGAATTCCCAAATAGCCGCAATGTCGGATGCGAGCTTATCTATAGTCTCGAATCCGACATTGTGGGGCGTGAGGTCATACTGCACGCCCGGGTTGCCGAGTCCCGCGATAACGATCATTCGTGATTGAAGAGATCGTTCACGCTGGCATCGTTGTGGATGCGCTTGATCGCTTCGCCGATTAAGGGCGCGACCGAAAGCTGAGTAAGCTTAAAGGGAAGCTTCGAAGGATCAAAGCCCTCGCGCATAGGAATCGAGTCCGTAACGACGAGCTCATCGAGCTGACCCTCGGTCATAAGGCGTTCCTGACCCTTGGCGGTCAAGGGGAAGTGGGAAACGAAAGCGTGAACCGACTTAGCTCCGGCAGCGCGGCACATCTTCGCCGCAGCGGAGAGCGTACCACCCGTAGCGGTCATATCGTCGATCATGATGACATCGTGGCCCGCGACATCGCCGACGACCGAGAACGCATCAACCGTGTCACCGCTCGTACGCTGCTTCGCGACAATGGCGAGACCGCAGCCGAGCTTACGCGAATAGCCGTAAGCCGTCTTCGCGCCGCCCGTATCGGGAGCGACGACGATCGGGCTCGACCAATTCTGATCGCGGATATACTTAAGGATAACGGGTTCCGCGTGAAGATGATCGAGCGGAATGTTGAAAAAGCCCTGAATCTGATTGGCGTGAAGATCCATCGTGAGGACACGATCGGCGCCGGCGGCCGTGAGAAGGTTCGCGATAAGACGCGCCGTAATCGGAACGCGCGGCTTATCCTTACGATCCTGACGAGCATAGCCGTAGTAAGGAAGAACGACGGTGATGCGACCCGCACTGCCGCGCTTAAGGGCATCCATCATAATGAAGAGTTCCATATATGCTTCATTCGGCGCGGGCGAGCCCGACTGAATGACGAACACGTCCTTACCGCGCACACCTTCCTGGACCTGGCAGAAGGTTTCGCCATCGGGGAAGTGCTGGATGTCGATCTTGTTAAGCGGACGACCGAGATAATTCGCGACCTTTTCGGCAAGCGGCAAGTTCGCCGTGCCGGAAAACACCATAAAATCTTCGTTTAAGTTCATAGTGGAGAGTATTATATCATATTTCCCTTCCTCTAGCAAGTCCAACTTGCAACGAAAGAGAAAATAAAAAAAGCCGGCAGCGTCCTACTCTCGCACGGGCGAGTCCCGCACTACCCTCGGCGATGGAGCCCTTAACTTCTGTGTTCGGAATGGGAACAGGTGTGACAACTCCTCTATGGCCACCGGCAAAAAACCGTTAGTTGGGAA
>JAZLMG010000030.1:0-13426 GCA_045598585.1 Kiritimatiellia bacterium
TCTACTCCCGTTCCATCAACCCCATCCTCCAACCCCTCGATGACGCAAGTTATCGAGAAAATCGTTGAAGTCCCGGTCGAACATGTTGTGGAGAAGGTCGTTGAAGTTCCGGTTGATAGAGTTGTCGAAGTCCCGGTCGAAAAGGTTGTCGAGAAAGTCGTTGAGAAGGTCGTTGTCGACGAATCGAAGATCAAAGAACTCGAGAACGAGAATCGTCTTTTGAAGGATCAAGTCGTTCATCTCGAAGACGAACTGCGTCGACTCCCGGCTGCCGCGAGCGAAGTTGCGGATATCCAGGCCGCCGTTTTCGGCATTATGACCGACGAGAACCAAGATCTTCTCGAGCTTATCGAGACGGAAAAGCAAGAGTTCGAAGAATTCAAGCGTCGCTATCAATCGCGTCAGGATCGACTTCTCGAGCGTCGTCGTCTTTTACTTAAGAAGTCGGGCGGCAATATCGAGGAAATGACGCGTCGCTCTTTGTTGGAGCGTCCTGAAGATCCTCGCACGACGCAGCTTCGCAAGGAGTACGATCAGCTTAAGCGTGAGCACGAGAAGGCGATGCTCGATAATACCGTGAAGATACGCGAACTCGAAGAAGAACTTCGTATTCGTCGCACGGAAGAAGCGCGTATGTCCGAGAGCATGAAGGATATCACGCAGCTTCGTCAGGAGACGGAAACGCTTCGCGCTCAGCTTCAGCGTACGGAACGCGAGCTTATGCAGGAACGCGAGAAATCCGAGAAGATGCGTCAGGCCGCAGCGCTTCGTCAGCAAACGATGCTCGCTCGTCTCGCCTCGCTCGAATCGACCTCTATCGGAACTCCCGATTCGCTTTCCACGAATCAGAGCCGTGAAGCGAAACTCGTCAAACTTCCCTCGTGGATGAAGATCAATCACTGATGAACGTTTTCTCGATACTTTTGGCGGTCCTGTCGATTTGGGACTATCCCGCGCGTCAGCCGATGCACGAGCGACTTCGCGATCAGTTCATTCAAGCGCTCAGAGCCGGGGATACTGAAATTATGGAGGAGACATGTCGAAAGGGCGTTAAGCTTCTTCCCGACGATCCGACCTGGCACTATAATCTCGCATGCTCTTTAGCTTATTACAAAAATGCCGATGCGGCTTTGGATGAGTTGGAGACGGCTATCGATCTCGGCTTTCGTGATTCTCAAGCGATAAAGAACGACAACGATCTTAAGCGCATAGCGTCCAATAAACGCTTCGCGGAACTTGTCGAGTATGCCGAGACGATGAAGTCGAGGCCGATTTTGATCGGCCCGATGGCTAATGTTAAGGCGAACGGGCTTTTCGGTCGCACGATTTCCTTAGGAGAGCAGAACCTTATTTGGGATTTCGACACGGGTGCGTTCAAAGCGAATCTCGAGCTTGTGGCCTCTTCGGCGGGCGGAAATACCGGCGACCTGTATATGAATCGAGACGGTATGCATTCGCCTTTGAGAATGGAGGATTATCCCGGGCTCACAAGAGTGATGCTCGATGCAGGCGGACGTGAGAGGGGCATGGATCTCGATGTGCCGAATATCGAGTTCCCGTATCCGCTTTTCGGGAATGCTTCTCGCGCGTATGCTGATTCCAAGTTTTGGCGCAGTTTGCCGCGCTCGATAATGACTACCAATGCGATCAAACTTAAAGCGCTCCGAAAGTTCTATCTCACGAATCAGTTTTGGGTATTCCCCTCGAATGCCGACACTCCTCCCGTCGGAACTTTCGGCGACGTGTTCCCGGCGCAAGTTCCTTATTGGCTCGTAACTGCCGGAAAGAGCTATTCCGATCAGTATTACCTTCGTGCCGCATTAGATGCAAGCAAGTCTTTGAATCCTAATGTAAAGAAGGAAATCGTAAAGCGCGGTCTTTTAGCACCTACTCTTCAAGCGCTGATTCGTCATTCGCTTATCGGGGTCGATAGTGAGGAAAAATATCTTTCTTCACTCGCCCATCCTACGGCGTTCCCCGCTTCGGGACTTGATTTGGAGAAATTGAAGAAGCTTGCCGCTTCGATGAAGCTTCGCCAAATCCCGCCCTTGGTAGCGCTTAAAGTAAATCAAGCTCCGATCACCGATCAACCGGTTTGGCCCGAACTTCTTTTCAGCGAACCTTTCGCGGTTTCTTATATTCTTCGCTCTCAAGACGAAACGCGTAGCTTTACGATTCAGGCCTTGGGGGCGCAAGAGTTCAAGTTCGTTCAAGTTCATGGCGACGAGAGGACTGTCCAAATCGAGCAGCTCGGACCTTCGACGATTAAGGTGACGATTAAGAAGAGCTTGATCCCTGTCAATAATCGCGTGGATATCGCCGTGTTCGGCAAGTCGGGAGATTCGATGTTCGGCGCGCCGAGCTTCGTTTCGTTCGCGACGGTCGATCCTGCAGCTCCCTATTCCGATCCGTTCTTGACGCCGCTCAATCAGCCGCAAGAAGTTAAATGAAGTTCGTTCTCGCTCCTCTCGCCGGTTTTACCGACGCGCCTTTTCGTAAATTGTGTGCGGAAGGGGGAGCGGATTTAACCTTTACCGAAATGGTGAGCGCCGCAGGGCTTGCGCATGGATCGAGCCCTACGCGGCATTTGATGGAGAAGCTTCCCGAGGAAGGGCCGGTTGCGTGTCAGATCTTCGGCGCGAAAGAAACCGATGTCGCCTACGCGGCAAAAGAGGTTCCCGAAGTTTTCACCGAGCTTAATCTTAACGCCGGTTGTCCGATGACGAAAGTGACGCGTGAAGGAGCGGGGGCAAAACTCATCGATGATCCAGAAAAGGTGTATCGGCTTTTGAAGGCGATGAAAGAGAATACCTCGATGCCTGTGACGCTTAAAACACGTCTCGGTCCTCACCCTCAAAAGATCAAAATCTTCGAGCTTCTTGATGCCGCGGAAAAGGCCGGTGCAAGCGTGCTTTACGTTCATGCTCGCTTCACGAGTCAGATGCATGGGGGCTTAACTCACCTTGATTTACTCTCCGAGGTCGTCCAAAGAGCGAAGATTCCCGTTTTCGGGAACGGCAGTGTCACCGATGCGCGCACGGCCCTCGAAATGGGCAAGACGGGTGTCGCCGGAATCATGATCGGTCGCGCCGCGCTTTCCGATCCGGGCATCTTTTCGCGCCTCAAAGGAGATGCTTCTTCGATTCTTTCCGAACTTACCGCGCCGCAGCTTTGCAAGCGACATCTTGATTATGTGCTAGAATTTCGCGAAATGCTTGCGAAAAAGTATCCTTTTGATCATATTCCCTCGATAGATGGATTTGCGAGCGTGAAGATGCACACTCATCTATTTCGTTATTTTAACGGGCGTCCCGGTGCGGCAGCACTTCGCGCAAAACTCAATTTGGTTCGCACACTTGGCGAGATAAATGATATAATATATACGCAATGAGCACAGAAGAAAACAATTTGTTGGACCTCACGCAGTTGGGGGCGATGTCCTTTACGCCTGATTGGGCGAAGAAGGATGCGGGTATCAGTGTCGGTAAGGTTCGTTCCGAAGAACGTCCTCAGCGTGAAGGCCGCCGTGATAATGAGCGCGGACCTCGTAAGTCGTTTGGGGATAAGAAGCCGTTTAAGAAGTCCTTCGATAAGGGACCTCGTAAGCCGTTCTTCGAAAAGCCGAAACCTCTCGAAGCCGAGGTGAAGATTCTCCCCGAGACGAAGGCGCTCGGCACGATTATCCGCAAGCTTCAGCAGGATACTCACGCCTACAAGCTCAAGGATCTCGCGTTCTTCTTCCTCGATAATCCCGAGTCGATTTTGCTTAAGGTTACGCCGAAGAATCCCGAGACCAAGTTCTTCCAGTGTAAGGCATGCGGTTTTGCCGCGATTGAGGAAGAAGCGGTCGTCGAGCACATTGTCGGAGAGCACTTGAGCGACTACTACAGCTCGAAGGAAATCGAAGTCGAGCCGCCGAAGGGTAACTTCAGTTGCGTTGCGAAGTGTGGTCTTACCGGCGTTTTCTTAGGCCCGCCCAATATTCACGAGTTCGGCTCCAACATTAAGGAGATGATTCGTACTCGCTATCCTAATATGAGCGAGGCTGAATATCGTTCGCATATCGAGATGGTTCGTGATTCCGAGTCGATTGAAGCTTGGCGTCAGAGCGCGACCAAGAAGACGGTTTATACGCTCAAGGGCGCGACTGATGATTCCGCGACGCCGATGACGCGCGAACAGGCCGAAGGCGAGTTCAAGCGCACGATTCTCTCGACGCTTATCGAACAGCCGAAGCATCTTATGATTACCGCTGCCGTTGCGATGAAGAGCCCCGTTAAGCCGCTCGTTTGGGCGATTAGGGATGCGCTTGAAATCGAACGCCGCGCTCCTTACAATATGTGCTTTGCGCTCCGTGGCGCGTTCCATCATCGTAAGATGAAATTCTTCCGTGCAAATGATGCGAAGGGCCCCGAGTTCGTCACGAATGTTGAACTTAAACCTTTCGATACCGAGCACGCGATTCCCGAACTTGCCAAAGTCGCAAAGTTCGTCGAAGAGCATCCGTGTTGCGATTTGAATGAGCTCGGTGCCGAGGGCGACCTTAAGAAGCATCTCGATTGGCTCGTCTCGACGGGGCATGTCGTAGCGTTCACGAACGGAGTTTATTCTGCGGTAGAAAAGTATCCCAAGTACGGTCCTCAGTGGAAGAAGCGTAAGAGCACCAATAAAGAAGAGGTGAAGAATGAAGTTACCGATCAGTTGGCTGAATGAATATGTAAAGGTTGATGATATCGATCCTAAAGAACTCGCCGAGAAGCTTACTCGCGCGGGTCTTCAGGTCGAATCGATCGAGACCGTCGGCGGAATTCAGCTTTCCGATTTGATTGTTGTCGTCGAAGTTCTTGAGTGCGAGAATCATCCGAATTCGGATCACCTCCATGTCTGCAAGGTTACCGACGGCAAGGAAGTGTATCAGGTCGTTTGCGGCGCTCCCAATATGCGCAAGGGTATCAAGACGGCTTTCGCGAAAATCGGTGCGCTCATTCCCGAAGGCGAGTTCAAGATCAAGAAGGGCAAACTCCGCGGCGTCGAGTCGAACGGCATGTGCTGCTCGAATCGTGAGCTCCACTTGGGCGACGATCACGATGGTATTATCGAATATGGAGCTGAAGTTCCTGTCGGCGCGCTCGTTCGTGATATCGCCTCGGGAGACGATAAGCCCGAAACCGTTTTCGACATCGAAATCACTTGGAATCGCCCGGATGCCTTGTCGGTTATCGGTATCGCGCGTGAATACGCAGCGATTCTCGGCCGTGAACTTAAGAAGCCCGAGCTCGATTTCGTCGAAGAAGACATCGACGTCAATAGCGAGGTGAAGGTCGTTGTCGAAAATCAGACCAAGTGCCCGCGTTATACCGCGCGTGTCGTCACTTCAATGACGCCTGACGCTCCGAGCCCGAAGCTTATGGCGAAGCGCCTTGAACTCTGCGGCGTTCGTTCTTTGGGGCTTGCGGTCGACGTGACGAATTATGTCATGCTCGAAATGGGCCAGCCCTTACATGCTTTCGATCACACCAAGCTCGCCGGTCGCACCATCGTCGTTCGCGATGCGAAGGAAGGTGAAGAGATGATGACCCTCGATGGCGTCACTCGCAAGCTCGATCCCTCGATGCTTATGATTTGCGATGCCGAGCGTCCTAACGCCGTTGCCGGTATTATGGGAGGTGAAGACTCGGGTATTGCTCCCGGGACTACGACCGTTATGCTCGAAAGCGCCTTGTTCGAAACGACTTCGACCAAGTATACTGCAACCAAGCTCGGCCTCGCGTCCGAATCGAGCTATCGTTATATTCGTGGCGTCGATAAGGATCTTGCCGATGCGGCCTCGCGTCGCGCGATGCACCTTTTGCAGAAGTATGGTAACGCCAAGATCGCGAAGGGCGTCATCGACGTCGATAATCGCGAAAAGCCGCTTAATGCCGATGTCGTACTTAATTTCGAGCGTGCGCGTAAACTTATCGGTATTCCTGTCGGCAATGACGCGATGGTTCATATTCTCGTATCGCTCGGTCTCGAAGCTCGTAAGCCCGGCCTTTACGCGGCGGAAACCGAAGTCGCTTTCGGCATTCCTTCGTGGCGTTACGATCTTTCGCTCGAGGCGGATCTCGTCGAAGAAATCGCGCGCGTCTACGGGCTCGACAATATTCCCGACACGATGCCTTCAGCGCCTTCGATTTCGACCTTGTCGGATCAGCCGTTCCAGGCCAAGAAGCGTGTTCGCGAACTCTGTCTCGCGCTCGGCTTTACCGAAGCGATGCACTATTCGTTCCTCTCCGAGAAGGAGCTTAACGATTTCGATAATCGTGAGGCGACCAAGAAGTCGCGTCTCGTCATTCCCGATCCCGTTTCGGCGGAATATGGCGTGATGCGTGATAGTCTTCTTCCTCAGATGATGGGTTCTTTGGGACGTAATGCTTCGCATCAGCTCGATTCGGCGATGCTCTTTGAAATTGGCAAGACTTTCGGTCTTGGCGGCGAAGATGGAACTCGTCCCGTCGAGAAGGAAAAGCTTTCTTTAGGTTTCGTCGGCCCTGTCGGACGCGAGGCCTTGCGCAAGCGTGCGACGGTTTCCGAAGAAGAAGCGGTCCTTTGGCTCAAGGGCGCGGTTGAAGAGCTTATCGCTCGTCTTCACGCCGGTCGTGTCGAGTTTGTCTCGACCGAGCATCCCGCTTTCGCTCCCGGTGCCGCGCTTGATATCAAGCTTAACGGCAAGGTCATCGGCGTTATGGGCGCTCTTTCCGCGAAGCTTCGTCATCCGTATCGTCTGACGACTCAGATGGTGCTTTGCGAGATGGAACTCAAGATGCTTCTTAAGAAGACGAATGAAGTCGGCAAGGTTTCTGCCGTTCCGCAGTTCCCGTCGGTTTCGCGTGACATCGCTTTCGTTGCGGCGAAAGAAGTCACGAATGAGACGATTGTCAATGTTATCAAGAAGAATGCCGGTAAGATTCTTGAAAAAGTCGAGATCTTCGACATCTTCAAATCGAAGGAACTTAAGGATGGTAAGCGTTCGCTCGCTTACTCGCTCGTGTTCCGCGATTCCACCAAGACGCTTACTGATGACGAAGTCGGTAAGGTCTTCCGCCAGGTCGTGGATGCCCTCAAGGCGACTGACGGAATTGAAGTGAGAGAGGGTTAAGAACGTGGGTCCTGTGTTGCACGCGGATTCAGCAGACATTTCTTCGACCGACATTACTAAAAGGGAGCTTCTCCCTACTGACAATACCGGGTTCCGGGGATTCTGTGCTACGGCAATGTGGGATCTTTTAAATTTAGGTGAAAGGAAAAGAACGATGCGAAAGATCGTAGTGATGATTTTGGTCGCTTTTACGGCGATTACGGCGCTTTGTTTTGAAGCGATTCCTAAGGCTTCGGCGAAGAATCTTGGCGCGACCGGCGGCAAGGAAATCAAGGCGGGGATCGTCTTTGTAAACGGAAAATATATACCGGGGCCTTATAAGGTTGAGCGTTGGGGTACGGGCATTCGTATCAATGGCCAGTTCGTTACCGGACAGGTAGTTCCATGGAATGATTTCGTTAAGACCCAGCCCGGCGCTGAAAAGGTCGAAACTTCTGTCGGTGGCGCTTCGTCCGATGAAGGGGATAGCGATTCGATGGATGATGGTGGCGATTCGATGGATGATCTTTGGGCTGACGATGATGACATGGGTCTCGATGATCTCTTCGACGATGAGCCCAAACCGAAGAAAGCCGCTGCCGCCAAGAAAGCTCCCGCCAAGAAGAAAGCTGCGAAGAAGCCTACGAAGAAAGTGACTTATAAGCTTAAAGGTGAATTCGTTCATAACGATCAAACGAAATCTTTACTAAACAAGGTCAATTCGACACGTAGCGAAATCGATCGTCATCTTCGTCTTGGTGGTATGATTTGTTTCGGTGATCGTTATTCTCGTGTTATGATGGATAAAGGTCCTGCGATGAAGCTCCTCGAGCGACTTCCTGAACTTCAGCAATCCGCAAAGAACGCTGATGAGCTCATTAACGGGATTCGTCAGCTTCGTATGGACTTCATTTCTCGCGATCTCTGCCGTGAATTCTATCAGAATCGAGTTGACTATCATAACCTCCAGCAGCTTCGTAAGAAACTGCAGACATCGAAATTCGATCTCTAAACGGTTGTTATAAGATGACGATTCTCATTCCGGCCTACAATCCAGACGAAAAGCTCCTGAAGCTCTTAGCTGATCTTCAGGGGCAATGCGAACATATTGTGCTCGTTAATGATGGATCTACTGTCGGAAAAGATATCTTCGAGAAAGCGCGTCCTATGGTGGACGCGATTTTGGTGCATGAGGTGAATCGCGGTAAGGGCGCGGCTTTGAAAACCGGTTTTAATCATATCAAAGATGATGATGTGATTACTGCCGATGCCGATGGTCAGCATACTCCTCAAGATATCGCGAAAGTAGCCGAGGCCTTGAAGACACAACGGGAAGGGTTGGTGCTGGGAGTACGCGAATTTTCCGGTAAGGTTCCTTTCCGAAGTCTGTTCGGTAATACATGGACTCGTTGGGTCTTTTTCTTCATGACGGGGCTCATGATTCGCGATACTCAGACGGGACTTCGCGGCATTCCTAAAGAGATGCTTGCTCGAGTAGCGGCGATTCCCGGAGATCGCTATGAGTACGAAATGGCGATGCTTGCCGACTGCAAGCATCATCTTGCTCGCCCCGTCCAAGTCGGTATTCAAACGATCTATATCGAAGGTAATGCGACTAGCCACTTCAACCCGCTTCTTGATACGTTACGAATTTATCGCTCGCTGATCCAATTTTGCGTTTCTTCGGTTGCGAGTTTCATTCTCGACAACGTCGCGTTTGCCGTTGCAATCGGGATTCTCGATGGTACGGGGATGGTGAGAAAGGAGTATACGCTTCTGTCGCTTATCATCGCTCGGTTAGTCAGCTCGAACTTCAATTATCTTTACAATCGTCTTGTCGTTTTCAAGACCAAGGGCCGAGTTAAGCGTAGCTTCGTCGAATATTGGATGCTCGTTCTTTTGATGGGTGCCTTCAGTTACGCGTTTACTCAGTCGGTAGCGGCCGCGCTTGATTTTCGCGGCGTTTCGATTACGCTTATCAAGATCGTGGTCGAGTCGTTCCTTTTCTTCGTGAGCTACAAACTCCAAAAACGTTTTATTTTCAAATCCAAAGTCGATAAGAAACAATGAATAAACTTGCAATCGGTTTGAACGAAACTCTGGCACAAGCGGCAGATTTCCTTTCTGACGCGGGTAAGCGCATGTATTTTCCCTATGGCGGCATTTTAGGCCAGGGCGCTGAAGCGAAGACATGCGATATCAACGCGACTATCGGTATGGCCTTCGAAGAAGACGGCTCGCCCTTGGTGATGGATTCGTTCAAGAAGAATTTGAATCTCGATAAGAAAGCGTTTCTTTACGCGGGTTCGTTCGGTCTGCCGAAGCTCCGTGAACAGTGGAAGGCGATGGAAGTAAAAAAGAATCCTTCGCTCGAAGGTAAGTCTTTTTCGAATCCTGTAGTCACGAACGCGCTTACTCACGGCATTCGTATTTGTGCCGAGCTTTTCGCGAACAAGAAAGACACGCTCGTTACTCCCGACCTTTTCTGGGATAACTACGAACTCGTCTTCAAGGAAGCGGTCGGTTGCAAGGTTGAACACTTCAATACCTTCAAGAAGGGCGCTTTCGATGCTGCGGCGATGAAAGAAGCGCTCCTGAAGGATGGCGAGAAGAAGCTTCTCATTCTCAACTTCCCGAACAATCCGACCGGCTACACGGCGACTATCGAGGACGCTAAGAAGATCGTCTCCGCCGTGAAAGCTGCCGCGGCAAAGGGCAAGAAGATCGTCGTTATCTGTGATGACGCTTACTTCGGGCTCGTTTACGAAGAGGGTATTCATGGCGAATCGCTTTTCGCGGAATTTTCCGATCTCCACAAGAACGTTCTTGCCGTAAAACTCGATGGCACGACGAAAGAAGACTACGTTTGGGGTCTTCGCGTCGGCTTTATCTCGTTCGCTTTCAAGGGCGCCACCGAAGCCCAGCTTAAGGCGCTCGAAGCGAAGGCGGCGGGTAATGTCCGTTCGGCGATTTCGAACGCTTCTTCCCTCGGTCAGCATCTCGCTATTGCCGCGTTCCAGGATCCCGATTACGATAAGCAAAAGGCCGAGAAGTACGAAGTTCTTAAGGGTCGCTATCAGGAGATCCGTCGTCTTTTCGCCGCGCATCCCGAGTATAAGGAAGCGTTCGAAGCGATGCCGTTCAACTCCGGCTACTTCATGTGCGTTAAGCCCATCGGCGTCGATGCTGAAAAGGTACGCAAGCACTTGATCGAAAAGTATTCCACCGGTACGATCATGCTCTCGGGGCTTATTCGTCTTGCGTTCTCGACCGTCCCGAAGGCGAAACTCGAAACGCTCTTCACTAACGTCTACAACGCCATCAAGGATCTTCAGAAATGAAAAAGCTCCTCGTTCTAGCTCTTGTCGTTTCCTCCGTTTTCTTCGCCAAAGCCGATGCGAAGGAGGATCTGAAGAATATCGATCTTAAAGAGTTCGTTACGATAAAGGTCGCGGAGAAGACCGAGCTCCAGATGGCTGCCTTGACGCTCGGCACGATGTCGGGTAATCCCATGGGCGGCGGTTTTTTGGCGCATCAAGCCGCTAACTTCGACCCTGCCGCCCAAGGTGCCGAGATCGATCCGACCTTAAAGAACGGTGAAGTCGCTCGCTTGACCGTCGATCCTAAGCTCATCGATAAGATCTTCGAAACCAAAGATTCTCTTAAGCCCTATATCGGTTCCGCCAAAAACGTTGAAGTCACTTATGTCGTCACGAAAGCCGGGATCGATCTCAAGGCGGTCATCGAATTAAACGACGAGGTTAAGGCCAAGGTCGCTGAAGGAAAAACTTTCAACACTTCTTCCCTCGCGTCGCTTCCGGAAGAGACGCTTGCCTTCGTTTTCGCCGGAAATGAAGAAGTCAAGCTCGTGACGGTCGACGTCAAGAAAGAGCTCGACAATCTCAAAGCTCTTGATGACAAGCAGGAAGAGATTGATTGGGAAAAGAAGAGTGACGCTATCAGCAAGAAGCTTTCCAAGCATCATGGTAAGGATCTCGCGCTTGCTTTCAAGGGTTTCAAGCCCGCGAAGAAGGTCTCGGAGCGTTTCGAGGCGACCTTCCCCGAATATAAGAATGCGGAGCTGAAGTATATCGGTTTCGGTTCGCTTTATTCGCTTACGAAGACGTTGCTTCCCGTTTATATCTCGGTTCTTGATGATCCCGATGAGAAGACGACGATGACGATGTTCATGATGCAGCTTCCCGAAGAAGGCGTCGGCGGCATCTCGATGGTTGTCATGGCGCGTGAAGATGGTAAACTCTTCGCTCACTACCGCATTTCCGCTGATGAAGTGAAGTCGATTGTCGGCGCCGGCAATGCCTTTTTCATGATGGCGATGATGAATGGCGGGATGAACGGCGGGATGTTCGAAGAAGACGACTCCGCCGATACTTTGATCGACGACGAAGATCTCGAACTTGAAGATTAACGCGTATGCGAAGGTGAACCTGACACTTGAGGTGTTGGGTAAACGAGCGGATGGCTATCATGCCCTCCGCTCGCTCGTTGCCATGATCTCGCTCCATGACGAAATCGAAGTCGAGAAGGCGAACGAAGTCACGAGCGATACGGGCTATCCCGACGACCTTTGCATCAAGGCGGCGAAGCTTCTTAATGTCGGTGCGAAGATTTCGGTCAAGAAGTCGATTCCGGTTGGGGGAGGCCTAGGTGGCGGCTCTGCCGATGCAGCCGCGGTACTCTTAGCTCTAAATGAGCTCTATGATCTTAAAAAGACGCGCGAAGAGCTCGCGGAGCTTGGTGCCAAGATCGGTTCCGATATTCCTGCTCTTGTCCTCGGTGGCTTCGTAATTATGGAAGGGCGCGGCGAAATTGTCTCTAGAGTTAAAGAACTTGACGAAAAACCGCCTAAATATCTCGTTTTGGTGAACCCCGGTGTCTTTTGCTCGACGAAAGAAGTTTATGCAAATTGCACTCCCTCCTTGCGCGAGGGCGGGGAAATATTGTATAATATACTGACTGCTCTTGAGAAGGACGAGCCGATCGGTTCTCTTCTTATGAACGATCTCGAGCCGCCTGCGAAGGCGCTTCATCCGGAAATCGTGAAAGCGATGGAAAGTTTAAGCGCGGCAGGATGCGAGGGAGTTTTGATGAGTGGCAGCGGGTCGACTGTCTTCGGCCTCGTCTCAAGCGAGAACAAGGGACGTGAAATCGCTTCTCGTATGAACTCAAAGGGCTATTGGTCCGAATGTGTTCACACCATTGTCCGGTGATGTAATGGCAGCATAGAGGTTTTTGATACCTTTCGAGGTGGTTCGAATCCACCCCGGACAACCACTCAAGCTTATCGCGGCAGTTTTGTAGCATTTTCACTTCAGGAGCATATCTATATATATGCTCCGTGAAAGTGTGAAAACGTGATTTTCAGGTTTTCAGGGAGTAGGTTTTCAGGCTGTAAATGTTAAGAAACGCCCCGATTAAGAGCGTTTCTTTTTTCTTATCCACATTTTCAGAATTCGCGTTTTCAGAATGCTCTGAAAATCTGGTTTTCAAGCCTTTAACTGAAAACGTCAATCTTCTTGGAACATTTTCAGCGTACCATACGTTTTGCCGCGCGTAATCGGGTCTTTCTTATACATAATCCCGTATTTGTCAAGATTTTCATTAAGATATTTAAGTGCGACGCGGCTACGAGCAGTTCCAAGGCGATGCTCCGATAGCTCTCGAAGAGTCATTGCGGGCATCTTGAAAGTGATGAGCGAGGCGATGATCTTGCAATCTTCATCGATGCGCTTTTCCATATCGTCTTGGTCTTGCTTCGCTTCGGCGCGTTCCGCTTCGGCTTTCTCTTCAACCGGGTCGAATTCGAGCCAGAAGGGATTATGGGCGCCGTCGTCCGAATGCTTGATGAATTTCAAGGGAAGGGCATGGCCTTCGCGCTTTTTCCAGTTCTTTAGTCTCGCGCCGCGCTTGGTGGCGACGAACTGATAGCCGCCCGTCGACTCGGGCATGATGATGAACCCGGCGCGCATCCAGTTGTTGATTTCAGCTCCGCCCGCTCCCGCATATTGAGCGAACGCATCCTTCCCGAAACTGCCGCGCTCCTTCGCGTTCGGCGGCTTGTTGGTGTGGTGGACGATGAAGAGTCCGCATCCATGCTCCTCGTCTTTGATAATCGGGTCGATTTTGCCGCGGATAAAGGTGCGCACATCGGCGTTATTGGCGATATCGAAGTCGGTCACGCCCTGGAAGGGGTTGATGATCGCAAGATCGGCCTTGAACTTCCTTTGAACCTCGCGAAAATACGAGATGAACTTATCGCCCATTTCGCCGTTCATCTTAAAGAAA
>JAZLMG010000031.1:0-34390 GCA_045598585.1 Kiritimatiellia bacterium
CCGTTAAAAACGGAGCGACGCTTGATTTGTATGCGAAGGATGTTACCGGCTGGCAGTCAAGCGCGGCGGGTGCTACTCACAATATCTTCCGTGTTTTTGACGGCGGCAAGGTGGTTCTTCATCCCAATGGCGTAAACAATAGTGGGGATAGCAACACCTTTTTCTTCGCCGGGCAGTGGTATCTTGCTCCTGGTGCGGAGATTGAAGCCGTTGATTTTTCGGCCGATAAGGTTTGCTTGAGTGGTGGCATTGATGAGAGCCATCCGCAGATTCACGTCATTTCTCCTACGGGAGAAAACAAGTCCGTCACTTATCGCTCGAATGTCGGATTCCGTTTCCCAAAGGATAATCCGAAAGGCTATGGCATTCAGGTAGATGAGAATTCGACGCTGATTCTTGAGGGAGACGTTTCATCTGTGGCGAATGATTGCCACCTCGGAAAATTCGGCGAAGGTACGCTCGAGATTACGGGCTCGTTGAGCGGTTTTTTGGGTACGATCAAGATTGCCGCGGGTTCGGTGAAGGTCAAGGCGTCGAGCGGTGTGAAGGAAAATACCATCGTTCAGTATGAAGAGGACGACACGAAAGAGATTAAGACAAAGGAAGACGGCGAGTGGATTGTTTATACGAATGAGCCGAAGATCGTCTTCGATCCTGAGAAGGACGAATTGGCGACGACGCCCGTCTTGCGTTTCTCGGAAATTATGCCTAAGCCGAGCGATAAGCCGAATTCGATTACAACCGAAGCGGGGTACGATAAGAACGGGCTCGAATCCGGTTGGGTTGAGCTCGAGAATACGAGCGATAAGTGGGTTGATCTCGGAGACTATAAGTTCTGCCGCGCGAACCGCGGCAAGGTCTACACGCACGCCGACTACGGCAACTTCCCGGTGGGCACCTACATCCCTCCGCACGGACGTTACACTTTCTACACCTCCGAGCGCTATGCGAACTCGTATCCCGAAGCGAAGGACGGTAATACGAGCGCCTTCCAGCACGGCACCTTCGATGGTAAGCCGGTGTATTATCCTGAATATAACATGATGATCTGGGGCGATAAGGTCAACCCGAAGAAGTTCCCGTATGTGACGCTCGTCTATCGTCCCGAAGAAGCGACGGCGGATACGATTCTCGAGACGGTCATCATTCCGAGCGACACGCCGGAAGGGTACTCGATTATCGTCGGTCACGACGAAGCTGACAATGAAGCGACGGCGCGTTGGCTCTGCCCGAGCCCGACCAAGAACGCGGAAAATACTGATACGTCGAAGCTGACGAAGATCGGCCCGAATGTCGGCAGCGTCTATGGTACTGCCAAGTCTGTCAGCGAATTCGCGGCGACGGCTCCTGCGACGCCCGGTCAGCCGTATACCGTTTCCCTTAACGTGAACCCGGTTTACAACGCGGCCGGAACTCGTGCGGCCGATGAGATTACGGCGGTTACGCTCGTTTACCGTACGAAACTCGGTAAGGGTGTTTCGGGCGAGGTCTCGATGACGAAGTTGGGTACGAATGATGGTGGCGACGTCTGGACGGCGGAAATCCCCGCAGAGGATATTCCGACGGAACCCGGTCAGCTCATTCAGTGGAAGACGAAGATTACCGATGCTGCGGAGAATACCTGGACTTCGCCTTCGTTCATGAATAAGGACGACGGCTACGAGTGGTTCGGTACGATTACGGAACCGGGAGACCTCAATAGCGCCAATCTGCCGACATGGCATTTGTTCGTCGATGATGCCTCGAAGGCGCAGATGGACGTTGATGCGGACAAGCAGAATTTGACTGTTGTTCCGCACAATGCCCGCGTTGCCATCTATGATGCGTCCACCTCGACCTATCATGACTATGTGAGAATCGACCTCCGCGGCAATACGTCATCGCATTTCACCAAGAAATCGCATGGTCTTCGCTTCTCGAAGGTAAATCCGCTCACGATGCAGGATGCCGTTCGTGGTGGAGAAATTAAGGAAATCCGCAAGAGCTCCTTGATCGGCGAACCCGCTGACCCGAGCTTCATGCGCCAGATGATCGCATTTTGGCTCTGGGATAAGATGGGCAATAAAGTTCCTTTCGACTTCCCCGTCAGGTGTAATTTGAACGGCGAGTTCTATCAGCTCGCGTTCCACTCCGAGCGTTTCACGGATGAGCTCATTGAAGATGTTTACGGCCTCGACAAGTACGGCTATGGCTATAAGAACGTCGGTACGCTCAAGACCGATTCGGGTACGACGGCGGGCGGTATCGAAAAGAAGACTCCGGATGACGGCAATGAGAGCGACGTCTCGGTTCTTCAGAATGAGCTTCGCAAGCCGCTTTATGATTTGGGTATCGATAACTTGAGCGCGAAGGATAATGCGGAGCGGCCGGCGGTGACGAAGTTCGTCGTTGAGAAATTCAATCTTCCCGCGTGGCTTAACTATCTCGCGTCGGCGCGTATCACCCAGGAAATGGATGACGTCTGGGCGAATATCTCGATCTACTACGATAACGCGCAGATGCTGGAAGAAGGGGCGTATCGTGGTACGGGAACATGGATGCCGCTCGGCTACGACTTCAACCTCACCTTCGGTCAGTGGTACTATGGTGACGTCGGCAGCGGCTCGGGGCTTATGGCCGATAAGGACTGGTTCAAGTCTCATCCGCTTTATGGCGGCAATGTCATTCGTTGCTACAAGCAGGAAGCGATGACCTCGACCTGCAACGAGGGTAACCGTGGCATCGAAGCCGTTTGGCAGTCCCCGAAGTTCCGCCGCCTCTACCTCCGTCGTCTCCGTACACTTATGGATGAGGAGCTGAAGGCGCCGGGAACGGAAGAATCCGAGGTTCCGTTTATGGCAAAGATGCGCGAGCTCGCGGCGCTTATGGAAGCGGATGCCGCGCTCGATCAGGAGAAGTGGCCGCACTCTTCATCCAACACGGGTGCAATCGACGTGTGGCGCAACGGGGTCGCGTGGCCAGAGACGATGTCGGCGGGTATCGACGATATTTGGAACAACTATGTCGTCCCGCGTCAGACTCATCTTTATGTCACGCATTCGGTCGACAACACGGAGAAGGAAATCGGATACGGTTCTTCGCTTAATGCCGGTATTCCCGCCGCGCAGTCTTCGCTTGATGAGCTCAAGGAAGGACTTATGGTTGCGACGGTTGAGGGCGGCATCGTGATTCGTAACGCAAACGCGGAAACCATCGACCTTTCCGGTTGGGATGTGTCGGGCCCTGTAGTGATGAAGCTTCCTGCAGGTACGGTCATCGACCAAGCGCTTGACGAGGAGAATCCCGGCGAAGTGTTCGTCGTAACAGACCGCGTCGCTTATATCGCGGCAAATGAGGCGACGCTTACGGACGAGGTGATTATCGGTAACGCGAAGGTCGGTTCGGGTACGGATATCGGACTTACCGCGGCAGATGGTACGATCATCATCTCGGCAGACGTCATTCTTGATCCTGGTACGTACACGGGTGTAAGCTACGATGTTCCTGTCAGATTGACCCCCGGTAGCTACGTGTTCGAAGGCGTCGCCTTTAATGGCGGCCTTTATCTCGGAGACGGTGATTATACGATTAAGAACCAAAACGGGTATGTGAACTCGGCTTCTGTCGTCGAGGCACAGACGGCGAATATCACGTTTACCGGTAAAGGTACTTTTGAATTGATTGGTACGGCTACCACAGTCGATCCGCTGATGTCCGTCGGTAATCTCATTGTCTCGAACGGCGTCTTCTCCGTTGAATCTAAGTCGACGACTGATGGCGTGAAAGCGGTCGTTGTAGCCGGTGACTTTGTGGTCGAGGACAAGGGTACGGTGAATGTCAAGCTTTCGAAGAAGACGGTGAATGGTATCGCCATCAGTCAGGAGCTTAAGAAAAAGGTCTGTCGCATCGGTAATGGTGGCAAGTTCAATGCGACGCTTAATGGTGTCGGCGGTCGTGCGATCTCCTGCACGAAGGGAACCGTCAATCTTCAAATCGAAGAAGGATCGACAGTTACGGCTGAAGGAGAAGGTTCGAGGGTCAATTGCTTCGAGATGGACGGTAAGATTCTGGTCTCCGGCGGTTCTTTGAATATGGTATTGCCTAAAGGTAACGCATTTTCTGGTAATGGTGGGGTAGACTTTACCGGCACGGCAACAGTCTTCGCAATCGGCGGCGTTGATGCGCTTCATGGCGCGGAAACTGCCGCAGCAGATATCAGCGGCAAGACGATTAAGGAATGGACGGCTCCGGAGATTACCGGCGTTGAAACGGTCAAGCTCTTTATGATGGTCGCGGGTGAGGAGGTCTCGCTTGAAGATGATGGCCCTGCGACCTGGGAAGAGGTTGAGGTGACGGAAGCGACGACGGTTGAAGAGCTTGTTGGAGCAGAGCAGGCCGAAACGCTCTCGAGGTTCGAAGAGGTTACGCCTAAGATTATCGCAACCTGGGCAAAGGAGTATAGCAAGTCGACGAAGCCCGGTGAGGCAATCAACCTCGAGGCGTTTGCGCTTAACTGCGCGCCGGATGATGTCGAGACCATGAAGGCAGACTTCAAGGTCACGATTACCATCGGCGAAGACGGTGTTCCTGTCGCCGAGATCGAGAGCGGCGACTACAATATCTATCCGGTTCTTAAGGGTAAGGCGGAGCTCTCCGATGAGAAGTGGACGACAATTCTGCCCGACGCTTCGAATAGGGATGACTTCAAGTTCTTCAAGGCGTTTATCGAAATCGAATAACGTTATTGAGCAGTCGCTTCTCTCGTCATTATCTTAGGAAAGAGGATGACGAGAGAAGGGCAAATATGATATAATAGATACATGTTTGAAGAGTTAAATCTTGCTGCTCAATGGATAGGCGCATTGCCGCTTGAAGTTCCCATTTTCCCTGTTTGGGGAAAGTTAGTTTTCTGGTTTAGTCTGCTCGGGGGAGATGTGCTGTGGAGCATGAAGGCGATCTCCTTCAGCTTTTATTTGATTGATGCAGTGCTCGTCTTCTTTACGGTGCGCAATTTCTTCAAGATAGCCGTAAAGCGTGCCGAGCATCAAGCCGTTTTCGAAGAAGCCCATTATGAAGGGCTTGAGAATCTCGCGGCAATAATCTCGACCGCATCCTTCCTCGTAACTCCCGCTTTCGCCTCTGCGGCCTTCACGGTAACTCCGATATTCGTCTCGCTGTTCTTTTCGTTCCTCGCGCTCTTCTTCCTCTCGCTGTTGGTCGAAGCGGACAAGCTCGCGAAGTTCTATACTTTCGTTTTCCTTGCGGGGCTTTTCGCTTCGGCGGGACTTTGGCACGGAATCATCGGCATCGCGTATTATCCGCTTATTGCGCTCGCTTTGATCGCTCCTCCGATCAGAAAAGGAATCGCGATAGCCCGCACTTTTGCGATAGCGCTCGTCGGCTTTGTGCTCGGCGCAGTGGCGCTTCCGTATTTCGCGATGCCTCAGCCGCTCGCCAACGCGATTCGCATCGTAGCTCTCTCGGCTCATTCGCTTCCCGGCGGACTCTTCTTCCCGGGTTCGATAGCTTTCCTTTTAGTAACGATTTTCCCGCTTTTCGCAATCTTCAACTTCACGATGACGGGACGAATTCGTCCGATTATTTTGCGTCGCAGCTTCTTCGGCGGATGGGCGTTCGCGGTCGTCCTCATGCTCTTCGCTTCGGCCGCTTCGATTTCGTTCGGAGAAAAGCACGCCGGTGAGTGCTTCGTCGACGGAATCATCGAATCGCTCGGGCCGCGTAAGGTGCTTATCACTGACGGCGCTTTTGATGACCTTTTACGCTTCCGTCTTCCGAAAGACGTTTACCTTATCTCGCTTGAGGCGGATGGCAAGGTCCCTGAAGCGTTGGTAAAGGAAATCGCGAACGACCGCGTCGCATTTGCCGCGGATTTGGGTTCGCGTGCTTTTGTCGAAGAGTGGCTTTTGCGCGTTCCGAGCGCGGTTGAAAAGGCAATTATCGTCTGTGCGGTTGAACTTCCGACCGAGCGTCACGCGCATTTGTTGCCGCTAGGATGGTGCTGGGGAGGAACGACGATAGAGAAGAAGATCGCGCCTTCTCAACTTGCCAAAATGTGGCGCGAGAGGTGGGAAAAGATTGCGAGCTCCGTTCATGGGCGAAGCGCGACGAAGTGGTATATGCGCCGCGTTTTCGCGGTTCAAGGTATGAAGATCGCCGATTTGCTTACCGTTGCCGGACGCCGCAAGGAAGCCGAGGACTTGAAGAACTTCATCGCGAAAGACATTGATTCGTCCTTCTCCGCCGAAGCCGTCAAGCGCAAGATGATGGATCGCGCGAGATTAACGGCGAGTGTCGAGAAACTTGCCGAACTCGACAAGCTCGATGAATTCGCGCGCGTTGAGCGAATCTTCGAAATCGAAGAGACTGTCGTCCCCGAGCTCGAGCGTTCCATCGGCGAGGAAGCACACTGGCTCGTTCATGTTTACAAGGGCGAGTTGGCACTTAAGAAGGGCTCGGAATTCCGCGAAGAGGCGCGTGATGAGTATCGCGCAGCTGCTACCGACTATCATAGCGATCTTAATGCCGTTGCCGGTAAGCTACTTATTCTTGACGCGAATTTGCGTGATGATGAAGGAACTTTCAAAGATGCGCTCGGGATTCTTCGTCGTGATCGCGACAACAAGATGGCCGCGGCGATTATGGGTAATATGAAGGCCATTGAGGGCGATAATGAAAAGGCCGAGATGTATCTCCGCCGCGCTATCGAAGGAACCGGCCCTGTCATGATCGAACCCTTGAATGATCTCGCCGAAGTTCTCGCTCGTCAGGGGAAACTTGAGGAAGCGAAGGAACTTTCCGACAGAGTCATTGGCGTGAACGGCGAAAACTGGAATTTCGTCGAAACTCATGCGGCGATTCTCTTGCGACTTGGTAATCTCGAAGAAGGCGAGGCGGCGCTTAATAAGGCGATTGAGCTTGCGAAAAAGGCGGGAGAACTCGAAATCGCGAAGAATATTCTCGATATCGATCGTGCACGCGTGTTGAAGTTGAAAGGCGGCGGACCTGAAGCACGTATCTTTGTCCGTAGCTTAAAAGAAAGAAAGTTGAGCGCGGCGCATCGTCGCCTCTTGGAAGAATTATGAAAGCGAAAACCTTTATCGATCAAGTTGAAGTCTTAGTCCGCTCGGGAAAGGGCGGAGACGGTTCGACCTCGTTCCGCCGAGAGGCGCTTGTTGAGTTCGGCGGTCCTGATGGTGGCGATGGTGGACGCGGTGGAGACGTCGTTTTCAAGGCCTCGGAGCACATCAACTCGCTTCTTGCGCTTTACTACGATCCGAAGTGCTTCGCTCAGGATGGTGGCCCCGGACAGGGGCAGAAGATGTTCGGTAAGCGCGGCAAAGATCTTGTGATTCCCGTGCCGCTTGGAACCGAGGTCTACGATACCGAAACCGATCTTTTAATTGCCGATATCACCGAGCCCGGTCAGTCGGTCGTCGTCGCGAAAGGCGGCGTCGGTGGCTTCGGTAATGTTCATTTCAAGAGCTCCGTCAACCAGGCGCCTACCGAGCATACTCCCGGTGGCGAGCCTGAAGAAAAGCGTCTTCGTCTCGAGCTTAAGACGATTGCCGACGCGGGACTTCTCGGCTTCCCGAATGCCGGCAAGAGCTCTCTTCTCTCGGCGCTTTCTTCCGCGACTCCCAAGATCGCGAGTTATCCGTTCACGACTTTGAATCCGATAGTCGGCACGATTGTCTATGATGACTACGCGAAAATCGCGATGGCCGATGTCCCCGGTATTATCGAGGGCGCGGCGAAGGGCGTTGGCTTAGGTCTCGCCTTCTTGAAGCATCTCGAAAGATCGAAAGTTCTTATCTACGTGATCGATATGTCGGGTATCGACAACCGTAAGCCGTGGGAAGATTACGAGATCCTTCATAAGGAAATCGAAGAGTATTCGATCGAACTCGCCGAGCGTCCCTATCTTGTCGTTGCCAATAAGCTCGATACCGAGGAAGCGAAGGAAAATCTGCCGCGCTTCATCGAAGAGACGGGAGTTACGCCTATCTCGATTTCGTGCGAGTCTCGTGAAGGTCTCGATGAGTTTAAGGCGGAACTTCGTAAGATCGTCAATCCCAAGACGAAGTTTCATCACACTCACGCGGAAGCTCCCGATCTTTCCGAGATGCCTGATACGACGGGCGAAGAAATCTCCGAAGACGCGATTCGTTTCGCGACTTTCTTGAAGCTTGAAAAGCCGAAGGCGAAGAGCCATCCTTCGCGCGGCAACATCCACCAAAACTAAAAGTAAGGACAACAAAGAAATGAGCAAGCCATCCTATGAAGTCGTCGACTTCGGCGTTACCAAGTACGGCGAAAAAGCGAAGAAGTTCATTTTGAATGGCGCCGGCGGCGTTATTCTCGAAGTCAGTGACTACGGCGGGAAGGTTGTCCGTCTTTTCACGCCTGACCGCAATGGAAAAATGAAGGATGTCGTCGTCGGCTTCGACGATCCGAGCGGTTGGGATAACGGCGACCCCTACTGGGGCTGCATCATCGGTCGCTATGGTAACCGCATCGCCAAGGGCGAGTTCAAGATCGGCAAGAATAAGATCAAGCTTCCCGCGCTCAATAACGCTCCTGCCGGAATCGGTTGCAATCTTCATGGCGGAGATCGTGGTTGGAACGCATATGTTTGGAAGGCCGAGCCCTTCGTCAAGGGTACGAACGTCGGCGTCGTCTTTAACCACACTTCTCCCGATGGCGACGAAGGCTTCCCCGGCAAGGTCGAAGTCAAGGTCACCTACACGCTTACCGCGAAGAACGTTTGGCGCGTCGATTATGAAGCCGTTCCCGACAAGACGACTCCGATCAACATGACCCAGCACGTCTACTTCAACTTCAAGGGCGAAGCGGGCGGCACGATCGAAGATCACGAGATGAAGATCGCCGCGTCGCAGACGACGCCTTATACGGCCGATCAGATCCCGATCGGCAAGCTCGCGAAGGTCGACGGCACGCCCTTCGATTTCCGCAAGGGTATGCGCATCGGCGAGCGTATCAACGAAGCGAACGAGCAGCTCGCCTTCGGTCGTGGCTATGACCACAACTGGGTCCTTGATAAGGGCGAAATGGTTACGGGTAAGAAGGCGACGAAGCTCATTTATGCCGCGTCCGTTTCGTGCCCCTTGAACGGCCGCAAGGTTGACGTCTACACGACCGAACCTTGCATCCAGGTTTACACCTCGAACTGGTCCGACTACAACCAGACCGCGAAGGGTGGCGAGCACCTCTCGTTCCGTTGCGGTGTCGCCTTAGAGACTCAGCACGCTCCCGACTCGCCCAACAAGCCGAAGTGGCCCACCACTTTCGTCAAGGCCGGTGAAGTCTACAAGACCTCCACGGAATTCCGTTTCTCGGCGAAGTGATCACGCTTTTCAAGAACGGAACCATCGTAGATGGTACGGGCAAGGTCGCCTTTAAGGGCGACCTTGTCGTTAAAGACGATAAGATTTTCTCCATTATCGTGGGTGATGGCCTCCGTGCCTTCACGAAAGACGCTGTCCCGCTCCCAGACTATTGCGTAGATTGCACGGGAAAGCTCGTTTGCCCCGGCTTTATCGACGCTCACACTCATTCGGACGCGTACCTTATTCTTGAGCCTGATGCGCCTTCGAAGCTTTCTCAGGGTATTACTACCGAAATCAACGGGCAATGCGGTGGCTCGGTAGCGCCTCGTTATGGTGAAGCGCGGCTTTCTTCCGACTGGGCAGCACTTTTAGGCGAGAAACTTACTTGGCGATCAATGGCCGAATATCGCGAGACTTTGGAGAAGGTCGGTCCCGCGGTCAATACGGTTCAGTTTGTCGGTCACAACACTCTTCGTTCGTCGGTTGTGGGCTACGCGGGACGTCTTGCGACCGAAGACGAGCTAAAACGCATGGAATACCTCCTCGACAAGTCGCTCGAGGAAGGCGGCTACGGGCTTACAACGGGGCTTATCTATCAGCCCGGCAAATACTCGAATCCCGAAGAAGTAAAGCGCCTCGCCAAAATCGCCGCGAAAAGAGGCGGATATTACGCGACTCACATGCGTAGCGAGGGCGACAGGATTCTCGAGGCAATCGACGAGGTTTTGGAACTTGTACGCGAGTCGGGCATTAAAGCCGAGATTTCCCATCTTAAAACGAGCGGAAAGAAGAATTGGCATAAGATCGATGCCGTCTTGGAGAAGATTGAAACGGCTATCGAGCGCGGCGAATTACTCGGCTCTGATCGTTATCCGTTCACTGCCGCAGGAACCGATCTCGATGTAGTCTTCCCTGATTGGGCGGGAGAGGGCGCGGTAGTTGCGGAGTGCATTCGTCTAAAGGACGAACGCACCAGGACGAAAATTATTGAGGAAATCAATGCCTCGGAGCGCGACTGGTCGACCGTAATGATCGGCGGCACTTGGCACCCGGACAATAAGAAGTTCTGCGGTAAATTTATTTCGGAACTCACGAATAATCCCGGCGAGTTGATTTGTGATATTCTCGAGAAGGATGGTTGCAAGACTGGCGCATTCTTCTTCGGAATGAGCGAAGATAATCTCGATAAGATACTTTCAAAGCCGTGGATCGTTCCGGGCTCCGACGCGTCCTTGCGTGCGCCTTGGGGGCCTTTAGGCGCCGATCATCCTCACCCGCGCGCCTATGCGACGATGCCGGAGTTCTTCGCCCGCGTCAAAGCGCTTGGAATTTCGAAGGAAGAGGCGATTTCGAGGATGAGCAAAGTCCCGGCAGAACGTTTCGCGCTTAAAGGACGCGGTGCGTTGAAGGTAGGTAATTTCGCCGATATCGTCGTTATCGATGAGGATAACTTCAAGCGCCGCTCGACGTTTACAAATCCTCATCAATTCTCCTCTGGTGTCGAACTCGTCATGGTCAACGGCGTGATTTCATACGAGAACGGCAAGTTTACCGGTAAACGCGCAGGGCGTTTCCTGACAAGATGCTGATTCAATGTGTCAAAATTATGAAACGGAAGGTCTGACCTTATTTCCCGAATTATGACACATTAGAAGGATTGCTAATGAACAGAATACTTTTTGAAAAAGATGAAATCAATGACGGCTTCGTTTCTTTCAGTGACGAAAGAGCGGAGCATGTGCTTAAAATCCTCCACGGCGAAGTCGGTCAGACGCTCAAAACGGGCGAAGTGAACGGACTTATCGGCACCTCCGAGATTGTGCTTATCAAGGGGAAGACCGTCCGCGTTAAAGTAAATCACACTGTGGAGAGCTTGAAGCCCTGGATCGACTTGATTCTCGCCCCGCCGCGTCCTCGCGTCATGAAGCGCCTTTTACCCCAGCTTGCGACGATGGGCGTTAATCGCATCACCCTCGTAGGCGCGAAGAAGGTCGAGAAGGACTTCTGGGGCGCGACGCTCCTACGTGAAGAAAACTTCCGTCCCCTACTTATAGAAGGGCTTATGCAGGGAGGGACTTCGATTCTGCCCGAGATTCGTCTCGAGAAGAGCTTCAACCGGTATCTTAAATCGGGGATTGAGGAATACGATGATGGCTTTACCAAAATCGTCGCCCACCCGTATACCGATCCCTTAACCCCCAACCCTCAACCTCGCCGGATAAGCGAAGCCTCGCTTGCTCTTGCTATCGGTCCCGAAGGCGGCTGGACGGACGAAGAAATAGCCGCGCTTGAGGAGCGCGGCTTCGTGCGTTATTCTTTGGGGCAGCGTATACTTCGCACGGATACTGCCACCATCGCGCTTTTGGCGCGGTTAAGCTGATTAAGCTTCAGGCTTGGTCTTCTTGAGACCGAGGCCACGGTCGCCTTCCTTCCACTGACCGCGTGCCTGGAGAAGGTTAACGCGCTCGAAGCGCTTCAAGACGTTGCGCTTGGAGGTGATCTTACCGGAACCCTTAAGAGATGCGTGCTGGCTCATTTATGTCTTCCTTTCGAAATCTTTGAGTGTATATTATATCATTTTTCCTCGACGGGCGCAACCACCTCTTCGCTATTTTCTTCAGGAGGGGGGAGGAGCGCCTTGAACTCATCGGCAACGTTGACCTTTACTTCACGAACGGCCTTAATTATGAAGCCCTGCATGAAATCGCGCTCGACCATGCGTTCGAAGTAAGCCTTGACTTCTTCAAGCGCGGGGACGCTCTGGACTTCGGGCGTCTTGATAAGGATGTGCGAAGCGACGACCTTTTCGGGCGCGGCAGGAGTGTCGTCAGTAGCTTCGACGGCGGGAATCTTCTTCGTCGTGAGAATGAGGTGGTAGCCGAACTTGGTTTCGACGGGTTCGGAAATAACGCCGACTTCCTGTTCGAACGCGACCTTTTCGAATTCGGGAACCATCATGCCACGAGCGAACTCGCCGAGGTCACCATCAGCCGACTTGCCCGAGGGGCAGGCGCTCTTTTCGCGAGCGAGTTCGCCGAACTTCGAGGCCTTTTCTTCGGCGGGAGTCGCGTCGAGCGTCGCCTTGATTGCCTGAATTTCAGCGAGAGCGGCAGGCTTCGCTTCCAAAGCGGCGGCGTTGTCGGCTTCGATCTTCGCGATGATTTCCTTCGCCTTAGCTTCGGGATCTTCCTTCTGGGCCTTCGAGGCTTCGGCCTTAAGCATCTTGTCGATCAAGACGCCTTGTTCGAATTCGGCCTTCGCACGAGCGGCGCCGAAGGGGGACTTTTCAAAAACTTCTTCAAGCGACTTCGGGGCATCGGGACGACCGGCGAGCTGCTTCATGATTTCTTCACCCTTCTGAGCGATTTCTTCCGCAGAAGTGCTATAACCGAGTTCTTTGGCCTTGAGCGCGAGAACTTCGCCGACCATGAAGCTCTGAGCCATTTGATTGGCGATGTGAGTCTTGTAGTATTCGACCTGATCTTCGGGGATCTGGTCACCCTGAAGTTCCATGATTCTGGCGATACCCTTATCGATATCCGAGCGATAGAGCTGAGCGCCCTGAACGTCGACAACGACTTCTTCATTCGTCACAGAGCAACCGGCGACAAGCGCCGCGCCCACGAGAACGGAACTCATAAGTTTCATGTTCATTTCATGTTTCCTTTCGATTTGAAATCAACTCCAAGAGACTGCGCCGCACATCACGGGCACAATCCACCTGAAAAGAATAGAATACACCAATTACCCTAGCCGCGTCCAGTAGAATTTCAGGATTTTTTTCTTCTTGGGGCTTTAGAAGAGCGCGTGCAACGCGCGTGCTCACGCGCATGAGACGTCCTTCATCGGAGGTGTAATTGCCGTTTTCCACGGAAAAATACAATGTTTCTCTCGTTTTATCGTAGGTCTCGAAGTCGGGAGCGAGGCCTGCTAAATCGAGCACTTTCTTTTCGAAAACAAGTAGCGCGGCGAGAAGCTCCTCAATGGTCTTGCGAGAGTTCAGGTCATCGAGCGCGGTTTCCAATGTCTCGTACCATTTTGCCGCGTCCGGGCCATGGGGAGAAAGCTCGTAAACGAGAAATCGGAAGTAGTCCGAAAGCGTGATAAGGCGAAAATTCTCTCTTAAATAGTCGCGCGTTTCAAGGGGATAACATTCCTTAAGCGCATGGAGTTCGCCTTTCGCTCTTGCGTAATAGAGAAGTTCCGCCGTGTAGTTAAGATCATATTGGCCTAGGAAGAAGCTTTTGGCTCTCGCAGCTCCTTTGACGACCGTGGTCACTTTGCCGTTAGGTGTCATCCAACTGACGATATGACTCGTCCTCGACCAAGGGCGAATTCGAAGCGCGATTCCGCTCGTTTTTATCGTCTCTCCGGCCATCAGTCGTTATGTATGATGAAGCCACCGAGCTTATCGCCATGAACTTCGAGAACGCGGATTTTGACGAGATCTTTGCGCTTATACTTCGTCAAGTTAAGGACGTCACACCAGAGATAGTCGCTCGTCCAGCCGCCCAAATGCTTCTCGCCCTCGATCACGATTTCGACTTCATGACCGAGATGCCTTTTCGCAAAGCGCTCGCGCTCGACCGCGACGAGTTGGGTGAGACGATGGGCGCGTTTCGAGCGAAGCTCTTTCGAAATCGAATTAGGGTAGGCGACGGCAGGAGTCCCCGGACGCTCCGAGTATGGGAAGACGTGGGCATTATTGAAGGGGAAGCGTTTCAGTAGCCCATAGGTTTCGAGGAAGTCGAGCTCGGTTTCGTCTGGGAAGCCGGTGATGATGTCGCAGCCCAAGGAGCTGCCGGGAACCTTGTCGTTGATGTACCGCAATATATCTTCGACTTCGCGAATTTGGTAGGGACGTTTCATTGCCGAGAGAATGCGGTTCGAGCCCGACTGAATCGGCAGATGCAAGAAGCGGCAGAGATTCTTTTTCTCGGCGATGACGTCGACGACTTCTTTTGCGCCGAGCCAGGGCTCGAGTGAGCCAAGTCGAACGCGGCAGTCCGTCGAGAGCTCCGCGAGCGAAGCGAGAAGGTCGGGAAGACGCTTCCCTTCCGACGCGAAAAGCGAGAGATTGCAACCTGTAACCACGATTTCGTGATACCCCGAATCGATGAAGCGCTTCGCCTTATCTAGGACAGCGGTAAAATTCTCGCTCTTCGGAGTGCCGCGGAAGGTCGGGACAATGCAAAATGTGCATTTTCCCGAGCACCCGTCTTGAACCTTCAAATAGGCGCGCGAGGTGCGCGTAGGGGTCGCGAGCGTCTCGCTCACGCTTTTCTCAGCGTTTTTGAGGCATCCTTGAACGACGATTTTAGTGAAGGGATATTTTTCCTTCAAATGCGCGATAAGGGCTTCCGAGTCGTGCTGGGCGCGGCGCGTCACGCTACACCCTCTTACCACTATAACATCCGCCTCTTTGTGCGAAGAGGTGACGGTATAGCCCAAAGCCTCGTATTTGGCTTCTTCTTCCAATGCCTCGGCTCGATTAAGCCGACAACCGAATGTCTCGAAACAAACCTTCATGACATATATTATACCAATTTTCCGCGGCATTTGGTATAATATACGTATGGATTTGATAATTCCTTCTTCGCTTGAAGGCGCTTTCAAGCCGCGACTTAAGGATGCGACGAAGCGCACTGTCGGTGTCCTGACGGTCATCGGCGGCTCGGAGCATTTCATTCACGCTCCCGTTATCACCGCTCTCGGAGCTCGTGCGAGCGGTGCGGGGCTCGTTCAGCTTGTCGTTCCCGCCGCTTCGAGAATTGCTGCGGGCATGCTCGTCCCCGAGGCGACTTTTACGAAGCTTGGCGTGACGAGCGTGCCTCCGAAAGCCGATGTGACGGTGGTCGGCATGGGGCTTGGCGTTTCGATTTCCACCGAGGCGATTCTCTCACGACTTCTTTCGGGAACGAAGGGGCGCTTTGTCGTCGATGCCGACGCGCTCACGATTCTTGCCGGGTGGTATGCTCGCTCTTCCGGTTACAAGCCCGCTGAAGGTCAGGAACTAGTCCTTACCCCCCACGAGGGCGAGGCCGCGCGACTCTTGGGAGTCAAGCGCGAGGAAATTGCGGCGGATCGTCTCGGCGCGGCGAAATCGATCGCCTCGCGCTATCATTCGACGGTCGTCTTGAAAGGACCGGATTCTCTCGTCGTCTCGAAAGATGGAGAAAGAGTTTTTACGAATACGACCGGAAATCCCTTCATGGCCTTGGGTGGCATGGGAGATTTGCTAGCGGGCGTTATCGGTGCAAGGTGGGCATATTTAAAAGATGACGCTTTTCTTTCGACGTCCTCGTCCATTTGGCTTCATGGTCTCGCTTCCGACAGCGTCGTTTCGAAATCGATCGATCCGTCGATAGTGAACACCGCTTCGATGATCGGTTCTTTGAGGGTTAAACTTGATGCGTAAAGGTCTTGGCATACTTTCGATGCAGGCGTCTTTGACGCTTCATGAAATCGTCGAAGCGCGGCGCGAAGAGATCGTCGCTCTATTTTCGGCGGAGCATGGCTTTTTCGGTAGTGCCGCAGCGGGCGAGAAGACTGGGAATCAAGTTCACCCTTACTACAATCTCCCGATTCGCTCCTTGTACGGGGATCATCGTCGCCCGACCGACGAGATGATGGAAGATATTTCCGAGATGATCATCGATCTCGTCGATATCGGCGTCAGGTGCTACACGTATCTCGCGACGATGAAATTGATGCTTGAGGTCTGCGCCGAGAAAGGGATTCCCGTTACCATTATCGACCACCCGATTCCCTTGCATGGCAAGGTCGATGGCCCTCGTCGTGAAGACAAATGGAGCTCGTTCGTCGCCCCTATCGACGTCCCGCTTTTACACGGCATGACTCCGGGAGAAGCGGCAAAGCACATAGTTCAAGGTTTAAAGTTCAAAGCGGAAGGTTTCGATTTCAAGTTTATCCCATTCCCCCAACCCATTCCCTCAACCTTCAACCTTCAACCTTCTACACTTAACTTCATCCCTCCCTCTCCCGCGATACGAAGTGTCGATTCCGCCGCGCTCTATCCGATGCTCGTTTGGTCGGAGGCGTACCCGAAAGTCGATATTGATAGAAACGGCCCCTTGGCGTTTCGAATGGTTTCCGCGTCGTTTATCGATGTGAAGTCGCTTGTGGAAGAATGCCGAGTGCTCGCGAAGTATGGCGTAAAGGCGCATCCGTTCGGGAAGGGCGTTCTTTTCACGATTACCGATTTTGAATTGTTCAAGCCCGTTTCCGCCGGAGTGAAGCTTCTTGAAATCCTCGTTAAGTGTTATCCGAAGGAAATGTTGGAGGGTGTGAGACGCGAGTGGATGAATAAACTTTACGGCACCGAAAAGGTGCAAGCTGCCGTTGAAGAAGGCGCGGCGGATAAGGAGATTGAAAGATGGCAAAATACTTGATGCTTTTCAGTTTGCTCGTGGGACTCGCGGCTCGGGCCGAGAAACAGCCGTTCGAGCGTTATCAGCCGATTATCGATCGTCAGATGTTCGGCCAGCCGCCTCCCGGCTTCGATCCGACGAAGATGGCGAGCGAAGTGACTAAACAATCCGAGAAAGAGCTTACGAAGGAGCAGGAGCAAATTCGAAGCTCCGTCCATTTCTCGATCATCAACGTCACTCCAAGCGGCAAAACCGCGGTCGGCTTTACCGACAATTCCGATCCTAAAACGCCCGTCCACTATTATCTCAAGGTTGGCGAGAGCTCGGGCGGATGGACGCTGAAAGAAGCCGACGCTTTGAAAGCGTGGATGAAAATCGAGAAAAACGGTGTCGAAGTCGAGCTTACACTCGGGCAGAACTCGGGGAAGGGCGGTGGCACGACTTCGAAGGTCGCTTCGGCTGCTGCTGCTGCGCCTCAACGGACTACCGCTTCGAACAGCGCTTCTCGCACGCCTCGCAGCGGACTTCTCGCTCGCAAAGCGAATGATGGCGGAACTTTGCAAAGTTTCGCACAGCGTAAGGCCGAGCGCGAAGCGAAGCGCCTTGAAGAGGAAAAGCGCCGCGAAGAAGAGAAAGCCCAGCAGGAAGCGGAGCGCGAGGAAATGCGCCAGAGCTTAGCCGATATGAAGGAGCAGCTTGCCGAACAGCGTAGATTACGTGAAGAAGCAGCGGCGAAAGCGAAAGCCGATGCTGAGGCGAAGGAAAAGGCCGAGGTACAAGGTCAAGAACAAGGTCAAGGTCAAGAGGATGAAGAAGGAGAAGAAGAATGAAGACGACTACCATTGAAGAGTTTCAATCTGAAATCCTAGCTACGGGCGGGTATCGTACGAAAGATGACCACCTCGCTCCCAAGCGCGCGAAAAAGAGTTGGTGGACGACTCTCAAGTATTCGTGTGCCGTCTCGAGTGTTTTTCCGAAGTGCGCGATTTTCGAGCCCTTAGGTAAACTTAATCAGAAGCTTTGGGGCAAGTTCTGTTTTTCGGCGGTTACGGGCGCGGAAAAGCTCGGTATGCGCGTTATCGTCGAGGGTTTTGAGCATCGCAACGCCTACAAGGGCCCCGTCCTTTACCTCTGTAACCACATGTCGACGACGGAAACGATTCTTTTGCCGACGATTCTTTTATCTTACGGCCCGATCAGCTACGTCGCGAAGGCCTCGCTCGGTAAGCTTCCGTTCCTTGAGAGCGCTGCTGCGCATATGGGCATGGTCTGCGTCGGGAGAAAGAGCCCGCGCGAAGACTTGATGCATATTTTGAAGGTCGGTGCGGAGCGCCTTGAGCGCGGCGACTCGTTCCTCATCTTCCCCCAGGGTTCGCGTGAGCGCGTCTTTTCGCGTAAGCTTTACTCGTCTCTCGGCGCGAAGCTCGCCGAAAAGGCGAATGTCCCCGTTGTCCCGATTGTCGTCGATACGCGTAGCCAAGTTCGCCGCGACAAGGGTATCTTAAAGAAGATTTTCACCGACTTCGGTCCCGTCGACACTTCCTACGACATTAAGGTATGTGCTGGCCCCGTCATCCCTGCCGGTAAGTCGAAAGTTCTTCATGAGGCCGCCTTCGATTGGATGGCCGGAAAGCTCGAAGAATGGGGAATGCCTGTGGAGCGTTGATTCTTGCCGCGCTTCTCTTTCCTTGGTCGGATAAAATCCCTGAGGAATTGAAGGCGGAATACGTCGAGCCGAATCAGGTGATCGACGAAGAGAAGGATGATTGGCGGCCTTATTTCGAAGTAGTCTTTCCTTCGCTCGTCGTCGGCTGTGAAACGCCTACCGAGGCCGTTCAACGGATCAATTCGGTCATTTGGGAACTTTTAGACGTTCACTATTCGACGAAGCGCGACAAAGCGAATCAGTCGCCGTTTCATTCGATGAGAATCAAGATGGCGTCTTGCTCCGGAATGGCGATTCTCCAGATTTGCGCTTATCGTTCCGTCGGGATTCCCGCTCGCTTCGTCGGTTGTAATTGGACAACAATCCCGGGGAATCATTCTTGGGTCGAATTTTGGGATGACGGTTGGCACTTTTTCGGAGATGGCGACCCGAGCCCTATCGATGAGGGCTGGCAAGCTCCTTTTGCCGCGGAAGCGGGCGAAAGTCCCGATTTGCGCGTCTACGCTTCTCGTAAAACTTATCGCGGCACATATTTTTGGCGCACTTGGGCTTACCCACAAGGTTTCTCTAACGTTCCTGCCGATGATGTGACGGATCGCTACCGAAAATACAAAAAGCGCGATCTTACCGACGACGACGTCCCCTTGGACACCAACTACGTCCACCCATCCAAACGCTAGTATTGCTAAATCTTTCTTCTAAAGGATCGCCGCGTGTTGTATTAGCACCTACCGGCGCGGCGCACGAATCGCTTTGGCATAGGAGAAGGCTACGCCTTACGGCTAACGAATATCGAACCTGTTTCAAGCGTTGCTTGAAGGTCTGCTATTCGTCATCCGCATCCCGCAAGCGGGATTCTCCTATGCCAAATCGACACGAATAGCCTCCAGTATGTTCGGAATGTCCACGAATGAAATCTACAAATAGGTAATACCAAAATATAGATTCTGTGCTTGACAGTGTAAAGCGATGTGTGATATAATATCCTTACAAATAGGAGAAACCGGGTATGGCACAGGTAAATTTCCGAATGGATGATGGCTTGAAAGCTCAGGCCGATGCTGAGTTTAAGCGCATGGGACTGACATTTTCGGCCGCAATTGCGCTTATGTGTACGCAAGTGGTGCTTAAACATCGCTTACCATTCCCTATTGAAACCGTTGATTCGCAATATAGTGGATCGATAAATTCCTTTTCTCGTGCGCGACAAGGTGATCACTCTGAAGCCGAACGCTTTCGCGCTTTTGCTGCAGCTAACACGATTAAGGTTCCCGCTGACTTTAAATGGAGTCGAGAAGAAGCGAATGAGCGCAATATGAGGTGCTTGGGATGAGATTCTTCGATACTAATATCTTTGTTTACGCCGCAACCGATCAAGATATTCGTAAGCAGGCGATTTCACGAGAGTTGATTGCTCATGCGCTTGATGTCAATGGTGATGGATGTACGTCAATGCAGGCCTTGCAGGAGTTTACGTGTGTTATGGTGCGTAAATGTCCCGAACGGCGCAATGAAATCGAGAATTGGTACCCAATACTTTATCGAATGATAGCAGGCGAAGTTACGTCCGATATGATTCGCAATGCTATTCGGATTCAATACGAGTATAAAATTCAATACTATGATGCTTTGATGGTTGCCGCGGCAGAGAAGTTCGGTTGTCACGAGATTCTGACGGAAGACCTAAATGACGGCCAAATCTATCGCGGCATGATGGCCATTAATCCGTTTAAGAGATAGGTTTGAAATCAAAGGTGGGCGGATATAGTGACGATTTTTGCATTAGATATAGTAACGCTTGAAGATAAAATAGAACCTGGTTTGTGCTTAACTGGGCGGATCAAGGGTGGTTTATATTCATCGATAGAAAAGGGTGAGGCGGTTATTCGTGAATACATTGAACGCGGCAAAGTTGGGATTTGGCCGAGCGATATAATTGCCTTTTATCTTTACGAGAAGACTATAGACCCAGTTCGTAGCGGTGAATTCGATTCCATAGCCGACTATGAGTCGGTTCGTTCTTACTTTGCCGATGGCACGCTTAATGCCGTTAGCGATTGTGATGACGCGTGCGTCAAGAAATTCGAAGGCAGAGACCCCTCCACGATTCGCTTTAGAATTGGCGATAAGGTTTGGGTCCCTGATTTTGCCAATCATCGAATTCGCAAAGGAGTTGTAAGTGGACTTCCTTTTACAAAGGAGCAATACCAAGCACGTTTTGCTGGCAAGAAATGCTTTTTGGATTATACGGATGATGCGTATATCGTAGAATTTGGCGGTGATAGTCACACGCACCCATCGGTTGTTGATATTTTCCCTGAAGCGGCGTTCTAACTCACATGGCGCAGGGCCGCAAAAAGTTTCTCCTTGCGATAATCCTCTCGATTTGCTATAATATCACTTGAAAGATTAAGAATAACCAGAACTATGCTATTGTATCATGGTAGTAATGAAGAAGTGAGCAAGCCGGAGCTTCGTCCTTTGACGCGAGCCGTCGACTTTGGCCGTGCTTTTTATTTGACTACCGATCGAGAGCAAGCGATTAAATGGGCGAAGACGACAACTTTACGTCGTGCGGAAGGCGAGCCGATTGTTTCCATATTCGAAATTGAGGATAGAAAATTTACTGAACTTAACCGTTTAGTGTTCACATCTCCTGATTCCGACTGGTTAAGGTATATTAGTCATAATCGTAATTTAGGCATTGATGATTCTTCGGCAGATGTAGTGATGGGGCCGGTTGCCAATGATAATACTATGCCTGTGTTGAACTTGTATTTTAAGGGTGCCTATACAGAGGAAGAGGCCTTGCGGCGCTTGCTGCCTCAAAAATTGCGGGATCAGGTTGCGTTCAAATCTGAGCGTGCGTTATCGCATTTGACTTTTATCGGGAGTGAGAAAGTATGAAGGCGCTGGATCCTGAGATTCTTGACTTCTACGATACCGAGGTCGCCAAGATGATCGTCGAAAAGTATGGTTATTCTGAGCAGGACGCAGTGGTTGCTTTTTTAGAGTCCAAGTCATACAAAATGCTGGTAAATCCCGATATGGGGATGTGTCAATTCGGCCCCGCAGCAATTTTCGACATGTGGGAATGTGAGCGCATAACCGGGACGCCTCTGAAATCATCATATTTGAGGGCTTCATAATGAGCCGCGAGATGTCTTTCTTTATTTACCTTTTAGAGCGCTTTGCAGCTTTTCGCGGCGAAACTGCGGATGAGACATTGAGACGCTTACGTGATTGCGGTCTGTATGACTACGCGATCAACATGTATGAGTTGTATCATGTCGAGAATATCGAAAACGCATTTGCCGACCTTAATGATAAAATCAGTAAGTGTAAGGCATCCTGAAACCGTGTTCTGACGCGAAATCCACTTCGTGGACGCAATACATAATTGGCGTCCGTTGGACAAAGTCTAACGGATTTCGCGGTTCGCCGAAGCCATAGCACAAATTTCCCACCTGAAAGTCCTTGCTTTTCATGACCGAATTTGTTATAATGTTTTCAGAAAGAGGGAAACAAAACATGCAAGGAGATGGCGAATATTTGAACTCTATACCAGGAATGGTAGATTCCATTCTTGCAGGAATGAATACTCCTTTATCCGAATGCGCGAAGGAGCTTGTTTGGTAATTTATGAACGAATCCATTGTAGATGAAGTTCGTGCTACTCGTCGCCGCATCGCTGCTGAATGTGGAAATGATTTAGCAGAAATCACGCGTCGCGCAGAAGAAACCGCAGAGCGGCTTGGCTTTAAGGCAATTAAGGCCGCCTAACAATTTCTTAACTAATTAACAACAATAACGAATAAATGAAAGAGGCAAAGATGAGTAAAATTACTCAATACGTGCGCCACCTCGCCGTGGTCGCAATTGCAACGCTTCTCGCGCAATGCGCGTGGGCGGATAAAGTCATTGCGATTAACTTCAATGCCGGTCAGGGCCGCAGCAATGCGGGCATTGCGGCGAACAAGCTCGCGAATGACACGGCTGTGACCGTTGGCGCCTATACGATCAATGGTCAGTACTGGACGCAGTATCAGTGTGCCGCGACGGCAACGCACTCGGAAGGTGTGACTGTCTATGATACCGCAGCGGGGACGACCGAAACGAAGTCGATGACGGTGAAGACGACGGCCGGTGGTAACCATACGGTTGATACGGTTAGTAGCCCTGCGCAGCAGACTGTAACCAACGGCTATATGGATGATGGTAATGGTGTTAAGGTTGAGCTTTCGGTCGCGCCGTTCGACAAGTACGATATCATTCTTATTCAGGCGACGGATACGGCGAGCCGCAAGTTTGCTCCGGCGCTCGTCAACGGTGTTCTCTACAAGGCAGATGCCAATGGCAATGCGGTCCTTGCCTCACACAAGACCGATAACTGGGGAGCGTCGCGCACGTCCGATGTCACGCTCGGCACCAATGCCATGCGCGTTAACAACCTCTGCGGTCCGCTCACGATTTATGGTGGTCGCAATTTGAATAGTGCCCAGCGCGGCGGTATTGCCGGTCTCGTCATCATTGAGCGTACGACTCCCACTCCGCAGGTTTACATCGCGAATGAAGACTGCACGGCCTCCAACTCGGGCGGTGTCGGCAACTATAAGCCCGCGTCGATGACGATTCCTGCTTCGACGGTTACGCCGGAAGGTGTCAAGCTTTGGATTGACGCGGTGACCTTCTGCTTGGAAGTTGCCAATGCGGCTAAAGCCGGTTCCATTACGCTCGCCGATACGCAGTCGGGTTCTCCGACGGTTGCCGGCGAATGGAATGTGACCTCGCTTGACGGTTCGAGCTCGATGGGTCCGCGCATTACCTATCCGTTCGCGACTGCCGCGAAGGTGACGGTCGGCACGCAGGCGACGATGAGTGCTCCGACGAATTCCAGATTCCGTATGTATAATACAACGGATGAAAAGTGGGGCGTCGTTCAGTTGAATGCTGATATGAATGCGTGGCGTCCGGCGTATCAGATCTCGGCTCGCGTTCCGGGTTGTGTGACAATCGACGGTTCGGTTGCGGCGTGGACGGACCTCGTTTGGGAAGAGAAGAATCCGTTTGTGACTGGTGCTCCGGTTGAGCTCACTGTTGCGGGTGAATCGACATTGACGCTCGGCGCGGCAGTTTCGTGCGCGGAAGTTGTGATTACCGGCTCCGCCGACCTCACGATTACCGATCCGCAGAATCTTACTTATACGAAGCTCGACCTTTCGGGCTATACGGGCAAGCTCATTCTCGACCACACATCTACGACGGTCATCGAAAATAACGTCGGCAATGACACGACCGATTACCTGATGGGCAATGTCATCGGCGGTACGATTGTTCTTAAGGGTAGCTCGATTGTCGGTTTCACGACGATTGGCGGAAACGCGATTGCACTTGACGGTACGACGCTCCGTATTGAAGGAGGTCTCGTTAAGGTGAATTCGAAGGATAAAGCCGGTAATCTCAAGAACGCAACGATTGAGCTCGCGGGTGGTCGCATTTACAACTACGGTTGGTTCCAGGCGTCTGGCACGCTTACGCTCGATGCTTCGTCGGATACTTCGGCCTTCTGTAAGTACTGCAGTGGTACTCCCGCGATTGTGAAAAAGGGCTCGGCTAAGGTTTCGTTTGAAGCCGGTGATACGAGTGGCAATTTCACGTCGATTAAGGCGGAAGTTGGCACAATCTCGTTCTCCGGCAATCCTGTGACGGCGACGACACTTCTCGCTGGTGCGGGCACGATTGAAATTCCAAACGGTAAGACGTTGACGGTCGGCTCGCTCTCGGGCGAAGGCGACATCAACGTCACGGGCGCGGGTACGCTTGTTATTCAGAATGATTCTGAATTTGCCGGTACGCTTAATCTCTCCGGAAGCGTCGCGATTAATTTCGGCAACATGCGTCCTTCGTTTGCGATTTCGACGGCGGACACCGCGTCGGTTTCTCTCCAGACGAGCGCGCTTGACGATGGCTGTGTGACATTGAAGGGCGAGGGCGCTAATGTTTCGCTTATCGGGGCTGACGGAAATCCGATTACGGATGTCACCACGACGACCGAAGGCGGTGTCACAAAGTATGAATTCCCGATCACCGTTTCGGGTAAGGCCTGCTGGATTGCTTACGAATTCAACGGTAATTTGAATAGCATCGGTACAGATACGACTTCGCTCTCTCGCGACCAGGACGATCGTCAGTATCGCTATGGTGATGCCGCGACGAGCGATTTCCGTCCCGCGGGCGACAGCTACGATGCACTCTACGCGGGCTCGCATCCTTGGCGCAACATCACCTACAAGGATAGTTTCACTTGCGCGATGTATGGTACACTTCCTCAAGTCGATGAAGCCGGATTGCTTGTCTTCGGTTCTACGACCTCTTCGCCTTATGGCCTCATCGGTCTTATGACGGGTTCGGTTGAAAACAATACCGTTCTTCTCGTTCGCTCGTCGGGTTCTCAGAACAATGCGACGAAGTATGAGACTATGGCAGAAATGTCAGTGCCGAATCCCTTTACGACGCCCCACCTCTATATCTTCTCGAAGACAGGTCGCACGATCAAGGTCTATCTTGACGGTATTCTTTGGACGACCTACGAGTCGACGACTGACTTTACCATCGGTGGTGGCTTTCAGATCTGTTCGGTTCATGGCGGAAGCTTCAAGACGGGAGTCAACCGCTTTGCTCCGCCGAGTCGCGAAGCTGCGCAGAATCAGGCAATCTATAAGGAATGCGTAATTGACTCGCTCCGTCTTTATGACGGTGCTCTCGGCGAGAAGGCGATTGCAGAACTCGTTAAGGAATTCCCGTATGTTTCGCCCAATGGCTCCTATAGCCGCACGGCGGCCGACTCTTCCACTTGGTCGGAAACGGATGCTTGGACTAAGGCCGGAGATAATACGAGGAGCGAACTTCCTGCCGTCGGCTCGGCTTTGACGCTCAGCGCAACGACTGCGACTTCTGCTATCACTGTCGGTCTTAACGCGACGACGACCTACGAAGCTATCACCTTCGGTGGCTCTGAAGGTTCGACGATTTCGGTCAAAAAGGGAACCGGTATGGTTGCGAATGCCGGTCAGACGGTTATTTCCGTCCCTGTGACGATTGAAGAAGGCGCGATGACCGTCTCGGGCGGTCCGACGGTCATTACCGGAGCCGGTTCGCTTGCGTTCGATTATTCGACGCTTGAAGTTAATTCCTATAATGCCGATGCGTTTATTCAGCTCACGGGTATGATGGATGCTGCGGCGGATAAGGTTTCTTGCACGCTTCCGGCAGAGTCGACCTATTCGGATCGCACGGTCGCTTTCGGTTACGATACGGCCTCGAAGACCTATCGTATCACGATTACGATGAATGATGTCGAAATTGCGATTCCGACCTTTGACAATACGACGGTTGGTGTAACTGTTAACGGAGCGTCTGTTGCTGTTGAAAACGGCCAGATTACTGCCAAGGCCGGTTCGACGGTTGTCATAACTTACACGGCTACGACAGGCTATCACTTGACGGCGGAAACGACTTCGCAGACGATTGACGGCCTTGCATCGACCTCGTCGGTTTCGATTACCGAAATGCCTGTCGAGCTTAATGTCTACAACGTTCCTGTGACGCATGTCGAGAACGCGACGACTTATGTCTCGGTCGGAGACGGCGAGTTCGAAGTCGTGACGGCGGCAACGGTTCCCGTGACCCACGGACAGAACTTCTCCGCGAAGTATGTCGCTAACGAAGGATATATGCTTGTCCTCCCCGAAGGCGACACGGCAACGTTCAAGACAGAAGGTTATAATTATACCAACCTTCAGACTACGCCTTCGAACTATCCTGTCCACTGCGCGGCGGTTTTGATTGCGGCTAAGGTCGGTGGTACAAACTATGCAACGGTGGCTGAGGCGCTTGCCACGGAAGGTGATGTTACGATTTGCGCGAATATCACCGGCGACCTTGCGATTCCTGAGGGCAAGAATGTTGCGCTCAGCACTTATACTGTTAGCGGCGAAATCGTTATTGGTGAGGGTTCGGTGTTGACTCTCGCGAATAATGAGCGTGCGACGCGCGGCATTTCCGGAAGCGGCACGCTCGTCACGACGAGTGGCACGCTCTACGCAAAGAACAAGACGGACGGTTATGCGCTTGATGGTATCACCGTTAAGATTGAGGGTGGAGCGGTTCGCCTTGAAACCGGTATTGCCGGTGCGTTCGGCGACAACGACTCGACCGTGCGCAACGTCAAGTTTGTCATCGGCGAGAACAGCACCCTCACGAACCGGGGATGGGTCAATATGGAAGGCACGATTGAGTTCTCTTCCGATTACGAAAAGACCGTGATCGGCAACCACGATCCTGCGTTCCGCGGCACTCCAGCAATCGTCAAGTCGGGCTCTGGCGCGATTACCTTCGCTCCCGCTTCTAATAACGGTTCGAAGTTCACCTCGCTTACGCTCAACGGCGGCTCGCTCAAGTTCAATTCGGCTATTACGGTTGATGCGACCTCGACCGATGTCGAAGGTAAGGTCGTCGCTTTCGATGAAACGACGAAGACCTACTCGCTTGTTGAAATGACGGCGAAGGAGAAGCTTCTCGCGGCAATTGACGCGGCCGAAGCTGGCGCGACGGTTACTGCGACGGGTGATATCACGTTCGATAATAACGAGTATGTCGAGAAGCCGGTTGTGATCGACCTTGACGACAATACGATGACGGTTACTTCCGATGCGTCCGGAATTATGTTCCACGCAACGATTGTGAACGGAACAATCGAAAAGGTCGGTACGGGCTCGATTCAGTTCACTCCCGATACTACGGCTACGATAACACTTAACGCGGGTAGCGTTTCGGTTGTTAATGGTACGTTGACGGTCGAGTCCGGTATTGCCGATAAGGTTGTTGACGAGGCCACATACGGGCAGATGAAGTATTATTCGCTTACCGATCCTGCGCCTGCTGAACTCACGTTCTCTCTCGGTACGCTTCCCGATCATGTTATTGCGATGGTTTATGTTGGAACAAGCATCGTGGATGCTAGCTCCGGTAGCTTTACCGCCACAGTTGGCGATACGGTCGTAATCTACTATGCTTACGAGGAAGGGTATATCGGAGATAAGATTTCGGCTGTTCGGTTTACCGTTACAGATGGAATGACAACGTCCATTCCTGCTCCTGAAGCTACGGCTCATAAGGTAACGGCGGTCGTTATTAAGGGCGAGGAGGAATATAAAGAATATGCGTCCATCGTCGAAGCTATAGCAAACGGCAATGGCGCGACGGTTACGCTCTTGGACGACCTCGAACTTGGCTCGGCGGCACCTATTACGATTCCGTCTGGGGTTGGAGTTGCAATCAACTTCAACGGCCACACGATTAGCCGCACTACTTCGAGCAACTATGTTCTCGACATTGTCGGTGGGGCAGAGGTTATTCTTGCGGATGGAACTGAATCGGGCAATGGCGGTATGAAGGGTACGCCGGTTGCTTCGGGCAACACGAAGAATCCTGCATCGCTCATTCGCAACAAGGGTACGCTTGCGATTGTCAGCGGTCGCTATCAGTCCGATTATACGGTTGTCAAGAATGACGAAGATCCCGGCAAGGGCGTCCTCGTCGTCGACGGCGGTACGCTTGAAATTATTGCGAACGATAAGGGTTACACGGGTCTTACGTTCGCGATTATGAACTGGACTGACGCGACGATTAACGGCGGCACCTTCAATGGTAACGTTCAGGCGCTCTCGTACAACGGTAACAGCGTTTGCAAGGCCTCGACGCTCACAATCAACGGCGGTACGTTTGTCGTTCCTCCGACGGTTTACATGATCGCTTACGATACGATTCAGACGCCGACTATTACGGTTAAGGATGGCGTCGAAATCTCGGTCGTCAATGCCTCAAGTGAAGCGTTTGATCTTGAAGTCAAGCAGAATGGCAATGTTTACACTCTTGCCCCGATTCTTTATGTCGCGCAGATCGGCGAGAAGAAATATAAGACGCTCCAGGCGGCGCTTGATGATGTGACGGCAGATGCGACGGTTACGCTTCTTGCCGATACCTCTGCGGATGCACGCATCGTTTACACGGGAACGCCGGCTATTACGCTTGACCTTAATGGTAAGATGATCACCTCGACGGCGGATGTCGCGCTCATCAACAAGGGCGGTGAGATGACGATTACCGGCGAGGGTACGATCGATGCGTCGAACGCGACCGATCCCGACAATGACTGCGTCTGGGCTCACAGCGGCAACATCATCATCAAGAATGGTACCTTCATCAATAAGTCGACCACCAGCGCGACGGTCTATTTGACCAACTCGGCGGTCTTCACGATTGAAGGTGGTACGTTCAAGAACCTCGAGCCGACGTTTGCATACGGCACGACGACCGAGACGCACTACTTCGGCGTTCTGAACGTCAATAACAAGAGCTCCGTTTCGCAGCTCGTTGTGAAGGGCGGTTCGTTCCTCGGTACCGATCCTGCGAAGGGTGATGATAACCTCGGCGGCACGTTCGTTGCGGACGGCTACGAGTCGATCTATGATGCCGAAACCAAGACGTACACGGTGCAGGAAAAGACCGGTCCGACGGATTGGACGGAGGTTGACGAGGATACGGAAATCTCCGCTATCGTCAACACCGAAACTGCTGAAGCTCTCAAAGATTCGACGGTGACTGCAAAGGAAATTGCGACCTGGGCGACGGCTCTTGCGGACAAGGGTGTAACGGTCGACCTCGGCGCGGCAATTCCGGTCAATGCGCTCATCTTCAACTGCGCTCCGTCGGCTGCGCCTGGCGTAGCTGAAGAAGCTCCGACGGCTGAAGAAGCTGCTTCGGCGGTTCTCGAAGAGGTTATCGAAGCTGAGAAGGTTGACCTTGCGGCCCTCCTCGCCAAGGCGGTTGAAGCTGGAGAAGGTGGTCTCACGATCACTTCGCTCTCGGCTGAATACCCGATGGCGACCATCAAGCTCGTTCCTTCGACGAAGCTTGACTCGACCGAAACGGCCAAGTTCTTCCAGCTCTCGATCGAACTCAAGTAAGAAAAGTTCGCCCTAGGTCAAAGGTCTAGGTCTAGGATACGCGGCGGTTCTTCGGGATCGCCGCGTATTGTTTTGGCGAGCGATGCAGTTTTCGCTTGATGATGGCGAGAAGGTTTGGTATAATACTTGGTGTGATGACGACATTCGATAGTAAGCTCGCGAACCGAACGGCGAAGACTCCGTTCGGCTACGCCTCGCTACGTCCTCGCCTAGTTCCCTCGCTACGTCCTTGCGGGGAGTTCTCGCTACGTCCTCGCCGAATGTCTTTGCTACGTCCTCGCCTAGTTCCCTCGCTTCGTCCTCGCGGAAAGCCGACTGTTCTTCCTCGCCGAGAGTTCTTGCTTGGTTTCGACTCGATGTTCTTGCTTTGTCCTAGCGGAATAGCGAGAGAGGACGAGAGGGGAAATCGGGACGGATCGACGCGTAGCGGAAAGGAGTCTCGATGAACCCGAATGCGGCCGAGAACGAGCGTCTGAGAAAGCTAGCCGTCGAAATCGGGAATTCGGGAATAGTCCATCGTTATCGCGAAATAATTCCGCTTCTCCACCATTCTTCTCCGCAAGTTCGCCGCGCTACCGCCAGCGCTCTCGGCAAATTGGTTGATATCGACCCCTCCATCAAGCGCCACATCTCAATCTCGATTTCGACGACTTTCCGCGAAGAGAAGGGCGACCAAGTCCTCCAATACATGCTTCGAACGCTCGCCAAATGCGGTAGTTCCATCGATGACGATACCATTCTCGCCATTCAAGACCTTTCTCGCGACGCGACTCAAAAGCCGTACGTCCGAGAGGCGGCGAACGAGGTTCTTGCCGCCTTCGAGAAAGGACGGCGCCTCTCCGAGTCGCTTCATCGTCACTGGTGTTCGCGTTGCCGGCGTCCTCTCACGAAAGAAGAGTCCGCCGAGACGATTCAGAAGTGGGGGAAGCCCTACTGTCGGCATTGCGCCGATGAGCGAGAGTTCGAGGGCGTCCGCTTCGAGGCGACCGTCGAGGGAGCGAAGCAGCTAAGAACCCTCGACAAGGTTGCCGTCCAATCTCGCGGCGAAAAGTTGATCGGCGACTATTTAACCAAGCGGAATATTCGCTATATTTACGACGAACGTTATCGAATCGCGAAAGATACGCTTATTCGTCCCGACTTCTATCTTCCTGAATTCGACCTCTATATTGAGTTTTGGGGGATGGATACTCACGATTATTTAGCTAGAAAACGGGAAAAACTCGAACTTTATCAACGAGCCGGCAAGAAACTCGTCTCTATCGAGCCGCAAGATTTGCCTTGTCTTACCGAGATCCTGGATGATAAGCTTTTAAAGGCGACAATAGTAGATTAACGCGGCGCAGCCGGGGACTGTTCCCATTGCTTTGATATTTTAGGCCTTTGCGGCGAGAAGGTGTGATTTTTCTTAAAATACCCCCTTGCGCGAGGGGTGGGAAATATGGTATAATATACACAATCTTCTCTATAGAAGAGGTCGCGATACGGGCGAGTCTTTCCCGTCGCGTCGTGACCGAGAGACCTCAAAAGCTCGCGGTTACGAACCGCGAGCGCGTCTTTTCTTAAGAGTTGATTACTGGGCTGAAACTCAGTCGCGAGCGAGGCGCCGCAGCATGGGCCTCACGCGCCGCCGACCCCAAAAAATAAAGGGTCATGCGCGTAGTTCGCGTCCGTCAAGGCACAGGTAAACGAAGGGCCCGAAAGGGCGAAACAGAACAGTAACAAAGGAACAACACATGCAACAGCAGAGAGTCCGCATCCGCCTCCAGGCATACGATCACCGTGTGCTGGATCAGGCCGTCGGTGGTATCATCGACACGGCCCGTGGCACGGGTGCGCAGGTTGTGGGTCCGATCCCGCTCCCCACGCGTGTCGAACGTTTCACGGTGAACCGCTCGCCGAACGTCGACAAGAAGTCCATGGATCAGTTCGAAATGCGCACGCACAAGCGCCTTCTCGACATCGTCAACCCGACCGCCCAGACGATCGATGTGCTCAAGAAGCTCAACCTTCCCCCCGGCGTCGACATCACCATCAAGGTTTGATAGGAGGTTGACATGGAAGGTTTGATCGGTAAGAAGATTGGAATGACCCAGGTGTTCGACGCCGAAGGTAACCGCACTTGCGTTACCGTCATCGAGCTCGGCCCCTGCCCCGTCGTTCAGCTCAAGACCATCGAAAAGGACGGCTATCAGGCCGCTCAGCTCGGTTTCGGTCCTCAGAAGGCTCAGCGTCTCGCTAAGGCGCAGCAGAAGCACTTCGAGAAGGCCGGCGTCGAGACGATGAAGGTTCTCAAGGAATTCGCTCTTGAAGCGGGTGAAGAAGTCAAGGTCGGCGATTCGATCACCGTCTCGAACTTCGACGGCGTCAAGTACGTCGACGTCACCGGCGTCACTAAGGGCAAGGGTTTCGCGGGCGTTCTCAAGCGCTACAACTTCGCGGGCGGCAACATGACCCACGGTGGTCACTCGAAGCGTCGTACCGGTGGTTTGGCGGCTCGTGACCTCCCCGGTTGGATTGAAAAGGGCAAGAAGATGCCCGGACACATGGGCGACGTTAACCGCAAGGCTATCGGTCTCGAGATTGTCCAGATCCGTCCGGAAGATAACGCTCTCCTCGTCAAGGGCTCGATTCCCGGCGCCCGCGGCGGAGTCGTCATCGTCCGCAAGTCCCTCAAGAACAATGTTAAGAAGGGGGCCTAATAAATGACTAAGATTGATATCAACATCGACCAGGCTCTCCTCGTTACCGAGAAGGGTGCTCAGGCCGTCAAGGACGCCGTTACCGCGATTCGTAACGCCATGCGTGCGGGTACCGCTTGCACGAAGGGCAAGGGCGAAGTCGCCGGCTCCAACAAGAAGCCCTGGAAGCAGAAGGGTACGGGCAATGCTCGCGCCGGTTTCCGTCAGTCGCCCGTTTGGCGCGGCGGTGGCGTCGCTCACGGTCCTAAGCCCCGTGACTTCGAGACGAAGCTCAACAAGAAGGTTTGGTCGCTCGCGTTCAAGCGCGCTCTCTCGGACAAGATCGTCGCCGGTGACGTCATCGTCGTCGATGAGTTCAAGTTCGAAGCGCCCAAGACGAAGCTCATGGCCGCTCTCCTCAAGGACCTCGGCGTCGATCGCAGCGCTTGCATCATCCAGAAGGATGTCGACGACACGGTTCTTCTCGTCACTTCCAACCTCCCGCGTATCGATTACTCGACCGCCACGGCGCTTGACGTCTACACCCTCATGGTGAACAAGAAGATCGTCTGCGATAAGGCCGGCTTCGATGCTCTCGTCGCGCGTCTCGCCAAGTAAGGAGTAAGACAATGACGAAAGAAATCATCAAGAAGGTCATGATCACCGAGAAGGGCGCTCAGATGTCCGTCAACAACCAGTATCTCTTGGAAGTTGCCAAGGACGCCACGAAGCCCCAGATCGCGGAAGCCGCCGAGAAGAAGTTCGGCGTCCACGTTCTCGCGGTCCGTACCGTCAACCAGAAGGGCGGTATCAAGTACATCCGCGGCACCCGTCGCGCGACCAAGGAAGCCACCTACAAGAAGGCGATCGTCACCGTCAAGGCCGGCGAGCGCATCGAACAGGTCTAAGGAGCTTAATAACTATGGCACTTAAAACATTCAAGGCTCGTTCGTGCGGCATGCGCTTCCGCGTTGCCAACACGTTCGAAGAAATCACCGAAAAGAAGCCGGTGAAGAGCCTCACGAAGGCCGTCCGCAAGACCGCGGGCCGCAACAACCAGGGCCGCATCACGACCCGTCATCACGGCGGTGGCGTGAAGCAGCGTCTTCGTATCGTCGACTTCAAGCGTAACAAGTTCGACGTCGAAGCGACGGTCAAGGAAATCGCTTACGATCCTACTCGCAGCGCTTACCTCGCCCTCATCGAATACACTGACGGTCAGCTCTCCTACATTCTCGCTCCTCAGGGCCTCAAGGTCGGCGCGAAGGTGATGAATGGTCCGAAGGCTGAAGCGACGGTCGGCAACTGCCTCCCGCTCGTTCAGATCCCGCTCGGTCTCTTCGTCCACGCGATCGAGCTCGTTCCCGGCCAGGGCGCGAAGGTTGCCCGCTCCGCCGGTAATGAATGCCAGGTCATGGCTCGTGACGGAAACACGGTCACTTTGAAGATGCCTTCGGGCGAAGTTCGTATGTTCGACGGCCGCTGCCTCGCTTGCGTCGGCTCCGTCTCGAACAAGGACTGGGACTCGATCCATCTCGGTAAGGCCGGCCGTAAGCGCTATTTGGGCATTCGTCCTACCGTTCGCGGTGTTGCCATGAACCCTGTCGATCACCCGATGGGTGGTGGTGAAGGCCGTACTTCCGGTGGTTCGCATCCGCGCTCCCCGTGGGGTCAGCTCGCCAAGGGCGGCAAGACTCGTCCGAAGCGCAAGGCGTCGAACAAGGTCATCGTCAAGAGGAGGAAATAATCCATGGCACGTTCTCTCAAGAAGGGACCCTATGTCGAGGAGTCGCTCCTCCGCAAGGTAGAAAAGATGCAGGCCGCGACGAAGAAGCAGCCGATCAAGACGTGGAGCCGTCGTTCGATGGTTCTCCCCGAATTCGTCGGTCTTACGTTCGCGATTCACAACGGTCGTCAGCACATGCCGATTTTCATCACCGAAAACATGGTCGGTCACCGTCTCGGCGAATTCGCTCCGACGCGTACGTTCAAGGGCCACGGCAACTCGGTCGATAAGGCCAAGAAGTAAGAGGTGAACAATGGAAGTTCAAGCTATCACTCGTAACGCGCGTATGTCGGCTGCTAAGGGCCGTCCGCTCGCGCGTGCTTGCCAGGGCCTCCCGGCCTCGGCGGCGCCCCAGCTCGTTGAGTTCTCGCCCAAGAAGGCCGCTGAGATCCTCAAGAAGACCATCAAGAGCGCTATCGCGAACGCCACGAACAACAACGGTCTCGATGCTTCCACGCTCACCGTTAAGCTCTGCGTGTTCGACGAATCCAT
>JAZLMG010000032.1:0-29701 GCA_045598585.1 Kiritimatiellia bacterium
AAAGTTGCGAGGGCTCAAAAGCAAAGTCTCTCGAGCCACTATGCGATATCAAACCATGCGAGAAGCTTTGGCGAAATCCAAGCTCTACACACGGCTATTTTACGCGATTTTAAAAAATCTTCAGCCCACTTTCAGTCAATGCTTACAGGCACGAGATGAGTTTTTCCATCCAACGTTGTGAGAACGTTTTCCAAAAATCGGTGGAGATACAATTAGGAGGGCATGAAGTCCTCGGAAAGGAAATAATATGTTAACCACAAAAGTAATTGAAGTCGCGGCGGATGAGAAACTCGCCACCGCAATCGAGAATATGGCAATCAAGAACTATCGCGAGACGAGTTACTCCGGCGGGAAGCGACGCGTGTTCGTCACATTCGAAGAGGTCAAGGTCGTCGGGAAAGATTGATAATCCTGTCTAAAAACAAAGAAAGGAAACTGACAATGAATTGGAGTGAGATCTTTGAAGCGATTTGGGAAGTTATCAAGCCGCAGATCAAGCCTACACTTGCTGCCTTGGTAGGCGCGGTGATGGGCGTTGTTTGCGGCGGATGTTGCCGATAATAACGCCAAAGAATTTCCTTGCTGCACGGCAAGGTATTTCCGTGCCGCACGAAAAGAGTCTCGCGTGCCGCACGGAATTTAAATTAACGAAAATGAGACTCGCAAAAGAAAGGAGATAGCTAAATGGCTATCAAGATCAAGAAGAAGTATCGCGTCGTCGAATACGCGCTCAAGAACGGCTATGTTCGCGGGCAGTACCACGACATGCTCGGCGCCTTGAACGGCTTCATTCTGGTCGTCCAGGAGCTCGGCAAGGAAGGCATCGATCTTCCGTTAGTTTGATAAAATTTGGGGAGGGCTTCGGCCCTCCCCTTTTTCTTCATTTATACGCGGCGAAAAATGCCTTCGCGAGGTTCGTGCTCCGGCGGAACTTTCAAAGGTTCGAGCGGAGAGTCGTCGGCAGGCAAGGACTTCCAAGCGGCGGAATAAATCGGAAGGCCCTGCGAGCGGAACATCGTTTCGAATTCGGTCCAAACTTCTTTCGGACGCGGCATCGGCTCGACGCGCTGAAAACGCTTATCCCCGGCGAGACATTCAAGCACGGTTTCGAAATATTCCTTATGATCGGTCGCGAACTCGAGCTTGCCGCCGAGTTCAAGGCGCTTCCAAAGCGCGTTCAAAAAGAGGGGCCCGAAGAGGCGGTGAGAGTGATGCTTTTTCTTAGGCCAAGGATCCGGGAAAAAGACGTAGACCTTCCGAGCATGATGCTCGGGAAGGAGATAATGGAAGGTATAGAGCGCTTCAAGGCGAAGAATCTTCGCATTCGCGATTTTGCCGCGCTTACACTTACCCGAGAAAAGACGAACGCGATCAAGCATGCGTTCGATGCCGAGATAATCGCAATCGGGATGAAGCTGAGCTTCGCGAGTCAAAAATTGACCCTTGCCGCAACCGACTTCGATTTCCAAGGGGCGCGAAAGATCGAACTCGAAAGGTTTAGTGATGTCCGTTACGTGAAGACGAGGGTCGATTTCTTCGGTCATTTGCATAAACACGCTTCCAACACTTTCTTTTTACATTCTTCGGTGGCGACGGGGCAGCGAGGATGAAACGCGCACCCGGTCGGCCATGCCCAAGGCGGAGGGACAGTCCCCGGAATTTCCGCGAGGGGCGAGTCTTTCGGGAGATCGAGGCGCGGCACCGCGGCAATAAGGCCCTTGGTATAAGGATGACGAGGAGAAGCGAGGACCTCTTCGACTTTGCCGCGCTCCACAATCTCCCCCGCGTACATCACGTTAACGTAATCGGAATAGCGCTTCACGAGCCCGAGATTGTGAGTAATAAGTAAGACCGCCATCTTGCGCTCTTTCGCGATCTTATCGATCAAATCGAGGACTTCTTTCTGAGTCGTGACATCTAGGGCGGTCGTCGGCTCGTCGGCAATCAGCAAGTCGGGGCTTTGGGCGAGCGCCATCGCGATCATGACACGCTGCTGCTGGCCACCCGAAAGTTGGCAAGGGTATTTATCGACCGTCATCACGGGAAGACCGACCGCGTCAAGTAAGCGCATCGCCATTCCCTTAAAGGGCGCGGCTTCATCGATCTGATCGCCGACTCGCATCACGGGATTCAACGATTGCATCGGGTTTTGGAAGATGTAGGCGATTTTCGCCTTCTTCTCGATTTTGCCGCGAATGATCGCGCGGTCCACGAGGTCCCCGATGGCAAGCGCGGTCAAGCTCTTTCCGCAGCCGGACTCGCCAACCAACGCGACGCGCTCCCCTTCATCGATCGAAAGCGATACGTCTCGAACGGGAACCGAGTAGCGACCTTCGAATCTGAAAGCGATATTGAGATGGTCAAGCTTAACGAGCATCGCGTCTTCTCATGACGAGCTTTTCAACGCTCAAATACATCATCGCCATCACGACCGCCGCGCAAATGACGAGCGGCAAGTTCTCGGCAGCCATCCGCTTGCCCTTCATGACGAGCTCAAGATAGGTGATGTCGCCAGCCGAGCGACCGAGCGCATAACCGACAAACGTCAAAATCGCCGACCAAATTCCCGCCCCGAGCGCAGTAAAGAAAGTAAAGGGAATAAGCGGCATTTTCGAAATCCCGGCGGGAATCGAGATAAGCTGACGAATGACCGGGATCAGGCGGCAGACGAACGTCGTCGCCGAGCCGTACTTGTTGAAGACTTCACAGGCGCGATCCAAGGGCTCTTTTTTCACGAAGAAATACTTCCCGTACTTCTCTAAGAAAGGACGCCCGAGCCACAAGGAAAGAAAGTAGTTAAGATAAGCGCCAACGAGCGAACCCAGAATCGCGACCACAACCGCGAGAACCGCCGAACCCATTTCGCCGCGCGCGGCAAAAAAGCCCGCGGGAATCATCACGACCTCGGAAGGAAACGGAATGAAGCTCGACTCGATCGCCATAAAGACGAAAACGAAGAGATAGCCGTAGGTCGGAGCTAACGCGGCAATTTGGTCGAGGTGGCTCGCAAGAGTTTCTAGCATATCTGAAAGGCCTTAAAAGGATCGCGGGAATAAGGACGCGGAACTTTCACGCCGCCCGTGAGCTCGATATCGCCTTCGAACTTGTCGTACTTCGAGTACGCGCAAACGAGAAGTCGCGCAAGCTCAAGATCTGCGTCGCTACGCACCTTCGGGAGAAGCGCAGTCGGACCCGGAACGGACTTAGGCGCAATCACGACTCCGCAAGTCTCGGCTTTGAGAATCGCATTCTCCGTCTGGTCGCGACCTAAGATAACGCCCGTACCATCGGGAAGACGGAAGCGACGCCCGACAGTAAGTAGTTCAAGGAGGCGGCGATTTTCGAGTCCATCGAAGTCGCGAAGATCCTTGAGCTTACGACCATACCCTTCTTCGGTAAGCTTACAGCCGCCCGCAGGCGAAGGATAGTCGACGATTCCGAATTCCGCAGCAAGCTTGATCTGAGGATCGCGGCAACGCCCGGAAATCGCGAGGAGCTTTTCTCTATCAATGAGCCCTTCCTTTTCGGGAATCGTCGGCTCCATCAAGAGTGCGCTCAAAGGACGAATAAGACGCCCGACAAGTCCCGACGTTCTTTCGACAACGCCGAGAGCTTGCTTGTTCTGGCTCATCGGTCGCTGACCCATCACCTCGCCCGTCGCGACGAAATCGTAGCCGAGCTCGGTCATGAGTTCGCCCGCTCTTTTGATCATCGTCGCGTGGCAATCGATACAAGGATTCATCGCCCCGCCGAAGCCGTGAGGAGGATTATGGAGGAGCTTTACTTCGTCTTCGGTAAAGTCGATTATGTGAAGCTTTACGCCGAGCGCTTCCGCGGCCTTTTTCGCCGTATTGGCGCCGAAGAAAGGCGTCTCGAAACAAACGCCTTCAACCTCGGCACCGGCGCGCTGAAGGACTTTGATGGCGAGCTGGCTATCGAGCCCGCCACTCATCAAGCTTAAACCTCTCGCACCCATCTTAGGCGTTCGGCCAGAGCTGCGCGGCCATTTCGCGAAGTTTGTACTTCTGAATCTTCTGCGAAGCGGTCATCGGGAAGATGTCGAGGAAGTGAACGTACTTCGGAATCTTGAACCACGAAATCTTGTCCTTGCAGAAGACCTGGACATCATGCTCGGAAATCTCGGAACCGTCGGAGCGGATGATGAACGCCGCGGGCTGTTCGCCGTACTTCTTCGAGGGGCAGCCGACGACGGCGACATCCTTAATGCCGGGCATCGTGCCGAGGAAGTCCTCGACTTCCTTAGGCGAGATGTTTTCACCGCCGCGAATGATGAGGTCTTTAAGGCGGCCCGTGATGTAGTAGTAGCCGTCCTTATCCATGCGGCCGATATCGCCCGAGTGGAGCCAGCCGTTCGCATCAATGCACTTCGCGGTCTGTTCGGGCATCTTGTAGTAGCCCTTCATGTTGCCGTAACCGCGGCAGCAGATTTCGCCGTCCTGACCGATGGGCGCGATGTTGCCCGTTTCGGGGTCGATAATCGCGACTTCTACGCCGGGGAGCGCCTGACCAATCGTCTGGCACTTGCGTTCGATCGAGGTTTCGAAATATCTCGTCATCGTCATCACGGGGCCCGATTCGGTAAGACCGTAGGGGTTCGTGATTTCGCGCATGTTCATGAGGTCGTTCGCCTGCTGCATGCGGTGAGTCGGGCAAGCGGAGCCGGACATGATGCCCGTGCGGAGCGACTTCAAATTAAACTTGTCGAAGAGCGGGTGGTCGAGCATCGCGATGTACATCGTCGGAACGCCGTAGGTCGCCGTGCAATGTTCCTTTTCGATCGAGGCCATGACCTGGACTGGACCGAACTTTTCGAGGAAGACCACCGTCGCGCCGTGGTTGACGCAGCTCATGACGCCGAGAACGCAACCGAAGCAGTGGAAGAGCGGGACGGGGATGCAGATCTTGTCGCGCGCGGAGAGGTTCTGACAAGCACCGATCCAGAAGCCGTCGTTCGCGATATTGTAGTGAGTAAGCTGAACACCCTTCGGGAAGCCGGTCGTGCCCGAGGTGTACTGCATGTTGACAACGTCATGAACATCGCACTGAGCCTGGCGAGCGTGATACTCTTCGTCGGAAACTTCGCAAGCGAGGGCTTTAACTTCGTTAAGCGAATACATGCCGCGGTGCTTTTCACCACCGAGGAAGAAGACGCGCTTCAAGTGAGGATATTTCTCCGACTTGAGCTCCCCACGCGGGCATTCCTTGAGCTCGGGAATAAGCTCGTTCACAACCTGGACATAGTCGCAATCACGATAGCCCGAAATCACGAAGAGGTTCTCGGTATCGGACTGCTTCAAAGCGAAGTCGAGTTCGTGGCTCTTGTAGTTCGTATTAAGAGGGAGAAGAATCGCGCCGATCTTCGCGGTCGCGAACATGAGAACGACCCAGTGAGGAACATTCGTCGCCCAAAGAGCGACCTTCTCGCCGTGCTTCACACCGAGAGCCATGAGGCCCTTCGCGACGAGGTCGACTTCTTCGGAAAATTCGTACCAAGTAAGACGGAAATCACGGTCAGCATAAACGACCGCGTCATTTTCGCCGCAACGAGCGACCGTCTGATCGAGAAGCTGGCCGAGAGTATAATTGCGGGTAACGGGGAGGTTATGCCACGGAACGCCGGTCGAGACGGACTGAGTGAACGGCGCCTTGGAAGGCGCGGTGCCGAAGGGATCGGTTAATTTGAATTCTGCCATGTGTGTTACTCTCTTTCTTTGAAATCAATTGCCGTGGGCGATGGGCTTCCAACGCTTTTGGGGGTGAACGATACTGTAGATTACGGTAGCCGTCATCACCATAATGAAGAACGGGAAAACGAGCCAACCGCGAACTACCGAGCGGAACGAAAACCGCGAAAGCAAGGTCGCGAGAAATCCGCTCGCCCAACAGAAGGTAAAGAAACCGCGCACGAAACTGTAGTCGAAGGTAACTAAATCAACTAGGATAAGGACGATACCCGAAATGCCGAGGAAGATGATCGAGAACGAGTCAAGAAGGCGCAACGAGGGCTTGCGGAATACAGTCTTAAGCCACGGCCCGACATAGCGATAAAGAACCTGCAGCGTCCCCGTCGCCCAACGATTAAGTTGCCTCCACATCGCGCGAAACTTGATCGGCTGCTCATCATAAAAGAGCGCATCGGCAACGTAAGCAACGCGGCGCCCTTTCAAGTTCTGCTGGACGGCGAATTCGAGATCTTCGGAGAAAGTGTTAGTGCGCCAACCCTCGTCCCCCAAAATCTCGAGCTTGAATGCGAAACCCGTGCCCGCGAGCATCGAGCTTAGGCGAAGCTCTTCACGAACTCGGTTATAAAGCTCATTCATCAAATTCCAGTAAACGGCGTAGGCGAAAGTGATGAGATTCGTGTACGGATTCGAGGCGATGCGGTAGCCGGTCACGATATCTTCGCCCGCTTCGAGTTTCATGGCAAGACGCTTAAGCCACTTCGAGTCGACCGCGTTATCGGCATCGACGACCGAAACGGCGTCATACTTCCCATCCGCACGAAGAATGTCGAGACCCCAAGCGAGAACTTCGCCCTTCCCATACGAAGGCGTCGTCTTTTCGATTACGCGAACTCCCGGGAAGGAACGCGCTATCTCGGCCGTTTTGTCGACGCAGTTATCGGCGAAAACGACGACCTCGAGCTTCCCTTCGGGATAGTCGCTTTTAAGAATCGATTCTATCGGGCGGTGAATCACCGCTTCTTCATTGTGAGCACAGATCACGCAAGCGAAACGAAGCGAGGGCTCGACTTCGGGAGCGCTCTTACGCTTAAGCCATCCCTTAAGTAGCCCGACGATCACGACGAACGTCGACCACATAAGGACAAAGCCCAGCAAAAATTTAATCGAGCCGATTACCATCTCTTAGGCCTTCCTCTTAGGACCGGGAGGCCAAGCTGATACTTGATCGCGACGAAGCGAATCACGAAAATGACGGCGAAGCAGACGGTCGCGCACCAGTGAGCATGAAGACCCGTGAAGTGCTTAAGTGCATAATAACCGAGGCCTCCGATAATGCAGGCAAGCGCGTAAATCTCCTTGCGGAAGATAAGAGGAACAACATTAATCAAGATATCTCGCCCGACACCACCCGCAGCGCCCGTAATCGTGCCCATCACTATCGCGAGCCACCAAGAGCTTTCGGGGCCGAGGACGAACTCGGTCTTTTGAATGCCGATAACCGTGAACGCGGCGAGCCCAATCGTATCGAAGATGAACCACGTGATGCGCTCACCGATAACATGACGCCCGAAAATCCACACCGCGATTACAGCGAGCATCGTGCAGATAAAATACCCTTCATGCGCCATCCAAAAAGGTCGCACGCCGAGCATCACATCACGAATCGTACCGCCCCCAAGAGCCGTCACAAAACCGATCACATAAGCCCCGAACCAGTCGAAGTGCTTGATCGAGGCAAGACGAATACCGGAAATCGCCGCGGCAAAAGTGCCGAGATATTCGAGCGCCCAGAAGAACGGATCGGTGCCGACGTATTCTTTGAGGGACTGGTACCACTCAGTCATTACGCCATCTCCTGTGAGCCCAGAGATATTGCTCGGGATATTTGCGAATCGCCTTCTCAAGGCGGTCGTTCAGCATCTGGGCGGCGACATCGCGGTCGGTATTTTTATCGAACTGCAAAGGATCGTCGCCGACGAGGCCGTACTTGTAGGGAGCTAAGCGAACGAACGAGCCGACCACGATCTTGCGACCCGTACGAATCGCGAGACGCGCGGCGGAAGTATGGCACATCGCGGGGCGGCCCATGAACTTAAGAAGCGAACCCTTCGAGTAATGCTGGTCGATAAGAATCGTCATCGCCGCGTTGTCGCGCTTCCACTCTTCCATTATCGGCTTCGTGAACCCGTTGTTCTTATCGATAATCGTTACAGGCCCGCGGAAGTGAAACTTCTTGAGGAGCTTCTGGGCAAGCGGATTATTCATCGTACGGGCAATGGCAATCATCGGACGCGCGAAAGAAATCGTGTTCGTCGCCGCTTCCCAAACGCCATGGTGCCCCGAGACGATAAGAATCGGCTCATCAGGCGTGTCGAGAAGCAGCTTCGCGGCGACGGGGCTCGCTTCGGAAAAGTCGAAATGCTCGCGGTAGTTATCCTTGTTGACGATACCGGGAACGAACAAAGCTTCACCGATATGCCCCGCGAAGTGGCAGAAACTCTTCTTCGCGATGCGCTTCGCCTCTTTCGGGTCGTCGGTGATTTTCGCGCGGAGAATATTCTCGATCGAAATCTTCTGGCGCTTCTTCATTAAAGGCCAGATAAGCGCGGCAATTCCGCACCCGATATCGTAAGCATGTTCGACGAAGTAGTTCATTTTTCTTTATTCGAAACGAATTGTAGCGGCGCGGCCGTGACCATCAAGTCCCTCGACTTCGGCAAAGGCCTCGATAGCCGCCTTGGTTTCCTTAAGATCTTCTTCGGTAAACTGAACGAAGCTGTGGCGACGGCGGAAGTCATCGGGAGTAAGCCCCGAGAACATATTCGCCGCGCCGCCCGTCGGGAGGACATGACTCGGACCCGCGACGAAGTCACCCGCGGACTCGGGCGTCCAAGGACCCGCGAAAACTGCACCCGCAGAGCGAACACCCTTCATCACCTTAAGGGCATCCTTCGTCATGATTTCGAAGTGCTCGGGAGCGAAGTCGTTGACGATTTCTAGTCCTTGCTTCACGCTCTTCGCGACGACAATCAAAATACCATCTCGGTCGATGACACGCTGAACAAGCGCCTTGCGTGAAAGCGTTTCCGTTTGGCGGAGAACTTCAGCGCGAATCTTTTCCGCTAAGCTCTTCGAAGTGCAAACGCAAAGCGACTTTTCCCAGCCGCTACCATGTTCGGCCTGAGAGAGTAAGTCCGCAGCAATCCAGCGGACATCGACAGAACCGTCGGTTAAAACCGCGATTTCGCTCGGGCCCGCGACCTGATCAATCGCGACATAGCCATAAACCTGACGCTTCGCGGCAGTTACAAAGGCGTTACCGGGACCCGCGATCTTCTGAACCTTCTTGCAGGTAGGAGTCCCGAAAGCCATCATGCCGATAGCTTGAATTCCGCCGACACGATAAATCTCGGTCGCTCCGGCAAGTAAGAGCGCGTAAACGAGAACGGGATTGACTTCGCCCGACTTACCGGCAGGCGTACAAGCGACGATCTCTTTCACTCCCGCCGCCTTCGCGAGCGTGACTGTCATGATCGAAGTCGAAGCTAAAGGCGCAGTGCCACCCGGGATATAAACGCCGACGCGATCCATCGGGCTAAAGAATTCGCCCGCCTTACCGCCCTTCGGAGTCGACATTTCCCAGCCCTTGCGAAGCGAAGAGAGCGAAAACGCTTTTACGCGCTTATGAGCTTCCTTAACCGCCTTCGCGATTTTGGGGTCGATCTTGAGATCTTTAAGGGAAAGATTGAGTCGCAAATCGGCCGCCTTCTTCGCCTTAAAGCCCTCAAAACGCTCGACGGCGGCCAAAACCGCCTTGTCGCCGTCTTTACGGATCGCGGCCAAAACTTGCGCCGCGGCCTTCTCCGCTTCTTCGGGGAAGGCCGGGCGGGCGTTAAACGCCGCGATTTTGGGAGAACCTTGGTCGACGATGTCGATCAATTCGTGCCTCCGAGCATGCAGGTAAGCGTGCCTTCGACGGCGAGTTCATCGCCGACGTAGCCCTTAGCCGCAAAGACGCCGATGCCCTTGTCCTTGCCGAGCTTCTTGACCTTAACCGCTTCCGAGAAGACGGTAAGCTTGTCGCCGGGGCGAACGGGGCGCTTGAACTTCGCCTCTTCGACCTTAGCGAAGAGGAAGCTCGCGTTTTCGCCGAGGAACTTAGTCGCGATCAGACCCGCACCATGAACCTGGGCCATCGTTTCGATAAGAACGACACCGGGAACAATCGGAAAGTCCGGGAAGTGACCCTTGAAGAAGTCATTCTTCTCCATCGTGAAGGTGTATTCACCGAGCGCACCCGTTTCATCGGCGGCAATCAAGTTGTCGACGAAGAGGAACGGGGGGCGATGAGGAAGAAGCTCGATGCCCGGGATATTGTAAGTGTTCTTTAAAGGACGGAATTCCATTATTTACTCCTTTAGGTAGCTTAGGCCTTTTTGAAGACAAGAACGCCGTTGTGGCCGCCGAAACCGAGCGAGGTCGACATCGCGACGCGGATGTCGCGGTTGACGCCGACATTCGGGGTGTAGTTGAGGTCGAGTTCGGGATCGGGGTTTTCGTAGTTGATCGTGGCGGGGCAGTAACCCTCCTTGATCGCAAGAGCCGTCAAAGCCGCTTCGATAGCGCCGGTAGCGCCAAGGCAGTGGCCGTGGAAAGGCTTCGTCGAAGAGACGTTGATCTTCTTCGCCTGCTCTTCGCCGAAAACGCGCTTGAAAGCGGTCGTTTCCATCTGGTCGTTGAGGTGGGTCGATGTGCCGTGGGCATTGATGTAGTCGACGGTCGTGAGATCTTCGACTTCAGCGTTCTTGAGCGCAATACCGATTGCCTTCACCGCGCCGTCAGCGGACGGATCGGGAGCCGTGATGTGGTAAGCGTCGCAAGTAGCACCGTAGCCCGCGAGTTCCGCATAGACCTTCGCGCCACGCGCCTTCGCATGCTCTTCGGACTCGAGGATGAGGATTGCCGCGCCTTCGCCCATGACGAAACCATCACGGTCGACGTTGAACGGGCGGCAAGCCTTCTCTGGCGTGTCGTTGAACTTCGTCGCAAGGGCCTTTTCCTTCATGAAGCCACCGACGCAGAATTCGAGAATCGTCGCTTCCGAGCCACCGGCGATAATAACGTCGGCACGACCCGCGCGGATCATATCGAGCGCGAAGCCGAGCGCATCGGTCGACGACGCGCAAGCGGTCGTGACGACTTGAGCGGGACCCTTCGCACCAAGAGCGATGGCGATGTTGCCCGCGCCTTCATTCGAAATAAGTTCGGGAATCGCGAGAGGAGAAAGACGATCAGGGCCACGATCGAAGAGGATCTTGTAGCTCTCGCCCGTGACATCGAGACCACCGATACCGACGCCGAGCATCGTACCGACGCGATCCATATCGGGCTTGTTCTCTTCGGTATAACCGGCGTCCTTCCACGCTTCGGTAGCGGCAGCAACCGCGTACTGAGAGAAGAGCGCCATCTTACGAGCAGCCTTGGGATCGAGAACGCCCGTAGCTGCACAATATTCGTTAAAGCCATTAACTTCCGCCGCGACCTGGCAGGTGCAGCGAGAGGGATCGAACTTAGTGATGCGGCTGATGCCGGGCTTTCCCGCCTTAACGCTAGCCCAAGCGGCGTCCTTACCATTGCCGGCCGCGCAAACCATGCCGATACCGGTAATCATTACTTTCTTCATTCTTGATTCTCCTTTGCTTAGAAATTTCGTTTTTACATTAGAGATTCGGCCATGTGAGATAGGTGCCGGCGTAGGTGAGACCCGCGCCAAAACCGATCATCACGATCTTCATTCCTTCTTTAAGCTCACCCGCCTTGACAGCCTGGTCGAGCGAGATCGGAATCGACGCGGCAGAAGTGTTGCCGGTCTCTTCCAAATTGAGCCAAAAGCTTTCGAGAGGAAGTTTCATGCGACGCGCCGTAGCTTCGATGATGCGCGCATTCGCCTGATGAGCGAAGACGCGGTCGAGTTCGGTCGTCTCGAGCCCCTTCTTCGCACAGAGATCGGTCGCCACCTTCGAAAGCTGACGAACCGCGAACGCGAAGACATCGTGGCCGTGAATCTCGAAGCGAGCGGTCGACGGCTCGACGGGGAGCGGAACTCCGGTCTCGGGATTGAAGGGAATCGCGTCTTTCATACCACCCGTACGAGTGATGAAGCCCGCGCCCGTGCCGTCCGCGCCGAGAATCGTATACGAATCCGTCTTGGTGCCCGCAACGCCCGGCGCCTCGTCATTGCCGATAACGATAGCGCCCGCGCCATCTCCGAAGAGAATGCAGGAGCTACGGTCGGTCCAATCCTGAATTCGCGTCAGGGTCTCGGTGCCGATAACGAGCGCCTTCTTGTCGGGATAAAAGTTGACGAAGCCGCGCGCCTGCTCTACCGCGTAGACGAAGCCCGCGCAAGCGGCCTGAAGATCGAACGCTCCCGCATTCACGCAGCCGAGAGCCGCCTGAATAAGGCACGCAGTTGACGGGAAAGGCCCGTAATCCGGAGTAGAAGTCGCGACGACGATAAGACCGATTTCTTCGGGGCTCACGCCCGCGGCCTCAAGCGCCTTCTTCGCGGCCTCTGTACCCATCGTGGAAGAAGATTCTCCCTCGCCCGCCACATGACGGCGGTGAATGCCGGTATGAGAGTAAATCCACTCATCAGTGGTATCGAGCGACTTTGCGATATCGTCGTTCGTTACCACCTTAGGCGGCAAGTAGCTACCGGTTCCAAGGATTTTAATACCCATTTCTTATCCTATTGCAAGGTTATATATGTATATTATACCAAATTTACAGCCCGAGTACATCCCTCATTGTGTAAATTCCCGGATTTTTTCCTTTCGCCCATTCGAGGGCTCGGAGGGCTCCGGCGGCGAATGCTTCGCGTCCTTGCGCTTTGTGGGTAAGCTCTACTCGCTCCAGATCGCCGGCGAACATGACCGTATGATCCCCGATAACCGAGCCGCCGCGAAGCGCGTGAATCGCGATCTCGCCGACAGGTCTTTCACCGGTTTCGCCTTTGCGTCCGTAGACAAAATCTTCCGAAGTGTCGCGACCTTGAGCCGCGGCTTTCGCGAGCATAAGGGCGGTCCCGGAAGGAGCATCCTTCTTATGCTTGTGATGCATCTCGGTAATCTCGATATCGTACTCAGCTCCGAGAATCTGAGCCGCCTTCTTGACGAGACCCAATAGCAAATTGACGCCGAGCGAATAGTTACCCGACTGCACGACCGGGATCTTCTTCGCCGCCTCGTTTACTACCGCCTGTTCCTCGGCGGTAAGACCGGTAGTACCGATCACATAAGCAATACCCTTTTCCGCGGCCTTCTTGATCGCGGCCGGAACGGCGGTGTGGAACGAGAAGTCGATAACACCTTCGACTTCGTCCGCCCATTCCTTGTCATAGCCCTCGGCGATATCGATCTTCGAAATCACTTCGAGCGCGGTGTCCTTGGCGAGCTTTACGAGCATCTGGCCCATGCGCCCGGCAGCACCTACAATGGCGATTTTCATTTAACTATTTCTCCTATTAGAATCTGAGGGTGTGCCTCAGTGATTAAAATCTTTACGACCTCTCCGATCTTCGCCGTCCCGTCATCTTCCCAGACGACAATGCGGTTTCCGGAGTCGCGTCCCGAGAGTCGGGACTTGTTGCGCTTCGAGGGCCCTTCGACCATAACTTCTCGCGTCGTTCCGACGAGAGCATCGTTGCGCTTTTGACCTCGAGCTTCCTGATCCGCCAAGAGAACTTGGTCGCGGCGCTCCTTCTCATCCTTCGTCACATCGTCCTCGAGCGCGGCACTTCTCGTCCCCGGACGCGGCGAATATTTGAAGACGAAAGCGTTGTCGAAGCCAGCCTCTTCCATGAGCGTGCGCGTCTCTTCGAAGTCTTGCGCGGTTTCGCCGGGGTAGCCGACGATGACGTCGGTCGTGATCGCGAACTCGGGGTCGAAGTCGCGAAGCTTCTTGATCGCGGCGAGATATTCCGCGCGAGTATAGTGGCGGCCCATCTCTTTAAGGACACGATCCGAGCCCGACTGAACGGGGAGATGGAGGTGACGACAAACCTTCGGGCATGTCTTGTAGACCTCGACGAGTTCGTCGGTGCAGCCCTTCGGATGTGCGCTCGTGAAGCGGATACGCTCGAGCCCTTCGATCTTCGAAAGTTCGCGAAGAAGTCGCGGGAACGCTTCGCCCTTATCGTCGTCCCATGCCTTATTGCGAATCCCGTAGCGAAGAACGCTCTGACCGAGCAAACAAACTTCCTTAACGCCGCGCTTGGCGAGGCATTCGACTTCGGCAATCACTTCCTTCGCAGGGCGTGAATATTCGTGTCCGCGCACATCGGGAACGATGCAGTAGCTACAACGGTTATCACAACCGAGGAGCACGGTCACATAGCTTTGAACCGCGGCAAAAGTTCCGTTGCGCGTAATATCGGGATGAGCGTCCATACCGGTCGGAACGACACCATCATCCCCGAGCTCAAGACAAGGGAACTTCTTCTCGGCGAGAATCTTCGGAATCGTGCCGAACATGCGCGGCGCTACCGCGAAGTGAAGTTTCGGGAGACGCTTGAAAGTATCTTTCCCCATTCGCTTCACGGCGCAACCCATAAGTCCGACGATCTTACCCGCAGCGATCATATTACCCGCCTTGCCGATCGCCTTCTCTTCCGCTTTTTGGCGAACGGTGCAAGAGTTGATGATTACGACTTCCGCGTCATTTTCTTCCGCGACTTTCTCATGCCCGGCGGCGATAAGGAGCGCTTCAACCGCCTCCGAATCGCGGACGTTCATCTGACAACCGTAGGTGTGGATTAAAAACTTCATCTTTTCTTCTTGAGTACCACCAACGTCTCGAATCGGGCAGTACGGGGGAACATGTTGAAATACTCGACCTTCTCGACGTCGTAGCCCTTGCAAATCGTTTTAAGGTCGCGCGTCAAAGTCGCGGGATCGCAGCTGACGTAGAAAATGCGCGGCGCTTTCGTTTGCGCGAGCCAAGCGGGAACGTTCGGCTCCATTCCTCCGCGCGGCGGATCGACGACGATAACGGTATGAGGACCGACGAATATCTGCTTTAGGTTGCGGCCGACTTGTTCGGCGAAGAACTTACCCGCCTTATGCTGAGCGGCGGCATTCTTCTTCGCGAAGTCAATGGCTTCGCGTCCGGACTCGATGCCGATAAGTTTGACAGGATTCATCGAAAGTCCGAAGACGCCGACACCACAGTAAAGATCGATGACGTTTCCCGCTTCGGCCTTGACGAGATTGAACTCGCGCACGGCCGCCTTGACGAGCGCATCACCGACTTCGGGGTTTACCTGATAGAAGCCGCCAGCAGGCACTTCAAAAGTTTCGCCCGCAGTGACTTCTTTTAGCGTGACGTCCTTCGGCGCGTCACCGATCCACCACTTTACTCCGCTCTTTTCGCTCCAGCGAATTGTGACGTTACCCTTGCGCTCGATGTCCTTGCGAACCGAAATCGCGCCGGACGTAAGAAGCGCGATAACGCTCTTTCTTATCTCGGGTAGTTTCGCGTTGATTGCAGGAGCGGCTAGCGGATCGGATAAAATGTCGACGACCTTGTGGCTCGGCTCTTCGCGATACCCGAGCGCCCACTTGCCGTTTTCTCGTTCGAAGTGATAGACGACTTTGTTGCGATAATTAAGCTCGCGTCCTCTAAAGCCCTCTTTGACTTCCCCTTCCCAAAGGCGCGCACGAGCGAGGAAGTCCTTAAGCTGCTCACCCTTCGCGCGGCACTCCGCCTCGAACGAGAGATCGGCATAGACAATCCCCGGGATATCCTTCAAAAGCGAACCGTCGACACGATCGGGGCTCTTTTCAATGATCTCAATAAGCTTCGCGCGGACGAAGTGCTTCTTCTCTTCGACGATTTCTGCTTTAACGGTTTCTCCGGCAAATGCTCCTGCAACGAAAACGACGCGCCCGTCTCCAAGACGCCCGAGGCCATCTCCGCCGTAAACCGTTTTCTGAATCTTAATCGTGAGCGTCATCTATCAAAAGACCTTATTGTCGATAAGGCGCGTCTTGCCGCAATACGCGGCGATAAGAACGCATGTCCCTTTTTCGATTTTCTTCTTCGGCTCCAAGGTCGTCGCGTCGACACACTCGACATAGTCGACCTTAAGGCCCGCCTTCGTAAGCTTACCTTCGATTTCCTTCGTTGTCTTCGGCGCCTTCAAGCTCTGAGAAATCGCAAGGGCCATTTCCTTCTCCTCTTCGGAGAGGTAGGTGTTGCGGCTCGACTTGGCCAAGCCCGACTTCTCGCGCACAATTGGAGCGACGACGATATCGAGATCGAAGTTGAGGTCGCGAACCATACGCTTGATGATTTGAGCCTGCTGATAATCCTTCTGTCCGAAGACCGCGAAGTTCGGATGAGCGAGATTGAAGAGCTTCGCAACAACCGTACAAACGCCGCAGAAGTGTCCGGGGCGACGCGCTCCGCAAAGTCCCTTTGAGAGTTCCTCTTCGTTCACGTAAACGGAGTGATGATCGAGATACATGTTCGCGGGCGTCGGGAAAAAGATCGCGGTCGCTCCCGCTTCGCGGCACTTCGCTTCGTCCGCCTTCGCATCACGCGGATACTTCTCATAATCTTCGTTCGGCCCGAACTGTACGGGGTTCACGAAAACGGAGACGACGATTTCGTCGGCGCCTTTCTTCTTCGCGGCCTTGATAAGCGACATGTGTCCTTCGTGGAGATAGCCCATCGTCGGAACGAGCGCGATCTTCTTACCCGCTAAACGCTGTTCCTTGCACCACTCCTGAAGTTTCTTCGGCTCTTTGAAAATCTTCATTTCCTTAATCCCTTCAATAGCGCGATTTCTTCTTTATAACCCTGGAGATCGCAAGGGGTTTCCAAATAAAACGGTAAATCTTTTAACTTCGGATGGTTGATGATTCGAGTGATTCCCTCAAGCGTAAGCTTGCCCTTCCCGATCTTTTCGTGACGATCTTTGTGGGAAGAAAGGATGTTCATCGAGTCATTCAAATGAATCGCTTTGAGGCGATCTAAACCGATAACCTTATCGAACTCGACAATGACTCCATCGAGATCGTTCACGATATCGTACCCTCCGTCCCAAACGTGGCAAGTATCGAGGCAGACGCCAAGTTTGGGGGTTGAGAGATCGGGGAACGGGAATTTCTCGACCTTATCTATAATCGCCTTGATCTCTTCGAAATTGCGGCCGACTTCCGAGCCCTTGCCGGCCATCGTCTCGAGAAGAATCGTGGTCTTGATGGGGCCCGTCGCTTCGAGAACTTTAAGGAGATGATTCGCGATAAGTTCGATACCTTTTTCGGCTCCCTGCCCGACATGCGAGCCCGGGTGGAAATTGTAGAGCGCGCCGGGAGTATACTCTAGCCGTTTAAGGTCATCGATCATAACTTCCAATGCAAAATCGGTAACGCGCTTTTCCGCACCCGCAGCATTGAGCGTATAAGGAGCATGAGCGAGAATCGGGCCGATATCATTCGCCGCGGCGAATTCGAGAAAGGCCTTCGCGTCACTCGGGTCGACCGGTTTCGCCGCGCCGCCACGAGGATTACGCGTAAAGAACTGGAAAACGTTCGCGCCGATCGAGAGAGCGGTCTGTCCCATCGCGAGATATCCGCCCGAAGAACTTAAGTGACAACCGATCTTCATCATCATTTATCTGCCGGAATCACAACCTTGTAAAAGCCGCTGGTCGTATCCTTCTGCTGCGCGAACATGACCTGAACGCCATCTTCATTCGTGATGACCTTGACGTTCTCCGCTCCGACCGGCTTCCACTCATCGCCAAGCTTTTCGGCGAAGTAAACCATTTCGCCGATTTGTTCGGAAACGATTTTGGTAATGTCATTGCCATCTTTATCGAGAAGCCCGACCGTGAAAGTGACGCCATCCGATGCTGTTGTGAAATCAAGAATTCCCGCCGATTCCGCTCTCGCGACATCCTGCTTCGCGACTCCGAACTTGGCGAGCGTCTTCTGAGAAGCGACAGGTGCCTGATCGATAACCGGAATGTACATCGGCTCAACCGCGAAATCGTAATGAACCTTCGGAAACGTAATACCCTTCAGATCAAACGATTTGGAATTATCTTCGCGTTGGACCATAAGTCCATTATTCTCAAGAGTAGTCGAGAAATTGATCGTCACATCGTCATCGTAAACGACCGTCGCCTTGGCCATTGTATCAGGATACTTATAGGTCCAACCAAGGTGCATCGAATTCGTTGTGACCGATTCGAGGAAAATGCCGAACTTGTCTCCCATTGTCTCCGTATCGGGAATCGAAACGATGAGGAACTTAGAAATTACGGAGTAACTACCGTCCGTGTTGGGACGAAGCACCATATCGTTCTCGGCAAGAATACCCGAGGTCGTATCGGGATTTACTTTATGATTTCCGGTGAAAACGATGACTTTGTCCTTAAGTTCGGGAGTCGGACTCCAGCTCGCATTCCAAAGCGGCTCGACTTCAATTCGATTCGCCTCTCCGGCAGCAGCAATCGCCTCTTCAATTGTCGAGTACTCTGTATCTCCGAGCTTTGCGAGATTCGTCGAGTATTCATCGGCGGTCATCGACTTAACCGCACCTTGTCCGACAAAGTCGATTTCCGCAATCTTAATCGAGGCATCCTTGGGAAGCGAGAAGACTGCATTCTGCTTATCTCCCTTCGTGACAAGTGCCGCGCCATCGATAATATATCCGATACCGCCTTTGGCAAGTATCACTTCAACAAGATGCTCCGCCTTCACATCAATCGGCTTCTTGTCGGAAGAAATTACCGGAACATATTCTCCAATTGCCGGATTCCATGCAGCATAACTGATCGCTCCGCCATCTTCCACAAGCGTCACGCCCGCAATCTGACCATCATCGGCAATCGCATTCAAAATCTCGAGCTTCATTGCCGCACCGAACTTGACCGAGAAGTGAAGCTTGGTCGCAGCTTCTTCATTTTTGCCATTAGGAACGAAGCTTACTTTCTTGCCTTCAATTTGAACGTAGCCGTCAGCAATCTTAATATACTCGTCTTCCGTATCCCAAGTGCCGGTATTCCAGCGATCATAGCTCGCCTCGTCAATCCAACTCTTATGATCGGGACGGACGTTGAGCGAAATGTCGTCATAAGTTTTTATCGGCACGAAAGCGTTGTTATCATTCACCCCGATTTCAACCTTAATTTGATAAGCCCCTCCCATCGCTTCGTTCTGAATCGATGGAATGAATTGAGCATACCAGTTATCACCATTTTTATTTACTTTTGTCATCGAGGATGAATAAGGCGTCGTAATACGAACGCGTAGATCGTCACTAGTGATGCCGGCAGGAAGATTCGTCAAGTAAACTCGATAATTAGCGTCCGCAAGATTCATGCCGGGAATCGTTGCGAGCTCGGCAGAGAAGGTACTCGCGACGATCAGCGAGTTGGCCTCGTGCTCGAGCGTATAAGAAATCTTCGCAAAACGTTCATCTTCACTCGTGACCGAGTTAGGCAATTTCTTCGGCTTGATGACATTCGCGAGAACAGAATCTATCGACTGATTCTTACCGATTTTGACCGACTCTCCGAATTCGAGGCCCGCAAGCGTCATCGGATTTCCGGGATCAGTCGCAATAAGCGCGCCGTCTCCAAGCGTCACATACCAATTCTTGTGCGCATCACCCTCAAGATAAAACGACTTCGCGATATTAAGGTGATCGATAGCCGACTTCATTGTGTAAGTCGCTCCTGCCGCGAGTTCAAGCCCAGCGAGATTAAGACTACCATTGCCCGCAGCGCATTCATTATTCAGTGTTCCTACTGTGACCTTAAGCGTAGCTTTAGACGCGATTTTCGAAATCGTCATCGTTCCGCCGCCTGCCTGCTCGAGTGTACCGGAACCGGAAACGGCATTAATGACTTTAGTCCTATTCCCCGAAAACGCGAGAGTTCCTTCTTCGATTTCTACCGAAGAGATGACATTATTGTGACTGGTGTCATTCGAAGCACCGCACTTTAATTCGATCTTGCCCGTGCCTCGCTTGACGATGGCGACATTGCCTTCGAATTCGGCTGTGTTGTTGCCATCATTCGTAAAAATAGTGGCATTAGCATCGCTTTCAAAAGTCAGCGTTCCATCGACTTTCGGCCAACCATAATTATCAAGCTTGGCGCCATCATGCAAAATATAGGTCGACGTTTCCAAGAAGATCGCGCCGTCGCTTTCATGGAAGAGAACCTTACCGGCTTTGATCTCTATCGTCGTATCCTTAACATTCGCTATGGTGTTATTAACTCGTCCAATACGAAGCGTGCCGTCTCCCGTCTTTACGAGCTTTCCGCCGATAAGGCTGTCGAGGCGCAATTCTTCGCCGTAAGGAACATCGATCTCAAGCGTATCCTCGATTTCAAGCGAGCCGTCATCATTCACGCGGAGTAAGCCGGTAAGATTCGAAATCTTGAGTGGAGCGATTCCGTTTAGAAACATTATGTTCTTAAAGGCCTCAACATTTCCCCCTTTCGCTAGCGAAAAGCTGACTTGCTGAGAATCATCGATGATTAAAGTCTTATCTTCAAGCGCGGCATCCACGACGATTTCGGCCGCTTTTGAGAATTTCAAACGAGCACTGCCGACGAAATTATTCGACATGAAATCAGTAATCGACTTTAATCTGACTTGAGCTTCATCGATAAAGATCTCATTGCCCCAATTTCCATTAATCCACTTATCGGTAAGATATGTCTCGACTGCGATGACCTCCTCATCGGTGAGATCGCGATTAAGGACAATTAGCTCGGAGAGTGCTCGACCACCATTACGATTGGCCTGATTGCGGTCTTGGGAAAGACGGTCGGAATTACAATTCACCGGCATGACCGCGGAGTAAACGTGGAGGCCGGTTGGAGGATGAGTATTGATTTTATCGGTAGCAATTACCCCATCACACTTGACGACAGTAGCTTCATCATCGAAATAAGCGGTGTCATTCGAATAACCATACTGACCTCCAGTGCCGCGGTGGAAGTTGATGGCCGATGTATCGCCGAGAAAGAAGCCGCCCTCCATTCGATCCACGATGTCCATAACCCAGAAGACCGTACGAATATCGGTGAGTCGATTATAACCGAGCTCGATGCGGCTACCACCCGCGCCCATTTTAAAGGCGCAAACGTTATTGGTGATGCCGACTGTGCCATAAACGATGTCGCTGCCGCTCGCGGCGACTTTAGGGACAGCGGGGTTATCTTCATTAGCGATATTTCTCCACCGAGTGACATATTCGCCCTCTCGTGTGAAATTCGACATATCGGAAGCGTCAAGCCACATGGTAATGGCATCGGAATTAAGTATGCTCGGCGGAGTTGTCGGTTTGACGAGAGTCATCTCCGCCAACGCTTCTAAACCGACGATAACGCAAAGCGCCGCGACGAGCAAACGCGCGGAAAAGAAATTCTTGATCATGGTATATACCTCCACAAGGTATATTTTATCATTTTTGCCGCTTAAATGGCAAGAATGAAATTACCAAATGCCTAATTTTAGGTAAGGGAGAATCTGCTTCTCGAGAGTCGTATCGAGGTCAAAAAGCGCCTCGCCCGCGAGCTCGTATTTTCTCGCCAGACGAATCTGGTTGATAACACCCTTCGCATCAAGACGCGACTCATTGGCGGTAACTCCGATTCCTGAAATCGTCTTATGCGCGTGTTTCTTGATCATTCCTTGTTGAGCGAGAAAGCTTTCGTACTTAGCTAAATCTTCCGTGTAGTTCATCGGCACGACATAATCGACCAAGTTCGCGTGAAGCCAACTATCCCAATCCTGTCCGACCGAGGCGATGCAAGTCGGATACTTACCGAGAACCGCCGTTGTAAGCCATTTCGGGCGGCGCACATGACGACGCGCTTCCGCGACAAAACTCGAAATAACCGCCGCGGCATTTTTCGGCCTCACGCTCCGTTCGTACCAACGAACGAAGTCGAGATGAATGCCGTCGACCTTATAATTAGCTTGAATTTCATCAATCGCGTCGATAATGTACTTTCTAACCTCAGCATTCGAAGGATCGAGGTATTCCGTCAACTTCCCGCTCGAATCTTTAAGTCGCCAACCCTTCTTTTCGAGGATCGCGAGGCGATCGGGAGTGGCGCGTGTAGCGTTAAAACAGAGAATCCAAGCGTGCACGCGAATCCCCGTTCCTTCCGCCGCCTTAAGGCAGGCCTTGAGCTGATCGCCTTCTTGGGTATAAATCTTCGAATTCGGGAGCACCTTCGAAGGATAATGGGCGAAGCCGGCGCCGGCGACATTGATAAACAAGTCGGTAACTCGCGCTTCCTGCAATATTTTCATCGTCTTCGGCCAATTACCGGGATAAAGCCCACAACCCGTATGATCCCAGACGGCATGAATTTCGCCGCGGACGGGAACTTGTGCGAGGGCGAACTTCTTAAGCTCGGCTTCCTGCGCTTGCTGCTTCGCTTTTGTCTTCGCATAGCTCCACTTGGAGGGATCGATAGCACCGACCATCGCCGCCAAAAGTTGCGCCTTTAGCTGTTCGTCACCATCGGCAAGCAGCACGTGGGTCATCCAATACCCTCCCGCCGTCGAGATCCACGCGGCGTCTCCCGTCGATTTCCCGGTTCTATCGGCCCAAGTAGCCATGATTCGGCCCTTACCTTCTATAGGAATCGCCCTTTGAAGGACAGTAGACGTTTGGAGAATCGATTCGGGGAGTCCTTCGGGGAATTTGGCGGTGAAATTCATTTTACTCCACTGCCCGGGGTACTTCGCGGTAGCGTACCCTAGCGGCTTTACCCCCATGAGTCTCGCCAAAGCGGGAGAAGCGGAATAAAAGACGATGAGTTTTCCGCCGCGCTTATTATAGGCCTCGAGCATTCTCATTTCCGCCGCGCTCGGCTCGTTAAAGCCAACCAAGAAGCAGATTTTCTCGTTCTTCAAATCCGCTTCCATCGTCTTCGGCGTCGTCACTTGGGCCGCGATTTCGTGACCCTTTAGCCAACGCTGGATGTGATTCGCGAGCGAAGTATAATACCCCGGCTCGTGAGAAATAATGGTAACTGCAAGTAAAAGCGCTTTAAGCATCAATCATATCAGGCCGAACGGCCTTCGTAAGTTTAAGAGCTTCGGCCTTGCGCCAAGCTTCGATTTTCTTGTGATCCCCCGATAAGAGAACTTCGGGGACCTTCATACCTCTAAAATCCTGGGGCTGAGTATATTGGGGACACTCTAAGAGCCCCTCCTCGCCGAAACTCTCGCTCTGAGTTGCGGCAACTCCCCCGCCCAAGACACCCGGAAGGAGTCGAACTATCGAATCGGTCATAACCGCCGCGGGGAGCTCACCTCCCGTTAAAACAAAGTCGCCGATCGAATATTTGTCGGTCACTAACGTCTCAATTCGGGCGTCGAAGCCCTCGTAGTGGCCGCACATAAAAATAAGGTGGTCTTCTTTCGCAAGCTCCTCGGCATCTCTTTGGGTAAACTTCTTTCCCGCCGGGCTCGTCATAATAACCCGAGTCTTCTTCCCCGTTCCCTCAACCCGTTCCCTTAACTCTTCAATCGCTTCAAACCACGGACCACACATCATCAGCATCCCGGGACCACCCCCGAACGGCTTATCATCGACCTTTTTGTGCTTATCGTGGGTATAATCGCGGAGATTGTGTATATGCAAATCGCACGCGCCCTTAGCTTGGGCACGTGCGACTATGGATTCATTCAGGAATCCCTCGAACATCTTCGGCTGAACGCTGACGATGTCGATCTTCATCCACGAATAAGAATCTTATTTCTTGACGAGCTTACGAACGGCCTTGTGCGAGCAGAACGTACGCTCGGTGTAGAGCTTGGAACGCCACGAGGGGGTCTTCTTGACGACCTTGATCGCCTGAATCCACGGGCTCGCGAACGGGAAGAGCTTCTCAACGCGGACGCCATAGCTTTCGCGGGAAACAGTGAAGTTGCCCGAAGCGTTCTTGGTGCCGTTATCGATAGCGAGAACCTTGCCTTCGAAGTCCTGAACGCGGAACTTGTCGCCTTCCTTGATCTTGATGGAAACGCGGACAATGTCGCCGGTGTGGAATTCGGGATAGTTCTTAGCGGCGAGCGACGCGGTCTGCTCGGCGTTAATCTTATCAATAAGCTTGATACCCATTTTCTTCTCCTCCTAAGGCCTTAGGCCTTCTTCTCCGCCTTCTTGGCAGGAGTGGCGTGGTGGGGCTTCAAAGCCGGGTTCTTGGCGCGACGGATAAGGGAAGCGACCGTTTCCGAAGGCTTGGCGCCCTTCGAGAGCCAGTAATCAACGCGCGCAATGTCGAGCTTGAAGTTATCGTCCTTGATCTGGGTGTCATACCAACCGAGAATTTCAAGGAACTTGCCGTCGCGAGGCGAACGTTCGTCAGCCGCGACAATACGATAGGTCGCGTGGTTCGTGCAACCGGTGCGACGCATTCTGAGCTTTACCATCTTCGTTTTTCCTTCTATCAGTGAATGAATTGGCGTGTATTATATCATATTTGCCGCTTGAATGCAATAGGAAAAAAGATAAGCCGAAAAAAAAAAAGAGGCGACTCGTGAGAGCCGCCCCCTTTCATTTATCGACGTATCGATTAGGCAACCGTGCCGCCGACCGCTTCGATCTTGGCCTTAGCCGTAGCCGAGCAAGGAACCTTAACCGTGAACTTCTTGGTAACTTCGCCGTTACCGAGAATCTTGACAAGGGGCTTCTTGTTGTCGGTGATACCGGCCGCGGCGAGAATTTCCGCCGTGATTTCGGTACCGGCTTCGAACTTCTTCTCGAGGGTCGAGAGGTTGACGCCGAGCGCCTTGTCGTTGAAGCGAGCATTGTTGAAGCCACGCTTCGGGAGACGACGCATAAGGGGCATCTGACCACCTTCGAACACGAGTTTGTGCTTGTGGCCCTTGCGGGACTGCTGACCCTTCTGGCCCTTGCCGCAGGTCTTGCCGAGGCCCGAACCGCAACCGCGACCAACGCGTTTACGACGTTCGCGGGCGCCGGGGGTATTCGTAAGAGTGTTAAGTTCCATTTTCAATGTTCCTTTCTTATCTTACGCGCGGATCGCGGCGATTTCTTCAGCCGAGCGGAGCTTGGCGAGAGCGGCCATCGTCGCTTTGACGACGTTGAGGCGGTTCTTCGAGCCGAGCGACTTGCCGATCGCGTCACGGATACCTGCCGCTTCGAGGACGGGGCGCATACCACCGCCGACGATAAGGCCCGTGCCGTCAGGAGCCGGCTTAAGAAGAACGCGGCCACCATCGCAACGACCTTCGACGTCGTGGGGGATCGTCTTGCCGTGAAGCGTAACCTTGTGCATATCCTTACGAGCGGCTTCGCCACCCTTACGGATCGCATCGGCGACTTCATTGGCCTTACCGAAACCGACACCGACCTTGCCTTCCTTGTCACCGACGACGATGACGGCGGAGAAGCTCATGCGACGACCGCCCTTGACGGTCTTGGCGCAGCGGTTGATGAAGACGGTATGCTCGTCGAGTTCGTCCTGGGCGCCCTGTTCGGCGCGCTTATCACGATTCATAGCCATAATTACTTAGCCTCCTTGTCGCTGATGGAGAGACCCGCTTCAACGGCGCCATCGACGATCGCGGCGACGCGACCGGTGTACTTGAAACCGCCGCGGTCAACGACGACCGACGCGATGCCGGCGGCCTTGGCAGCCGCGGCAGCGTTCGCACCGAGAGTCTTGGCGATCTCGAGGTTGTTCTTCGCTTCCTTGAGCGAGCTCGCGGAGGCGATGGTCTTTCCGGCATCGTCGTCGATGAACTGAACGTACATGTTCTTGTTCGTGACGCAGATGGACATACGGGGACGCGCGGCGGTACCGACGACCTTCTGACGAAGGCGAAGGTGACGCTTCTGACGCTGAACTTTACGATTGAACATAGTTCTTTCTCCTTACCCTTAGGCGACCTTCTTGCCCTGCTTACGGCGGATGCGTTCACCGACGTACTTGATACCCTTGCCCTTGTAGGGTTCGGCAGGATAGTACGAACGGATGCGGGCGGCGGCTTCGCCGACCTGCGCCTTGTTGATACCCGTGACGGTGACCTGGAGACCATCGTTTTCGGTGGTGACCGTGATACCCGCGGGGATGGTGTAGATCTTAGGCGACGCGAAACCGAGCGTAAGGATAACTTCAGCGCCCTTAACCTGGGCCTTGAAGCCGGTACCTTCGATCGAAAGCTTCTTCGTGTAGCCGGTCGACACGCCAACAACCATATTGTTGATCAGCGCGCGGGCGAGGCCATGGAAGTTGCCGTGATTCTTGTCATCGTCACACATGACGAGAATCTTGCCGTCTTCCACCTTCGCCGTGATGCCGTCATGCATCGTGTAGGAAAGCTCACCGAGCTTGCCCTTAACCGTCACATTCTGACCCGCGATGGTGGCGGTGACGCCATCCGCGAGCTTGACGGGTTCTTTACCGATTCGAGACATTGTCTTTCAGCTCCTTAAAATTAAGCGACAGTGCAGATGATTTCGCCACCGAGACGCTGCTTCTTCGCTTCCGCGCCGGACATGATGCCCTTCGAGGTCGAGAGAATGCAGAGGCCCATGCCGTCGAGAACGGCAGGAATCTCGGGAACGGAGACGAACTTACGAAGGCCGGGCTTCGAAACACGCTTGATTTCCGTGATCGCGGGTTCAGCGCGGTCGGTGTACTTAAGCGTGATGATAAGCTGCTTCGGGAATTCGGTCGTCGTGACGGCGTCGGTGATGTAACCGGCGTCCTTCATGACGCGAGCGATTTCGCTCTTGAGATTGCTGGCGGGCGTCGCGACGGAGTGAAGGCGAGCCTTCATGCCGTTGCGGACGGTCGTGAGCATATCGGAAATGGGATCGAGTGTCATTTTAAATGATTCCTTTCCTGTTCTTTACCACGAGGCCTTGGTGACGCCGGGGATGAGACCCGCGACAGCGAGTTCGCGGAAGCAAAGACGGCAGACGCCGAACTTACGGATGTAAGCGTGACGACGACCGCAACGCTGGCAGCGGTTGTACGCGCGAACGGCGAACTTGGGGGCCTTCTTCTGCTTTTCAACTAAGCACTTCTTAGCCATGATTAGTTCCTCCCTGCGAACGGCATACCCATGGAGTTAAGGAGCTCCTTGGCGGCCTTGTTATCGGTAGAGCTGGTGACGAACGTGATGTCCATACCCGAGTGAGCAGCCGTCGTTTCGACGAGTTCGGGGAAGATGGAGTGTTCTTTGAGACCGAGCGTGTAGTTGCCACGGCCGTCAAAGCCACGGTTCGAAACGCCGCGGAAGTCGCGAATACGCGGAAGCGCCGTCGAGATGAGACGATCGGCGAATTCCCACATACGCTCGCCGCGGAGAGTGACCTTCGCGCCGATGACCATACCTTCGCGGAGCTTGAAGTTCGAGATCGACTTCTTCGCCTTGCAAAGCTGGGGCTTCTGACCGGTGATCGCCGTGAGATCGTCGACGAGCGACTTCTGATCGTCCTTGGAGACGATACCGAAGCCCATGTTGATCACGATCTTCTGGAGACGGGGAACGAGCATCTTGTTGGTGATGCCGAGCTTCTGAGTAAGCTCCGCAACCATGCGGCTCGAATATTCTTCTTTAAGTCTTGCCATGATGCGAGTTCCTTAATTAGAGGGTCTTCCCGCTCTTAACGGAGACGCGAGCCTTCTTGCCGTCCTTGTCACCCGTCTTGACGCGGGTGCCCGCCTTCTTATCGGCGTCGTAGGGCATAAGCTTGCAGAGCTTGACAGGGAGTTCCTTGTCGACGAGACCACCGGCGGTCTTTTCGGTACGACGCATCGCCTTCTTGTGGACGTTGATGCCGCCGACGATCGCGGTGCCCTTCTTGGGGTCGACCTTCATGACCGTACCGGTCTTACCCGCGTCATTACCGCAGGTAACGATGACCGTGTCATTCTTCTTGATTCTTGCGATAGCCATTTTAAATGCTCCTTTTACCTTAGACCACTTCCGGGGCCATCGAGAGAATCTTCATATAGTTCTTGTCGCGGAGTTCACGCGCAACCGGCCCGAAGATACGGGTGCCGATCGGGTTGAGCTTCGAGTCGACGAGGACGCAAGCGTTCTGGTCGAAGTGAACCGTCGAGCCATCGGCGCGGCGGATAGGATTACCCGTGCGGACGATGACAGCCGTGGCGACCGAGCCCTTTTTGATCGAACCGGTCGGGGAGGCTTCCTTGATGGCGACGCGGATAACGTCACCGAGGTGAGCGTATTCCTTGCGCTGCTTGAGGATGCGGAAGCACATGGCGCGCTTTGCACCGGTGTTGTCCGCAACAACGAGATTGGAGAGTTCCTGCAACATTGCTTAAATCTCCTTACTTGACGACGCGCCAACGCTTGGTAGCGCTGAGCGGGCGGGTTTCCATAATGGTGACCGTGTCACCGACCTTCGCCGTGTCGTCTTCGTCATGCGCATGATACTTCTTCGTACGCGTGACGATCTTGCCGTACACGGGGTGACGTTCGCGGTACGAGACCTCGACGTTCACGCTCTTGGTGCCCATCTTGGACACAACGACGCCCTTGCGCAACTTGCGCGCGCCGCGATTAGTGGTTTCCGTGCTCATCAGATTTTGACTCCTGCGCGGGTGATAAACTTGGTGTGGATACCGATCTTGGTAGCCGCGAGACGGAGGCACTCCTTCGCGACTTCTTCCGAGACGCCGCCGACTTCGAAGAGGACCTTACCGGGGAGGATGACGGCAGCCCAGAATTCAGGGTTACCCTTACCTCCGCCCATACGGACTTCGATAGGCTTACGCGTAACGGGCTTGTCGGGGAACACGCGGATCCAGAGCTTACCCTTACGCTTCATCTCACGATTGATGGCGACGCGGCAAGCTTCGATCTGGGTCGCGGTCAAAAGACCACGGGTGAGCGCCTTGAGGCCGAATTCGCCATAGGCGAGTTCCGTGCCCGAAGTGGCGTAACCCGAACGGTTACCCTTGGAGACCTTGCGGTACTTGACTCTCTTAGGCATCAAAGGCATGGCTTACTTCCCTTCCTTTCTGGGGCGATCGCCGCGGCGGCCTTCGCTACGAGGAGCGCGAGCCTGGAAACCGTCCTTCTTGCAGATCCAAACCTTGATACCGATCTTGCCGGCCGTGGTGTTGGCTTCCGCGAAACCATAGTCGATGTTCGCACGGATCGTGTGGAGCGGGACCTTGCCTTCACGCGACCACTCGACACGAGCGATTTCAGCACCGTTGATACGGCCCGAAGCGTGAACCTTGATACCGTCGACGCCCATATCCATAGCGACCTTCTGAGCGCGCTTCATCGCACGCTTGAGCATGATACGACGTTCAAGCTGCTGCGCGATCGATTCGGCAACGAGCTGCGCGTCGGCGTCAGCGCCCTGGACTTCCTTGATCTCGAGGTAGACTTCCTTCTTGGTCATCTTTTCGGGCTTGCCGCGGATCGCTTCGACATCGTCGCCCTTGCGGCCGATGATGACGCCGGGACGGGCGCTGAAAAGAGTGACGCGGACGCGGTTGGCGTAACGCTCGATCATGATCTTCGAGATACCGGCTTCAGCGAGGTCCTTCTTGCAGACTTCACGAATCTTCTGGTCCTCGATGAGGTAAGCGCCGAAGCTCTTCTTCGGAGCGAACCAGCGGCTACCCCAAGCGTGGGTCGCGCCGATACGAAAACCGATAGGGTTAACTTTCTGTCCCATGTTACTTCGTCTCCTTCTTGGAGTCCGTGAGGACGACCTTGCAGTGGCACATACGGCGGGCGATCGGGTGAGCCGAGCCACGCGCGGTGGGCCAATAACGCTTCATGCGGATGGATTCGTCGAACACGCAGAGCTTAACGGTGAGCGTGGAAGCATCGAGACCGTTGTTGTTCGTGGCGTTCGCGATAGCGCTCTTGATGGTCTTCTTGAGGATCTCAGCGGCCTTCTTGGGCGAGAACTCAACGAGCTGG
>JAZLMG010000033.1:0-2083 GCA_045598585.1 Kiritimatiellia bacterium
GAGGGCTTCAAGGTCTTCATCGATCTTATCGCTTCGAAGACGGCGGAGAATATGCCGATGATTCTTTTTCTTTGCTTCCTCGGCGCGCTCGTTGCCGTCGTGACGCGTGCGGGCGGCGCGAAGGCGTATGGCGAGTGGGCGTTCAAGCGGCTCAAGTCCGAGCGCATGGTTAATTTGATGACAATCTTGATGGGGCTTATCATCTTCATCGACGACTACTTCAACTGCTTGACGGTCGGTACCGTCATGCGTCCCGTGACCGACAAGTTCAAGATTTCCCGCGCGAAGCTCGCTTACTTTATCGACACGACTTCCGCTCCCGTTTGCATTTTAGCTCCCGTCTCGAGCTGGGCCGCGTACGTGATCAGCTGCATGCCCGAAGAGCTCCAAGTTCACGGCATGGACATGTACATCAAGGCGGGCTTTCTTAACTTCTACGCGATTCTCTCGCTCGTCATGGTCTTTTGGATCGCCTTAAAGAAAGATCCCGACTTCGGGCTTATGAAGCGCATGGAAAAGTCCTCGCATCGTCATCGTGATATCGCGGCGGAAGTCGTGATGCGCGAGGGTCTCGAGGCGGTTCCGGTCGCGCCGCGCGGCAAAATCATCGACCTCGTCGCTCCGATTATCGCGCTTATCGTTTTCGCGGTTTGGCTCTTAAACAAGTACGATGACGCCGGGGAAGCTCTTGCGCTTTCTTCTTTGATGGCGCTCGTTTTCTCCTTCCTCTTTCTTGTACCGCGCAAGGTGATCGATTATCATCAATTCGCCGCGGCGCTTCTCTACGGCATCAAGACGATGGTCCCGGCGCTCGTTCTTTTGGCGCTTGCATGGGGCATTTCGGCCGTTTGTAACGATCTCCTCGGGACGGGGAAGTTCATCGCCTCTTTGATCGTCGATATGAATATCGGGGTAAGCTTCCTCCCGGCGACGATGTTTTTAATTGCCGTCGTCTTCGCCTTCACTACGGGCGCGAGCTGGGGTGCTATCGGAATCTTGGTTCCGATCGGGCTTACCGTTTCTTTGGCGGTCGATCCTTCGATGGCGGTACTTACGCTCGCGGCAACCTTGTCCGGGAGCGTCATGGGCGACCACTGCGCGCCCACTTCCGATACGACGATTCTATCTTCGACGGGCGCTCAGTGTAAGCACATGAATCACGTCATGACCCAAATTCCTTACGCTGCCGTTGCGGGCGGCATTTCTTTCGTCCTTTACCTTATTTTAGGAGTCGTTTGATATGATTTCGCTTCTTCTTGCCGCTTCTTTGGTCACGTCTTCCACTCCCGCCGGATTTATCGACGATTATGATTCGGCGCTCGAGCGAGCGAAGGCGGAGAATAAGTACATTATCGCCGACTTTTCGGGGAGCGACTGGTGCTTTTGGTGCCAGCGTCTCGACAAGGAAGTTTTCGCGCAGGAAGAATTCATTTCCGTCGCGACCAACAAATACGTCTTACTTATGGTCGATTCGCCGCGCAACAAGGCAGTTTTGAGCGAAAAGGCGAAGACGCAGAACCCTCAGCTTAAGCGCCGCTACAAGATTTCCCAATATCCGACCGTATTGATTCTCGATGGGGAAGGGAAGATTATGGGCGAAACCGGCTTTCTCGGCGGAGGCCCGAAGAACTATCTTCAGCATTTGGAGGAGAAAATCGCCGAAATTCCTCATTTCCTAAAATGGATCAAGCCGCTTGATAAGCGCGTCGCCGAATTTCACCGCGAAATGAACAAGGGTGCTCAAAAGCGCATCAACGAATCTTCCGAACGCGAAGCGCTTCTTTACTATGCCGATAAGCTCAAGGCGATTCACGTGGAAGAAGCCGCTAAGGAAGCGCCCGAGATCATCCGAGAGCTTCGTTCTCGTCGCCTTGAGGAAATCGCCGACACCGAGCGACAACTCCGCGAATTCGCCCTCTCACGCGGCAAATGATAACTGTATAAAACGGAACAGCTTCCTGATCGAATCGTTTTCTCCTAGGCATTAGAATGAGTTGTCTAACGTTCGACTTCAAAATAGCTAACGTTAGATTCCGTAAAATCATACGTTAGATTTCGAAAAGTCTAACGTTAGATATTTCGT
>JAZLMG010000034.1:0-11423 GCA_045598585.1 Kiritimatiellia bacterium
AATACCGAAAAGCAAGTGAAAACAGCGGAACCATCGGGAGAAAAACGAAAATCGCCCGATGCGACGAATCACACCGGGCAGACTTTAGCGAAATCCAGACGGTTTACGTTCAGAATTCCAGTTTAGTCTTGGAAGCGACGAAATCTAAGCAGCGGAGAATCTTAAAAGCATAGGCAGCTCAATAAAAAGTTAGCTTTGGCCTTGATCAAATCCGCCGCTTGAAATGAAGCGAGCTGCCGCTAACTTTTACCAAAGCCGCCGCTATAAACGAAATGAGCCGCCGCTACAAACGTTAAAGTCTGCTCATGCGCAGGTCTTAACATATGACTTTCGCAAGCATCACAGGAGAATTCTGCCGCGGGAGGGCAAAGAAGGCTTCGGCAAGAATTATGAACGAATATATTAACGTCAACCAAGTACTTACGTTCCTAAATCTGTTTTTTAATGGATGCCCTGAAGAATTCCGGCAATGCCTACCGCCGACACATTGCCGCGCGATTACGTTCAATCAAAGTTTCATTCATATCGTTTCCTCACTAATTTTCTTAATCACCTTATTCTATATTCTGCGGTTATACTTCATAATCTACATTCTATTATATCAAATATCCCGCCGGACATAAAGCCAAATTGTCGATAAAGTTCACTTGCGCTCCCCAAAGGACTCAAGTACGAATTCGGGGATAGGGAGATGAGCTTTGGCGAAAGCTTCGCGAATGATCGCGTTTTTAAAAGACATGGCCCATTCGTTTTCGCTTTCTTCACCATAAAGAAGCGCACATCCGGTATTAACCAATCCACCGCGGCCTATGTATCCTAGGCTCGGTTGGCATGAGCAAAGCTCAACTCTTGATGTCTCTCAACATGAATATTATATCATTTTCATCTCACGCCAGTCAATGACTGATACGTAAGGATGACCCTCGATAGCTTTCTCCATGGCGAAATGTCAACCCTATAATTACAAGAATATTTCTCCATAGGATAATTTCGCCAACCACATCACCTTACACCCGTCATTATCTTCTTGGCTCATAGCGCAACCACTACTCCACCGCGCATCACCGACTTATCGACAAACAGATCACCGATTTCAGAAACAACTCCCCTTATAGAGCCTGTCATTTGGCTTACCTGCGTTCAATATAATCAGGTAAAGCTATCTTTTTTAAATCGATTTCTTGAATAGGTAATGCAAGCAATAAATCATCGTTACATAAAATGCGCGTTTCTATACGAAGCCGGGAAACGCATTCTCCACTGATAGTAGCTTCGACAAAATCATCTGTAGTACCACAACGCCACTTCTCCTCTCTATGCTTTTGTACCTCATTAATCATCTTGACAAAACCCGAATCAATCAACGATTGACGCGAAACAGTATTTGGCGATAAACTCTTTTTATTAGGCAACTGAATGCAACGAATGATATTGCCATCAAGTCGAAATATTGCCGTATCAAATAGTTCATCTTTTGGATTCGATGCCTCGTCAAAACCTACGAAGTATTTCTTATTGCCATCAACATTGCCATTGCCTGCAAAAGAAATAAATGGATATCTTTCCATAAAGCGACCTACTTTGTTTACGCATGGAAAAATATCGAAAATCAAATCGTACATATCATCGTTCCTTTGATCTGGCTTGCCATAGACAACAAAGGTGCCGCCTTTAGAGACCCCTGCTTGCCGTGCCGCCAAGCTGAGTTCTAACGCAGAATAAGGACAACATACCAAACTACCACAATTCGGGAACTTCAAATCAGCATTGGTCAACAGAAACCCAGGAATGCCACCTCTCGATTCTCCCATTATCAAATGAACATACTTGTCTGCAACGGATAAGCGAAACTCTTTATCACCTACGCAAATACAATTTAAATTATTTGTAACACTATCAATCAGATCTACATCATTAAGATTGACTTCCGTTCCATACAAGTCGATAATTGGATAATCTTGCCATTGTGGCGTAACAATCACTTTATCATATGACGGATTATTCCGCAATAGTATAGAATGATAAATATCCAACGGATGATCAGAGCGGTGAAAACAAGCGTTGCCAACGCAATAAGAATGGCCTCTCATCGCACACCCCATGATAAGTGTAGTTCCTACAGAACAAGCAAAGACGATAGCAGAAAGGCTGTGTTTCACAAAGAAATACCCCACGTATATGACCAACAATTGAATGGCTGCAAGAATATGTATGGCAAAATGGTAGTATGATCAGAGCAAAGGCAAAAACATATTAGCCCGATTACAATCAGGCAAGGCACCATCAAGGCCTTACAACACCTACCAATCATATATTCTATCCTTTTTATATTGCTTTGCTTTCGGGCCGACTAAGGACAGTATAAGCTTCTTATCGCATTCTTAACAGAGACAACTTCCTCCCCGGACACAGAAATAAACGAAAAGAACATAGTTCGTCTTTCTATTAAATCCCGGAAGAAGCATATGTCACGTCGCGCGAATGGCTGAGGAAGCTCCGACACGACGCGAACATGTCCTCCAGAGATTGATTTAACCACGAATTGGAAACGCTTGTTACACCACATATAATCAACTATTATCCTCTCCGTTGTTATGTAGTATCTGGTCATCTGCATCCAAAGAGAGATTATCCATGGCATCGTCCATAGTCCACCAGCGGAAACCATCAATATCAAACCGAAAGCGCGACATGCCAGTCTATCGTCGGGATTGCAATCGACGAATATCCAGCATCCTAAAGTCGCTAGTAACGCACCAGCAAGAAACAGAGCCAAACTTCCCCATCGCAGAACCGTGGGCACTGGAACACCCTGCCAAAGCATATACTCTCCATCTTCCAACGTAGGCATAGAAAAATCTTTATTATCCCTGGTCTCTTTGGTAAGACAACGATTATCAGTTGCTTTTTCTCTGTAGAAAGTTACAATTTTCATCTATTACCACTCCATAAGTATGTATTCAAATGAGCATTGAGCGAATATCGCATCGACAGCCACAGACGCTGAGATACCACCAAGTGTATGATCACTCTGCAACTGCCATGCACCGTCACCATGTCGTTCAAACTCCATCCCAAAATCTGCATTTGCTAATACACCCCCATACGCAACCATCTTCCAGTTATCAGCTCGTAGTGTCGATAATTGTAGTACACAAGACCCAGAGTGTCGTCCAAGAATTCACTTGAGTTCCATGACATGCTTAAAATCAATTCGCAATTTCCGTTCGCCCCATGCGTTTTTGATGCCAACAAAAGGAACGTCACCATTACAACCTATATTCTCAATTTGCCAAGTCCGCCCTTCAATATTCGTTTCATAACAGCACTTGAACTCATCGTTGAACACATGAATTCGCGAATAATTCTTGTATGTGGCAACTCCTTTGATCACAAACAAATAACTTTTCCCTTGCACATTAATCACTCCGACACATTGCAAGAAGCTGCTCCACCCTGCCATATGAGTCGCGAGAATCCGTTTGGTCTTGATATCACGAATAACTATATTATTTCTTTCTTTCCGTACTTCAACTACTCTACTGCCCATTATCACAGGAGCCGACCTCACAATCCCGTTATCACCATAAAAACTCTTATGATCCCTATCCCTATCATAATTCCAGACTTGATTATCCTCAATATCAGTAGATCGACGAGAATCAACATTAAAAGGTTGTTCAACGACAGAAACTTCAAAAGGCCGCTTGCTTGTGCTACTATTTTCTAGACAGCACCCTGCCAACGCAATCCCCAAGGCTACGCCCCAAAAACTCTTTGAGAAAATCTGCGTATCTCTCATTATTAGACTAACTGCGACAAAAATGTCAAAGCAGGAACGACGATCGGCTCAATCGAATGCTTGCGCGGCACGCGCCAATAAACACTCCAAAACTCAGAACATTGCCGCGCTCTTTAACGGCATGAACTCGGGAATAAAGTCTCGGATCTTCTTCCAAATGCCGCGCTGTGCAACGCCGATATCATAGTTATTCTGGAGGTTAAGCCAGAACTGCGGTTCCATCTTGAAATAGCGGCCGAGTCTAAGCGCAGTATCGGCAGAGATCGAACGCTTCCCGTGAACAATCGCATTAATGCGCGGCGCCGGGACGCGAATGTCTATCGCGAGACGATTCTGGCTAATCCCCATGGGGACAAGGAACTCCTCCAAGAGAATCTCGCCGGGATGAATTAAGTTTTCAGTTCTCATAGCTCACCTCAATGATGGTAATCAACGATCTCGACCTCCGTGGCGTTTGACCCTTCCCACTTAAAGCACACGCGCCACTGGTCATTTATTCGTATGCTCCAAGTTCCTGCTCTATCGCCTTCAAGCTTCTCAAGTCGATTACCGGGCGGCACTCTCAGAGTCTCTATTTGAGTTGCCGCAGCAATCATATCAAGTTTTCTCAAGGCGACACGAAGAATCGCATTATACTTCCGACTTTTACCGGTTTCGTATAACTTCTTTGTTTCTTCGTCTTTGTAGCTCAAAATCATATACGCATATTATATTACCTATTGCGTAATATGTCAAGAGGGAATGACTCTAAAAATGATGAGAGAATCCCCTATACTTTAGCTTTTCGGCGAGCTTTGTGTACCCGAATTGGCAAAGAGTTTTCTCCCTTCAATCTCCTTACAAGCTCTCATTCGCCGCACCGATCTCATCTCCGATTGATGCTTTTATGTCAGTAGTGTTGCGACGCCCCGCCATGCGGAAAATACGTTCACGAATCTCTTCGCTATATCCAACAATTTCGTCATCGGAAAGAATCTTATCACTAACAAGCGAGGCAACACAATGCAAATACTTGCTGCCCGTCATACCATCATAACGCCACGCGACATGCTTGTCGAAAGACTTAGTCTTTCGATAGATGTCAATGTAATGTGCGTGGACATCTTCGCGCGTTTCATTCACCAAGTTGCGCATCTCGCCAATGAATCGCGTGCACTCTCGCTCCAAACCTCGCTGAATCAACTCACGCGAAATTCGTTTTTCAGTCTTCGTCAATTCATACCCAATACTCAGCATATCTTCTCCTTTCAAATCACCCTCAGCTAACTATTAGCGCCGCTCGACGCCCGCAGTACGGACAGATAAGATTATCGTAATTCTACACACAAAGCCACACAACCATTCCACACACAGCCAGTTGATAGACAAAGAAAACTATTGATCCATAGAGCGCGATTTTGTATAGTGAAGATGCCTTCCCCTCTTTTTCTCTCATTTTCTTTTTACAATATGGAATGTAGTACCAAATCGTAAACAATGCAAACCCACAACCCCAAAATAGCGAACTCGCCCATACCATTTGTTCACGAAATGAAAGCCGCCTCAATTGATTACTAATTGGAATTCTTATCATTGATGTGTTCCTCCTAATCATTTTCAAATTAATAACCTTTTTCTCATTTGACTTTTATTATATCAAATGACAACTTAACGCACAATGACATATTCAATACAACATATTCGACGGGGACTGACCCTCGATGGCGAAGCTTAATCACGACCTGGCGATTTCTCGTTTGAGATAGGCGGCTATGTATTCAATCGCGTCTTCGCTCATGCCGGCACAGATGTGAGTCTTATCTGACGACCCATCGGTTGTTAGATGAAGCTCCGGGAGATTCTGATTATTTGTCGAATACGTCGTCCAGCCGAGAGATACTTTCGTGCGCCGCGTATAGACGAAATTCTTCCAAAAGCCGATCACTCCAACCCCAAACCAATAGCGCCCTTTCCCGCGCTGAAGGGTCAGAACCCGCTTCCCGAACACACCGAAAAGGCAAACCGAAACAAGTAAAATCGTACCTAAGAGAAAAGGAAGTCCAAATAGTGAAGCGCCCAAATCGAAGCTATGCTTGGCGATTTGAGAACCATAAATTCCTACCATCGAAATCCCGCTCCATACGGCCGTGAACGGAATGAGGAAAAGTACCGACTTGCTGAACCGACGGAAGATGAAAGTCACTTTCCCATCCATTGCCATCGGATCGGCAACAACTTTCAAATACTTCGGCGGCTTAGCCGCGAGAAGCGTCGCCTCATCACGCGACGCCTCAATCTCTCGCTCCTCATTCACCAAATCCGAAAATCGCGACGTCTCGCCACATGATTTGCAAAGAACTATATCCGCAGCGACATTGATATCAGCAATACCAACGGTCTTGCCGCACTTCGGGCAATGATATGCCTTTTTCATAATTCCAATTTTCCTTCCACTTGTCGATTATATATCCACGAATGCCGAGGCACGCACGCTGGCTAACGCTATAACACTCAGAACATTGCCGCGCTCTTTAACGGCATAAACTCGGGAATGAAGTCACGAATCTTCTTCCGTGAACAATCGCATTAATGCGCGGCGCCGGGACGCGAATGTCTATCGCGAGACGATTCTGGCTAATCCCCATAGGAACAAGGAACTCCTCCAAAATAATCTCGCCGGGATGAATCAACTTTTCAGTTCTCATAGCACCATTATACCATATTTCCAGCGCTTTTCGCCACTATAATTTGCCGCGGCAAGTACAAAATGCCGCGTGGAGGACACAATCAGAAGTGTTTAACGGCGAAAGCACGCCCAGAACCCGACTTAAGATACATTTCAAAGGCACAAGCTTTTTCTTTAGTTTCAAACGCAAAATAGTTCTCAACCTTCCACGGCATAAACTTTGAAGTATGGGGAACAGCACCCGCATTATGCTTTTGCAACCTGACTTTTAAGTTAGAAGTCGAACCGATATAACGCTCATTCGGATGCGAAAGACTTCTGATTATATAAGCATAATACATTCCGAATAGTCCTCCTTCGCCAAGGCTACGGCGGACAGCCTTCGCTCCTCCATAGCTGGCTTGCCAGCCGTAGCTCCGGAGGAGCGAAGGCTGGTGGACGATGAGGGACTCGGACCCCCGACATCTTCCGTGTAAAGGAAGCGCTCTACCAACTGAGCTAATCGTCCAAACTTTTAATCTTCGATTTTGCGACGAATGACGCGCTTGGCCTTGCCTTCATTGCGGGGAAGCGAACCGACCGGGAACACATCGCCCTTGGGAAGGAAGCCGAGGCGCTCGCGAAGGTGCTTGGCGACCATGTGGCCCGTCACACCTTCATCGGCTTCGACGTTAATCGTAACGTCGGTCATGCCGTGACGCTCTTCGAGGATAATCTGAAATTCATCTTTGACGCCCGGGATTTCCATCAGCGCCTGTTCGACCTGGCGCGGATAGAAATTGACGCCCTTGACGATAAGCATATCGTCCGTGCGGCCGGTAATGCGATCAATACGAAGCGAAGTGCGGCCGCAGGCACACTTTTCGCGGGAAAGAATACGCGTGATATCGTGAGTACGATAGCGGATAATCGGCATCGCTTCGCGCGTAAGCGAAGTGAAGACCGCCTCACCATACTCGCCATCGGGAAGAACTTCGCCCGTGACAGGATCGATAATCTCGGTAATGTACTGATCTTCCCAAACGTGAATACCGCAATGTTCCTTGCAATCCTGACCGGTCGTGCCGATACCGCCCGTTTCGGTCATACCATAAATGTCGAAGCACTCGATATGGAGACGCTTTTCGATTTTGCGGCGCATTTCATCGGAGAAAGTCTCGGAGCCGAAGATGCCGACGCGCAAAGAAGGAATGTCATGGTCTTCCTGGGCATCGAGCATTTCCATAATGCGCGGAACATAAGAGACAACCGAAACGAAGCCCTTCGCATGAAAATCACGCATAAGACGAATCTGACGCTCGGTATTGCCGCTCGAGGCGGGAATCGTAAAGAGCCCCGCTTTGCGCGAGCCGTGATAGCAACCGAAGCCGCCATTGAAAAGCCCGAAGGTCGGCATGATCTGAAGAGCATCGCCCTTCTCAAGCCCGGCCATCGAGAAGCAACGCGCCATGCACTCGGCCCACTGATTCAAATCGTTTTTCGTGTACGCCATAACGACCGGCGTACCCGTCGAGCCCGACGACATGTGGAACTCGAGAAGTTCCTTGCGGTCGACGCAGCTCATTTTAAGAGGATAAGCTTCGCGGAAATCGTCCTTCGTGAAGAACGGAAGCTTCTTCAAATCATCAAGCGACTTAACTTCATCGGGAGAAGCGAGGCCGCCTTTCTGGAGGCGAGAGCGGTAGAATTCATTACCCCAAACTCGACGGAGGGACTTCTGAAGCCCTTCGAGTTGGAGTTTATTGAGCTCTTCACGAGAAAGAGTTTCCGCCGCTCTGTTCCACATCATTTCGCCGCGTTCCTTCCGAGTTCGAAAGCTTTCTTGTTGACTTCAAGGAGTTTCGCCTTGGCGCCCGTAAGCTTCTCTTCCATCGCCTTGTAGAAGCAAGTCTCGTCGATATCGACGAGAGTCGAAAGAGCACCCGCGAGAACCATGTTCATCGTGCGCTCATTGCCGACTTCTTCCTTCGCGATCTTCATCGCATCGATGATAATCGCCTTCGGATAGGCCTTCGCGACACGCTCATCAAGATCGGTTACCGCCGGCTGCTGACCGGAAGAAACGGTAATCGGAACGAGATCCATATTATTGAGGAGAACCTTGCCGTCTTCGGCAAGAAGATGACCCCAACGAAGCGCCTCAAGACGATCGAAGGAAACGAGAATGTCGCTCGTACCTTCCTGGATGATCGGCGAGGCGACCGATTCGCCGAAGCGAACCTGAGAAATAACCGAACCGCCGCGCTGAGCCATACCATGAATTTCGGACTTCTTGACGTCCTTACCGGCAATGGCAGCCGCAGCAGCGAGCAAATCGGCAGTCAGGATGATACCCTGACCACCGACACCAACGAGAGATACGTTGAAAGTCTTCATTATTCCACGACTCTTTCGACGGTGATTTCAGGGTCGATTTCCTTGAGAGCTACCTCAATACCCTGCTTCAAGGTCATCATCGCGAAAGGACAACTTCCGCAATGACCGACCAGCTTCAAATAAACGACCTTGCCTTCGATTTTAACGAGCTCAAGATCGCCCCCATCATTCTGGAGGCCGATCCTGAGTTCTTCGAGTTTGGCGCGAATGGTCGCTTCCATCGTCTTAGGCTCCGAGCTGGAGGCGCGTGAAGCGCTTGATGGTGATCGGTGCACCGCCGCAGGCCTTCGAAACGCCCTCGAGATACTTCTCGACGGTGATGTCGCCATCGGCGACGTAATCCTGCTTGGTGAGGCAGATCTGGGTGCAATACTTCGCGGCCATGCCCTTCTTGATACCGACGAGAGCGGCTTCAGGAGGAAGCTTACCCTTCTGTTCCTTGAGAGCGTTGAGCTTGATCTCGAGTTCCTTGTCGATTTCGGCCTGAGGAACGTCCTCGGGATTAATGTAAGCAGGCGAGTTCGCGGCGATCTGGAGGCAGATCATGTGAGCGGCTTCGGCGAGTTCGGCGGAAGCGGCGCACTTTTCGCAAGGAGTCGCGAGTTCGACCATGACGCCGATCTTGCCACCCATGTGGATGTAGCCCGAAAGAACGCCCGTGTCTTCGAGCTTGTACTGCTCGGAGCGACGGATCTTCACGTTTTCGCCGGTCTTCGTGAGGAGCATCTTGTAGTCGTCGGAAAGCGTCGCTTCGATGTCCTTACCCTCGAGGGCGACATTGGCGGCGTCAGCGGCGAACTTGACGAAAGCTTCGGTCTTCGCGACGAAGTCGGTTTCGCAGTTGATTTCGGCGAGAGCCATCGTCTTCTTGTCGGCGGCTTCGGCGAAAGCGACGATACCCTGCTTCGATTCCTTGTCGACGCGCTTGGCGGCGACGGCGAGGCCCTTCTCGCGGAGATACTTGACGGCTTCGTCCATGTTGCCGTTCGTGGCGTTAAGAGCTTCCTTGCAAGCACCCATACCCGCGGCAGTAGCTTCGCGGAGCTGCTTGATCATATCGATAGTGATAGCCATATTACTAAATCCTTTCAATTAAGCCTCGGTGGTGGCGGGAGCTTCAGCGACCTGCGCTTCGACTTCGGCGACCTTGGCCTGACGCTTGGCGGCGAGATCGGCCTTCGCCTTGATCTCGGCGGCTTCCTTAGCAGCGCGAGCGGCGGCCTTCACGTTAGCGGCAACCGAGGTCTTCTTGGCACCCGTGCGGGCCTTGGCAGGAGCCTTCGCCTTGCGATCGGCGCGGGCGGCCTTTTCGGCGTCCTGACGAGCGGCGCGCTCGGCTTCACGCTTCTTGGCTTCATCAGCGGCCTTGGCGCTGTATTCTTCGCCGGCTTCCTTGATGACCTTGGTGAGGCCGCCGAGGATGAGTTCGATACCGCGGACGGAATCGTCGTTGCCGGGGATCACGTAGTCGATCGGCTCAGGGTCGGCGTTCGTGTCGACGATGGCGATGACGGGGATGTGAAGACGGACGGCTTCCTTAACGGCGTTGGCTTCCTTAACGCAGTCGATGATGACGACGGCGCCGGGGAGTTCCTGCATATCGGCGATACCGGTGAGGTTGGTTTCGAGCTTGGTGAGTTCGCGGCGGAGCATCGAAGCTTCCTGCTTGTGCTCGGAAAGTTCACCACCATTGGCCTTAGCGGTCGCCTGGAGCTGACGCATACGCTTGACGGACGAACGGATCGTCTTCGCGTTCGTGAGCGTACCACCGAGCCAACGCTCCGTGACGTAGAACTGCTCGACGGATTCCGCAGCGCCCTTGACGAGTTCGGCGGCCTGCTTCTTCGTGGCGACGAAGAGAACCTTCTTGCCATCGAGAACGACGTTCTTGACGAACTGAGCGGCCTGGTCGAGGAGCTCGACGGTCTGAGTCAAATCGATGATGTGGATACCATTGCGCTTATCGAAGATATAACCTTTCATCTTCGGATTCCAGCGCTTCGTCTGATGACCGAAGTGAAGACCGGCATCAAACATGTCCTTGAGCGTAATACCCGTGAGGGTCGAGGTAGGCATTTCCATTTTGTTTTCTCCTTTAATCCTTTTGATTGTAGATTAATCCGCTTTGTCCGAGGATGGATTACCCCGAATCATTCGCTTCATCCTTACCCACCATGGGCAGAATGCTATATATTATATCATTTTTGCTCTATATCACGCAAGGGGTAAATTTGACTATTTTCTAACCATCGGCCGGGTCGGGCTTTGCCCGATTACAAATCCGCCGCGTATCAGATTTAACAATGTTATCTCGCATTTCGTCGTACGCTGCAGGTTTTACCCGACCCTTCCATGAAAAGCTCTCCCGCTCATCCGCCTAAGTCTACAGAATCTGCTTAGACACTCCCCTCGGCGAAATCCAACATTTCAAGCGTTATCCAATTCGCTCCCGACTTTTCATTCCATCTCGGGCAAAACCTTCCGCCTACACTCTACTCTTTTGCCCGTTTTGACGTCAGTGGCTAAAAGACTACTTACGCGACTTGCGGTAGGTGTAGGGGGTGATGTCTTTGTCCTTAT
>JAZLMG010000035.1:0-2494 GCA_045598585.1 Kiritimatiellia bacterium
TCATGCTTGGCTTGAAGCGTGTTGAGAATCGAAGCGCGAAGCCGGTAAGCGAAAAGGGGCGTGTTGCGATCACTTGCGCGAAGTCGTTTTGCAAGGAAGAGTATGGAAACTTCATCAAGTGGGCATCGACGGCGCTAAGCGAAGAAGACTTCTCGCTCATTCCGTCTTGGAAGGATGTCAAGGATTGACCCGGCAAAGTGGTCGGCGCTTGTGATTACTACGCGAAGAGCGCGGCAGAAATGCGCCCATTCGCGTGGGATGAGGGCTATGAGTGGAACTATGAACTCACGAATATCGTCTGCTTCGATTCGCCTGTAGTTTGCCGAGGGAACGTTGGGCTATGGGAAATGCCTAGCGCATTGTCCGCGGCAGTTTCTTCGGCGGATATGCTTTCCTCGATGCCTGGGACTCTCGTCTCGACGGCCGACGATGCCCGCAAGCTCTTCTCCGCGGCAGTCTATATCGCGGGCAAGAGTGAGGGCTTCTTCGTTCTTCCGCTCGATGCGGACAAACGCGCTCTATCCGCACCGATCCTCGTTTCCCTTGGCGACTCGGTAACGACCATTGTCCAACCCTCGGAAGTCTTCTCCGCAGCACTTGATGTCGGTGCCGATTCGATTATCGTTGCCCACAACCACCCAAGTGGCAATTTAGCCCCCAGCCTTCAAGACGAGCAATTTACCAAAGTCCTCAAAGCCCTCGGCTCCGCCCTATCCCTCCCGGTCTTGGATCATTTGATAATAACATAGCCAAGAAGGGCTTGTGGAAAGGCCCTAACACAATCAATCCCTACGAGTATCGTAAGTCGCGTAAGTAAACGGGCAGTCGAGGACGTTAAGACCATACCAATGCCGCAGTATGCGGCACGCCGCGCATCGGCGAGGCAATAGGCGAATAAAAGAAAAGTTGAAGCGAGCACATGTTTGTTGACGCTCGGTGATTTCGGTTGATGCAGCGTTTCGCTCAGTCGTCGACAAACATGAAGGAGAAGTATTCACAAACCTAACAATTTGCCGCGCAAGCGTTCGACTGTTGATCGCTCTCAAGCTTTTCTTTTATTCGCCACATATTAATAAACAGATATTTCGCGTTCCGCCGTCAGGCCAAATCCTGCCAGGATGAGGGTTTGACGGCATGAGGGGAAAGTGGTATAATATATGCTTAATGAAGAAGTTTTCGATAGTCCTCTTAAGGCCGGAGATTCCGCATAATACGGGTGCGATCGGGCGGCTTTGTGTCGGGCTCGACGTTAAGCTCAATCTTGTTCGCCCCCTCGGCTTCACACTCGACGATAAGGCGGTAGCGAGAGCAGGGCTCGATTATTGGCCCCATCTCGACATCGCGATTCATGATACATGGGAAGACTATCTTGAAGCGGAGAAGCCGAATCGCGTCCACTTCCTCTCGACTCACGGAACGAAGACTTTGTACGAGTGTGAGTTCGAGGAGGGGGATGCGCTTGTTTTCGGGAATGAAGGGCATGGGCTTCCGAAAGACTTCTACGAAAGATATGCGGATAAGCTCTTCAAAATTCCGATGCCGGGCGAGCACGCGAGATCGATCAATCTCGCCAATGCCGTCTCGATTGCCGCGTATGAATGTCACAGACAATTGAACTATAAATAAGGAGAAAAGAAAATGGAACTCAAAGGATCCAAGACCGAGCAGAACTTGATGGCCGCCTTTGCCGGTGAGTCGCAAGCTCGCAACAAGTACGATTACTTCGCTTCGAAGGCGAAGAAGGACGGCTACGAACAGATCGCCGCGATCTTCCAGGAAACCGCGCTCAATGAAAAGGAGCACGCGAAGATGTGGTTCAAGCTGTTCGAGGGCATCAAGTCCACGCCCGAGAACCTCCTCGCAGCTGCCGCGGGTGAACACGAAGAGTGGACCGAAATGTACAAGCGCATGGCCGAAGAAGCCGACGCCGAAGGTTTCACCGAAATCGCCAAGAAGTTCCGCGCCGTCGCTACGGTCGAAGCTCATCACGAAGAGCGTTACCTTAAACTCGCGAAGAACATCGAGAAGGGTGAAGTTTGGGTCAAGATCGGTACGAACAAGTGGCAGTGCCGTAACTGCGGCGCTATCGTCGAAGGCGAGAAGGCCCCCGAAGTTTGCCCCGTCTGCGATCACCCGCAGGCTTACTTCCAGCTCGAGATGAATAACTTCTGAGTTTGAGCGTAATTTTCCAAACGAAAAATTTTTTAAAATACCCCCTTGCGCAAGCGAGGGGATTTATGATATAATATGCACTCGTTCGCCTGAATAGACGAACATGATCTTTGATAGATGAGATGAAGGTGTGTCTTTTGAAGAGACATGGAACAGTAAATGTTTGTGTGAGAGCTAAATAAAGAATCGAAAGATTCAAAACTCAAAATTCTTTTTCTGAGAGTTTGATTCTGGCTCAGAACGAACGCTGGTAGCGTGGATTAGGCATGCAAGTCGAACGGGATCGCCGAGTTAGCAATAATGAGGCGTGAGAGTGGCGGAT
>JAZLMG010000036.1:0-5825 GCA_045598585.1 Kiritimatiellia bacterium
AATGGCGCTACCGCGCCGTTGCACGAATGATTTTATAAGACATCTATCATAATGACACTGATAATTTAATTCCATTCTATTCGTGTTAATTCCGAATACTCTGACGGTTATTCGTGTCGATTTGGTTTAGGTCAGCCCCGGTACGGGGTACGGATGACGAATAATGAAGCCTCGAGTTTACTCGAAACGGATTCGTTATTCGTTAGCCGTAAATCGAAACGATTTGACCTCAACCAAAGCGATTCGTGCAACGCGGCGGTAGCCGCCAAGATTCGCGGTTCGTTTACCAAAAACTATACCGCTTCGATCGTTTCGACGAAGAGGCAGGATTTGTCACATTCGCCCTTGGCGGCACCGGCGCAGGACGGAAAGACGCAAAGACGCTGGGCCGAGTCGCCGTCCTTGGCGACACGCTTGCGGATATAGCCGATGTGACGAAGATTGTCTTCTTTGCCGAGACGTTTCGCGAAACGCATCGCGGCACAAGTGTTGATCCAGACGACCGCGCAATCATCCTTCGCGCAAAGCTCGAGCGACTTCATAAAGTCGTAAGAACCCGTCGAGAAGGACGGTACGACAATCATCGTGAGCTTGAAGGACTGCATAAGCTGAGTCACATATTGGGTCGTCAAAAAGTCTTTGCAAATAATAATCGCTATTCGCCCGATTCCCTCGGCGTGAATAATCGTGATCTTTCGGTCGCGGCGGATATGCTCCTGCCAATAGGAGCCGTCCTTAAAATAGCGGAAAGAAAATTGCTTCGACTGTTCGGCGACGAGCTCACCTTCACCTGTCAACACCGTCACATAATTACGTCCTTCATCCCAAACGCTAGGGAGGAAGATAAGGCGCGGCACTTTTACCTTACCCGCGTTCTCCTTCAGCCGTTTCGCAATCGACGCGGCCATCGGGGGCTTACCCATGATCTCCGGAAAGACGAGAATCTCGGCACCCTCTTCACCGGCCTTCACGATCTTTCCCCAGAGCATGTCGTCGTAGACTTGATTGTAGGTATGAACATAATCGACGTCATAATATTGGACATCGTCGATCACGCGGTAAATCGAATTCAAGTTCGCGGCGTTTTTAAGCGGGGTCGCGGCGACGCGGAGCTTCCCCGATTTCGCGAACTCGGGGAAGAAATCCTTCTTCAGGAAGACATGCTTATCCTTCATCGTCCGCAGCTTCTCGTCGTCGATCAAGAGGAGATTACGCATGTAGTTATCGGGCCGCGCATAATACTCCGCGAGGCGACTCGATCTTTCCCAGACCGAATGGAAACGCGGCAAAAGCCCTACTTTCGTCTTCGCGCGATTCGAGTTCAAAACCGCCGCGGAATTGAGGGTAGATTCGAGGCGGACGATTTCTTCTTTCAAGATATCGACGAGCGCAGCGTCGATCATCTCGATCAAGACCATCGGCTTGTAGCACGTATCGTCGGTCTTGAAGACGCTGACCAAGATTTTCAAATCCGCGTAAAACTTCTCGGTCAAATCGGCCTTGGTAAGCTTCTCGGGAAGGACTTTTCGAATCTCGGAAACGATTCGATCTTTCGCGATTTTGGCGAGGCACCCGTATCGAACATAAAAGCCGCTTCCGCTTTTCGCAATCACATGCGAGCAGAGATCGGCTTCAATGTCGTAGATTCTCATATTTTGAGGATTTCCCTCGCGAGAGTGACTTGTTCCTTAGTGGGCGATTTGACGCCCTCGAGGCCGTAAGGTAGGCCTAATTCTTTCCACTTGAAAACGCCGAGAGTATGATAAGGAAGAACATCGACGCGCTCGACGCACTTGAGGGAATGAATGAACTCCGCCGTTTTTCTTAAAGTCGCTTCGTCTTCATTGATTCCGGGAACGAGGACATAACGAATCCAAACCCGCTTGCCCTTCTCGTCCAAGTATTTCGCGAAATCGAGAACATTCGCGTTATCCTGCCCGACGAGTTCCTTATGGGCAACAGGGTCGATGTGCTTGATGTCGAGCATAACGACATCAGTCGCGGCGATTAAGCGTTCGAACGCGGCGAACTTTTCGCCTTCGCGAGTGAAAGGGCCACCCGCCGTATCCATGCAAGTATTGACGCCTTGAGCGTGAGCAAGTTCGAAGATTTCGCTCACAAACTCCGGCTGGAGCATCGGCTCGCCGCCAGAAACCGTAATCCCGCCTTCAGTCCCCCAGTAATTTTTGTAACGAAGCGCCTTTTTGAGGATATCTTCGGCGGTCACTTCCTGGGCACAAGGCTTCGCCCAAGTATCGGGATTATGGCAGTATTTACAACGGAATCCGCATCCATGGCAAAACACCAGGAAGCGGACTCCGGGGCCATCGGCCGACCCAAACGATTCTGTCGAGTGAATACGGCCGATAGTCATTTCTTCACCTCTTCTTTATTAGAGCGAGGAGTGGCAAGTACGGCTGATGACGTCGTCCTGCTGTTCCTTCGTGAGGTTGATGAACTTCACGGCATAACCCGAAACGCGGATCGTGAAGTTGGCATACTCGGGCTTTTCAGGATGAGCCTGGCAGTCGAGAAGCTTTTCAACGCCGAAGACGTTGACGTTGAGGTGGTGGGCGCCCTGAGCGAAGTAACCATCCATCGCCGAGACGAGGTTAGCGACGCGCTCTTCTTCGGTGTTGCCGAGAGCCGCGGGGTTGATCGTCTGGGTGTTGGAGATACCGTCGAGAGCGTACTCGTAAGGAAGCTTCGCAACGGAGTTGAGCGAGGCGAGGAGGCCATTCTTCTCTGCACCGTAGGCGGGGTTCGCGCCAGGCGCGAAGGGCTTGCCGGCGGGACGACCGTCGGGGGTAGCGCCCGTGGCCTTACCGTAAACGACGTTCGAGGTGATCGTAAGGATCGAGGTCGTAGGTTCGGCATCACGATAGGTGTGGTGCTTGGCGACCTTGGCCATGAACGTCTTGAGGAGCCACTTGGCGATATCATCGGCTCGATCATCGTCGTTACCATACTTCGGGAAGTCGCCTTCGACCTTGAAGCCGGTGGCGAGACCGTCAGCATCACGTTCGACCGTGACCTTAGCGTACTTGATAGCCGAGAGCGAGTCAACCGCATGCGAGAAGCCGGCGATACCGGTCGCGAAAGTACGACGAGCCTTCGTATCGATGAGCGCGAGCTCAGCGGCTTCGTAGTAGTACTTATCGTGCATGTAGTGGATGAGGTTCAAGGTATTGACGTAGAGGGCGGCGAGCCATTCCATCGAAACGTCGAACTTCTTCATGACTTCGTTGTAATCGAGGACATCGCCCTTGATCGGAGCCCACTCGGGAGCGACCTGAGCCTTGGACTTCTCGTCGATACCGCCGTTGATAGCGTAGAGGAGGGCCTTGGCGAGGTTCGCACGAGCGCCGAAGAACTGAAGTTCCTTACCGGTCTGGGTAGCGGAGACGCAGCAGCAAATCGCGTAGTCATCGCCCCAAACGCGACGCATGACGTCATCGTTCTCGTACTGGATCGAGGAAGTGTCGATCGAGACCTTGGCGCAGTATTCGCGGAAGGTCTTCGGGAGACGCTTCGAGTAGAGAATCGTCATGTTGGGTTCCGGGCTGGGGCCCATCGTCTCGAGCGTGTGGACGATACGATAGTCGTTCTTCGTGACGAGCGAACGGCCGTCGATTCCGAGACCGCCGATCGAAAGAGTCGCCCATACGGGGTCGCCCGAGAAGAGCTGGTTGTAGCTCTCGATACGAGCGAAGCGAACCATACGGAGCTTCATGACGAGGTGGTCGATGATTTCCTGAGCCTGGGCTTCGGTGATGATGCCGGCGGCGAGGTCACGTTCCATGTAAATATCGATGAAGGTCGAGACACGGCCGATCGACATCGCGGCACCGTTCTGGGACTTGATCGCGGCGAGGTAGCCGAAGTAGGTCCACTGGACGGCTTCACGAGCGTTCGTCGCAGGCTTCGAGATATCGAAACCGTAAGCGGCGGCCATCGTCTTCATCTTGTTGAGGGCCTTGATCTGATCGGCGACTTCTTCGCGGAGGCGAATGACGTCATCGGTCATCGTGCCATCACCGACGTTCGCGAGGTCGGCCTTCTTGGCGGCGATGAGGGCATCGATACCATAGAGGGCAACGCGGCGATAGTCACCGACGATACGACCACGACCATAAGTGTCGGGAAGGCCGGTAATGATGTGGGCCTTACGAACGGCACGAATCTCGGGGGTGTAGACGTCGAAGACGCCCTGGTTGTGGGTCTTGTGATAAGTCGTGAAGATCTTATGGAGCTCGGCCGAGGGAGTGTAACCATACATCTGGCAAGCTTCTTCAGCCATCTTGATGCCACCGTAGGGCATGAACGCGCGCTTGAGAGGCTTGTCGGTCTGGATACCGACGATGGTCTCGAGATCCTTGTCGAGGTAGCCCGCGGGGTGCGAGTCAACATCGGCGACAACGTCCGTATCCATATCGAGAACGCCCTTCTTGGCGCGTTCTTCAACCATGAGAGCGGAGAGCTGAGCCCAGAGCTTGTTGGTCGATTCAGCAGCCGGAGCGAGGAACGAAGTGTCACCATCGTAGGGCTTGTAGTTGCGCTGGATGAAGTCGGAAACGTTGATCTCTTCCTGCCAACGTCCGCCGACGAATCCCTGCCATGCAGTATTGTTTTCCATTTTTTTATCTTTCTTTACTTTGGTGGTAAATCTAATACACTTTATTGTATCATTTTTCCCACCGAAAATCAATTGAAATCGGCCGAGAATCGCTTACTTGAAGTAACGATTGTAGAGTCCCTGGAAGGCCTTGCCGTGACGAGCTTCGTCCTTCGCCATTTCATGAACAGTGTCATGAATCGCGTCGTAGTTAAGCTCCTTCGCGCGCTTCGCAATGGCAAGCTTGCCGGCGGTAGCACCCGCTTCAGCTTCCATACGGCGCTTCAAATTTTCCTTCGTCGAATCGGTAACGATATCGATCTTCTTTCCGAGGAGTTCGGCGAACTTCGCCGCGTGCTCGGCTTCTTCGAAAGCGATACGCTTGTAAGCTTCGGCGACTTCAGGATAACCTTCACGATCGGCCTGACGAGACATCGCGAGATACATACCGACTTCGGTGCATTCGCCGTAGAAATGATCCTTGAGACCCTGAGTGACTTCTGCGTCTTCGACGATACCGTCGCCTACATGATGTTCGCAGGGGAATTCGAGGCCGGCAGCCTGCTTAGCGAACTTAGCGCCGGGAACTCCGCAGAGGGGGCACTTTTCAGGAGCCGTATCACCGGTATGGACATAACCGCAAACGGGGCAAACCCACTTATTCATTTTGCTCTTTCCTTTCTTGACTTATTGGAAAGATATTATACCATATTTCCCTCTGCCTTACAATGGGTAGAGTTCTTAAAAAGCAAAAAACGCAACCCATCTTTCGATGAATCGCGTTAATTGGCTCGGGCGGCTGGATTCGAACCAGCGACCAATTGATTAACAGTCAACTGCGCTACCACTGCGCCACGCCCGAATTTTAATATAAGCCGGCAGCGTCCTACTCTCGCACGGGCGAGTCCCGCACTACCCTCGGCGATGGAGCCCTTAACTTCTGTGTTCGGAATGGGAACAGGTGTGACAACTCCTCTATGGCCACCGGCAAAAAACCGTTAGTTGGGAACTAAAGAGAATTACAACTCCTCGAGATTGGAGATCTCACATTCAAGTGAAGTTTGATTAAAATTTATAAGCTAAGCCACACGTCTTATTAGTACCGATCAGCTCAACGGATCGCTCCGCTTACACCTTCGGCCTATCGAGGTCGTGGTCTACAACCTGACTTTAGATTCTTACGAATGGGAAAACTTGTCTTGGGGGAGGC
>JAZLMG010000037.1:0-2222 GCA_045598585.1 Kiritimatiellia bacterium
TGATATCCATCCTACACCTATATCCTACACCTTAGTGATGGCAGTGGCACTCGTGACCATGACCATGCTCGTGCTTGCCACAGCATTCACGATATTCGATCTTCACCTTTTCGCGAAGTTCGGCGACGAAGACATCCATCGCGCGACCACGCGCTTCATGACGAAGGAGGTCCTTGATCTGATCATGAACTTCGACGATGGTCTGCTCGGTGCCGCCGCGTTCATCGGCCTTGTAGATGATGTGGTAGCCGAACTGAGTCTGGACGATATCGGAGACGTCGCCCTTCTTCATTTCGAAAGCGGCCTTGTCGAATTCGGGTACCATCATGCCGCGACCGAACCAGCCCAAAGATCCGCCCTGCTTACCCGACGGGCAGTCGGAGTGAGCTTCCGCTTCCTTCGCGAAATCACCGCCCGCGACGATGCGCTCACGAATCGCGGCAATTTTCTCATAAGACTCCTTCTCGGCGCCCTTGACGAGGATGTGCTGGCAAAGAACTTCGTGCGGAACCTTGAATTCATCCTTATGCGCTTCGAAGAAGAGCGCAATTTCCGCTTCGGTCGGCTCAGGGACGGAGCTGCAGGCCTGATTGACGAGCTTATTGACCTTGGCGCCCTTTTCGAGTTCCTTCTTGAAGGTTTCGAGGGTGATGTTCTGGGCTTCGAGGGCCTTCTTGAAATTCTCTTCACCACCGACCTGGGCGGTAACGTTGTCGATTTCCCGCTGGATATCGGCGTCGGTAACGGGGATATCGAGCTCCATCGCACGATCGAGGAGGAGCTTCGCGCCGATGGCCTGTTCAAGCGCCTTTTCTTCGAGCTTCGGGAGATTTTGCTTAACTTCCTCCATCGTCATACCATGGCTCATGTAAAAACGAACGAGACGATCGAGTTCAAAGCCGACAGCTTCCCCGGAAATCTCAACTCCATTAACGCTAGCGTGTTTCATCAGTATTTTCTCCTTGTTTCTTAAATCAGTTGAAAAGGAATTCGACGACATCGCCGTCCTTCATTTCATATTCCTTGCCTTCAGGACGAAGTGCACCCGCTGCACGCGAACCCGCGACGCCGTTATGCTTGACATAGTCCTCGTAAGCGATGACTTCAGCGCGAATAAAGCCCTTCTCGAAGTCGGTGTGGATAACGCCCGCACACTTCGGCGCCTTCCAACCACGATGGAACGTCCAAGCGCGAACTTCCTTCGGGCCCGCGGTAAAGTAGCTCGCGAGGCCGAGAGTATGGTAGGCGAGTTTGATCGTTCGATCGAGCGAGCTTTCTTCGAGCCCGTAGCTGTTCAAAAACTCCTTCGCTTCTTCGTCCGAAAGACCCGCGAGATCCGCTTCCATCTGAGCGCAGATGACGACGAGTTCGGAGCCGTTCTTCGTCGCATATTCGCGCAAGGCTTCGACATGCGCGTTGCCTTCGCCCTTGACGTTATCATCGGCAACATTGGCGCAGTAGATGACCTTCTTTTCGGTAAGGAAGTGAAGCTCTTTGATGACCTGAATGATCGCGTCGCCTTCCTTTCTGGGGAACGAGCGGACGGGCTGACCCTCTTCCAAGTGCTTCAACAATGCCGCGCAAGCTTCCGCCTCGGGACGCACAGCCGGCTTCGCCTTCGCTTCTTTCGAGACCTTGTCGTAGCGCTTCTGGAGCTGTTCCATATCGGCGAGGACGAGTTCGGTTTCGATGACTTCCGCGTCCCCGACGGGATCGATCGGCGCGGACTTGTTGCCGCCTTCCTGAACATGGATGATGTCATCATTTTCGAAGCAACGAACGACGTGCAAAATCGCATCGCACTCGCGAATGTTGGCGAGGAACTTATTGCCGAGACCTTCGCCCTTCGAAGCGCCCTTGACGAGACCGGCGATATCGGTAAAGTCGACGGTCGCGCGGATGATCTGCTGAGGCGAGACGATTTTCGCGAGGTTCTCAAGGCGCGAGTCGTTCACTTCGACGACGGCGGTATTCGGTTCGATGGTACAGAAAGGATAGTTTTCCGCCGCGGCTTGCTGTTTCTTCGTAAGCGCGTTAAAGAGAGTGGATTTGCCGACATTAGGTAAGCCGACGATACCGACAGCTAAACTCATTTGACTCCTTTGATTATTTTGAGGTAAAATTCGGCATCAATCACTTCGCCGTTCTTTACCGATTCCTGTAAAAGCTTTTCGAGTTTCTCGAGCGTTTCCGCTTGAACCGAAGCGCGGCGCTTTTCTTCG
>JAZLMG010000038.1:0-13690 GCA_045598585.1 Kiritimatiellia bacterium
CCGAATACTTGCCGCGCCGATGCAATCCTTGCAACATGCCAGCAGACACGAAAACCGATCGCGCGGATTGAGCTTCCAAGATTTCTCGGCAATATCGAGAAGCCATCCCTCCGGAATCAATCCGTCAAAGAACGCAAAGAGTGCATCGCTTTCGTATGGTTCCTCCCGCAAAGGCATCAGCGGCATTAACGGAATCGCTCCATCCTTCGTCAGATAATCTGCCGCGTAAGTAAAACGAAACCCACGCGGCTCTTTTTCCTCAAGGAGTCCGGCGCGCGCGCCAAAAAGAAAGACCTCAGCCTTCCGCATAGCTCAAATCCCTTTCCATCTCGCCAACCACCAATGTCGAACTGAACATCTGCAGAACCTGATTCACCTTATCCATCTTGAGAGTTTCTTTCCCCTGCTCTAGCTCGCGCAAAAAACGAAGCCCGACCCCGCTTCGTTCGGCGAGTTCGACCTGCGTCAGATTATTCTCCTTACGCTTCAATTTCACAAATTCAGCAATCTTCATATCTCTCCTACACCCGATAGGGTACAATCAGCAGCAAGCACGCTAAACAACACCCGTTCGGGTATAACTTTACTCAAGACACCAAATATTATACCATTTCGGGTATAATATTGTCAATAGTATAGCGCAGTAGAATGCGAGACATCACGGCATGATGTTCATATCCATGATGGGGCGCGCTCAGTCCTTATGCGACTCAAGCCACTCGAGTCGGCGGGCATCGACAACGCGCTTGTAATGCTTCCCAAACGCTGCAAGGGCATCTATAATCGGTAGCATCGAGTTTCCCAACTCCGAAAGAGCGTACTCAATATGCGGTGGATTTTCATGAAAATCGAGGCGATCGACAAGCCCGTCATTCATCATCTGACGAAGACTATCCGCCAAAACTTTGTGCGAGACACCATCCAAATCACTTTGAAGCTCATTGAACCGCCAAGGGCGAAACTTGAGATTCCGTAAAATCAGCAGCTTCCACTTCCCGCCAATCAGATTGACGGCAGTCGCGACAGGGCATTCCGGAAGTTCGTCTTTTCTCTTCATGAGGATTCCTCCTTAGAATTAATTATATCACAAACCCCTTTAGTTGTAAATCGGTAACAAAAATGTGCGTACTTTTCTCACCTGACGGTTTATGTTATACTATCGCACAAAATTAACTTCAACAGAAAGGAAACCGCCATGAACTACGCAAAAACAAACATCGGCAACGCGGACCGCGCTGAATTGCATGAAAAGCTGGCGTTAACAGGAGCGGAAGTGAGCATCAACCATCTTCCCGCAGGCACAAGCGTACCCTTTGTCCACGCCCATCGAAACAATGAGGAAATCTATGGTATTCTTTCTGGACGCGGACGGGCGCTTCTTGACGGCGAGACCATTGAACTTGTTGCAGGCGATTGGGTTCGCATCGATCCTTGTGTCAAGCGTCAAATCTTTGCCGATCAAGCCGAAGGCCTCTCATATATTTGCATTCAAGTAAAGGCGAATTCGCTCGACGGATATACCGTAACTGACGCAATCATCAGTTGAATATTCTGCCTTGACTCACCTTCCACCACTTCTTCATGCCGCAATCTGACGTGTATTGCCAACATAAATCGCTCGCGCGGCCGTCGCGTCGCTCATATCGCGCCGTCCTCATCGAATCTTCAAAAATCTCAACATTCTCAATCCTACCCATACCTCACCTCTCAATCTTGTCTTTGTTATGTCACTTTAGTGTCACCTCTATCAGAACGGCTCTATCACCCATTTACGGCATGACATAGCCGGTCTTTTCGATAAGAGACTGTCCGACGGGCGAGACAAGAAAATCGATAAACTTTTTCACATTCCCCTTACGCTCGGAAACCGTAATCGCATACGCCGTTTCGACGAACGGATATTGTCCCGAGCGAATATTCTCAACCGTCGGATCAATACCGTCGATTTTAAGGAGCTTGATGCGCTTATCTCTTACAAGCTCGTTCGCATAATAACGAAACGTGAACCCTATCGCACCAGGATAATTGCGATAATCAGCCGTCGCACTGATGATACCGCCCATACCTCCGAGTCGATCTTCCTTAATCGGCGGCATAATCGGCGTCTCGCCCATCAGCCGTTCAAGCGCCGTCTGACTACCGCTGCCTTTATTGCGTTGATACGGCAGAAGTTTGGCATCAAGATCAACGCCGAGCTCGCGCCAAGATGTGATCTTCCCCGAGTAAATGCCGCGGATTTGCTCACTCGTCAGGCCCTCAATCGGATTCGTAATCGGCACGATAAAGACAAATGCGTCCTTCGCTATCGGCGTCAACTCAAAGGAGAGATTTTTCTTCGCGGCACTTGCGATATCCGCATTCGACGGCGCCAAGGCGAGAATTAGATCAGAAGCATACATAGGAAAATCTCGCTCCGTCAGCTTCTCATATGCGAGCGGAGATGAAGCGGCATAAGCGGAAATATTATTGGTCTCTGTAGATAACGCTTGATAGGCCGCGGCGCCAATCGGATAAAGCGCGTAAGCACAGTCTATGCGCGGCGCGTCGCCCTCAAAGCGGAACTCATCCGGCGCAACGACTTTCACAAGTTTCGAATCCGCTTCAAACGGGCGATACTCCCACCAATCGACGCGATTCTCGAGTTTCTCGAAGCGGTCTTTCGTCCACCAATCATATCCCTCAACGCACGCCCAAGCGAGGACGGGAAGGATGATCAATATCCCTCCGATGCGCACGAACCAACGAACGCCCCATATCCTACGCATAACGCACAAAACGAACCCCAAGATAAATCCAAACCAAAGAAGCGCATAAAGACCTGCATGAAGCGACCCCATCGCAAGCACAAATGAGACATACAAAAGCACGAAGAGTCCGCCGAGCAATAGCGCGATACTCCCAACAATCTTCGTTATCAGTTTATAGATATCTTTTGCTGTCACGGTCTACTTCCTTTCCCCATTATTACTGCAGTGGCGTCTCAAGAAGACGCTTCAGCTCGTCTTTAGTCATGACGCGCAATGGCTTCGAGAGCTTATACGGCATTCCGCACATAAGTGTTTTTAATGTCAGATACTTGGCTTTGATTATTTGCGCAGTCCCACCCTTGCGAATAACAATTATCGCACGCTTGTCTATCGCACTACGAGCTCCATCCTTATGCGCTTTCGAGGAAAACCCGCGAATTTCAATCAGCTTATCTTGGTCTTTAACGCCATCCCAAGATTGAGGAATCTCCTTAATATCAAAGTTCGCGGTAATCATCACAGGAAAGAAGTCAGCCACCATATCTTCCCCTGCATCCAACACATTCCATTCATTCTTATCAAACACGATTTCCCAGTCGGGATTTCCCTCCCTAATCCATCTTTGCAAATTTCTCCCCTGCAATGCACATGCAGACAAATAGGCTACTCGCATCTTCCTTTCCCCATCACACAAAGACATTAATACACTACTTGAAAAGATGCCTAACGTAGCAAGTAAAATCAAGAAGCCACAGCCGACACTCAACCGCCGATCCTTCTCTTCATTGAACCATTTAAGCGAAATAGGAGAGTTCATCAACGAGACGGGGATGACCGTTGCGAAAAATACAATAACGGAATAACCCAAAAGTTTTCCACCAAACAGCACTATTGCCGTAATAATTCCTATTAGCAGATATGGAACCTCGACCAATTCCCGTTTACGACGAATTATGCCATAGAAGAATCCTACTGGAAGCGCCAGACAAGTTACGGCATGCACCGCATACGAAAGAACAGTCCAGAGCCCCTTCTGTTCCCCGAAAATTTGCCAAAGACAAAAACCAAGCAATCCTACGGTCGCAACAATCAATATTGCAAACCAGCCCAGCACAATGCGAATAGGTAACGGCATCTTCATTTGTTATGGCAATTCCTTAAGGAGCGCCGTGCAACCTTTGAGCACATCGGAATAAGTGATTTCGAAGTCGCCCGTGTACCATGGATCGGCGACATCACGATTCTCGCCGGCGATTTCAAGGAGCTTTCGAATCTTCGGACGATCCTCGGGATAAACGAGGCGCTTCAAGTCCGCGATGTTGTAGGCGTCCATGCCGATCAAAAGATCATACTCGCTCGCTTTTGCCGCGGTGAGAAGCCACGCCGCGCGACGCGGGTGAGCGATGCCGTGAAGATCGAGGAGGCGACGCGTGCCCGAATGAATGTCCGAGCCGATTTCGTCCGTATGCAGCGCCGCACTTTCAACGACAATATCCGTCCGTCCCTCCTTTCCAAGGAGGTCCTTCATCACAAACTCGGCCATAGGCGAGCGGCAAATATTCCCGTGGCAAAGGAAGAGTATTTTCATATCCGACCTCGTAAATTACAAATAAGGTTTGAGCGCCTCCGCCCAGATGGCATAGCCGGAGGGCGTAAGGTGGACGGAATCTCGATAGAGCGTCTTGATTCTTTCGCCCGACTCGTCGACGAACTTATCGGAAAGATCGATAAAGTCGAGACCTTTCTTCTCCGCGAACTTCTTGAGATACCGGTTCGCTTCTTTTGCCGTCGTCCTCATCGGGTCGTTCTTCCCGGCCCGCGGCAAAATTCCCATTACAACGATCTTCGCGCCCCTCGGCGCAAAGCGTTGAACATTATTGACCAGGTAGATCACCCCTTCCGCAATCTCTTCGGCATTATTGGCCCGCGCATTTTTCGTCCCTGTCATATTATTCGTACCGGCCATAATGATGATCGTTTTGGGCTTAAGACCTACGAGCTCTCCATTTTCGACGCGCCAAAGCATATTCTGAATACGGTCCCAACCGAAGCCGAGATCGAGCACTCGCTTCCCCTTGAATGCCGCCTTAAAATGCGGCGTCACATCCTCTCCGCCGATCGAACTTAAGCCGGCCCAATGATGGGTAATCGAGTCGCCGATGAGGACAATCTCCGGATTCATCGCTTTCGCTTCTTTGAGAATACGCTCATGCCGCGCGTACCAATCATAGTTATCGTCCTCAAGCTTTGGCACAGGCGCAAGCGCCGTATTCTTCATCTTTTCACGGTAAAGTTTTACCGCTCCTTCACCCTTAAGCGCGAGATCGAATTGCTTTGGCAGCCACTCGTTGGACAAATAGACGATGTCTTGCTTGATTCCGTAATCTTTCGGATCGCCAGGAAGGTTTGTTGATAGGAAAACACCCAAGAACAAATCTTTCATCGCCTCCTTGTCTTTGGGCGGCAAGATGGATAACGATCGTTCGATTGTCTCGTAATCGCCGCACGCTCCCGAAGCCAAGCGTCGAAACAAGAATTCCATCTCTACTCGGACAATCTGCCGACGATTCGCAAAGTTCAATTCCTTATCGCGATAAACCGCCCAAGTATTGCCCTTAACATAAACGCGCGCCGTCTGCTCTTCAGTCGGTTTCGGTTTTCCGAACTGCTTATCGAGCACGGCAACGAGCTTCGTCATATCCGACTTCTCATCGAAGACGACTCTAATCCAAGCTACTTTGTCGCCCTTAACGCCGGCATAGTATTTCGCCGTGTCATCAGTTACCAAGTTTCCGAGAAGTTTTGTTTTCTCCGCCGGTTTGAATTCAACGATCTTATCGACAAAACTGGCTTTGCTGGCGTCGACTTCCTTGCCCTTAAGCGTCTTGCCGATCGTCTCTCCCGCGAGACAAACGACTTCAGCCTTCCGCGGTTTATCCTTCTTCGACGTGGCATTCTCCGCGAAACTACCGTTTGACAAGAGAATCGTGGTAGCCAAGACCAAGACAAGCAATATCTGTTTTTTCATCGATAACTTTCTATTGAAGCGAGACGTATGTCGTGAGCTTCTGTAGGAAGCTCCGGGAGGATTTGGAAATCGTAAGCGATACCGATCTTGGGAGCATGCGCCGAGGCACGCCCAAGCAGACGGTCGTACCATCCCCCGCCATAGCCAAGACGACCGCCGTCTTTGGTGAAAGCGAGCCCGGGCACAAGCCACACGAGGACATCTTCGGGACGCACGACCTCGCCTTTCGGCGGCTCGAGGATTCCGTGTGGACCCTTCACGAGCGTATTGAGATCATCCAAACGAACGAGTTCATAGTCCGTACCGTTCCAACGCGGCGCGACTAACTCGCATCCGCCGGAAAGCGCAGCAGAAATGAAATCTGTTAGATCGATCTCCTCTTTCGACGCGAGATACACGGCAATCGGTCCCTTCTTCAAAAGTGCCGCGTCCAGCTCGTGCTCATCGCTGAGAAGTCGCTTCGAAAGAGCTTTCCCCGACGCCTCCCGCTGTGCGGGCGATACCTCCTTTCGCCTCAAGCGCATCGCCGCACGAATCTCGCCTTTACTCTTGCTCATTATAATCAAGACACGCGGCAAAACGCGGCGCAAGGTAAAGCGGGATATTCACAAAAGCACCGTCTTTTCGCAAGTTCATTTCAGAGAACCGAATCGCATACTTGGGATGATTTTTGTTAACAAACGATTTAAATGCCGCGGCACTTTTATCCTTACCCGCTTTTATCTCTATGGGAATCGCTTCGTCGCCATATTGGATAACACAATCTATTTCCCTCTCGCTTCGCTCAGCCCAATAGTGCAATTTCGCATCCGTGCGACCGACAAGCTGTTGAAAGACATAATTCTCGATCAGGTGCCCTTTAAATGAAAAATCCTTATCCAAAAGCAGCGACTCATCCGACACCCCTGCCATTGACTTAAGCATACCGACGTCATTCAGATAAAGCTTAAACGCATTGCGGATATCATAGCGCTCAAGCGGATATTCGATCTTCTCAAGATTATTGATCTTTCTGACCATGCGAGCCGACACAAGCCACTCGATTGCCTCCTCGTACCCTCTTGCGCGCGCACCGGGAACGGAAGCTCCGTAAATGAACTTACTATTCTCTTTAGCAAGCTGCGAGACCACACTTCTTAATATAACAAGTATCTTTGCGGCATCAATCTCGCCATTGTATTTAACAATGTCGTTCTCATAGAGCGTGACAAGATCTGATTGCAGTTTCTTGACACGTTTGGGATCCCCTTCCGTCAAATATGAGGTGACAACTTCCGGCATACCACCAATCATCAAATAGAGCAGATACTCACTCCACAGCCGATTATGAAATATCTCATCTATCGGATCCTGCCCTTTGATCGACATATAGAATTCCCACAACATCTCATTGCGTGCTCGTAGAAATTCCGAGAAGTTGATTGGCTCGACATCCAACAACTCAACCTTCCCTACAGGGTATGTCTTGGGTAAATCTTCTGTTTTCTTACGATTCTTATTGATCTTAACACCGAGCAGACTACCAGCACTCATAATTGCCAATTCAGGGCACTTTTCATAAAAATACTTAAGCGAATTCAACGCGTCGCCGCACTCTTGGATTTCGTCGAATATAACGACATCCCTTTTCGTGTCAATCCTTGATCCGCTTAGGAGTGAGAGCTTTGGAAGAAGCATGTCAGGATCCTTGTCTCGCGCGAAAAGTTGCTTCAGTTCGCTCTGACTGTCAAAGTTAAACTTATGCACATGCGCAAAGTTTCTTCGACCGAAATCATCCATCAGCCAGGTCTTACCGACCTGACGCGCACCCATTAGGACAAGCGGTTTACGATCAGCTCGCTCTTTCCATGCTATAATCTGCGATTCTACTTCTCTTTTCATGCATTATAACCTCATCGCCGACTATTATAGCACATTTTTGCTTGTTTTGCAATGGTGAATTGCACATTTTTGCCTCAATCCATCACTACATTATGCACATTTTTGCAAAAATTCTTACTTGAGCTCGAGGCCGATTTTGAACGCGGGGGCGAGAGGAGAGGCGAGCGGACGATACACGTGAGCGACAGGATCGTAAGTAATGGGAGCGATCTTCTCCGCATCCGGCTTACCATCAATAAGCGCCGCGTCATCACAGGCGACATTGACGACCTTGCCGATCACGAGGCACGTTTCCGGATCCATCGAAACAAGCTCACACTCGAAGACGAGCGGCAGCTCGTCAATCGTCGGCGCGTCGACATGCGCGGACTTCGTCGTATGGAATCCCGCCTTCGCAACCTTATCGGCTGTCTTATTGCCGGAAACGCATCCCAAGTAATCGCACGCCTTAACTTGCGCGGCAGTTCCGACCGAAACCGTGTACGCCTTGCGCTTCTCGATATTCGCCCAAGTCTTGTGCGTGTTGTCGATGCAGATCGTAAGCGTATCCTCTCCGCCCGTTCCGCCCCACGCGGCATTCATCACATTCGGCGACCCGTCGTCATTATACGTCGCGATCATGAGTACGGGCATCGGATAAAGCCACGTCTTAACCCCAAAGTCTTTCTTCATATCATTAGTCTCCTTAATCGCTACTCGAAATTCTAACTTACTCGCCTTCAACATATACAACTTTAATTTATATGTGTAGCCGACGGCGGCAACGCAGCAGGCGGGGGCTTTACCGTATCGGGAGCGGGCGGCTCGGGTCCGACCACCGCGATGAGCGCTTGTATATGCTTGGCGACTTCACGGCGAAACGCGACAAGATCAATCACCGTTTCGGGATCGATCGAATCCATCCATTTGATCTCGCGCTTCCCGAGTCGGCGGATGGAAGGACTCTTGCTCGCGAGCGCGGCTTCCGCGCGAAGACGCAAAAGCGAGAGATAGCGCACGTCGTCAAAGGCCTCACGGATCCCCTCCCAGCCCAGCGTCGAAATGAGACCGTCATACGTAAGATGGACGATTCCCGACTGAGCGTAAGGAGGATTGCTCGCAACGAAATCATTCCAATGATTGTAGTTACCGATGAATCTGAGATTGTCGACACCGTCGAAATCGGCGTAATAATAGCGAAGGCCCATCGTACGACGCCAGATTTCGGGACAAATCGGGCCCGCGAATGGAGACGCATACGTAAAGGCGCGTACGCCGCAGTTGTGCCGGAGCCAGGCCGCCTCCGGCGTGCAAGTGGCGGGGATATCGTCCATCTCGATCTTCCACCCGATTTCCGCCGGCTTGCCGCTGTCAACCCATATCTCACCGCCCTTTGAGTGAACATAGTCCCAACACTCGGCGAATTGCTCGTGCATCCAAGTTCCCCACTCGTCCCCGCCGCAAAAGCCGCACTTATGATGGCCGAGGTAACGCTCAAGCGTCGCCATTTGGAAGTCGACGTAGGCGCGGTACTCATCCATGCAGCGTTTCCAAGTATCCGCTTCCTTCACCTTGTCGACGCTCTTTTTCTCGACCATCCGATACCACCACTTGAACGAGTAAGCCCTTCCGCACAGGACTTCACGACAGGCCATGCCTTCCTGCCGCATGATGATGAGCGCTCGGACGGAGAGATCGTCCATCGTATCGGTCTTGAAGTCGCCGGGCCCGTGAGGATTGGTGACATTATGCTCGACCATCGAGCGCATGATTTTGCGGAACTTCTTCTCGGCGAGATCAAGGTTATGAAAGCCTTTGACGAACTGCTGCAAGCTCGGGAAAACAAGCCAGTACTGATTATATTCGCGCGACGTGTCGTAATGCGTGCGGGCATACGGCAGTTTAAAAGGATAGACCGTCAGATCTATGGGAATGCGACGAATCGGCTGACCGTCCGAGAACACTCTGAGATAGCCGATGTAATGTCCGCCGGGTACGTTCTCGGGTACGTGAACAGTCACCCAATATTGCTGACGCCGATCCTTCTTCAGATCGAACGGTACGAATTTCTCGGCATCCATCACCTTGTGAAGACAATCATCGAAAGCGCCCTTTTCGTCGGGAGAACTGATATTGCGGTAAGTTATCCCCTCGGGAGTGTAAATCCGTAGGTAATTGATCCTCTTTTCTTCGTCGACTTTGATGAGCGCGTCATCGTGAAGAATCAGCTCGGGCATGAGATTGGGCTCGAGCTTACCCAGCATCAAGTTCCACCAACGCTCCTGTGCGCGATACCACGTCTTGACGAGGGCAAAATCGACTTGAGAGGCATCGATCTTCACGCCGTTCGGACCCTCAAAGGCGGTGGGACGAAAATCCAGCTTCTTCAAATCACGATCGGTTACGGCCACAAAGGAGACACTTTCGAATTCCCCTTGCGCGGCGGAAACAACGAGTCGTTCAGTCTTGACTCCGCTTGGAGGATCCGCATTCGGCAAACACATTCGGTGGTCGTAGGGATCGACCTGGAATATCTTCAGCGAGGCGAAAAGGCAAAGAACGAGACTCATCGCGAATCCTCCTTCTGCCGAGGATTCTCGACGACGGAAGCTTTGATGCGAACCTTTTTAAGTCCATTCGGGAGCCGTTTGATGCCGACAGAAAACTTCGGCTTCGGATAACTCGGCGAGAACGTCTCGAATTGCGGATCGAAACTGACGCGATTCTCACGATTAGACTCAAGCCATCCGCCGGCCATATACGGACGAAAACGATACCCGAAACGGAAGTGAAGGCCGGCCGTGCGCGGCGCCTGAGGTCCGCTCGTGATCGGCATCGTATCCACGACAAGCTCGTATGGAACGCTCTGCCCATCCTTGCGCTTAAGCTCAATGCGTACGCGGCAGAAATTATCCTTGGTCTCGACTTCTTTGACGACTTCCTGCGTCGGCAGATCGCAGAACTCGGAGACATCATCACGAGGGAAAACCGAATTGGACTTGGGGACGTCTCCCGCGGCAAAATACTGCCGACACAACGAACGCAACTGATCGCAATCGGTATGGACGAAATCGGCATAGGTAAACCACCAGGCGATTCGCCGCGTCTGGAGCGAACACAATTTCTCCGCCGCCTTCACGTCCTCTCGCGCCGCTTTGACCGCCTCTCGCCAATCGGGAGGAAAGCGCTTGTAGTCCACGAGACACACACCATCCGCTCCCGAGACGTACGACTGGAAGCCGCAGATGCGGCGCACATACTCGCTTTTGACCTCCGGATGATACTTGACGCGCACGTAACACTTCACGTCAAGCTTCTTGAAAGTCTGAAGAAGATGCCGCTGGGGTGTCTCGCGACTGACCAAGGCGCCGATGACGTCAACCGAATTCGTCAGCGCCTTTGGGATGTCGTCCTCAAACAGAATCGGCTTTTCGGGAATCTTCTCTTGCGGCAGGATCACGAACGACACCACCGAAAGAAACGCGGCCAATAGCGGACAGAATGTCATTTACCCCGATCGCTTTCGAGCGCGCGGGCGAGCTGGTCGGGGCAGGACGTTCCGTTACGACACTGAATGCCCTTCAAAGTCGCAATCACGTCTTCGACCTTGCGCCCAACGACGAGCTTCGCGACACCCTTCGTATTACCGGGGCAACCGCCGACAATCTCGCATGCGGTCACAATGCCGTCCGTAACTTCATAATTAATCGCACTCGCGCACGTACCCTGAGTCTTATACGTTTTCATATTGATTACCCTCTGTTTATTGTTTAACTTATCTTATCGAATCACCAGGAGACTGGTTATACCGATGGCGAGCCAAAGCGCAACGCCTTGAATGAGCGGCTTAACGCCGCAGGACTTGAGCGCCTTCGGCGTCAACGACGTCCCTACGAGAAAGAGCGTGAGCGCGATGCCGCGCTTGGCGGTCGAGACAAACGCCTTTGCCGCCGATTCGGGCAGCCCGAGATACGTACTCGCGACCATTGCGAGCGCAAAAAGGAAGATAAACCACGGCACCGCGACTTTCGTGCCCTTCTTGCGCCAAACGAAAGTCGTCACCAGCGCAAGCGGCAAGATCCACAGCGCGCGCGTACACTTCACCATCGTCGCAACCTCGAACGCCTTGTCGCCATACGCGGCGCCCGCGCCAACAACGGAGCTCGTATCGTGAATCGCAATCGCCGCCCACTCACCGAACTGAATCTGATCGAGTCCGAAATAGTGTCCGAGAGGCGGGAAAATAACGAGCGCGACGGCGTTGAGGATGAAGATCGTTCCGAGGGAGACCGACATCTGATCGTCATCCGCCTCGACGATCGGGGCGACCGCGGCAATCGCGCTTCCGCCGCAAATCGCCGTGCCTGCCGAAACGAGATAGCTCGTCTTCTTGTCGACCTTCAGGAGTTTTCCGAAGACGAATCCGAGTCCCATGACGAGAGCGACCGACACTATCGTAAAGAGCATTCCTTCCTTGCCCGACTTCAATGCCTCTCCGACATTCATCCCGAAGCCGAGCCCGACGACCGACGCCTGCAGAAGAATCTTTTGCGCTTTCTTGACGAACGGCGTGAAGACGCTCGTGCAAACCCAAGCGAAGACGACGCCGAGCCCCAGCGCAATCGGCGCCGTAATCTGCCACCCGTTAATCGGCGGCATCGCGACAATCAGCAAAAGCGCCATTAGGAAAACGATCTCAGAATATTTTTCGTTCAGTTTCATATCATTCTTCAAGACAATTACAAGTTACACCTTATATGATTATTACCCTATGCCGTTTCGATCATTCGTTTGCAATGCATGCACTCAAACATAGTCCAGAATATCCTCAATCTCACAGCCGATGACATGAGCGAGAGAGACGATGTACGAGACATTGGCTTTCAGAATATCTTTCTGCCGCTGCTCGTATTGCTGAAGCGTGCGCACGGGAACGCCTGCCGCCTCTGCAAGTTCCTGCTGTGAGAGACCGCGCTTCAACCGTTGAAGCTTGAGATTCGATTCCGGTTTTGCAGCGCAATAAAGCTCAACTACCTTTTCGACAAGCGCGCGCTCATCTCGCTCATGATAGGGCGAATAAAGTCCCTCGATGCGAGACGGCGGAAGATAACGATTCAGCGCACGAAAAGAAAGCGATGTCGCCCACTGGCAATGTGCCATCGACCATCCGGCCCAATAAACCTTGCTGCGATTAAGGTTGTAGCGCGGCTCTGGACGCTCGGATGTATAGTTCGTTTTCTCGAAAACATCCCAAGCGAGTTCAACACCAGAACGTCCGGCAACAAGCTTCGGATCGCCATGCCCGAAACGATCCGCCAAGCCAGAAGCGATGAAGAGCGCGAAGAAACGATCAATGTCGATTTTGCAGTCCCAAACCGCATAATCGAACATCGCCCCCATCACCTCCCTCGCCTGCGGGAGATAAACTCTGTCATACGCGGAGATCATCTATCGTCATCTCCTCATCCATGATTCTGGCAATATAAAGTCCGTTTTTCTCGCGCTGCCCACGCGCGACACGATACGAACGACGCGCTTCATCGTCTCGCCCCTTCTTAAGCGGATACCATTCATCGGCCAATGCCGGGATCGCTTCGGCGAACCTCAAACGATTAAACGCCTCTTCCGACTTGAGCATAAACTGCAAACCGAGCTTCCCGAGTCGCATCGCCTCCGAGAGTTTGGCGAGTGTAATTGCGCCATTCAAGAAGTTGCGCGCGAAAGTAAAGTAGCTGTCATCCGCCCGATAGCCCACAATCGCATCAACATCGTCAGTCTCGACAGGGAAACGCGTCAGAATATATTCCTTTGCATCCGCAGCAAGATCGGTATCGAGTTCAAACTCGCGGTGCTTGAGCAGAAGACTTAGCCAGTGCAAAATGCAATATCGTTCGTCTTCCAAGTTAAGGATCTTAAGCCCCTTCATCTCCAAACTGTAAGCGTTGGCAAAGCCATCTCGTCCCTCATCCACACTCCATTCCTTCGCCAAATCAAGCACTTCCGTGCAATAGAAACCAAGACCATAATCATTGTACGGCTTACCGAATCCAAAGAT
>JAZLMG010000039.1:0-103027 GCA_045598585.1 Kiritimatiellia bacterium
GACTTAGTCATTCGCATATAATTGAATAATTGGGCCTGATGCTCGATAGTTATCTTGTCCACCGCTTTCAGCTCGAGTATAATCTTGTCATAGCAAATTATATCCGGAATGTATGTCTTCTCAAGCTTATGAGTCTTGTAAAATATGGGCAGCTCACGTTTAGAATCAAATGGAATGCCGCGCTCGGCAAGCTCAACTTCAAGCGCTTGCTGATAGACCTCTTCACGCCAGCCATTACCCATGACGCGATGAACCTCGATAATCGCACCTTGAATAGCGTAAACTTCATCTTTGTAGAGTAGTTGATCCATGATGTAATTATATCATATTCGAGTCTAATATTCCACCATATTCGTGGATATTCCGAACACTCTGCTGGCTATTCGTGTCGATTTGGCGTAGCCTTCTCCTACGCCAAATCGATTCGTGCGCCGGAGCGGTAGCGACTAAAAATCCGCGGCGGTTCCGCGGTTCGCGCATCAAGCGCTCGTCACCACCCCCGCGCGGGAATTTGTGAGTCGCAGAATCCGTTGATTTGAACTTCCACGAAAGGCGAGCGAGATATCCTTCTGTTCTTCCACAAAAGGACCATCGACAAGGACATCGATAAAGGAAAGAAATTCGCCCGTGACTTCCGTGTGCCAGCGAGAAGCGGGGTCTTTCAGTTGTTCGAGAGTACATCCCGTATAGACCCAGAGATTTTTCGGCTTCGCGCGGCGAAGAAAAGATACGAGCGCACGTTGATTTTCGGGCTCCATCGGCTCGCCGCCTAAAAGCGTAAGCCCCGCAATAAAGGGATTATCGAGAAGTTTGATGATCTTATCTTCGACTTCGCCGGTGAAAGGTTCGCCGTAATCGAAGGCCTGGGCTTCTTCGTTAAAACAGCCCTTGCAATGGTGGGTACAACCGGAAACGAAGAGGGAGACTCTAACTCCCTCTCCGTTCGCGATATCGAATTCTCTTAAAGAAGCGTAGTTCACGACACGTGAAGGACTCGCTCCTTGATTTCCTGGGTGCGGCCCTGATTCCAGAACTGAGAACCGATGTAGCCGCAGGTACGACGCGCGACATTAAGCTTCGACTCATCCATGTTGCCGCACTTAGGGCAACGCCAAACGAGCTTGCCGTCTTCGGCGCGGACGATTTCGATTTCGCCGTCAAAGCCGCACTCCTGGCAGTAGTCCGACTTCGTGTTGAGCTCGGCGTACATGATATTGTCGTAGATGAAGCGCATGATGCCGAGAACCGCAGGAATGTTGTTCTGCATGTTCGGAACTTCGACATAGCTGATCGCGCCGCCCGGCGAGAGCGTCTGGAATTTCGATTCCAAGGCGAGCTTCTGGAACGCGTCGATATTCTCGGTCACATGGACATGGTACGAGTTCGTGATGTAGTTACGATCCGTCACGCCCTTCACGATGCCAAAGCGCTTCTGCAAGGCCTTCGCGAACTTGTAAGTCGTCGATTCGAGCGGAGTACCATAGAGCGAGTAGTCGATATTTTCCGCCGCTTTCCACTTCGCGGTATACTCGTTAAGCTTCTTCATGATCTCGAGGCCGAACGCTTCGCCCTCTTCTTCGGTAAGCTTCTTGCCGAGCATCGCGTAGACACATTCCCAAAGGCCCGCGTAGCCGAGCGAGATCGTCGAATAGCCGCCATGGAGATACTTGTCGATCGGCTCGCCCTTTTTAAGACGCGTAAGCGCGCCGTGCTGCCAAAGAATCGGCGCCGCGTCAGAGAGCGTACCGGTAAGACGCTCGTGACGACACTGGAGCGCCTTGTGGCAGAGCTCCATGCGCTCGGCGAAGATCGACCAGAATCTCTCCATATCACCATGAGCCGAAAGACCGATATCGACGAGGTTAACGGTAACGACGCCCTGATTGAAGCGGCCGTAGTACTTGGGCTTACCCTCTTCATCGACGAACGGAGTCAAGAACGAGCGGCAACCCATGCAAGTGAAGCAGTGGCCCTCGCCATTCTTGTCGATCTTGTTCTTGAGCATGATCTTCTCCGAGATATAGTCGGGAACCATGCGCTTCGCCGTGCACTTCGCGGCAAGTTCGGTAAGATAATGATAAGGCGAATCTTCGTGGATGTTCGATTCTTCGAGGACGTAAATGAGCTTCGGGAACGCGGGAGTGATGTAAACGCCCTGCTCGTTCTTGACGCCACGAAGACGCTCGATAAGAACTTCCTCGATGACCATCGCGAGGTCGCGGCGTTCCTGCTCATTGCGAGCTTCGCCCAAATACATGAAGACGGTAACGAAAGGCGCCTGACCGTTCGTGGTCATGAGAGTCACGACTTGATACTGAATCGTCTGAACGCCCTTCTGAATCTCCTTACGAACGCGGCGCTCGACCGTCTTGTTAAACGCCTCTTCGCTCATCTCGACGCCAGCGTCGGCAAGTTCGCTCTCGAGCTCCTTCTTGATCGCCTGACGGGAAACATCGACGAAGGGAGCGAGGTGCGTGAGCGATATCGACTGACCGCCATACTGGTTCGAAGCAACCTGAGCGATGATTTGAGTGGCAATGTTGCAAGCTGTCGAAAAGCTCTTCGGCTTCTCAATCATCGTTCCCGAAATGACCGTCCCGTTCTGAAGCATATCCTCGAGATTGACGAGGTCGCAGTTATGCATGTGCTGGGCATAGTAGTCCATATCGTGGAAGTGAATAAGACCTTCACGATGGGCCTGGACGACATCGGCAGGGAGAAGAAGACGAGAAGCGACGTCCTTCGAAACTTCACCGGCCATATAGTCGCGCTGGACGGAGTTGATTGTCGGGTTCTTATTCGAGTTCTCTTGCTTGACGTCTTCGTTGTTGCATTCGATCAAGGAAAGAATCTGCTTATCGGTCGTATTCGCCTGACGAAGAAGGTTCTGTTTGTAGCGATAAGTGATGTAGCGCTTCGCGACTTCATGCGCGCCCATTTCCATGATCTTCGTTTCGACGACGTCCTGGATCTCTTCGACGGTCATCGCGCGATCTCGCGCTTCGCAAACGCCGGCGACTTCTTCGGCGATGAGCTTGATGCGGCCCTCGGAGAGCGCGCTCTTATAATCTACCGCCTGAGAGGCCTTGCGAATAGCGTTCACGATCTTCTCGATATCGAAGGTCTTTTCTTCGCCGGAACGCTTGATGATCTTCATCGTCTTCATTGGTTTTTATCTTTTCTTCGAAATTTTCTACTATGGGTTGTGTTATTGAGATAATATTATACACTATTCCTTGTGTTTGCACAAGGGGGAAATTATCAACAGATATCAACAAGTAGTTGAGCTTGATTGTAAAAACCACTATATCTAGCACCAAATCAGGCCTAGAATCGTAGCCCAAGCAATGCCGGTAATCATTCCCCAGACCACTTCCTTGCGAGTATGACCTAAAAGTTCCTTAAAACGCTGAGCTGGCTTAAACTTAAGCTCTTTGATGTCGCGCACAATGGCATTCAGGATTCGCGCGTGTTCACCCGCAGCGCGGCGAACTGTTGCCGCGTCGAACATCGTGATGACCGCAAAGCAACAAGCAAGCGTAGCAATCGGCGAGGCGAAACTCTCGGTGTAGCCGATCGAGAACGCGAGCCCCGAGACGCATGCCGAGTGGCTCGAAGGCATTCCACCCGTCGAGACAAGGTAGACAAAGTCGAATTTGTGGGTCTTGAATGAGGCGATCAGCGCCTTAATAAGACTCGCCACAATCCAACCACCGCAGCCACCCCAAAACCAATACTCGGTAAATAGCTGCCAAACTTGCCAATCTTTAATCACGTTTGCGAACATAGCATCATTTCCCTAGAATTTTACGTATCTTCGGAATAAGCACACTTTTGACAAGATCCGCATTAAGACGATGGCCGCCGGAGAAGACCTCCGACATTCCCGGATAGTGTGCTTCAAAGAGTTCACGATTGTTTTCCGCGAGAGGATCTTCGTCCCCGAAAAGCCCGTGGCAAAAGAGCGTTTCCACCTCGTCGATGTTATCGAATTGATGCGCTTCCATCTCTTTGAAGCGCTCGATAGTCTCTTTATAAACATGAAACTCGATTTCGCCGTTCCGCCGCGGATTTAGCCACTTGTATTTCCCAACGTGAAAATGGGAGTAAAGCTGGGACATCTGAAAAGAGGGATTCACGCAAATTCGTTCGATGCCGCGAAGCTGCTGAGCATACATTCCGCCCATCGAAGTCCCGATCACGAGAATCGGCTTCTCCTTTTCGACAAGCGCTTTAATCATCGCTAACGCATCGTTCGGCTCTACGGGAATATCGGGAGCAACGACGAGAATTCGATCCGCCACGCTCGTCCCAAGGAATTCCTTTCGCAAGAGATCAACCGTACCGCTTTGCCCCGACGAGCAGAAACCGTGCAGATAAACGATTTTATCCATTAAATTCTTCGTAGACGGCCAAAGACGCTGCGGACATGCGCTCAAACGAGAACTTCTCAAGCGCAGGTGTGCGAAGATCTCCAAGCGTCATGTGGGCGACTGCATGAATCGCATTAGCAAAACTGATCGCACGCTCTTCAATCGGCGCCAAAGGATCGGGAGAGACCAATGCACCGTTCTTCCCGTCTTCAACGATATCGAGCGCTCCGCCGAAAGCGGTTGCGACTACGGGCTTGCCGCATGCTAAGGCCTCGGCCATCGAACGACCGAACGCCTCGGGCTTCTTCCAGTTCGAAGAAACGACAATATCGGCAATCGAGAGGCACTCCGCAATCTTCGACTGAGCTCCGGCAAAAACTACATTCTCTTCGAGTCCTAAATCCTTAACGAGTTTGTGGAGATCCGCCTCATATTCTTTGCGAAGCTGCTCCGCCTCACCGACGATAACGAGTTTGTACTTAGGATACAAGGGGCGCATCGCGCGAATTAGGACATCATAGCCCTTTAACTGGGTTATTCGCCCTACACCCATCACGATCTTAAAGCCCTCGGTCTTCCACTCTACCTTTTTCGCCGCAATAAAGTCCTTATCGAGCTTCTCAATATCGAACTTCTCCTTCTCAATCGCACGTGGGATGACACGAAGCTTGTCGTCCTTGATTCCGTAGTGCTTTTTAAGATAGTCGGCGATATATTGGCTCGGCGTTACCGTCAAGTCTCCATATGTCATGACCTTCGAATATGCAGAGACTGAATTGGCACCATGCGCGAAGGTAATCCACTTCAGGCCCAAGGTACGATTCGCCAAAACGAAGAGCCAGGCGGGAACGCGAGAGTGAGCGACTACGACATCGGGCTTAGTAGCCGCAAGGAACTTGCGAAGCTTCATCGCGCGAGGCCAAGCGGTAAACGGATTTTTGGACTTGATGTCGATATTGACAACCTTACCGCCATCCGCGGCAATTTGCTTGTCGAGACGTCCGCCAACGGAAACGACGATATTTTCATGTCCCGCTTTAACGAGGACGCGATTCATCTCGACGATGCCGCGCTCGACACCGCCCTGATCCATCGCCGGAACTAGTTGAACGATTCTCAAATACGTTCCTCCACGCCGCGGAAGTGAACATTAAGCTCATGCAAAGGAGCGAGAAGCTTTCCAAGCGAGCAATCGGCAGTCATCTTCGCAAAAGCGTTCACATCCTTGGGGAAGCACTTTCCGCCGTAACCCTTCTTTCCATCAGGGCCGGGGACGTATGTGTGTGTGTCATTGATATATCCGGAAAGGAGAACGCCAGTATGAACCGTACGCCAATCCGCACCCATCTTCTCGCAATATTCACGAACGGCATTAAAGTAAGTAACTTTGTAAGCGCCGAAAACATTGTGAGCGTACTTGGTGATTTCCGCTTCAAGCGGCGTCATGACCGTAAACTTCTTGCCGATGAAAATCTTGGTTAAGAGTTCATGAGCACCCGTAAAGACCATCGTCTGTTTCTTGAAGTCTTCGATATGGGTGCGCTCGGTAAGAAATTCGGGCATGTAGCAAACTTGATGACCGGTTTCCTTCGAGAGCATGTCGCTTGTTCCGGGAAGAATCGTCGTACGAACGAAGACGGGAACATTCGGGAGCTTTTTAATAAGCTCCTTCATAAGCGTCAAATCCTGAGTACCATCATCTTCGGTCGGGACGTGAATCTGAAGGAAGGCGATGTCGATCTCGGAAAGGTCGTCATTATAGCCCTTTGGAGGATCGGAGACGAAAATCTTGACTTCGGGATTATTCTCTTCAAGCCACGCTTTCAAAGCGCCGCCAACAAAGCCACAACCGATAATGCCGACCTTAATCATTTGGATTCCCTTTCTTGAAGTTGTTTAAGTTCTTCGTCGGTTATCTTCGTCTTGAAATAACCGTAATTTAAAACCCAACAAGAAGGATGGCGGCGAATAACCGATTCCAATTCCTTCGCGATAGTCTGGGTCATGCCCCAAATATTACGCGCATCTTCCGCCGAATGAGTATTTATAACCTCGCAACGATATCGCCCATCCTTCAAAGGACGCGACCAAGCAACGACAATCGGAGCTTTGGATTTCGCCGAGAAGAATGCGGGAGCAGAGGAAACGGGTATGAGTTTATTAAAGAATCGCACCCAAACACCGCCGCTTTTAGGAGAGACACGCTGGTCGACAAGAAGCCCCAACGATTTTCCCGTCTTAAGGCCATTCATAAGCGGCTTGAAGGCTCCATCGGCAGAGACGATTTCCTGACCAATTGAGGTCCGAGATTTCATAAGAAGCTTCGTCATGCCGTCGGTGCCGATCTTCTTCGCTACCGACATCATTTGATGGCCCTCGAGAAACGCGAGCTGAGAAAGAATCTCCCAACAACCGATATGTCCGGATACGGTAACTGCAGGTTTGTTCGCTTGAAGGAATTCATGCCCGTTCTTGCACATTTCACCGGAAACCTGAACACGAGCTCTCGCCCTAACCGAGGTCCAAAAAGCGTGCCCCACAGCACGACTCATATTGCGATAACAGCGGCGAATGATCTTACGCTTCGCTTCTTCCGAGCACGGCTTATCGGCAAAGATAACATCAAGATTCTCGCGAGCAAGCTTCTTACCCTTAACGTCAAAGAGATAATAAATTCCGGAAACGAAGTCACACACCTTAAGCATCCATTTGCGCGGCAGAATGCCCAAGACAAGCAACCCCAAGCCGATACCAAACCAAATAAACGGTATGCGTAACGACCGCTTCAACTCTTTATATCTTTTCGCCATACCTAAATTATACCAAATTTCCGTCGTTATTTCCACAGCTCATGCATAAAATCGCACTCTACTTGCTCATTGGAAATGAAACGAATTCCTTTCCAGTCGGCCTTTCTCGCACCGATGATATTTCCCATCACATCATCAATGAAAAGAAGTTCCTCAGCAGGAAGCGCGATACGCGAACGAAGAAGATCATATATCTCCTTGTTCGGCTTATACATGTGTTCTTCACCGGAGATAACGAGCGCGTCAGCGAGTACGATAAAGTCGGCGAAATGTTCCTTAAAGAGCGGCGCAAAGTCGGGGGCCATATTGGTAAGAATGCCAAGCTTGTAGCCCTTCTCCTTCAAACTCTTCATCCACTCAAGCGTTTTCTCGTTTCGATAAAGCCAGCTCGCGCGGTCCGCTTCAAGTATCGCCGCGAATTGCTCCTCTGCAAGCTCGATTTTATTGTCGGCGAAGATTTTCTCGTACATTTCCTTAAGAGTGATGAATCCGCCATCATACTGAAGGCGATAATTCAAGAATCCCTTGCGAATAAGCTCAAAATCGATTTTCAGCTCTTCACACTTCGCCATTACTCTTTGAGGCATGGTCGATGTCGTCATCACACCACCGAAATCAAACACTATTCCCTTCATTTCACCTCTCCTTTCGCAAGCTTGATAAGAAGTCCTAGCGCGTGATCGATAGCCCCAGCGCGCACTTCCTCTCGATTTCCCGAGAACACTTTCATTTCCGTCTTAGTCGATTCCCTTGTCGCACAGCCGAACCAAACGGTTCCGACCGGCTTCAATGCACTTCCGCCATCAGGACCGGCAATTCCTGTAAGAGAAACGGCGAGATCGACCTTCATCAGGTCTCTCACGCCTTCAACCATTTGCGCGGCAGTTTCAGACGAGACGGCACCTACGACCGCAAGCGTCTCAGGGCAAACCCCAAGAACGCGCTCTTTCACATCGTTAGCGTAACTTACAACGCCACCCATGAAAACCGCGCTGGAACCCGGAACCGAGGTTATTGCGTGTGCGACGCCGCCGCCCGTGCAACTTTCCGCAGTCGCAACCGTAAGCCCCTTCTCAAGCAAAACTTCGACGAGTTCTTTCGCTTTCTCGTTCATTTTAGAATATCCCTTCAATATGCGCTTCGCCTGCGTAGACATGCTGCCCCGAAACAATGAGCGAGCCGTCTTCGGCGACTCCTTCGCAAAGACCAACGAGCGGAGTTAAATCGTCATCCGTTTGACGAACCGAAATCGTTTTGCCGCGAAGATAATCGACATTCTTCAATTCACTCAAAAGCTTTCCATCGAAACCCCGCGCCTCCCACGCTTCGTAGTAGTCGGAGAAACTCTTTAAGAGCTTATCACGAACTTGGGCAACTTCGGTCTCGCGTTTATCGAGGAGCTTCAAACTTACAGCCCTATGTTCGATTTCGGGCGAGAAGCGTTCAGTATTCACGTTAACCCCAATGCCTACGATTACATTATCTCCATGCCGTTCGCAAAGTATCCCCGCGAGTTTCTTGCCCTCCACGAGAACATCATTCGGCCATTTAAGTTTCGCCGTCGGATAAAGCACCTTCGTCGCAGCAAGACCCATAACAATCGGCAGCGTCGCGACTTTCTCCGGCTCCATCCCCTCGGCCGAAAGCACAACCGACATCATCAGGTTTTCGCCTTTTCTCGATTCCCACTTATGATCGAGGCGACCTCTCCCGGCGCTTTGGTAGTCGGCAGTATAGACCTCTCCATGAGCTCCGTCATGCGCATCGAGATTGGTTGACGCGGTCTCGCTTTTATGATGGATCTTAAAGTCGATCATTTCTCGAACTTGATGGGGCCTTCACGAAGTACTATGACTTTACCGTCTTTAACTTCCCAAACGCTCGAAGCGGTCCCGGGGAGATCATCCCAAATCGGATAAGCGTTCACTTTCCACTCGATGCCGAGCTTCGCCGCTTCGACAGTAGTCGTCGCCGGGGACTTACCGGAATAGTTCGCGCTCGTGACTCTGAGCGCTCCTCCCAAGCGGCGAATAAGCTCGCGCAAAATCGCGCTATTGGGGACGCGTACACCTTCACCCTTAGAGACGATGGTGAGCGCACCGGGCCAATACTTGGCGCCGATTTTCGCCGCGCTCTTGCCGATGTATCTCGCGGCTGTTTCTTCGTCAGAGCAAAGAAGCGCGATCTTCTTTCCCGCTTCGCGCCCTTTAAGCGCGTAAATCTTCTCGATCGCCTCGGGGTGGTCAGGAAGCGCCGCGACACCGTAGACGGTGTCAGTCGGGAGAATGATTACATCCCCGCCTTCAAGCAAAGTGCGAATCTCCTTCAAGACCTTGTACGAGTTGAGTCCACGATTACGAAGCTTGCAACTCGGGCACTCTCCACAACCTTCTCCGGGGATGCCGTTGTAACATGTAAGCGTATGCTTCTCGATCGTCTCCATTATCCCAAGCTTGTCGGCAAGCTCCCACTCGACCATCTTCGACATGTGCATAAAGGGAGTTTCGATTTTAATCTCATAATCGAGCGCGAGACAAATCGCTTTCTCTTGGGCCTTAATGAACTCCTCGCGACAATCGGGGTAGCCCGAATAGTCCGCTTCGCTGACTCCGGTGTAAAGGACATGAGCACCTAAGCTCTTCGCCCAAACCGCCGCGCTCATAAGAAAGATCGCATTGCGACCTTCTACCACCGTCGAGGGACATTTCTCGCCTTCCTTCTTCTCGATCTTCTTCGACTTGTCCATCAATGCATTGGTAGTAAGCTTTTTATAAAAGTCGAGCTTCACGATATTGTGCTTCGCGATTTTGAAGCGCTTCGCTAGCTTCTTCGCATACTTCGTCTCAAGCGCATGGCGCTGCCCATACTCGAAGGTAATCGCGGCAACTTCTTCCGCGCCATACTCCTTCACTGCAAGCGCAAGACACGTCGCGCTATCCTGACCACCGGAAAGAACAACTACCGCTTTCATAAGATGCTCGCTCCTCCATCCACCGGGATGATATGACCTGTAATCGATTTCGAGTTAAGAAGGAAAACTACCGCTTCGGCAACCTCTTCAGCCGTCGCTTTGTTTTTAAGGATGCGCTTCGGGGCTTTTATGTGCTCGCCTTCGGGAAGCGAGATCGGTCCGGGGGCGACGCCATTGATACGAAGATGAGGATGGCTTTTCGCTTGGTTGATGGTTTGCATCATGAGAGCAAGCTTCGTGTAGCCGTAGTCGTCTTTCCCTGCGGCCAAATCGAGAAGATTCACGACCGCTCCTTCTTCGCGGTATTTCGCCATCACTTCGATTAGGAAGGTCGGCGCCTTCAAGTTGATCATCGCGAGATCCTCTTTCTCGCCGTTCAAAAGCGCCGCGTTGTTGACGAGCGCGTCGATCTCTTTTATGGGCAAGTCATTCGCAAATTTGAGGAAGGCCGTCTTATCGGAGAAGTCGACAAGGTAGTCCGCTCCAGAATCGGCGCGATGCGAAGTCGTAAGAACCTTCCAGCCCTTCTCGCGAAGGAGATTCGAAATCTTGAGGCCGATTCCGGTCGTGCCGCCTGTAACCAATGCAGTCTTCATACTCTAAGTAATCCTTTCGCTTCGAGGACGCGTTTCGCCTGTCTCGCTACGGCCTCCGAGGGATCGACGATCTCGGCCTTACCTCCGGCCACCTTTTCCATCAAAGGTTTCAAATGCGGAAAGTGTGTACAACCGAGAACGATATGATCCGCTCCGGCTGCCAAGAGCGGCTCGAGGCGTTTTCTTACCGCCGCTTCCGCTTTCTTACCGCTCGTCTCTCCTCGCTCCACCATCAGAACGAACTCGTCCGCAACGACCGTCAAGACGACGACGTTCTTCGCGAAGCGCGCACTCGTCTCTTTGTAGAGTCGACCGTTAAATGTCCCTTCGGTTGCCAAGACAGCGACGACTCCCGTCTTCGACTTAAGCGCCGCAGGTTTGACCGCCGGCTCTAGTCCGACGAAAGGCGTTTCCGAATACTTCGCCCTCAAATAGTCAATCGCGGCAGCGGTAGCCGTATTGCAGGCGACGACAATCATCTTCGCTCCGGCCTTTAGAAGTTTCTTCGTACTCACTTCCGAAAGCTGAATGATTTCCTCGGCGCTCTTGTTCCCGTAAGGGCAATGTTCGGAGTCGGCAATATATATCGTCTCTTCCTTCGGGCATAGCGCTTTGAACGCGGCTTCGATGCACTTTCCACCGACGCCACTATCAAAAAAACCGACAGGTCTATTCTTTACTTCTGACATTTCGCGCAATACCAACTTGTGCGGCCTCCTTGAGTCACCTTCGAAACCGCCGCGCCGCAAATCGGGCAATTCGTTCGCGAATAGATTTGAAGCTTCTGGGCGAATTTCCCTTCGCTCCCATCAACGTTCTTGTAATCGCTTACGGTCGTTCCGCCCCACTTGATCGCGAGCTTCAAGATTCGTTTGACTTCCTTCGCGATATTCTCGCACTCTTCTAAAGTCAAATCGCTCGCTTTTCTCAAAGGCGAGACTCGGCAAGCAAAGAGTGTCTCGGCGGCATAGATATTCCCGATCCCGGTCACAACCGCATTGTCCATGATAAAATCTTTCACCGGCTTCTTTTTGCCGCGCGAAGCTGCAAACAGGAACTTTCCCGAAAACGCTTTATCGAGCGGCTCGACACCGATTCCTTGCAGTCCCTCGGGCCAACCATCCGCGCCTTTCACTTGAACTTCGACCATGCCGAATCGCCGCGGATCCTCGAACTTGATAGCGAGATCATTATCGAGCGTGATGACGAGGTGCTCATGCTTACGGCGCGGAATGTCTTTCGCTTCAACGCGCACAACTCCGCTCATTCCATAGTGCATAACGAGAAAGCGCCCATCACTTAACTCACAAACCGAATAACGAGCGCGGCGCTTTACCGAAACGAACTTAAGTCCTTCAAGGCCTGCCTTCTTCAAGGGTTCAAGGGGCGTGCGAAGCCTGGGGAAGAAGACCTCGACTTGTCTTATCGTTCTTCCTTTAAGCGCTTTGTCGAGCGCTCTTGAAATCGATTCCGCTTCAGGCAATTCCGGCATAAAGCTCCTCCACGCTGCGACAAAGTTTGATGATCTGCCAGCGACGCGACCAAGTGGGCGAGTCTTTGAAATAAGCGAGTAGCTCCTTAAGGCGTCCAAGAACGGGGCGATCTCCGAAAAGCTCCGCTTCACTTATCTCGATATACTTCTTCAAGAGCTCTTCGATATCATCGCGCTCGCCCAAAGCACGAATGAAACTGCGCCCCACCATTCCTTCTCCCCGACGATAATCGAGATCGCCGTTCTCGATTAGCGGAACGCGGCAAATCGCTTTTATGCGGTTAAGCGCTTCATGATGGCACTCGCCTTCGTACATTTGTTTTGCCGTACGCGAATGAACGATCAAGAAGCGAAGCGGAAACTCGTTGATAAGCGGAATGAGCTTTTCGAGTTCATCGGTTCGCTCAACGCCGAGACGCGTCTTGATTGAGAACTTCTTATCTCCCATCTCTTCGCAACCAACCTCCATCATCTTGCGAAGGACATCGGGGGTTCTCAATATCCCGGAGCCACGCCCCTTGTTTCGAACCATCGGGAATGGACAACCGCAATTAAGATCGGCCGTATCATAACCTGCGTCTTTGATCTTCTTAAGACACTCACGAAGACTTGTCGGATCCTTGCCGATAAACTGCGGCGTCACTTTAAGTGTAGAAGTTAAAGTGTAAAGTGTAGAAGTTTGGAGTTCACGATCCTTGAGCGGGTCGAGCCCTGGCATAGCGGGTATAAAGGGCGTAAACGCTTCGGTGAAGCCGGCTTCCTTTATCGGCAAAGCGAAAGCTTCCCTAAACGCTCTTATCGTCACGCCGCGAAGAGGTGCTAAGATCATCATAAACTCGATAACCTCTCTGCAAGCGAAGTGCGACGCTCTTTAACGGTATTGGTTTCGATCGCGCGATTAACCGCATAGGGAACACCCATAAGCAGTACGAGCTTTTTGCCGCGCGTGATCGCCGTATAAAGAAGATTACGTTGAAGCATCACGTAATGCTGAGTGTGCATAATGACGATAACGGCGGGGTATTCGCTACCTTGCGACTTGTGGATCGTCATCGCATAAGCAAGCACAAGCTCATCAAGATCCGCAGCATCATACTGCTTCGGGACACCATCAAACGCGACAATCATAGATCGACGGATCGGATCAATCTTTTTCACGAAACCGACATCGCCGTTGAAGACATCCTTATCGTAGTTATTACGAAGCTGCATTACGCGATCCCCGACTCGAAACGTTACACCTCCACGAATCACCGCCTCACCTGTCGGATTCAAGGCCTTCTGAAGTTCGACATTGAGATTATCGGTCCCGAGAACGTTCTTCCTCATCGGCGTTAAAATCTGAACATCTTGCAAGGGATCGAGCTTGAACTTATTCGGAATGCGCTCGGTCATGAACTCGATAGCTCGCTTCAAAGCTTGCTCGGCATCGTCGATCTTGAGGAAGTAAAAGTCGGTATCGCCCTTCGCGACTTCCAACGGTTCGCCTGCGTTCACATGATGAGCGTTCTTGACGATAAGACCCGTAGAATCCTGACGGAAGATTTTATCGAGACGAGTAGACGCAACGGCTTTGGACTTTATAAGATCTCCCAAGACGCTACCCGCTCCGACCGAAGGGAGCTGATCGGTATCGCCGACCATAACTACCGTCGCCGAATCGGGAAGCGCCGCGAAAAGATCCGCCGCGAGCTTAATGTCGATCATCGAAGTCTCATCGAAGATGAAAACATCGCCTTCGTAACGATTCTCAAGATTGTAGGTAAAACGATTCGTCGCCGGATTCCACTTGAGTAAGCGATGGATTGTCTGAGCAGGCGCTCCGACAGATTCGGTCATGCGTTTTGCCGCGCGACCTGTGGGTGCCGCGAGAATGATTTTGAGTTTCTTCTTCGCGTAGATATCGACGAGAGCGCGAATGATAGTCGTCTTACCGACGCCCGGGCCGCCTGTGATAATCGAGAACTTCGACTTGAGACTTCGCTCGAGCGCGGTGCGTTGCTGCTCATCAAGAACGAAGCCGACCTTCTTTTCCCACCAAAGAACCGCATTATCGACTTGAGTCAAATCAAACGAAGCGGGAGTTTCGAGAAACGCTCTAACTCGCTCGGCAGTCTTCACTTCCGAGAAGTAGAGACTCCTCGCATAGATTCGATCGTTTTGCTTGATGGCGCGTCCCGTCTCGATTTCCGCAGCCAAAGCTTCTGCAAGAATCTCAATCGAGATTTCAGTAAGTTCACTGGCTCTTAAAAGAAGATCGCTCTCCAAGCTCCAAACATGTCCACCGTCTTCACCTTCTTTCTCAAGCGTATACAAAATCGCCGCGCGAGCTCTTAAAGGCGAGTCCTTCGCGAAGCCGACCGAAAGCGCGATTTTGTCCGCTGTCGCGAAACCGATTCCCCAGATGTCGCGACAAAGCTGATACGGATCACGCTTGATGATAGCGACCGCATCAGGCCCATAGCGCTTGATGATCTTCGCCATCTTCGTAACCGAAATTCCATACGTCTGTCCGAAGATCATGTCATCGCGCATCGATTCATTCTTATGCCAGCTTTCTTTGATCTGCTCGATCTTCGCGCGTCCCAATTTCGGAACTTCGCGGAGACGTCCCGACTGCTTTGAAAGGACGTGGAAAGTCTCTTCACCGAACGTGTCGACGATGCGCTTTGCCAAGACAGGGCCGATACCCTTTATAAGTCCGGAGCCGAGATAACGTTCAATTCCCTTAAGTGACTTCGGTGCTACGCAAGTTAGCGTCTCGGCTTTAAACTGACGCCCGTGAACTTTATCGACGACCCACTCACCGACCGCCTTCACTTCCTCGCCTTCCCAGGCAGTTCGCGTCTTGCCGACGATGGTGATTTCACTATTTCTTACAAGTTCGAATTCGCTCGGGACTTCGACATGCAGAACCGTATAAAGCGAGTCATCGTTATGAAAGACGACGCTCTTGATCGTGCCTTCGACCGTCTCTTTAACGGAGCATGTTTCCGATGCGCTCTGCGGCGACATGTAACTTCTCCATACTCGTCGCATAGCTGATGCGGACGAAACCTTCTCCACATGCTCCAAAAGCCGAACCGGGAACAAGCGCGACACCGAACTCCTTCAAAAGCTTGAGCGCGAATTCCTCACTCGTAAGTCCCGTCGAACGAATATCAGGGAAAAGATAAAACGCGCCCTTCGGCATCAAAGTCTTAAGCCCCATCTTATTAAGCGCGGGGACTAGGAAGTCGCGGCGCTTTTCATATTCGCGGCGCATTCTTTGAACATCGTTATCGCCCTGATCCATCGCCTCGACACCGGCTGTCTGAGCGAGCGTCGGCGCGGACATGATTCCGTACTGATGAATCTTCATCATCGCGTCGATTATGTCTTCGGGGCCCGCGGCAAAACCGAGACGATACCCGGTCATCGCCCACGCCTTAGAAAAGCCGTTCAAAAGAATGACGCGACTCTTATATTCAGGGAACGATGAGAAGGAATTGTCGAAGGGTTTTGAATTGTCCTCGCGCCCGTAAGCTAATTCCATATAAACTTCGTCGGCGAGAATGATAAGGTCGTGCTCTTCGGCAAACTCGAGAATCTTTCTGACATCCTCGCGAGAAAGCGTCGCGCCCGTCGGATTGCAAGGAAAGTTAAGGAGAATCGCTTTAGTCTTCGACGTCACCTTTTCTTCAAGCGCCTCGACAGTTAAGCGAAACTCTTCTTCGACTTTAGTCGTTACCGCTACAGGCGTCGCATGAGCAAGACGAATCGTTGGCGCGTAGCTTACGAAGCAAGGCTCGTGATAAATGACCTCGTCTCCCGGCGAGCAGATTGCGCGAATCGCGAGATCGATAGCTTCCGAGACGCCGACCGTGACCAAGATTTCTTTCGTCCAATCATAAGCGGCAGAAAAGCGCCGCGCCAAATACCGGGAAATCGCCTGTCGAAGCTGAGGGGTTCCAAGATTACTTGTATAATGAGTTCCGCCATTCTCCAGACAGGTCATCGCCGCTCGTGAGATATGCCAAGGCGTATCGAAATCGGGTTCACCTACACCGAGAGAAACTATGTCCTTCGACTGCGCTACAATATCGAAAAACTTTCTGATTCCGCTCTTCGGCAACTCGGCGACATGCTGCGCCACTCTCGACTTATTTGACATTATGTATATTATACCAAAAAAACCGCGCGGACTCAACCATAGAGCCCGCGCGATTTATAATCAGTCTTTACGACCGATTGCTTTACTTGGCGAGGATAGCGTCCTTGAGCGCCTTGCAAGCAACGATCTTGACGACCTTCTTGGCCTTGATCTTGATCGTCTCGCCGGTGGCGGGATTACGACCCGTGCGAGCGGGACGCTTGACGAGCTTGACCTTGCCGAGCGCAGGGAGCATAATGCCCTTTTCTTCCTGCTTGGCGCCCTTGATCGCGATGTCCACGAGCTTTTCGTAGATCGCAGCAGCCTGCTTCTTGCTGACTTCACCGGCGGTGGCGAGGGCAGCGATAATTCCGCTCTTGGTAGTCGGGACGACTTCTTTCTTAGCCATTTTATTTACTCCTTAGGAGGTATTTGGTTGTTAGATATACGTATATTATACCTAAATTTTAGGCATCTTGCAAGGGCATAGGCGCGATTTTTTCAAAATCGACGACCGAAGCGGTGTAGCCGCTCTTGGCCTTCGCGAGCTGATTCTTGGCGTTCGCGAATTCAACCGTCTGCCAGTACTTGAGGACGCACTCCTTATCTTCGAACTTCGCAGCCATGCGAATGAAGAGCGCGGCGTTGATCGCGGCGATAGCGCCGTCGACGAGTTCACGCGCGTGGAGGTCGTGGTACATCTTGCCGTCAGCGTGGCTCTTGACGTATTCGACAGCGGCGTCGACTTCCTTGGCGAGAGCCTTGGTAGCTTCGACTTCAGCCGTGAACTTCGTCGTGTCGACACCCTCGAGAACGTCGGCGATGACTTCGTTGTAGAGACCCGCCATAACGCCCGCAATAGCCGCGACGACCTGAAGTTGCGAAGTACCTTCGTAGATCGAGGTGATACGCGCATCGCGCATATAACGTTCGACCGGATAGTCCTTCATGTAGCCCGAACCGCCGAGAACCGCGATAGCGCCGTTCGAGACGCGCATCGACATTTCGGAAGCATAGTACTTCGCCATCGGGGTGAGCATCTTGTTGAACGCGGCGTACTTTTTAAGACGCGTGCGAACTTCAGCCGCCTCGGGCGTACCCTTGAGAGAATCGAACTTCTTGGTGAGACCGTTCTCCATATCGACGCACTTCGAGGAGTAGTACGCGAGGATACGCGCCGCCTGAAGATCGACCGACATATTGGATAGAAGTTCACGAAGCGCGGGGAACGTATCGATCGTAACGCCGAACTGCTTGCGGCTTGCACCGTAGTCGCGCGCGGCACGATAGCTCGCTTCGCCGATACCCGTCGCCTGCGCGGAGATACCGACACGAGCGCCGTTCATGAGCGCCATGACGTAGGTGATAAGGCCACGCTTGCGCTGACCGATGAGCTTCGCGGGAGCGTTGTTGAAGACCATTTCGCAAGTCGGCGAGCCGTTGATGCCGAGCTTGTGCTCGAGACGACGGATCTTGACCTGAGGGCACTTCTCGACGAGAAGGCAGCTGAGACCCGCGCCGTTCGTCGTACCTTCTTCGGTACGCGCGAGAACGAGGAGAACGTCGCCACAACCGTTGGTGATGAAGCGCTTGACGCCGTTGACAAACCAGTTGCCGTTTTCATCCTGGAAAGCCATCGTCTTGACGCTCTGGAGGTCGGAGCCCGCGTCAGGTTCGGTAAGAACCATCGCGCCCGTGTAGGTACCGTCGCAGAGGCCAGGGATGTATTCTTTCTTGATTTCTTCCGAAGCGAACGAGTTGATCGTTTCGGCGATACCCTGAAGGCCGAAGATGTTCATGAGCGCGGCATCGGCGCGCGAAACGATGTCGTTGCACGCGGTAAGGATCGTGCAGGGCATGTTAAGACCGCCGAGGTAGTACGGGATCGTGCAGCCGTTGAGGCCCGAGCGACCGAGGAGGTTGATCGCGAGCTTGATGCCGGGCGTGTACGTGACCGTGCCGTCGTCGTTAAGAATGTTGCCGACGCGATCGGTTTCGTCGCCAGTCGGGTTGATGCGGTTACCGATGATGTCACCGCAAACTTCGAGAGCGCGCTTGTAGTTATCGATCGCTTCTTCAGCCGACTTAGGAGCGAAATCATATTCCTCGGCGAACTTGAAGTTCTCTTCGAGGAGCGTCGCGACTTCGCTCAAATCGAGCGCGTCGATGACCTTCGCGATGTCGGTATTATCTGTGTAAAAGTTAGCCATTTTTCTTATTCTCCCTTCGCCTTGATGGCCTTGATCATCTTCGGGATGACGACCGAGAGATCGCCGACGATACCGTAGTGAGCGACCTTGAAGATCGGCGCGTCCTTATCGGTGTTGATGGCGATGATCTTGGCGGAATCCTGCATGCCGGCGAGGTGCTGAACCGCGCCCGAAATACCACAGGAGATGAAGAGCGCCGGACGAACCGTGACGCCGGTCTGACGGACCTGACGCTCGTGTTCGCAGTAGCCGAGGTCGACCGCCGCACGGCTGCCACCGACCGCGCCGCCCAAAAGGCCCGCGAGCTCGTGGAGGAGCTTGAAGTTTTCCTTCGAGCCGACGCCAGCACCACCGGCGACGATGATACGCGCGCCCTTGATGTTGACGGAGCTGTGCTTACGGATGATGTCGACGACTTCGACGGGAATCTCAACGCCCTCGAGGTGAGCGGAGTGCTTGATGACTTCGCCCGTGGCGCCCGGCTTCTTATCGAGAGGCTTCATGACGCCTTCACGAACCGTCGCCATCTGGGGCCAGTTGCGGGGATTGACGATCGTCGCGATGATGTTACCGCCGAAAGCGGGGCGGCACTGGAGAAGGACGTTCGAGAAAACTTCCTTCGTCTTCATATCGGTATATTCGCCGATCTGGAGATCCGTGCAGTCCGCGGTAAGGCCGCAGCGAAGCGCCGAGGCGACCGAGGGACCGAGATCGCGGCCCATGTGCGTAGCGCCGAAGATAACGATCTGAGGAGCGCACTCCTTGATCACTTCGACCATCGCGTGACGATAGGCCTTGTTGCGGAAAACCTTGAGCGCGGGATCATCGACGACGTGCACCTTGTCGGCGCCGCCTTCGAAAAGCGCGGGAGCGAGACCTTCGACACCATCGCCGAGGACAATCGCCGCGAGCGGAACGCCGAGCTTGTCGGCGAGTTCACGACCCTTGCCGAGGAGTTCAAACGGAATTTCGCTGAGCTTGCCTTCTTCCTGTTCGGCGAAAACCCAGACTTCACCTTTAGTACGATCCATAAATCCTCCTTAGCCGATCGTGTGATCGTTGATGAGCTCGGTGACGAGACCGTTAACACCCTCGTCCGTAGGAGCGACTTCCTTGTAATCACCACCGGCGAGAACAACGGAAATGATCTTCGAAACGTTCGTCGGCGAGCCCGCGAAACCGCAGCGATCCGCCTCGGCGCCGATGTCGTCGCACGAAAGCGTTTCAGGTTCGGCGGCCTTGTACTTCATGACGCGGCGAACATTCTTCGGACGGAGTTCACCGAACTTCTCGGTAACCGTGAAGAGCGCGGGGAGCTTGGCCTTGCAAGTTTCGACGCCCGTACCGATGTCGCGAGTCGCGATAGCATAGTCGCCGTCCATCTCGAGCTTTTCGAGGTAGGTAACAACCGCGCAGTCGAGCTTCTCACCGATCTGGGGACCGACCTGAGCGGTATCGCCGTCAATCGCCTGACGACCGCAGAAGACGAGGTCGGGGTTAAACTTCTTAACCGCCTGGGAGAGGATGTAGCTCGTCGCGAGCGTATCGGAACCGGCCGCCTTGCGGTCAGTAACGAGAACGGCGTGATCGGCGCCACACATGAGAGCTTCGCGCAAAATCGCTTTTGCCGCGGGGAGGCCCATAGTGATAACCGTAACAGTACCACCGTAGGTCTCCTTAACAGCGAGGGCCGCCTCAAGGGCGTTCTTATCCTCGGGGTTGAAAATCGCCGGAAGGGCCGCACGATTGATCGTGCCATCGGCCTTCATGGCCTGACCGGTCACCTTTTGGGTGTCGGGAACCTGCTTGATGCAGACTACGCAATTATAACCTTTCATGCGACATATTATATCATTTTTGTCTCACGTTTGACAAGAGGGATGGCTTTTGATATAATTTCCTTATCATGAAACCGATTGAATATATTGACCGCGAAACCGGAATGAAAGTCACTGAGTCCGTTATGGGTAACGGCGCTCTTAAATTCGCTTACGAGACCTTGCTCGGGCGCACGCTCTGGCCGGTCCTCTTCGGTTCGAAACTTATCTCCGCGATCATGGGCGCTTACTACGACAGCCCTCGCTCGAAGAAGGCGATTTCTTCGCTCGCCTCGATTCCCGGGTGCAAGGCCGAGGAAGCCGAGAAGTCGATTTCGGAATATTCCTCTTTTAATGAGTTCTTTACGCGTCATCTTAAAGGGGGCGCTCGCCCGATTGGAGACGGCGTCGTTTCGCCCGCCGATGGGCGTCTTATGCTCTACCTTAACGCGGACGAAAATCTCCCCTTCCCGCTCAAAGGCGCAACTCGCTCTTTAAAGGAAGTTTTCTCCCCCACCTCTCTACTCCCTACCCATTCCCCTAACCCCAAATACGATATCGCCGTCATCCGCCTCGCTCCCGTCGATTATCACCGCTTTCACTTCCCCACGGACGGCGAAATCGAAGGCGATACTGCGGTAATTCCCGGCAAATATCACTCGGTTAATCCCATCGCTTTAATCACTTATCCCGACGTTTATGCCGATAATGAGCGCCAAATCGTTAAAATGACGACTTCTTTCGGGCCGATGTGGCTCGTTGATGTCGGTGCGTTCGGCGTTGGAACGATAGTTCAAACTTTCAGCGGCAAAACCGCGAAAAAAGGCGAGGAAAAAGGATATTTCAAGTTCGGCGGCTCGACGGTCATCATGATTACCGAAGCGGGGAAACTTCGCTTTGCCGAAGATATCGTAAAGAACTCCGCCGCGGGACTCGAGACTCGCGTCAAAATGGGCGAAACCATCGCCTTGTAAAAGAAAGTCTTTATGCAAAAGTTTCTCGAATTCCTTCTCGAGCATGCGAAGCTCGTGATTATTGCGCTTTTCGCGCTTGTTTTCCTAGGTTATAAGGCCTCGGAACGCCTCGCCATCGATGTCTTCCCCGATATCCCGATGCCTCGCGTCACAATTCAAACCGAAGCAGGCGGACTTACCGCTGAAGAAGTCGAGCAGCGTATCACGATTCCCATTGAAGCGGCTGTCGGGGGAATTCCCGGCGTTTCCGTCATTCGTTCGAGTTCTTCGGGCGGGCTCTCCTTCGTCTGGGTCGACTTCGACTGGTCGGTCGACTTATCGAAGGCTCGCTTCGATGTCTTCGAACGCCTCGCGCGCGCGGAATTACCTAAAGAAGCTTCTACCGAAATCGCCCCTACAGTTTCCGTTACCGGCGAAATTATGCTTGCCGCGCTAACGAAAGCGGCAGAAAGCGACTTAAGCGCTCTTGAGATTCGCGAAAAAGCGGAGTATGATCTTCGTAATCGCCTCCTTGCGATTCCCGGAATCGGCGAAGTCGCGGTTACAGGCGGTCGCCTTCCCGAGTGCCGCATCGAAGCGGATCCCCATGTTCTTGCCGAACGCGGCATTTCTTTCGCGGATCTCATTTCCGCCGCGGAGAACACTCGTACTTATGCTTCCGCAGGTTACCTTGCCGATCACAAAGGCGAGGAGATTCCCTTAAGACAACTTGCTTACGCGAACAAGTTAAGCGAAATCGCCGCGCTTCCGATTTTCCCGGGGCGTCCCCTTCGTATCAGCGATGTCGCCTCCGTTTCGATTGCAGGCGCTCCTCGACGCGGCAGCGCCTCCTATAACGGTAAAGACGCCGTGGTTCTTTCGATTCAAAAGGTTCCGGGCGGCAATACGCTCAAGCTGACGAAAGAAGTCGAAAAAGCGCTTTCGGCTTTCGCTTCCCAAAATCCCGGCCTCGACGTTCACTCTAACGCCTACCGCCAAGCCGACTTCATCAACGTCTCCGTCAAAGGCGGGAAGGAAGTCTTGCGCGACGCGGCGCTTATCGTCGCTCTCGTTCTCGCGCTCACCCTTCTTCGTCTTCGCACGCTCCTTATCGTCCTCCTCGCCCTTCCCGTTTCCGCACTTCTCGGCATTCTCCTTATGCCGAGCTTGGGTCTCGGCGTGAACGTGATGACGATAGGCGGTCTCGCGGTTGCTGCGGGCGATGTCGTTGATGCGGCGATTATTTTCACGGAAGTCATCTGGCGACGCCTCGGCGAAAACGCCGCGCTTGAAGTGCCTCGTCCTACGAAGGACGTCATTGTCGAAGCTACACGCTCGGTACTTCCGGGAATTCTTTTCTCGACTACTATTGTCGTTCTCGTCTTTCTCCCGCTCGTCTTCCTGGAAGGACTCGAGGGCTGCTTCTTCCGTCCCCTCGCCCTCTCCTATCTCGCGGTCTTCACGATGTCGTTCGTGGTCGCCTTGACGCTCGTTCCCTCACTCTCGCTTCTCCTTTGGAAGAATCCGAAGGTTACAACCAAGTCCGAGCGTTCCTTTGCCGCGAACATCTTGAAGGCGATTTATCGACCTTTCTTAAGTCTCGCGCTGAAAGTTCCGCCGGTCATTCTTCTTCTTGCGATTCTCCTCTGCGGCGGCGCGTTTTATATGGCGACGAGCTTCGGCTCGAGTTTCCTCCCACCTTTTAAGGAAGACTCTTACAACGTCGCTCTCTCGCTCCCGCCCGGCGCTTCGCTTCCCGAATCTGAGCGCATTGCCGAAGGCGCGGTCGAAAGTCTTAAAGCCATCGATGGCGTTCTCTCGGTCACTCGTCGCACGGGACGAGCCGAGCGCGACCAACACGCCGAACCCGTCTCATCTAGCGAATACGTAGTTCGCGTCGATCTTAACGCCGATACTGAAAAGATCAAAGAAGAGATTCGCTCGCTCTTAGGCGAAATCCCCGGAACGAGCGTCCTCGTCGGCTACCCGATCGCCCATCGTATCAGCGCCGTCCTCTCTGGTACCGAAGCGGAGCTTGCGGTCAATATCTATGACGAAGACCCGATCATGCTTCGCGCCGCTGTAAATGCCGTTAAAGAAGAGCTCGAAGAAATCGACTCGATTGTCGACGTAAGAGCGAATCGTGAAGTTATGGTTAAGACCTTGCGAATCGATTATGACTTGAATAAACTTTCCGCTGCGGGGCTTACGTTGAAAGAAGCCGGCGAGCAAGTCGCTGCCGCCTTCAATGGCTACGAAGCGGGCGAGATTCGCGAAGGACTTCTTCGTCGCTCGATCATGATTCGCCTAAAAGGCATCGACGAAGCTGATATCGAAACCGTCAAAGATTTCCACCTCGCGGGTGCTAACGGCGAGTACGTCCACCTCGAAGATGTTGCCTTGGTTGTTCCCGAAAACGCCTCAAACCTCCTCCTTCGCGAAGGCGGTCGCAGAAAGGCGCTCATCTCGGCTAATCCCGCGCCGAACGCGAATATCGGCGATGTCGTGAAAGAGCTTGAGCATCATCTGAAACCCATCGTCGAAAAGTTCGGTGTTTCGATCGAATATGGAGGAAGCTACGAAGCTCGCGAATCTGCCGCGAAGCGTCTCGCGATGATGGGCGTGCTCCTCTTCATCATAATCGCCGCGCTCGTCTTCTTCGCGCTTAAGAATTTTAGCGCGACGATAATCGCCCTTCTCAACTTGCCGCTTGGCCTCGCGGGTGGCATCCTTGCCGTGAAACTCGGAGGCGGCGTCATTTCGGTCTCGTCGCTTGTCGGCTTCGTCACCGTTTCGGGCTTCACGCTTCGCAACGGGCTCCTCCTCCTTAATCGCTACGAGGAACTAATGAAAGAAGGTAAAGACAAATCTACCGCGATATTCGAGGGCTCGCTTGAACGCATGCTCCCGATCATCATGACGTCGCTCACAACCGTCATCGGTCTTATCCCGATTATTCTCGCAGGCGAAAAGCCGGGCGGTGAACTCCTCTCGCCTCTCGCGCTCGTCCAATTCGGCGGCATTATCGGCGCGATGATTTTGACTCTCGTCGTCATCCCCGCGGCAAAACGTGTTTTGCCTGTCGCGCTTCTTCTCTTTATGATCGTCGGCTGCAAATCCTATAACGAAAGCCCCATTGTATGGAACGAGAAAACCTTCGACACTTCCAAGCAGCTGACGCTCGATTCCCTTGAAGTGTTCGACACTATCATCTACTCCAATCCCGAAGTCGCTAAAGCCGTCACTGAATTTAATGAACAATGCAATATTGCCGAGAATACCGGCTACTGGGACGATCCGACCTTAGATGCCGATTTCGCCCGCGTTCTCAAGGGCGGCTCGAATCCGAACTTGGGCGGCCTTAATCTTTCCGTTTCGATTCCTCTCTCGGGCGCAAGGCGCAAAGACAGCGAAGCCGCCAAGAAGAAGGAACACTCCCTTTTTGCGCAAGTGGTTTCACTCGCCTTCGAAAAGAGCTATGAGGCGAAAATAGCGGCGCTCAAATATCTCTACGAGAAAAAGCGAACCGCAAAAATCGCTGCGCGTCTTGAGAATAAAGTACTTTCCGAGCTCGAGGCCCAAGTGACGAAACTGACCGAGGTCGGCGAACTTTCACTTACCGATCTTGAAGAGATAAGACGCCTTCGTCGTGACTTAAGCCGTAAACTTGTCGAAGCGAAAGCCAATGAAGAGGAGGCACGAGCTGAGCTTCTGAATATCCTCGGCCTTTCCGCCGATACCGAAATCGTCCTGAGTGACGCGCTCGATTCTTTCGAAGAAAAAGAGCTTCCGCCTCCCGATCCGATGAACCTCATCGCTCATCGTTCCGTAACTGCGAAGCGCCTTCTTTTCGAGACTTCGGAAGAGAAACTCGACGCGGAAATTCGCCGCCAATATCCGGAGCTTAAGCTTGGCCCCGCCTTCAGCTACGAAGATGGAGATAATCGCCTTGGCCTTATCGCCGGCATCGATATCCCGATCTGGAACCGCAATTGTCTCGCGATTTCCGAAGCCGAAGCGGAGCGAGAGAACGCGAAACTCGACGCGCTCGAAGAATGGCGCCAAGTCGTTCGTAGCACCTACGCGGCGCTTAAGTCGTATAAACTTTTGAAGTCTGCTCCTAGTTTCGAAACGACTTCGCCCGACACCTTAAAATCGCTTCTTGAAGTCGGCGAACTTAAGCCGAACGAATATCTCGCTCAAGACGCCGCGTCTTTCGAAGAAGAACTCGCCCAATCAGAACTTGAGCTCAAACGTCGAATCGCTTACCTCGAGATGGAGAAATACTTAAAATGAAAACTCGCCTCTTCGCTCTTTTAGCCGCGCTCCCCTTCGCGCTCTTCGCTCACGAACATGCCCATGATCATCACCAACACTCCCATGGTCGTGATGCTCATGCCGTGCATGAGCTACATATTTCCCCTCGCGCCCAAAAGACGATGGGCTTAAAGCTCGTCCAAATCGAGAAGCGTTCGGTCGAGTCGACACTTGAGCTTCCCGGGACTTTCGTTCTCGCACCCGACGCTTTCCACGCGATACCCTCGACCATTGCCGGTCGTCTCTCGCTTAAGGTCAAGCCCCTCGAGCACTTCGAGAAAGACGCGACGCTTTTCACCATCGAGTCTTTCGAGCTCAAAGCGCTTGAGGAAGAATTGAAACTGCTTGAAGCGCGACTTGAGAAGTATACTTCGATGAATCTCAAGAACGCGGAGCTCTCGCTAGAGCTCGCGAAAAAGAAGATCGAAGTCGAGCGTCTTTCGATTGGGCTCGAGGTGAAAGCTCCTCATGACGGCATCGTCGAATCGCTCGAAGTCAGTGACGGCGCTTATGTCGAAGTCGGAACGAAGATCTTGAACATCATGAATCCCCACCATCTCCAGCTCAAAGTCTTCACTTGCCCAAGCGACATCGCGCGTCTCGAATGCGGAATGAAGGCAAAGTGCCGCGGAGTCGAGGGGACGGTTCTTTTCGGCCTCGACGAGAACTCGCTTACTCGCGCTTTGATCGACTTCCCCGAAGGCGGAATTGAAGCGAAGCCGGGTGAGCGCGCCGAAGCAACCATCGTAACCGGGAAAAGCGCCGCGGAAGCTTTCGCCGTTCCCTCGAAAGCTATTGTCCTAAACGGCGTCGAGCCGATTGTGTTCGTTAAGGACGAGGATGAAGATGGCGCATTTCTCGCCCTTCCCGTTACGCCCGGCGTTTCCGCCAACGGCTGGACGGAAATCTCCGGCATCGAAGACGATGATACGCTCGTAGTGGTCGAAGGCGCTTACGAACTCAAGCTCGCTTTAGAAGCGCAGGGTGGTAAAAAAGAAGCCGCCGGCCATTTCCATGCCGACGGCACCTTCCACGAAGGCAACGACTAGCGTTATCCACGTAAAAATTTGGGATTGTTGCCGGCGATGACGAGGGCGACTTCGCCTTTAACTTTCTCGTCCTTATATTCTTCAACAAGATCGGAGAGATAACCGCGGCTCACGCGCTCATGAAGCTTGGTAAGTTCGATGCAGACCGCCGCTTCGCGATCTCCGAGCACTTCAAGCGCCGCTTCCAAGGTCGCGCCGATACGAAACGGCGACTCATAGCAAATAAGCGTATGCTCTTTATCCTTATCTTCGGCGAACCAGTTGCGAATCGCTCCCGGACCACGCGGCGGAAAACCGCGGAATGTGAAGGAGCTCGATGAAAGTCCGCTCATAAGAAGCGCGACATTTACCGCACTCGCCCCCGGGATCACCTCGTAGGGAATATTCTCCTTCGCACAAGTACGAATAAGCCGATAGCCGGGGTCGGAAATCGCCGGGTATCCCCCGTCCGAGCAAAGCGCCACTTCCGCGCCGTTATTAAGGGCGCCGATAATCCGTTCGGTGATACGCTCTTCGTTGCCCTGGCGATAAGAAATCATCTCGGGACGCGGGACGCCGAAGTGTGTAAGTAAGGCCCACGTGCGGCGCGTATCTTCACAGGCGATAAGCGAAGCGTTCTTGAACGCCTCGAGGCCGCGCGGCGACAAGTCGCCCAAATTGCCGATTGGGGTAGCGATTACATGGAGCATAAAAACCTCCGAGCATTGTTATCGGTTAAAGTTTCAAGTTCTTCGAGCGAGACCCCACGAAGTTCGGCCGTTTTCGCCGCGACTTCTTCAATGGTCGGGCCTTCCTCGCTCGTACGGTCGGTCTCGAGGAGCAAAATCGATACGGGAATCTTTTTCACCATTTCACGATAATTGACCGCGTGATCGTTCAAGACCGCAGGGCCGACAGAGATAAAACCGCCGAGTTTCTCAATCTCGGGAATGAGCCCATCGCTCCTCGAGAAACCGTGGCAAAGGAAGGTTAAGTTGGAGTTACTAGCGGGAGTTGAAGAATGGCAGATATCTTTAACGGCTGCGATAACTTGGCCCCAGCATTTGGCGCCATGGAGAACGACAGGACGCTGATACTTCGCGGCAAGCTGTAATTGCGACTCGAAGACGAAACGCATCGTTTCCGAAATGTCCTTCTCTTTAAGTCGATCGAGTCCGATTTCGCCGACACCTGCTTCGGGATTTTCAATGAGCTTTTTCTCGAGCGCCTCCGCGTCGTACTTCTCAGCTTCCCAAGGATGAGTTCCAAAGAAGTCGCGGTCAATTAAGAAATGCCGCGCGGAGCCGACTTCGATATGCGCGTGAGCATCTGTCATAGCGGCTCCTCCTTCGACAAAGGTCCGCGAGAGTGAGCATGACAAATCGCGAGACCGAGCGCGTCAGCGGCATCATTTTGAGGAAGCTCGCTCAAATTAAGAAGCGTCTTGATCATGCGCTGAATCTGCGCTTTTTCGGCGAGGCCGTTCCCGCAAACCGCTTTCTTCATGCGCCTGGGCTCATATTCGTAAATCGGGATATTCGCATTCACTCCCGCGAGAATCACCGCACCACGAGCTTGGCCAAGCGCGAGAGTCGTAAGCGCATTCTTCGCGTAGATCACCTCTTCGACGCTCATCACGTCTGGCTCGTAGGTCTCGATAAGCGAAGCGATTTTCTCGTGAATCGCCTTGAGGCACTCCGAGACTTTGCGAGTTTGAGGATTCTTGATATTGCCCATATCAAGCGCTTTCATCTTCGAGCCCTCAAGTTCCAAGACGCCATAGCCCGTCGAGCGAAGCGAAGTATCGACGCCAAGAATAATCACATCTCACCTCCCGGGAAGAGCGTCGCGAGCACTTGCTCGGCGGGAGTTAAATACTTCTTCTTGTTGTTGCAATCCTTGCAGCAGGGAACGCAATTCCCCTTCGTCGACTTGCCGCCCCTCGAGACGGGGACGACATGATCGAGCGTCAAGTTCTCCGCACCTACCTGATTCCCGCAATAGTGACAAACACCTGCCAGGAGCTTCGCCTTCCACCATTCGGTCTTGCGAAGTTCACGCGCTTTTTCGCGTTCCCTTTTCACATGCGCGGGATCACTTTGAATATCAAGCCAGTCCTGCATATTTTAGCGCTCCTTCCAAATCCTTGAATTTGCCCTCGAGTTGGGCATCGTAGGCCTTCGCCAAAATCTCGCCGAAATGAACGCCAGGCTTAAGCCCCTTCTCAATAAGATGACGGCCCATCAAAATCGGCTTCGGCGCGGAATCGAGAACGGCGAGACGCTCCGCCTCGCTCCTTAGCCACTCGATTGATTCGGGTTCGCTCGGGAAAGGCGGACGACCCTCATCATCTGCCGCAGCAACGCGCAAGAGTCGGTCGATGCGAACGACTCGCGCGGCAAGACGACGTATCGCCGCTTCTCCGCTCTTACTTTTCCACATCGAAAAAACGCGCATGTGCTCCTTTACGAGCGGAGGGACTTCCTTCAAAAGCCGTTCTTCGTTCGTAAGTCGCTTGAGGAACGACAAAGTCGGCTCGACTCCCGCGTCGTCATGGCCCAAAGAACGAATACGCCCCTTTTGCTTATCAAAGAAAGAGGTCGAGGGCTTCCCGAAATCATGACAAAGAACGGCGAGGCCGACAATCAGTTCATCCTCGTTCTTCGGCTGCTTTGCAAAAGCGTCGAGACAGCAGAGGGTATGGTTCCAGACATCTCCCTCGGGATGCCACTCCGGCGCTTGTTCGCAGCCGATTAAGCGCGCAAGTTCGGGATAGTACTTTACCCACTTAACTTCGCGCAAGAAGTTAAGACCCTTCGAAATCTTAACGCCTTTAGTGAGTAGCTTCGCCCACTCTTCAAAGAGTCGCTCGGGAGGAAGCCCTTCGGGCGTCATTTCGCGGCAGACCTCTATCGTCTCAGGCGCCGCGGTCAAATCGAACCGCGCGACGAACTGCATGCCACGAAGAACACGCAAAGGATCTTCTTTAAAATGCTCCGAAACATGACGAAGCGTCCTCGTCTCCAAATCCGCTCGCCCGTTCCAAGGATCGAGGATCTCGTCCGTCAAAGGATCCGAGTAAATCGCATTAATCGTGAAGTCGCGCCGCGCCGAAGCTTCGGAAAGCGAAAGCGTCGGATCGTACTCCATCTTAAAACCCTTGTGTCCGAGCCCGAGCTTCGTCTCACGCCGCGGAATCGCGACATCGATATTGTGGTGATGGAGCTTGATCACACCGAAAGAAAGCCCGACCAAGTCAAGCTTGAACTCAGTGCGCAAAACTTCTTCTAGCTTTTCGGGACTAAGGCCGAAGACTTCAATGTCGAAATCTTTCGGCTCAATATTAAGGAGTTTATCGCGAACGCAACCACCGACCAAAAGTGCCCTTCCACCGACTGCATGGACGAGCTTGGCAACGAGGTTAATCGCGTCTAAATCATTCACGGATGCGGAAAGTTTCGATGGACGACGCTTTCTTCGTCGAAGGATCGAAATCGATAATCGCACCTTCGAGAACGCTCGGACCTTCGGCGACTTCGAAGCGACCGGGCATTCCCGTAATGAAGCGCTTCGTGACAGGAACGAGATCGCGACCGATAGAGGAGATGTAAGGGCCGGTCATGCCGAGATCGGTAAGATAAGCCGTTCCCTTCGGGAGCAAAATAGCGTCGGAAGTCTGGACGTGAGTATGAGTTCCGACAACCGCCGTGACTCGTCCATCGACATAGTGACCGAAAGTGATCTTTTCGCTCGTCGCTTCGGCATGAAAGTCGATAAAGACCGGGACATCTTTCGGAATCTCATTCAAGACCTTATCAATCGTCTTGAAAGGACACTCGACCGGCTGCATGAAAACGCGGCCTTGAAGATTCACAACCGCGAAACGAAAGGTCGGCATCGTGACGAGCGTCCAGCCCTTCCCGGGACACTCGGAAGTATAGTTGGCGGGACGAACGAGTCTCTCGACTCCGCCGATTTGCCCCGCGAACTCTTTCTGACCCCAGGTATGATCACCCAAAGTTATCGCATCCGCGCCCGCATCGAAAAACTCTTTCGCAAGCGCGGCGGTTATGCCCGAGCCCGCGGCAGAATTTTCCCCGTTCACGACGACAGCGTTCACGGCTCCCGACGCCTTGAGTTTCGGAATCTCGCGCTTAAAAATCTTACGACCGGGATTGCCGACCACGTCGCCTATCATCAAAAGCTTCATTTCAGCTTACCTCGCGTAAGTGTTAAGCCAAATCGCGGCGTTTCTGTCGCCTCGTGCCGCGCGAGCACGAATCTGCCAAACGGTCGATTCCTTCTTGTCTTTTCGAACGCCTTCACCATTCGCATAGCAAACCGAGAGATTCTCCATCGCGGGAGCGAAGCCCTGGGAGGCCGAAGCACGGAACCAACGAACCGCTAAAGGCGCGTTCTTCTTCACGCCCTCGCCTCTGTAAAGGCACATTCCATACGCGTCCATCGCCTCGGCATTGCCTTGCTCCGCCGAAGCTTTGAAAAGCTCTGCCGCCTTCTCGGCATTTTTTTCGGTACCGTCGCCTCTCTGATAGGCAAGGCCCAAGTTAAGTTGGCCATAGGAGTTTCCGAACTGCGCTGACTTTTCGAACCAGCGGAAAGCCATCGTTGCATCCTTGCGAACGATTATACCATCGCGATAAAAGCCGCCGAGATTGTTGATTGCACCGGGATGGCCCAATTCGGACGCATTGCGAAAGCAATCAAGCGCGAGATCCATATCTTTCGTGCAACCGTAACCTTGGACATAACAAGTTCCGAGGTTGTATAGCCCGTTCGCGTCCTTCATCGCCGCCGCCTTCGAGAACATCAGGAAGCTACGAGAAACAAGATCCTTATAATCATCCACCTTGAGATTCGGGCTAGAAAGCGCTTCATTAAGCTTGTAGGTCCCGTAAGCGTTAAGCGCTTGAACATTGTTCGCATCAGCGGCACGCTTAAGCATCGCGGGATCATTCTTCTCAAGCGAAAGCAGATACCACGCGAGGCCATTTCCATGATCATCAGCAAGTGCGCGGATTCGGTCGCGAGATTTATCGAGATATTCCTTACGCTTCTCGGGCGAAAGCTTGATGTCTCTCGCGAGACGTTCGTCTTCGGATATAACACCGATCACATACTGTTGAAGCGGACGACCGGCCTCCGCCTCTTCAAGAACCTGTTTTGCCGCAGCGACAAACGCCTTCGGGCTTTCCGCCGAGCGCGAGTTTAAGAGCTTGATGATCGCGGAAGTCGAATCCTCCTCGGCGAAAAGGCCGAAAGCAACGAGCGTCGCGAAGATAGAGCAAAGAATCTTTTTCATCGGAGGGTAGAGTTTTGGAACGGGCTTAAGCAAAACGCGCCGTCACGCTTGAAGCCCTTATAGACCTTCCAGCTCTTCTTTTTCGCGCAGATCGTAATCGTACGACCGCCGCGTCCGAAGAGCCACCACGCGGGACGCTTCAGGGCGATGATGTTGTAACCCTCGCGAATCACCGAATAGATGTCCGCAAGTGTGAACCCCATCTGAGACTTCGTTTTCTCGGGAACCGAAATAAGGAGGTACCCGTCGCCTCTTAAGACGCGATGCGCTTCCCTCGCGCTTTTCGCGTTAAGCGCAGTCGGCGCCATGACAACGACTCCGAACTGGCCATCTTCGTAAGGGAACGAGTCACACACTCTGATTGCGCGCCACTCTCCCCCCATAACCGCCTTGAGAGCTTCCGCATCCGGGAAGCCGACGGCGAGGCCCGTCTTGGTGACGAGCTTCATCGACTGGACCAGTTCGAGAATCTTCTTCATAAGGTAATCTCGGTTTCTTCGCGAGTTTCCATGTTTTTAAGCTTGGCAACGCCCTTCTCGACATCGTCAGGTCCGAGGAAGACCGCTTTTTCGGCTCCACTCGAATCCGCCGCGGAGAAGAACTTCTTCGGCTTCTGGGACTTCAAGGAAAGATTGACCTTCTCGCCCGCCTTGCGCAAAGTCGCGGCAAGTTTCAAGGCCGCATCGCGCTGTTCGGGGAACATAAAGCCAACCGCAACGCCCTTCTTGACCTTCGCGGCATCCGTGCCAAGACGCGACTTGAGAAGCTCGGTTACGACGACATCGCCAAAGCCGAGACCGACCGCGCTCGTGGGCTGACCCCCGATAGTCGTGAGAAGATTATCGTAGCGTCCGCCTCCGAAGATGGCGCGGAATTCGCCCGCCGTATCGAAGCATTCGAAGACGATACCGGTATAGTAGCTGAGCCCTCGGATAACCGAAATATCGAACATGAGGCAGTCGGCAAAACCGGCAATCTCGGCGAGGCGGAAGAGCTCCTTAAGTTCGGGGCACTCTTCGTAGCTCTTCGTGTCCATAATCGCAAAAGTCGCAGCGACTTCCGTCTCATTAAGCCCGCCATCCTTGAGCATCGCGGCGATTTCGGTATCGGGCATTTTGCCGCGTTTATCGAGGGCAAGAAAGACTTGGGCGTGCTTCTCTGCGGCGATTCCGCTCTTTTCGAGGAGCTCGCCCAAGAACTTGCGCGAAGAAACGTGAACCTTGAAGTCCTTCGAGTCAAGTCCCATACGACGAAGCGCATCACACGCGGCTCCGATTACTTCTACTTCGGCGAGAATCGAATCTTCGCCGATAATATCGACGTTCCACTGATAGTGTTCGCGCTTTCTGCCCTTGGTCATGCGTTCATAACGGAAGCACTGGGCAATCGTCGTCCACTTGAGCGGGAACTTGAGCTCGGCTTGACGCTGGGCAACCATACGCGCCAAAGTCGGCGTCATTTCGGCACGAAGCGCGATGTGACGCTCGGACTTGTCGAAGAAGTGATAAATCTGTTCGCCGACTTCTTCGCCCGCCTTACGAGCGAGGAGCTCGTAGCTCTCGACGACACACGAATCGTAGGGCTCGAAGCCCGCCGCCTCACCGGCAGCACGAAACGCATCGAACACCTTGTTGCGCCAAACCATGTCTTCGGGATAGAAATCCCGCATGCCACGCGGCGCTTCGAAAGAAATCGTTTCCGCCATTACTTGAGTAACTCCTTGATCGTATCGAGGGCCTTTTCGGGCGCGACGACAACCATCTTATCCTTCGTATCGGCGCGGCGCTTCACTTCAACGCCGCCATTTGAGAGGCCCTTCGCGCCGACGACGACGCGCACAGGGAAGCCGATCAAATCCGCATCTTTGAACTTGACGCCGGGACGCTCCGCTCGGTCATCAACGATAGTGTCGATGCCGCTCGCTTCGAGAGCGCTTTCGAGCTCGTCAGCGATCTTCGTGACATCTTCCTTATCGGGATCGAGGTTTTCGATGATGACCTGATAGGGCGCGACGGAAGCGGGCCAAATGATGCCGTCCTTGTCGTGGCTCTGTTCGATGACGGCCTGGACGGTGCGGCTAACGCCGATACCGTAGCAACCCATAACCATGACCTGCTCTTTAAGATCATCCGTCTTGTAAACGGCGTTGAAAGCGTTGGTATACTTCGTGCCGAGCTTGAAGACGTGACCGACTTCAATGCCGCGCTTGATCGTCATCGGCTTACCGCACTTCGGACAAATGTCGCCGTCCTTGACGATGACGAGATCGGCATACGCGGCAATCTTGCAATCACGCGCCATATCGACGTTCTTATAGTCGATTTCGCCGTCCAAGTTCGCTCCCGCGATAAGCCCCTTCGCGCCCTCGAGATCGAGATCGGCATAAATCGGGACTTCCATCTTCGGACGAACGGGGCCTGCGTAACCGATAGGCGCGCCGGTAACCGCACGAACGGTATCGAACGGCGCGAGCTCAAACGTCTTCGCGTCGACGAGGTGCTTCGCTTTGACTTCGTTGAGATCTCTATCGCCGCGGACGCAGAACATGACGGGCTTACCATCGGCGAGATAAACGAGCGTCTTGATCATCGTATCGGCGCTCTGGCCAAAGAACTTGACCATCTCGTCCATCGTCTTCGCGGGAGTCGGCGCTTCTTCCAAGGGGCCGCACTCGGGATCGTTATGAGGAACGACCTTGCGCTCGGCCTTCTCGAGATTCGCCGCGTACTTGCAGGTTTCGCAAACGCCGATTCCGTCTTCGCCCGCCTCGGCGAGAACATGGAATTCGTGGGAAAACTTGCCGCCGATATCGCCCGTATCCGCTTCGACAGGATAGGCCTTAAGTCCGCAACGTTCGAAAACGCGCTTGTAAGCGTTGAACATCGCCATATAGCTCTTATCCGCCTCTTCCATCGAGACATCGAACGAATACGCGTCCTTCATGAGAAATTCCTTCGAACGCATAAGTCCGAAGCGCGGACGGATTTCATCGCGGAACTTGGTGTGAATCTGATAGACGGTAACGGGAAGCTGACGATAGGAGGAGACGACCGACTTGACGAGCTCGGTCACTTCTTCTTCGGCGGTCGGCGTAAGCGCATAGTCACGATGAGCGCGATCTTTGAGGCGGAACATCCCCGGCCCCATCGATTCCCAGCGACCAGAAGTCTTCCAAAGTTCGGCCTGCTGAAGAAGCGGAAGCTGAATTTCCTGAGCGCCGGCGCGATCCATTTCTTCACGGATAATCTGCTCTACCTTGCGAAGCGAACGCATGCCGAGCGGCATGAACGAATAAAGGCCACCTGCGAGCTTCTTGACGAGCGAAGCGCGAACGAGAAGCTTGTGCGAATCGATTTCTGCGTCCCCCGGATTGTCACGGAGGGTCTGAATCATCAATTTAGTCCATTTCATAGTACGAACATTATATCATATTTCTTTACAAAAAGCGAGCGGTAACCGAATCTTTTGCCGCTTTAATCTTCGCGATCGGGCCTTCCGCAACGACGCGGCCACCTTGGTCGCCTCCCCCGGGACCCATATCGATTATCCAATCCGCCGAGCGCATCACGTCGACATTATGTTCGATGACGACGACGGTGTTCCCTTGTTCGCGGAGTTTAAGGAGTATCTTCATGAGTTTCGCGATATCGTCGAAGTGCAGCCCCGTAGTCGGCTCATCGAGGAGATAGAGCGTTCTTCCGGTCGAGCGCTTCGAAAGTTCCGTCGCGAGTTTGATACGCTGAGCTTCGCCGCCCGAAAGCGTGGTCGCCGCCTGCCCGAGCGCAATATAGCCGAGGCCGACATCAACCAAAGTCTGGAGTTTTCGCTTAAGACTCGGCACTTTCTCGAAGAATTCGCAAGCTTCAGCAACCGTCATCTCGAGAACTTCGGAGATATTCTTGCCGCCATAAGTGACTTCCAAGGTCTCCGAATTGAAGCGTTTTCCTCCGCACTGTTCGCACGTTACGTAAACGTCGGGAAGGAAGCTCATCTCGAGCTTTCTCACGCCGTCTCCGGAGCAAACTTCGCATCTCCCGCCCTTTACGTTGAACGAGAAGCGTCCCGCCGTATAGCCACGCGCTTTCGCGGCTTCGGTCTTCGCGAAGAGTTCGCGGATTTCCGAGAAGAAGCCGACGTATGTCGCGGGATTGGAGCGCGGCGTTCTGCCGATCGGGGATTGGTCGATTTCGATGATCTTATCGAACGCTTCCATCCCGAGGATTTTCTTCCTCGCGCGCAAGGTTTCATCGATGAGCGAGCTCTTGCCCGCGCCCGAGACGCCGGTCACGACCGTAAACGAACCGATCGGAATATGAGCGGTCACGTTTTTAAGGTTATTCGAGGTCGCCCCTTTGAGAGTAAGGAACTTTTGCGGCGCTTTCTTACCCTGATCGTGATGCTCAGGCAGCGCCTGAGCTACCACCTTCCTCCCTGTAAGATAATCGGCGGTTAGCGACTTCGCCTTAAGGAGTCCCTTGTAATCGCCCTGGTACATAAGCTCGCCGCCTTCTCGTCCCGCGCCCGGTCCCAAGTCGACGATATAGTCGGCGGTTCTCATCATCTCTTCATCATGTTCGACGATGACTACCGTATTGCCGCGATCCCGAAGCTCTTTCAGCGTCGCGATAAGGCGCTCGTTGTCACGCGGATGAAGCCCGATTGTGGGCTCATCTAGGACATAAAGTACGCCCGTAAGCCCCGAACCGATTTGGGTTGCGAGGCGAATACGCTGCATTTCACCGCCCGACAAAGAGCCGCTTCGGCGATCGAGAGTCAAGTAATCGAGGCCGACATCGATAAGGAATTTAAGTCGGCGCTTGATTTCCTTCAAGACTTCGCGCATTCCGGGAATATCTTCGGAGAGCGTATCGAAGAATTTCGCCGCGTCTTTGATGCTCATCGCCATCACTTCGACGATGGTCTTCCCTTCCACGGTTGCGACTCGCGATTCCGGTCTTAGGCGCGCACCCTGACAATCGGGACAAACGCGGAAGCTACGATACGCTTCCCACTTGTCGCGCGTCTCGTCATCGGTCGCTTCGTTGATGTAGCGCTCCAAAGTCGCGAGAACGCCTTCGAAAGGTTTATCGACTTTACGCCAAGGGAGAACGAGATTATCCATAAAGCCGTGCATGAGCCCCTTGCGAAATGCCGCGGGGAGATCTTTATAAGGAGTCTTCAAATCGACTTTGTACTGAATCGCGATTTGCTCCAAAAGCGCGTTATAGTACATGATCGCGTTGTGTCCCGCCCTACGCCAAGGATGGATACACTCGAACAAGGCGAGATTCTTGTCGGGAACGACGAGCTCTTCATCGAAGTAGTAGAGCTGACCTAAACCCGCGCAAGTCGGACACGCGCCGAAAGGCGAGTTGAACGAGAACGAGCGCGGTTTAAGTTCATCGAACGAGATTCCGCAATCGGGACAAGCGTTAAGCTCGGAGAAAACTTCGTCATTAAGATACATGAGTCCATTTCCGGTCTTAAGCGCGAGTTCGACGGAATCGGTAAGTCGCGTCTTGTCGGCAGGAAGCGTCAAGCGGTCGATGATGACATCGATATTGTGGGACTTCTTTTTATCGAGCTCGGGGAGTTCTTCGAGAAGATAAGTATTCCCGTCGATCCTGACACGCACGAAGCCCTGACGTCCTAGCTGAGCGAAGACTTCTTCGTGACGCCCTTTTTTGCCGCGGACTACGGGAGCGTAGATGATGACCTTGTTCTTCCCCTCCTCGACCGGGCGCTTCATAATCGTCTCGACGATTTGATCGGCGCTTTGGCGCGAAACTTCGCGTCCGCACTTCGGACAGTGGGCCTTCGCGATCGAGCCGTAGAGAATACGCAGGTAGTCATGGATTTCCGTTACTGTCGCGACAATCGAGCGCGGGTTGCCGCCCGAAGTATGTTGTTCGATCGAAATCGCGGGCGAAAGCCCTTCGATCTTCTCGACATCGGGCTTTTGCATCTTATCGAGAAATTGCCGCGCATAAGCGGAAAGCGACTCGACATAGCGACGCTGTCCCTCGGCATATAAAGTATCGAAAGCGAGCGAACTCTTACCCGAGCCCGAAAGTCCCGTGATTACCGTAAGAGAATTTCGGGGGATCGTGACATCGATCCCCTTCAAATTGTGCGTGCTCGCCTTGGTTATAACGATATCGCTCATTACTGGCCTACCGTGTTTTTAAGGTCGAGCGCCATCAAAAACTCGGGGTTCGACTTCGCGCGTTTGAGCGCGTTCAAAACCGACTTCATTGCGCTTTCAGCTCCCGCATCGGAGAGACGACGGCGAAGTCCCCAAGTCTTCTCAAGTTCCATCGGATCGAGGAGAAGGTCTTCCTTACGCGTACCCGACTTGTCGATATCGATAGCCGGGAAGATACGCTTATCGGCGAGTCCGCGATCAAGAACGAGTTCCATATTGCCCGTACCCTTGAACTCTTCGAAAATGACTTCGTCCATGCGCGAGCCAGTTTCGACGAGGCCGGTCGCGATAATCGTCAAAGAGCCGCCACCTTCGATATTACGCGCCGCGCCGAAGAAGCGCTTCGGACGATGCATCGCAAGCGCATCGACGCCGCCCGTCAAAATCTTGCCCGAGTGGGGCTGGACGGTATTGTAGGCGCGAGCGAGACGGGTGATCGAGTCGAGGAGGATGATGACGTCCTTCCCGTTTTCGGCCTGACGCTTCGACATCTCGATAACCATTTCGGCGACATTGACGTGATGCTGGGGCTCTTCATCGAAGGTCGAGGAGAGAACCATCGCGCGAGTGTTGCGCTGCATATCGGTAACTTCTTCGGGGCGTTCGTCGACGAGGAGGATGATCAAGATCGCGTCGGGGTGGTTCGTCGAAATCGCGTTCGCGATCTTCTGAAGAAGAACCGTCTTACCTACGCGCGGCGGAGCGACGATAAGGCCACGCTGGCCGAAGCCGATCGGGGTAAAGAGGTCGATCACGCGCGTCGAATATTCGCCGGGCGTCGTCTCGAGGATGATGCGGCGCGTCGGGAAAGTCGCGGTCAAGTTTTCGAAATGAACGACACGCGCGGCAACCGAGGGCTCCTTGCCGTTAACCGTGTTGACGTTACCGAGGCAGAAGAAACGGTCACGATCCTTAGGGTCACGAATCGGGCCTTCAATCACGTCGCCCGTACGAAGCGCATGACGACGAATCTGCTGCTGAGTGACGAAAACGTCTTCGGGGCATGCGAGGAAGTTGTTCTTCGCGGAGCGGAGGAAGCCATGACCTTCGCGGCAAATTTCGAGACACCCCGAAGCGAGAACCGCGCCGCCCTTCGCGATATACTGACGAATCGCGGCGAAAATGAGCTCATGCTTACGATAAGAGCCGAGTTCTTCGGGATCGGCGCCGGGCATCATCCTATCGACGATGATCTGCGCGGGCCAGGCCTGAATGTCGGCGAGACGATACTCGGGCATCTCGGGATTGCGATTCGGGTTGACGACGACTTCTTCCTGAGTCGTCTTCTGTTCGGTCGGCAACGGGGCATTGAGAAGCGGATTGACGCTCTCTTCGCCGTTCGAACCGCGAAGAGGCGAGTTGTTAACCTTCTTCTGATACGGGGCGCGAGGCTGGAAATTATTCTGCTGACGCTTCACGTATGGCTTACGCTGAGGCGCGGCGTTCTGAGCTGGTTGCTGCTGAGGCGCGGCATCAACTTGGGGCTTCGCGGCATGGGCGAATACATCAAATTCATCGGACATGTTTAATGATCCTTTCGACAGATTCTCTTAAAGCTTCTTTAGTTCCATTATTGTAAATCACATACGTCGAGCGTTTCGCCTTTTCTTCGACGCTCATCTGGGCCTTAATGCGGTTTTCGGCTTCTTCCTTGGTATAACCGCGCGTCGTCATCATGCGCTCGATCTGCTTTTCCCGATCCGAGACAAGCGAGATGATGATATCATAGTCCTTATCCCAACCGGTCTCGAATAAAAGCGGAATGATTGCGACTTTATCGCTATTCTCCGCTAATTTAGCGCGGACGAGGGGGTGAAGCTTCGCTTCGAGCGCTTTGCGCTTCTCGGGATCGGCGAAAACTTCCGCGGCGATTCGCTTTCTTATCTCGGGATCAGGGAGAATTTCGTGGACGATATCATCGGCATCGATCGTCTCGACTCCCATCTCGTTCATCATCTTCGCGACAAGCGACTTCCCGCAAGCGATTCCGCCGGTCAAGGCGATACGGGGGTTGGGGGAACGGGTTGAGGGAATGGGTCTAGAAAATTCGCAGCCACAATAGCCCTGCCTATATAACCCGAGTTCTGCGGCACGTTTGGTCGAAAGCTTGAAACCCTCTTTCTTCTTGAAATCGTATTTGACGAATTTTGGATCATCGCAGGAGGCGAAAATCGTCGAGCTAACCTTATGAGGACTAACGGTTAGGGAAGTCGCGAAGCCCTCTAATCCTAACTCCGCGGCCTTTTTTGCCGCACGAGCAAGGTTGAACTTGAAGCAGCGCTCACATCTCGCGCCCTTCTCCGGCGCGTGTTCATAGCCCCTCGCAACTTCTTTTAGCCAAGCTTCGTGATCGTATTCGTCGACGATAAGCTCGACATTATCATTCTTCGCAAGCGTTTTTGCCGCGTTTAAGCGCTTCTCGAACTCGTCTTTCGTATCGATATTCGAGTTCGAGAAGAACATAATGGGCTTATGCCCCTCGTCTTTCAGACGCGGCAAACAGGCACTTGCGCACGGCCCACAACAAGTATGGAGAAGAAGTTGCATTGAAAAAGTTTGGTGGCCAAGGCCGGGATCGAACCGGCGACACGCGGATTTTCAGTCCGCTGCTCTACCAACTGAGCTACCTAGCCACAAAAGGTTGGTTGGAAATGGTAGGAGCGCAGGGATTCGAACCCTGGACCCAGTGATTAAGAGTCACTTGCTCTACCAGCTGAGCTACGCTCCCATTTCACCAGTGCTTTCGGGTTTTGATTGGAGCGAGCTAAGGGACTCGAACCCTCGACAACCACCTTGGCAAGGTGGCACTCTACCAACTGAGTTAAGCTCGCCTGTTGCCCCGAAAACGAGACATATTATATCATATTTCCCTCACACTTGACAAGGGGGTTTTTAAATTTTTTTTTTTTCGGGACTATATGTCCTCCAGCGAGAGGGCGAGGTAGGAAAGCGAATAATTCTTAAATTTATTCCGTAACACCTATTACCGTAATCATCATTACGATATGCTTATACCATTTTAACCTCGCTTAAGTCAAGCGGCGTATTAGCCTCTTTGTAGATTTCACATCTTGCGGATAGTCCCCATTGGGGTTCTTTAAAATAACGTAATGCGTAGCTCGCGCCTGACCGACACGCTCGAGCATCCTCGCTTTGATAAGCGCTTCAATTTCTCTTCCGGCCGTATCTTGCGAAACCTTGCAAATCTTCGCCCACTTGGAGGAAGTCATTTTACCCTCGAACCCATCCAGTAACGCGTTCAGCATTCTACGCTGGTTATCGTTAATGGAGACTTCACGGTAGCGCTGCCAAAATTCGGCCTTGAAAAGAATCTTTTCAAGCTTCGCGTCCGCCAGTTCCAAGGCCCTACGATGACAAAGCAAAAACCACTTTATCCACCCGGTAACATCCATTGTGTTTCGCTGCGCATGTTCGATTTCTTCGTAATAAGCGTTTTTCTCACGCTGAATTTCGGAAGATAACGAATAAAAGCGAAGCGCACTTTGTTCACCGCGCGCAAGGACCCACTCCGTCAAAGCCCGCGCAAGTCGTCCATTCCCATCCTCAAAAGGATGGATTGTCAGAAATCTTAGATGGGATAACGCCGCTTTGACCAGCATCGGCAGTTTCTGATCTTCATTTAACCAAGTTATGAATGAAGCCATTTCCACTGCGAGCCGTTCCGCTCCCGGCGCTTCAAAATGAGTCCGCATAAGCGAACCATGACGACTGACGACTTGCATTGGACCTTCCGAGTCATCGCGATAATTGCCGGCATTGAGCTTTGTGAGTCCCGAATATCCGGTAGGGAAAAGTGCCGCGTGCCAACTTTTAAGCCGCTCTTCACTCATCGCTCGATCCCAACCACGCGTCGCATCAAGTATCATCTCGACTCTTGCATCCAGAACATGATTCTCTGCTTGAGCGCCGGTATAGGCGATTTCCATCCGCCGCGCTACGCTGGAGCGAACATCCTCTCGATTCAGCACTTCACCTTCGATTGCGGCAGAATTGACGATTTCTTCACTTAAAGTCTCGAAACCCGCTTGATTTCCGAGCTCAAACCCTATTCCGGTAAGACGACCTAGAAAACGACCGTAACGAAAAGCACAATCCGAAAGAACTTCTTGAAGTTCCTCCGCTCGCCATGTGAAGTTCGGCCACTTATTATCTTGCCAAATGTATTTAGCCATCAGAATCTCCGCTAATTATGCGGATATTATACCATTTAATCTCCGCACCGTCAACCCCGACACGCGTTTTTAGAGCCAATCCCACTTGGGTTTTAACGCGCCTTGTCAACGGCAAAGACATCTCGGGCGTAGTTACAAACCTTACGCCCAAGAGCTCTCGCACCGATGATAATCAATCGAGTCATTACATCATCTCCCCATGCGATGCGCGGCATCGATCACCGACAACAAATAGCGTATCCCGCCCTAGGGACGAATCATATTTGTTATATAGATTTATCAAACTCGCACGACTCTCGCCGAAGAGACCGGACTTGCGATTCTTAAGACGAAGATAAAAACCCGAGTGGTAGATTCGATCCAGAGCATCCGTTTCGCTTAGTTTCTCGGAGCGAACAAGGTGTGCCGCTACTTCTTCAACCGCACACTCGACAAGATATTCAAAAACACTGTCAGACACGCTTCGCCTCCTTGAATACCAACTTGGAGAGTCCCCTTGCAGTATGAAACGAATATTGCATTGTAAGCTTCTTGTAGCGTAACTCCTCAACAATGCGCTCAATCGGCCAAATGCCTCGCTCGAACATCTTAAAAAGGCCAACCATCTTATCATCCGCAACAGGCCCGACGACCAAGTCATATCGATTATCTCTATTGTGATCGGCTGCCCTTAATCGCGGTGTACGATTGGCCATAACGAATCTAGCGCACTCTTCGTTCAACGGAGTTGGAAAACGCTTTACTTCAAGATCATCAATCTTACTCTCATCAAGCAAAAAAGTAAGCACATATCGAGGCCCACCTGCCCAACCATCACGCTCATTCGCGCGCTCGGCCATTCTTTTCGCAGCGGCCAAGTCAGGGGTCAAGTAAAATCCACGTCCGAAATCTTTACTCGGATTGCACTTCGTCAAATCCGGAACATCAAATAAAATATTCGTGCCATGATAAAGCTTAATCAAAGCTTACCTCCATGTCGACGGCAAACGATCGATAAGTCTTTTACGGCATCATCATACGATACCGTGTGCTCCGCTTCGTAACATTTAGTGAGAAACGCCATTCCTTGATAACGCTTGAGGTAATCGAATGCAGCCACTTCGGAAAGCCCATACGCGCCGGCGAACTCTCGTACGCAAGCGACAAAATATGACAAACGATTAGCTAGCATTAAATTACTCATTCGTCTATATTATATCATATATCATCGAGATTACGCAAGACTAATCACAATTTTCCGCTTAATTCTACTGCGCGGCCTTGCCGAGATGCGGACGATAAAAAAAAACAGTCTTTAAACGTTTGTGCGATAATGCACTCAATAGCGTGCGGCAAATACTCACGTCGATTGTAAGTCGGCATTAAAACGTCGATCTTCATCGAATATCGTATTTACCACGAATTTGTTCCGTAAGTCTTACAGAGGTTTTTGCAAATGCTTTTGCAAATCTTATATTTCTTTTGCGCTAGCCACGACATCTTCTTGATATCGTCGATTCCCAAATACTTGGCGAGGGTAGCGAAGGTAACACTTCTATCGGTAAGTCGCGCAATAATTCTTGCTCTTAAAGTTTCGTCAAGCTTCGCCATCATCCTAGCGTGCTCCTCGATGGGATCGACCTGTGAGCTAATGCCGTAGCAGTCGTAATTGCACACAACTCCCGGAACATACTTAAAATCGACGCCCTTATCTGCGAATTCAAGCCATTTTGCCCAGTCTGCAAAAACACCAAGCGTTGTCGAGTATTCACTCTTCTTTAATAGCTCTGCCTTGATGAACATCGCCTGATGGCATATATTCCTCTCGCAGAAGAAGTTGAAGTCCGCTTCTTTAGGACCCTTGCAAGTGCGCATGGAGTCTTTGCGTACCTCGTTCCAATCCCCGTAGACAACGCCCACTCCGCAACAATAGGGAGAAATTCTCGCAAGAACTTCCGTCGAAGCGAAAGTATCGCCGGAATTCATGAAAATGAGGTACTCGCCCATAGCCTTGCGAATCCCCTTGTTCATCGCGTCGTAGATGCCACCATCGCGCATGCTCTCCCAATAGGACACCTTATCTCCCAAACTTTCGAGATATTCTTTCGTACCATCCGAGCTGTCGCCATCAAAGATAAGCCACTCATAATCGCGCGATGTTTGTGCGAGCACCAACTCTGCCGTCTTTTTAAGACCTTCGAGATTGTTAAAGCAAACTGTAATGACCGAATATTTCATGCCAAGGCCTTCTCCCATGCGAGTACGATACTTTCGACCAACTCAAGATCTTCCCGATAGGATTTTTTATACTTACGCTTATTGATACCGCATTTGGCGAGCAGTCGCTTGAACTTCAATTTCCTCAGCCGCTTTTTGAGGCGCTTCAGTTCTTTTTTCGGCCCCAAACCGCAATGCTTCGGCCGACAAGCGTGCTTGAACAATTCTTTCCTAAGTTTACCTACTTCCTCAGTACCCGGGAAATTCTCGAGGCACTTCAAAAGCGAATAATCGTCATTCCACCTACCAATCCCTAACGCATAACTCTCTCCGAGCGCCATCAAGATACAAGTCGGCAGGTAATGATGTCTGAGCGTAAGTTCGTTGTATATGAGTTCTTCGCCACCCGCCGGGATTGCGAACTGGAAATCGATAAGTTTAAGCTTGCCGTTTCTATCGACGAGCAAATTCCGAGGTCTTATGTCGCGATGCACGATACCGCTTGCACGCAGATCGGTAGCCAATTTACCGATTTGCACGGCGATTTTATCGGCCTCTTCCTTATCGAGTTTACCTTCGGCAAGAATGGAGCCAAGCATCCTTCCTTCAATAAATTCCGTCACAATGATGCTACCACCGATTTTCAATTTATGCCAGAAAAACGGTTTTGCGACCAAGTCACACCCTTTTTCGATAAGCTTGAGCGGGATTTTCCATTCTTCCCTCGCATAATTGCCGATCGTAGGATAATACTTGATAAAGCAAGGCCTCCCCTCGTATTTGCCGCGGAAGAACCGCGAACGAATTACATTATACGGCTGAATGGAATCGAGGCAATACGGCACCACTTCGCTGAACGGCCCACAAGCTTCGATCTCCGCGGCAAGCTTACGCCAATGAACATTCTCTTCGTTGAAAAGAACCGTTTCGTCTACACACTTCGTCACTTCGTAGCCGTTCCTTTTCAAGAACTTCTCGAGTTCCAATAGCCAAGCATCGTAATTTTCGCCCCCAATGCCGGCCACTTTCGCCATTGCCGCGGCCTTCTCGTGGTAGTCTACTGCAATCGACTTCTTTTGATAGAGGGCATGATAAACGAGCGCGTAAAAGGCATCTTCCGGCGAAAGCAAGTTGACGCCGTTCACATTTCGGCGATTTCGGAGCATCGCCTCTTCCCATTCGCGGCAATAATAATCATCGCCTATGTATCGGAAATCAAAGCGAACGGGCTCACCCGCAACCATGACCTCGTAGTGGACTCTGGTTGGCTCGGGGAACACTTTCTTCGCTCCCAAAAGCGAGGCGCACTGAATGGCATCCGGAACGAGTAAATCGATATCACCATGCACGGATGGATCGAAGCCATCGGGAAGCATCTCGGCATTACGCAAAACGACATACGGGATAAGCGGGTCGAGAAACGCGAACAATTCGCGAAGCGATGCCCAACCGCCATGACCCGGAAGGACTTTAAGCTCGCCTTCCGGAAGCCCCTTTTCCCACTCTTCAGCGGCGTGATTCGTCAAAAGCTTGATATCGCGGCAAAATTCTTCCGGGGAATTGGTCGTGTGAACTTTATGTCCACCGCCCGTCCAAGCACGATAAAGATTCTTGAGCGCGAAGAGATTGGTATTGACTCTTTCCAACCCGCGAGAGGTATCCTCATAAGAATAAACGGGATTGTTGTCGCGAACTACCACATAGCGGAACGCGCCTTCTCCACATTCCATCACCTTGCCCTTCGCTTCGGGCAAATTCGCGCCGTAAAACTCGCCGAAACAAGTCTCCACGTCTCCGGGCCAAGCGAGGATCCCAGTCGCGACGATTTCGAGCTTGGTCTTGATATCCGCAAGAATCTTCTCCTCGGCGGCTCTCGCTTTCTCCCACAACACTATCAAATGCAATTCCGGCATCCTATACCTCGCTTCGCAAAACCAAATCGGTTTACGATTTAGATCTCCAGATAGGAATTTTGCAAACTTTAGTGAGATAGCATCCGCTATTCGTGGCCTTTTTTCGATAGAAGAAATATCCAATTTTGCGCATTGCATACATAATATCCCGATGGCGGATATATTTCAGCAAGTTTTCTTCTCCTTGCCACGCGGTGATCTTTCCCTTCGAGCTCGCAATTGCCCCGAATGCCCGTTCAAAAACATGGGCGATGCTATGCTCGTGATTATTACCGCTCTTGAAATCTATCGCTTCAAGATCAAGCGTTTGAAAAGGTTTCAAGGTCGCGGGCTTCGCCACAAACATCGTACCGGCGACAAATGCCACTTTCTTACCGATTACATTCATGCCGAAATGCTCGCGGCAGAACTTTTCGACATCCAAATCCGTGCGAAATCTATCACAAATCTCTTCTTTTATTCGCCAAATGACGCGCATATCCGCTAGCATGGACGTCGTCTCCGCCAGAAACTCCTGCTCCACCTTCTTCCAGGTTTCCTCGGTTTCAAGGAACCCCAGCAAAACCATGCGCCATTTAGGCCCTCTCCATTCGTTGTTAAAATCCTCTTTATACTTGTCAACGTCGCGCTTCGTATGAAGCTTGATAATGCCTGTATATTTATCGAGATCAAGGGACTTTATCGTCTTCAAGAACGGGAGAATATCGTAGCCCTTATTCTCGACAATCTCGATTTTCGCTTCGGGGAAAGACTTCAAGATATCGGCCTTTAGCCCCTCCTTATCCGCTATCGATTCGCTTAAGGTAAAGAAGAGATCAATAGGAGAAGTAATATTCTTGATACGAGCTTTCAGTTCGTCCCATAAGTCGACGTAAAAGATATGAACTATTACGGCGTATTTCTTCATTTGAATTTCTCTTTCAAACGCGCGAGGTGATAGCCGAAAACATTCGTCGCGCCGACGCGCTTATAGCGAGCAAGCCGCTTCGCCTTCGCATGCGCGCGGCGCTCTTCTTTCGTGCGATAATCCTTGATCGAGAAACGCGAAGCGAGGAACTCGCCGACCATTGGAACATGAATCTCATGCGGCAAGGCATCGGATTTCGGATTCTTATAATCGAAGGTCCAACGCGTGATATTCTCCCCGAACGACTCTTCCTTCAAATCCTCAACGGCGCGGCCCTTCTCATACGAGAGAATAAGCATCTCGAAACGCGTCGGCGCAAAATTCGAATTAAGAAGCTCGAGCGCTTCGCGCGCACTTTCGAAAGGAGTTGGTCCTTGTGCGTTCGGACGGTCGACACGTAAGATAAGAACTCGCTTCGACTCGCGAATAAGCGCAAAAAGCCGCTCACGACGACGACGATATTTCTCCACGACTTTCGGAAGTTCCTTCGCGAAATCGCCGCCGACGGGAAAATCATGATTGAATACGTAGCGCGTTTTAAAATTAAAGTAGACCTGCTTGCCGGTATTGGAAATCGTCTTCGTGGTGTTCAACGCGTCGGCCGCAAAGAAATCGCTCGAGGGCGAAAGGAGCATTTTCGCTCGATAGGCGATATCGTCCTCAATCGGCGGATTATCGGCATTGCCCCAGACAGGACCCGTCCAATCACCCGGAAAGGAAAGATACTGAAGACCCGCGCGTCGCAGCGATTCACTGCAACTACAGGCCATGCCCATTCCAAAGGCGAGGTCATATTTCTTTCTCTTCATATTCTATCGTTAACTCCTACATTTCATATTATATCATTTTCGCCGCGTTTTTGTCATCAACATTTTGCCCACGGGAGAGAATTTCCGTGCGGCACGGGAAGATCGTTTCGTGCGGCACGAAAACTTCTTTCGGTGCGGCAGGGAATGCACGAGGGTTAGTTAGCGGGAGTGTTCACGTTAGGCGAAACGGGGATGCGATTCTAGCTTAGAATTACGCGTACTCTAACCGAGAAATTTCCGCCGCCTCGGGCGAGGATACCCGGCGGTTTGGAGGTGACACCTCGAAGGATTTATGGTATAATATAGAATGTTAGGAGTAAACGATTGATTATGGAAAAGATTACTTACGATCTCATCTTCGGCATGGGGCAAGCGTGTGGCTGTTCCTTGACGCTCCGCCGCGCCCAATTCGCCGCGCATGAAGCGGAGACGAAAGCGAAAAAGCGAAAGCTCCATAGAGCCTTGAGACTGAATCGCCTCTTGGGTTTATGGTATAGCCGCTTCAATCCCATTGCTGATTTCATCGCTCGCTGCAAACGGCGCAAATACGATCAGATCGCAATCCTTGGCTATAATTGCGAAGCGGCCTTTCGATTCTTTCGCCGCTGGAAATTCCTCGACTCTTCGCTTTTCGCTTGGGCGAATTCAATCGACATCATGACGCTAACTTACGCACTTGAGAACTTAGAACATCTCGGCACAGAGGGTTTCGAGTATATACTTCCCACCAGAATGTGGAAGTGCAAAAAGAGCGGCATTCAGTTCCACGGCAAAATGAAAGATTATGTCGGATCCCCTGAAAAGACCGAAGAACAGATTGCCGAAGATATTAAAGATCTAACCGAGAGAATCGCTTACCTGAAGAAGAAGTTCCTTCGTTATCTGACGAACGATAAGGCAACCCTACTCGTATATCGAATCGGAGACGAAGCTACCGCGCCTGCCCTTGACAGCAAGCTTGATGCCCTTGAAAAAGCGCTCGCCAAGCTCGGCGCGAAGAACTGCAAACTTTTGATCGTCACCAAGCGCGATACGCTCCATCTAATGCCGACGGGAGAAAACCGCATTTTCCGCGCCGTCAACAAATTTAGCCCGCCGGACGATGTCACCAATCGCAAGGAAGGCGACAGGGCTAATTGGAATCGCATTTGGAGCGAATTCGCGCCGAAGACGATTCTTCCGAAGAAACACTCTTTCAAATTCGAGGAAACCTGATGACAGAACTTTACGATCTCGTGATTCCACTAGGTGAGGCCTGTAGCTCAACGGGAACACTGCGCAGGGCCAAACTCCAACATCTCTCCTTCCCTTATGATTGGGTTATGGCATCGGAAAACGATACCGAGCGCGCTATTCACGATCTCGTCACCCGCGCAACATGTGTCGCAAACCGTTTCAACGGGTGGTTCAAGGCAGAAGACTTCAAATTTTTCACTTCCGTACCTGAAACCAAAAAAGACGGATTCATCAACACGAAGCTCGGGCTTGCTTTTCTCCACGACTTCCCGACAGGTATGGCGTTCCCGGAAGCCTTTACGCTTACCCTCTCTCGTTATCAAAAGCGCATCCGCCGGCTCCTTTCTCTGCTGGATCATGCAAAGCGTGTCCTTATCTTCCGCCTTGAACGCCCTGCCGAAAAGACCTACAAACCGATGCCGACTTCGCTGGAGGACTGCCGCGAGGCACGGCGAATTCTCGCAGCGGCGTATCCTCACGCGACATTTGACATGATTCTCTTTGCTTTCGAACGCGGACGCGCCGAGAAAGATATGATCGTCGAAGAGATTGAACCGGGACTTCGCCGCATTACCTTCGACTATCACTGCTACGCGCCTGGCTCTCCCGAGTATTCCGTTCGCGTCGACCGAACATCCAAAATCTTAAAGCGCTATGCGCGCGTCACCGATTATCGTACGGACGAAGAAAAGGCGGATTTTCGAAAGCTTCGCTTCAAAAAACGTCTTAATAATTTCTTAAAGCCCTTTAAACGACTTTTCAATCGTCTCTGAACTTCTTGTGATAGACGGTGATCTTGAAAATGCGAATCGTGTGACGACGCTCGGAGTGGCGGTTGTCGAAAAAGAATCGTTTAATCGCCATAAGTAAGCGACGTCTGAATACGGAGCCATTGAACGCAGCGAGCTTATATCCTTGAGCTTCAATGGCGAGACCAAGCATGCGCTCCATCAAGTGCGCATAAGTCGTCGGCACATGAGAGCCGCTTACCGTGAAAATATCGGCAGTAAACGGGTAGTCGGCGAAAACTTTAAGAAGTTTGCCGCGAACCGCGAACATCGTCCCCCCGACGAACCAAGCACCCCAAGGAACGCGAAGATTGAAGTTGCGCTTCAATTCCTTAACCGCGTCATCAAACCAATTCTCTCCGCCTTCACTACGCCCATATACGAGATGACGATCGGCAACTAGGCCGACTTTAGGATCAGCGAAAGTCTTAAGCGTCGCCTTCCATGCCTCAGGAGTTTTCACGAAAGCGAGAAGGTAGTCGCGCCAGGCGGAGCCATTGAGCTTCGCGCTATTCATGACGAATGGATAGTTCTTTATGATATCACGCTTCGTGTGGAGCTTGACAACGATATCAAAAGCGCACGGGTCTATCGCCTTAAGTGCCGTAACGAATGGCCAAATATCATAGCCACGATTCTCGCAGAGAATGAAACGCGCAGCGGGAAAATCGGTTTTCGCTTCGCAAACCGACGCTTCGTCAACATAAGTTATGACGAGCTCGTCAGGAGAAACGGTCTTTATCGCGTCCCTAAGCTCAGGCCACATTTCAGGATAAAAGATATGAACAATCGCAGCGACTTTCATGTTTGGATATTATACCATTTTACTTACTTACAGTCAACGATGCATTCGAGCTTTAAATTTGAGCTTGCGTTATTAGATAGTAATATGATATAATCTAAACATTATGGAAAAGATTACTTACGATCTCATCTTCGGTATGGGACAAGCGTGCGGATGCTCGCAAACCATTCGCCGTGCCCAGCTTCAATTTTTATCCTTCCCCGGCGACTGGACGGGTCCCGTCTATAGCGACCCGGAACACCCCGCCTTCGAACATGATTTTCGCAATCGCTGCGAAACGCTAATAGCGCCCCCCGCCGACTTCTTCAAGCCGGAAAACTTCAAGAAACAAGTCGCGGTTTCGAATACCGGTAAGCAGGTCTACATCAATCCGGAAACCCGCTATGTTTTCAACCATGACTTCACTATCGGAAATGACTTCGCGGAAGAACTGCCGAAAGTCGTGTCTCGGTATCGTAAGCGCCGTGATCGCCTTTTCGAAGCGATTAAGTCTTCGAAGCGTGTTCTCGTCGTTCGTATCGATATTCCCGAGGGGAAATATCCCGCCTCGCTCGACGACTGCCGCTATGTGCGCGGTCGTCTCGAAGAAACTTTCCCGGGCGTAAAGTTCGATGTCGCGCTCCTTTCCTACGCGAAAGACCTCCCCTTCGAAAAGCGCACTTTCGAAGAAGTCGAGTCAGGGCTCTATCACCTCGCCTTTGACTTCTACGACCACAAGCATCCGCTTCCCAATCAACCGAATCTCGCGCTTACTTCAGTCGCTCTGGCGGAACATTTCGCCGTTAAAGACTATCGAACCGAAGCGGAGCGCGTTCAATTTGCCGCGCATGAAGCAGAGACAAAAGCGAAGAAGCGTGCGCTCAAGCGCGCCAAAGTCTTCGGTCAGCTTAAAGGCCTTTGGTTCTCGCGCTTTAATCCGATCGCCGATCTTGTTGCCCGCTTGAAGCGTCAAAAATTCGAACAGATCGCCCTTCTCGGCATTAATTGTGAGGCCGCGTTTCGCTTCTACAATCGTTGGGGCTTTGTCGACTCGTCCCTTTTCGCTTGGACGAATACGGGCGATATCATGATGCTCACGCGCGCTCTCGAAAACTTCGAACGCCTCGGCGCGGAGGGCTTCGAGTTCCACGCACCCTCCAAAACGTGGAAATGCAAGGCAAGCGGCGTTTATTTCCACGGGCGCATGAAAGCACATGCCGGAGATCCCGCGCCGACCGAAGAACAAATTGCTGCGGATCTTAAAGATCTCACCGAGCGCGTAGCTTACCTTAAGGAGAAATTCCTTCGCTATGTGACGAACGAAAAACCGACCCTTCTCGCCTATCGTCTCGGCGAGGAAGCGAATGCGCCGGCGCTCGATAATAAGCTGAAAGCGCTTGAGAAAGCGCTAAAGAAGCTCGGTGCGAAGAACTGCAGCCTGCTTATCGTCACAACGCGCGAAACGCTCCATCTGATGCCGGCGGGAGAAAACCGCATTTTCCGCGCCGTCAACAAATTCAGCCCTCCGGACGATGTCACGAATCGCAAAAAAGGCGACAAGGCGAATTGGAATCGCATTTGGAGTGAATTCGCGCCGAGAACGATTATGCCCAAGAAACACTCCTTCAAGTTCGAAGAGCTTTAATACTCAATCGTCACTGAACTTCTTTCGGTAGACGGTGATTTTGAAGATGCGGATGGTATGACGACGCGCGGATCGTCACACACGAAATGTTTTCGCTACCTTCAAAAGCGACAAGCCGAACATACGAATCTCCGCCTTACGAAGCGACCGAGATATCTTGAGTATCGGCAAGCCGAGAAAGTTCACGCGCGTAATCGTCTCACGGCTGAGTTCATACTCCGCATACAATTCCGGCAGATTGATCTTAGCCCACGCTTTCACGCGGCGATCCTGCGCTTCAAGTTCCTTCTTGCGCAAAACCGACGTATTAGACTCATGCCAACGATAATCAATCAACACTTCCGGCAAATTGTGAAAGACCGTCTTCGACAATAAGCGCATCCAAAGCATATAATCCTCGACCGGCGTATACTCGCTTTCATAACGCGCCCCTGTTTCGCGCAACACGCTCGCGCGGATCATTGACGCCGGATGCCACATCGAAATTCCACGCATCATCGCCAACTTGATCGCGTGGTCATCTTGCGGAAACATTGTCACGCGACCGAATGTAGGTTTAGTCCATCCCGCCAAAACACCACATTCCGGATGTGCATCAAGATAAGCGACTTGGTGCGCAAAACGCTCCGCACGGCAAAGATCGTCGTGGTCAAAAACCGCCAAATATTCGCCCTTGGCCAAATCAATCAACTTGTTGCGCGAGGCGGAAATGCCGAGATTGCGCTCGTTCTTGATGTAAACGATGCGTGAATCATCATAGCTTTTAATCACCGCCTCGCGGCTATCTTCAGGACAATCGTCCAGCAACAGAAACTCAAAATCCGTGAATGTCTGTTTAAGAACACTTTCAATCGCTTCGCGCAAAATGCGTTCGTCTGTGCGATAGACCGGTGTTAAAACGGAAATCTTCATCAAAACTCCTTACTCGAACCAGAGCGGATAATCACGTGCGACAAGATTCTTCACCTGAAGAATCTTCTCAAGCTTCCGATACAGACGATATTGAAGTTCAGAAATCTTTCGCTCTAGCGCATTCCCGCCCACGCTCACTCGTTTCTTTTTCGCCCGTTTACTCTCTGAAGCATATCGAGCTTTCTCTTCCTCTGTGCGAGTATCAACGACGCCGAAATGTTCGGATAAAAACCGTGCCAACACACACTCCTTGACCTTATGAGAAATCTCTCCCCAATCGTAGGTTGCATAATTGCAAGTAACCGAGGTGATTCCGGGCGCAACCTCACGAACCTCGTACGCCGATTGCTTTTCATCAAGATGGAAATACACGAGGTCAAAAGTACAATTCGGGAACTTCGTTTCGAGAATCCGCTTCGCCTCCGCAAGCGTCTCATCGCTCTCGCAGGGATTGATCGGACGCTCCACGTACACGACAAGCGCAGAAGAACTCTTACGTACATCACTTAAGAATCGCTTAACCCGGCGGGCATATTTCTCCGCAACCTCAGGATAGACTTCGTCAAAGCGAACGAGGCGCGAGAAATCATGCGGATAACCGAAGCGCGTTTTTCGATTCTGATACACGTTGTTGTTAAAGCTACCGCCACGAACGGCAACGAACTGTAAATCGTCTTTTTCGAACCAATTCGCAAATTCGCTCTCGATCATTCGCGCACTCTTGACAATGCCGGGAGCACCGATCCAATCGAGCGGATAGGACGCAAACTGCATCTTGGCCGCACGAAGCGCCATCGTACCTCCACATGAGAAACCCATGCTGAACGCCAAATCGTAAGTCGTCATATTATTTTCGCTCCCAATTAATTCTAAGAATATGTCGCACGTGCCAAAGAAGATCTTCAACAAAAGCCGAAAACGAATGAAAGCGCAAAGTGCGTCTCGCATAAATCCGTTTGGACGTACCGTCAAAAGTCGAAGTTCCCGCATCGCGAATAACCGCAACGATCTGATCGAAGAAGTTGTACTTCTCCAAGATCAACTTCTTCGCTTCCAAAATCGCATCGCGGCGCTTCTCGTATTCCCCGTTCGCTATCGCCTCGCGAATAATTCGCGCCGCCTCGGACGGATTGTCGATCGGAATCGGGATATAGCACGCTTTCGGGAAGATTTCGTCGATTACCGGATCGCCCGCATAAAACGGCAAACATTCGCAAAGAATCGCGTCGGCGAACTTTTCCGTCCAGTGATGAGGCGCAACATGATTCTCGACCGTAACATGATACTTGTACTCATCGAGCGCATCATACTTCTTCGCAAGCGGCTTAACCCCGTAGCCGAACCAATCAAACCCCGCTATTTCCTTCGCGAGCGTCGAAATCAGCTGATAGCGAGCGAAGTGTTGAGTATGCTTCATTTGCTTCGCCGAACAAACAGCCGAAATCGTCTTCGTCTTCTTGGGGATTTGAAGAAGCTCCTCGGGAGCATGACCATGACAAGTCGGGAAATACCCGCGTCCCAACCGATACCCGGGATGGTTTTCGGCTTCTTTCGGACGATTCGTCAGGAGATAGCCGAATTGGCGCGTATAGGCCTTCGAGTAACTCTTGATCGAGATCGGCTCCCAAGTCATGAGAATCGTATTCTTTGGCGAACACCTGAGTCGCTCACAACCCTTCGTATAAGTGCCGCGATCATCGAACGGCATTTCGTCGAAAACGGCAAGCCAATCGTAGTCGGTGCACGTAGGATCGAACACGAAGACAAAGCCGGGACGCAGCTCGACTTCGGGTGTGCCGACTTTTGACGCGTTCGAAAGGATCTTGATCTTTATCGCCATGCGTTAACCGTCGAAATGACTTCCGCGACTTCCGCATCGGTCAGTACCGGCGAAATGGGGAGCGAGATGATCGTATCATGGATCTTGTCGGTAATCGGGAGCTCGAGACCATGCCATTCAGTGTAGGCAGGTTGACGATGAGGAGGAATCGGATAGTGAATTACCGTCTGAATACCCTTCTCCGTGAGATAGGCCTGGAAGGCTTCACGATTTTCGACTCGTACGGGGAAAACGTGATAAACGTTATCTTTCTTTCCGCTGGGCGCTTCAGGGAGCGTAATTGCGGGGTTAACGATCTCCGCACAATAACGCGCGGCGATTTCGACGCGGCGCATATTATCCTCATCAAGAACCGGCAACTTACAAGCGAGATACGCCGCTTGAAGCTCATCGAGTCGAGAATTGGTTCCGCGATAGAGGAAGTGATACTTGACGTCACTACCATAGTTACGAAGCGCGCGAAGCTTCGCCGCGAGCTCGTCGTCATTCGTAGTCATCGCGCCGCCATCACCGAGACAGCCGAGGTTCTTGCCGGGGTAGAACGAGAATCCGGCAGCATCGCCTAAATTACCCGCGCGCTTGTCGCCAAAATAAGCGCCATGCGCCTGAGCACTGTCTTCGATGACCTTAAGGCCATGTTTCTTCGCAATCGCATTGATCTTATCCATCTCACAAGTGTGTCCATAGAGATGAACGACCATAATCGCCTTCGTCTTGGGCGTAATCGCTTCTTCGATTCGGTCGGGGTCGATAAGATAGGTCTCGAGTTTGGGCTCAACCAAAACCGGCGTCGCACCATTCGCGCTAATGGCTATGAGCGAAGCGATGTAAGTATTGGCGGGAGCGATGATTTCATCACCGGGTCCGATGCCCATCGCTTTGATGATAAGTTCAAGCGCATCGAGTCCGTTCGCGCAGCCAATCGCATGCTTAACGCCGCAATATTCAGCAAACGCCTTCTCAAACGCCTCGTCTTCCTTGCCGAGAAGATACCAACCGGAATCCAAGACACGCTTCGTCGCCTCATCCATTTCCTTGCGGAAGCGCTCATTGATCTTCTTAAGATCGAGAAACTTGATCATTTCGACCTCCCTACTTGCTTGAGATATTCGTCGTGATTGCGAATGTAATCGCTTTCCGTATAATGTTCGCTCGCGAGAACAAGCATCACACTATCTTTCGAGAAATCCTTGATCTCTCGCCAAACCATACCTTCGACGACGAGGCCCTTGTTGGGCCAGTCGAGACGATGTTCCGTACGAGTGCCGTCGGGCATCTCGCAAACGAAAGTGAACGCTCCGCTGACGCACACCACGAACTGCTTGAGATCGCGATGAGCATGATTGCCGCGAACACTCCCGGGCTGGGTATCGAAGGAATAGTAAACGCGCTTAATCGGAAACGGCACGATTTCGCTTAATTCTTCAAGCGCGATCAAGTTGCCCCGATCATCCCCGTGGTCGGGAATAAGGACTTCTTTAACGGAGGCATGGATTTCGTTCGTCATGGTATTATACCGTTTTCGTCGCCAAAAGACGGACATAAAGTCTTAAAAAGGCATGATAGACATCGAAGAATTTGGCAACGACCTTTTTGAGAGGCGTCTCACCGGGCAACTTATCGTTCTGAATAATACCAAGCTCGTTCAAATAACGACGATAAATCTTACGCTCGGGACGATGAGTCCAAGAGGTCGGCTTGCGTTGGCCGATGTAATGGATAATCGAGGGGTTCAAAATCGCCTCAAGCACCTCCTTCTTCGGGAATACTCTCCATGTCTTCGCGAAAGGATTCTGCTTGAAAATTCTTTCGAGCCACCCATCGGTATAGTTCCACTTCATCGGGATTCGCACCGTCTTATCGCCATAAACGATGTTTTGAAGGTCCTGATCGGTAAGATGTTTGTCCTTATGCTTCTCTCGGCAAGCGATAATTTGATCGGTATAATGCGCCGCGCGGAACTGATCGAGGTCGACGACATGAATCGCGTTATTAAAGCCATTACCCGCAGCTTCCGGCCAATCACCGGTCTCCAAGAGACGCGGAAGCTCCTCACGCTTCGATTCATCAACTGCGGCAGCTACCATGCCGAGACTCCTGAGATCCATCGAATAGAGCTCTTCCAAATCCTTCATCACGACAATGTCCATATCGAGATAAACGATCGTGCCGGTCACATCCGGCGGCAAGATCTTCTCGCAGAACGGGAAACCCCACATCATCGCCTTGAACTTTATCTTATTGAAAGTTTCGGGATATTGCTCGAGAATCGGTGTCAAATTGCCGAATTCGACGGAGGCGAAATCGAACTTCGAAACAATCTCACGAATGCGCTCGCAATAGCCGAGATCGGCAAACGTCTGATTGTGCGCAACGAAGATCCAAAGCTTCTTTGTCGGATCGGTCGTTCGAAGAAGCGAATGAATTCCAACGGAGAGGAGCGTAATGCCGTTCTCGTCGCTATTGAAGAAGACTTTTCTCTCGGGGTAGCTCATATTCTTATTGAAATTCGAGTTTCAAGAATTCGGCAAGCGCGTCTTTCCAATCGGGCATCGGAGAAAGTCCCGCGAGACGAAGCGCCATCTTGTCGAGGCGGGAGTTCTTAGGCCTCGGCGCGGGACGCGGGAACTCCTCGGTCGTGCAAGGAACGATCTTCTGCACAACACCCTTTTGGGCAAAAATCTCCGCGGCAAAATCGGCCCAGCTCGCTTCGCCTTCACAAGTAAGATGGAAAGTTCCGCAAAGCAACGGACGCTCCAAAATCTCGCCGAGCTTACGCGCGACTGCAACCGCACTCGTCGGATTGCCGATCTGGTCGGCGACGACTTTAAGTTCCGGGCGAGTTCCGTCCGCGAGCTTTAGCATCGCGTGAACGAAGCTCGGGCCGCCGAAACCATAGAGCCAAGAAATGCGTGCAATCACGTGGTTAGGGCAAAGCGAGCGAATCGCTTCTTCGCCTGCATACTTCGACTTCCCATAGACGGTATTTCCGCCCGTCGTTTCGTCGAACTCGTTGTAGGGACGATCTGCAGATCCTTCGAAGACGTAGTCGGTCGAAATCGCGATAAGACGAACATGATGACGATTACAAGCCGCCGCGACATTAGCACTGCCACGCTGATTGAGCTTGTAGGCGAAATCAACCGCCTCCTCGCACTTATCGACCGCAGTCATCGCCGCGCAGTGAATTACCGCATCGGGCTTATGTGCCGCGATAATCGAGTCGATACACTCCTCGTTCGTGATATCCGCTTCGGGCAAGTCCGTCGGGATAACTTCGAACTTATCACCAAGAACGCGGCAGATTGTTCTACCGAGCATTCCCTTACCACCGGTTAAGAGTACTTTCATTTGCAAAGATTCTTTAAGTAAACACCATACGACGACTTACCGTATTCTGCGGCAAGTTTAGCGAGCTGAGCGTTGTCGATCCAGCCCTTCGACCAAGCGATTTCTTCAATGCACGAGAGCTGGAGACCCTGGCGCTCGATGATCGCGCGCACGAAGTTCGTCGCATCGGCGAGAGACTGGTGAGTACCCGTATCGAGCCACGCATAACCACGGCCCATTTCCTTAACGATAAGGCGACCTTCTTCGAGATATTCGCGGTTGATGTCGGTAATCTCGTATTCGCCGCGCGCAGAGGGCTTAAGCTCCGCCGCTTTCTTGACGACATCATTCGGATAGAAGTAGAGCCCGACAACCGCATAATTGGACTTCGGGTTCGCCGGCTTTTCTTCAAGCGAAACCGCGTTACCCTTCTCGTCGAACTCGACGACACCATAACGCTCGGGATCGCTCACGCGATAACCGAAAACAACCGCTTCTTTCGCCTGATCCGCCGCCTTGAGAAGCTTCGGGAGATTCGCGCCGTAGAAGATATTGTCGCCTAAAACGAGGCACGCGTCATCATCGCCGAGGAATTCGCGTCCAAGGACAAACGCCTGAGCGAGGCCGTTAGGGACTTCCTGAACCTTATAAGATAACTTCATGCCGAGCTGCGAACCATCACCCAAGAGACGCTCGAAGTTCGGAAGATCGGTCGGAGTCGAGATAATCAGCACCTCACGAATTCCCGCGAGCATCAACGTCGACAAGGGATAGAAAATCATCGGCTTATCGTAGACAGGAAGAAGCTGCTTCGAGACGACTCGCGTCAAGGGGTGAAGACGCGTACCCGCGCCACCGGCCAAAATAATACCTTTACGTGCCATTATTTTTCCTCCCAAGGTTCGATTCCGGCGAGGCCGGGATGTTTCTGGTCTTTTTCCGAGAGCTTGATCTCGACATCCACCTTCGGCCACTCGATCTTGAGTTCGGGGTCGGAGAAGAGAAGGCCGCGATCAGCTTCGGGGTGATAAAGATTATCGCACTTGTAAGCGAAGAGCGTATTGTCCTCGAGAACGATGAAGCCGTGAGCAAAGCCACGAGGAATGTAAAACTGCTTACCATTCTCGGCGGTCAAAGTTTCGGAGACATACTTGCCGAAAGTCGGCGAGCCCTTGCGAATGTCGACGGCGACATCCCACACCGCGCCGCGAATAACGCGAACGAGCTTCGCCTGAGTATAGGGGAAAGCCTGCCAATGAAGCCCGCGAACGACTCCCTTCGACGAAAACGATTCGTTATCTTGAACGAAATCGGCGGTAATCCCAGCCGCTTTGTATCGTTCCTGATTATACTGCTCACAAAACCAACCACGCGCATCACCGAATTTCTTCGGGACGATGGTCTTTACTTCAGGAATAATCGGATTGGCAACAACTTCCATTTCAGCACTCCATTTTCAGCTTGAAATCACTTGTACTTCGCGTTAAGACTGTCTTTAACGCTCTTGGGGAAAATCGGGAATAGCGGCTTGATGATATGATACCATAAGGGGCGAGCGGTAAGCTTGACGATAGGAAGCTCCTTTACGACAAGCCCACTCTTCTTCGCCCTTAATAGCGCCAACCAAACCATGAAAAGACGTTCGACGAGAAATGCCGGCGCACGCGCTCTGGCGCCTTCCTTTGCACCCGCCCATGACCACCGCGACTCGAATTCCCGGCAGAGCGAGAACGTCCACTCCATGAAATCGACAAAGAGCTCGCGCGTCATTACAAACTGAAGCTCCATCGCGAGCTTGCCCGCGTTCAAGACCCCATCGATCACATCCTCTTGGGAAGCGAACTTTTCTTTCAAGAGGGAAACGAAACGATCGAAGTCTTCGATGTTCTCCGGATGAGAATGGACATACTGCTCACGCAACGTGGCGAATCCGGAATCAGTTGTGCCGCGCATGACGAGATCGGCCCCACCAATCGCCGCGAGCAATTCGCGCTCATTGTAGTGATGATCGAAGATGCGCTTGAAACGGCGATAAGTCGTGCGCCGCGTCTTCCCCTTGCAAAAGCCGGTAAAGTCGAGGAAGCGACGATAGTGACTGAAACCGATGTGAGTCAGCTCCGGATGCGCAGGGAGATAATTCTTCCAAACCCAATACCACGCCGTCATTTCCCCATAGCGCGCGTTTTCGCTCGAAATATTATCGAGCGTGTCATCCGCCAGCATCTTAAGATCGACTCCGGTGCGCGCCTTGCCGGCTTGAATCGGCTCGACACAATCAGACTTCCACACCGGGCGAAGATCAAAATAGACGCTGAAAATCTTAAGCATGAGCCCTCCTTAAAGCGTCGGCAAGTTCACGAAGCGGCCGGTCTCGACGAAGGATGTCGAAAGCGATGAAAAGCGAGTCAGGCCTTTTGTCGAGGCGCTTCGCGGCGATTTTAAGCCGCGAGTGATTGACCGCGATAAGCCACTCCTCTTTCGGCCAACTTGATGCGGCTACAACGCGAAGAATCTTATTGATCAATTCACGGCGCTGACGAGAGGAAAGTCCGGACTTTCTGAGACGTTCGGTAAACGCATAAGTCGCGTCTTCACAAGCGAGACCTTGAATCAAATCATCAGTATCGTATATAACGGATAAGCGGTCCCCTTCAAAGCCGTAATTCTTCGGCTGAAGATCACCATGAATCGTCACCAAGCGATGACCGGCGTAGTCATACTCTTCTACAGGCAAAGCGAGCAAGGAACTCAGAAGCTTACCGCACAAAGGATGCCGCTTAGCGTAGGAAGAGAGCTTATCATATCTGCCGCGAGGCGAATTCTCATCGCTCAATTCACGTATTTTACCCGTATAAGCGCTTAGGGCGGAGGAAAGTTCCTCGCAACCGGAGAGGAAACTCGCGGTCTGCGCCTCGTTCATATCCTCGGCATTAACTCGCGTCGAAGGCCGCCACTCAAGACAAAGGACGCTGAAGCGGTCGAATACGGGAAGATCGTCGGTAAACACCTTTGGCAAGAGCGGGGACTTGACCTCCTTAAGTAACGAAAGCGTTCGCTTCGCCGGTTCTGCCGCAGTCAACTTTATGAAAAACGCATCTCCTTCGCGCGGTGTGGCTTTGTAGACCGGCCACGCACAATCGACCTCAATCGGCTTAAGTTCGACCGAGCCGAGATGCATTACCTCGGCAACGAATTCTTGAAGCGCATTGATATCGATTGCCGTCATCTACGTTCAACACTCCCAAAGTTCCTTAACCCAAGGGCAAGGTCTCACCCAAGTGTTAAGATGCTTTCCCTTATACCCTTGAATCGCCTCATCGGGATTTGGATGACCGTGGAAACAAAGAATGCGAGTTTCCTTCTTAAGTTTGGGCGTCAGAAAATGATTCAATGGCCAAGCACGTTGGCAACCACGTTTAAAGCTCGTCACCCACTCTTCGGGCCACCAATTCACGTTTTTCGCCCCAACTGCGTGAGTCATATAGGCCTGCTCGGTGCGATAAATATTCGTGTCGAGCGATTCAGCCATCTCCGAAATCCACTTCTCGTAGACATATCCGAACTTGCCTGGCTCGAAGCGGAAGCAAGACGAGTTGCCGATAAAAGGACGCTTGCGGAACAAAGTTTTATGCCACTCGATCCAATTATGAATGATGCAAAACTCGCCCGGCTTATAGTCGAAGAAGTCGTCAAGATCACCTGTGATGATCTGATCGATATCGAGGAACAAGGTCGGACCTTCGAGATTGGCAAGACCGGGCTTGAAAAGCGCGAGTTTTACGTAAATATTCGGCCAACCATTATAGCGCGGCGTTTCGATCAGCTCCGCAGGACGCTCCGGAAGCGGTTGAGCATCAATCCCCTCATCAAAGCCGGCGGCATCGTCGGTAAAGCATACGAAGCGGAACGGGCGATGAAGATGAGCCTTCACGCCGCGATAAAGGCGATTCACAAATGACGCGGGGTACAACGTTCCCCATTTTAGGCAAATTATATTGACCATGGTTATATCCATATTTTCTATTGCATATTATAACATATTTGCCGAAGAATGTGAACCGAAAATCACGCTTTGAAGTTGGAGGGAGAGCTTATCGGCGTTGAACTCGCGTTCATACACGAGTCGCGCTTCTGCACCTCTTTGACTTAACGTATCACGATTCTCATAACATTCTTTGACCGCAGCAAAAAGTGCCACACTCGATGCCGCAGGAATAAACTTAATCGCAGATGAGGCCTTTACTCCGGGAGGATATGCGGCACTTTCGCGCGTTATAATCGGCTTGCCACAAGCAATCGTCTGAAAGAACTTATTGGGCATAACTCGCCCCGCCTTGTCGGTCTCGCCAAACACCCCCATCAAGACATCAGCCTCGTTGATTCTTTGCGGCATTCCCACATACGGAATTTTCCTCTCAAATCGAATATTCTTACTGCCTTTCGCCAGCTTAACGCAGCGCTTCTTAAGCGGGCCATCGCCGATGAAAGTCCACTTGATCGGCAATTCTTTCGCCATTTTTGCCGCCTCAATGATCGTATCAGGACCTTGGAGCGGAAGAAAACTCCCATAAAAGAGAACTTCAAATTCATTCTTCCGCGGCACTTTCATCGGGACAAAGTTCGATTCCGAGCCGACATAAACGACTTTCAGTTTCTCGGGGGCAACTCGAAGCTTTTCCGTGAAGTATTTCGCATGAACACAAGTATCGGCGATAACGATATCGGCTTTTGAGAAAAGCGACCTCTCCCATTCCAGAAGTCGCTTCGCCTTTCGACTATCAACCTTCACTTTCTTGAACTCATCGACGACCTTGTCATAGGCGCTAATCAAAGGATCGAACAAAAGCGGGACCTTCTTCCGCCTCGCCCAGCGCGCTGCCGCTTTCATATCACGATGACGAAAGCAAGGCACCCAAACATAATCAGGCCTTTCTATGCCGCGCAAATAAGCTTCCACATCCCCGAACGCGGATACGCAAGGACGGAAGTCGATAATCTTATGCCCCATCGCACGGAGAAGCGACCGAATCACTCCGTTCCGAGAGTAATTCGGATCGAACCTACCCCACCAAAGAATAGTCTTACTTACCGACATTCAGTATTTTAAAGCCGAGTTTACGAAGCGCGACTGAATCAAGGCAGTTACGAGCATCGAAAACGAGGGCCGGCTTACGCATATTCGCGTAAAGACGAGCCCAATCGAGAGTCTTATAGTGCTTCCAATCGGTCATAACGACGATTGCATCGGCCTCCAAAGCCGCCTCGTATTCGTCTTCAGTGAATTCGATCGGGGCCTGCTTTACGAAGCGAGAGTCACTGCCGCCCGTAGCGACATTTTCATCAATCAAGTCGGCGAGATCCTTCTTCGCGTTATTAAGCGCCTTCGGGTCGGTAATCGTAAGACGAACGTGTTCCTCATGAAGAAGACGCACGACCGTCCCCGCCGGAGTTTCGCGCGTATCACCCGTATCGGCCTTGAACGCAAAACCGAAAATCGCGATCTTCTTGTTCGCAAGCGTATTGAACATCGTCTTGAAGAGACGCGAGACGATGCGCTCTTGCTGGTGATCGTTCATCTTGATAACCCCGTTCCAATATTCTGCCGCAGTATGGAGTCCGAACGACTCGCAGAGATAAACGAGATTTAGAACATCTTTCTTGAAGCAGCTGCCGCCGAAACCGGGTCCCGCCTTAAGGAACTTACTGCCAATGCGATGATCCGCTCCCATCACCTTCGCGACTTCATCGACATCCGCTCCCGTCGCTTCGCAAAGTCCTGCAATCGCATTAATCGAACTGACGCGCTGGGCAAGCATCGCATTCGCCGCGAGCTTAGTGAGCTCGGCAGACCAGACGTTAGTCGTCAGAATCCTTTCGCGCGGAACCCACTTCTCATCTTTGCCCGCGTAAATATCGCAAATCTCCGATACCGCTTTCTTTCCAATGTCGGTTTCGGGGCCACCAATAAGGACGCGGTCGGGGCTCATCAAATCCTTAATCGCCGTGCCTTCAGCAAGAAACTCGGGATTCGAGAGGACGATGAAATGATGCTGCGAGTCGCCGTCAATCGAATTGAGAATCGCTTCCATCGCAGCTGCCGTGCGAACAGGCAAGGTCGACTTTTCGACAACGATCTTGGAACCGTTCGCCCACTTCTTGATATTGCGCGCCGTCGCTTCCCAATACTGGAGGTCACTCGCGCGGCCCGCGCCCTTGCCGAACATCTTAGTCGGAGTATTGACACCAACAAAAACAATATCACACGCTTTGACCGCGCCTTCGATATCGGTCGAGAAGAAAAGATTACGTCCGCGAACTTCTTTTATGACTTCTTCAAGTCCCGGCTCGTAGATCGGAAGCTTATAATCAGGAGAGTTCCATGCGGCGATGCGCGACTCATTGATATCTACGACGATGACCTTCCTGTCGGGGTTCATCTTCGCGATGACCGCCATCGTAGGGCCTCCGATATACCCAGCGCCGACACAAACGATATTCTTATTCATATCAGCCTTTCATATTCTGCATATCGCAGAGTTTACGATAAACGCCGCCCTTCGCAAAGAGTTCATCATGAGTGCCGCGTTCAACAATCACACCCTCATTGAGGACAAGAATCATATCCGCTTTACGAATAGTCGAAAGCCGGTGCGCAATCGCGAATGTGGTACGGTTGGCCATGAGCTTATCAATCGCTTCCTGAACAAGATGCTCGGTTACGGTATCAAGCGCACTGGTAGCTTCGTCAAGAATCAAAATCGGCGGATTCTTGAGTAACGCACGAGCAATTGAAATACGCTGACGCTCACCACCGGAAAGCGCAAAACCCTTCTCGCCACAATGACGAGAATAGCCTTCGGGCTGCGACATGATAAATTCGTGTGCGTTCGCAAGGCGTGCCGCGTTTTCAATCTCTTCATGCGAGACATTCCCATTGCCGTATGCTATATTCGACTCAATCGTGTCATTAAAAAGCGTCGACTCCTGCATCACGGTACCGATAAGATGACGAAGATCGGAGATATTCATATCCTTCAGATCGACTCCGTCAATCGTAATCGAGCCCTGCTGAGGATCGTAGAATCGCGACAACAAAGCGCTCAAAGTCGACTTGCCGGAGCCGGTACCGCCTACGACCGCAACAAAACTACCCTTCTTGATCTCAAACGAGGCATCGTTGACCGCAGGCACTTCCGCCGTAGCATACTTAAACGTCACATTCTTGAAAACAATCTTATCGTCGAACGAGGTTTTTCGAATCGCGTCCTTGCGCTCGGGAAGCGACATATCGAGATCCATAAGCGAGAAAATACGCGAAAGCGCCGCAAGTGAAGTTTGAATATGGACCTGTAGCTTCGAGAATGCCTTAATAGGCGTATAAATCATCATCAGGGGCGCCAACATCGGAACAACATTCGCAATCGGTATCTCGAACAAGAAGCACCAAATAACAAACGCGCCGATCATGATTAGACCAATCGTCTCAATCGTTGGGCTGACCAAAAGACCAACGCGTAACGAACGCATCTTGGTCTTAAGTTGATAATCAAAAACTCCACGCGTCGCCACCTCTTCGTACGCCTCAGTATGAAACGCCTTGATAGTGCGAATACCGGTTAAGGATTCATAAAGCTTCGAACCCACGACCGATGAACGTTCAAGCGTCTTCTTCGACCATTTACGCATCGTTCGACCTAAAACAAGAAGCGGCAAGAGGAAGCATGGCGCTCCTACGGCGAGAACAAGCAACGTCGAAAGCATCTGATTCTTGATAGCGAACCAAATCACGAAGAAGATCGAAATGCAAATCTCAAACGGAGCAAGTGCAAGCTCGGTCAGAATTGTTGTAAGAATAAGTTGCAACTGTGCAGGATCGCCGTTCACGCGCATCATGATCTGACCCATGTCAACACGCCCGAAAAATTCAAGCGACTGCCGCTGAGTGTGATTGAGCATCGCGCATCTTAAATCCGCCACGGCTCTCGTTGCCGACCAATTGAGACAGTAGCTATTCAGAAACCCAAGTCCCAAGCGGAGAAGCGTTATAGCAGGGATACAAAAGAGAACGATAAAAAGTATCGCCCCTTTCATATTGCCCGACTCATCGGTGAATTGAATTCCGAATCTCGCCGCAGCCTTCTCAACCTTCGGATACCAAGCAGGCAGCTTCGAAGCATTGCGAATTTCCTTCTCAAGTTTCGTCGCTTTATGCGTCTTCTCTCCGGAAGGTGCGGTTACCTCCCGCTCTTTCTGAGCCATAGCAATCTCTACCGGCGTTTCTTCGCTCGCCTTTACAACCTCACCACCCGAAGCACCGGCAACTGCCGGTTGAAGAACCTGATAAAACGGGATGAGCGCACCCGCATTCAACAGGCCACAAATGAGTCCGAGGATAATGCGAGCACGATAAGGCTTCGCATATTGAAGCGCTCGCTTATATGCCTCTTTAAAAGGATATTCGCGATCGAAAAATTCTGCCCTGTATTCCTTCTTATCTCTCATATTAAGCCGCCTTTTGCATATCACAAAGCGAGCGATAGACACCGCCTTTTTGGTAGAGCTCATCATGAGTGCCACGTTCGACGATCTCGCCATCTTGCATAACAAGAATCATATCGGCATCTCGGATCGTGGAAAGTCGATGGGCGATTACGAAGGTCGTGCGATTTTCCATGAGCTTCTCAATCGCCTCCTGAACCTGACGCTCGGTAATCGTATCAAGCGCGCTTGTGGCCTCATCAAGAATCAGAATCGGCGGATTCTTAAGAACAGCGCGAGCAATTGCTATACGCTGACGTTCTCCTCCCGAGAGGGAAAACCCCTTCTCTCCGGCGAGACGCTTATAGCCCTCGGGCTGAGACAAGATAAAGTCATGAGCATTCGCCAGTTTCGCAGCCTTAACAACCGCGTCTTCGTTCGCGCCAAAAGTGCCGTAGCGAATATTGTACTCAAGCGGCTCGTTAAAAAGAAGCGCGTCCTGGGTCACTACACCAATGAGCGAACGAAGATCATCCGAAGAAATATCTCTCACATCCTTACCGTCGATCAAAACGCGACCTGATTTCGGGTCTGCGAAACGCGCAAGAAGCGATCCCAAAGTCGATTTCCCGGAGCCGGTACCACCAACAACCGCGACTTTCTGTCCACGGCGAATTTCAAAACTCGCACTATGAACCGCGTCGCGCTCGGCGGTAAAGTAACGATACGATACATTATCAAAGACTATCTTTTCATCGAACGAATTCTTCGGGCTCGGATTCTTCGCTTCAGGAAGTCGCATTTCAACATCTTGCAAAGAAAAGATACGATTTAACGCCGCCATACCGGTTTCGACCGAGACCAAGAGTCTTGAAAGTCGCTTAATCGGCTTATAGACCGCCAACAAGGGCGCAAGCATCGGCAACACATCCGATATCGTTATGTCCTTATAATAGCACCAACAAACGAAACCACACATCAGCGCCACGCCGACAAACTCCATCACAAACGGGACGAGCGCTCCGATACGAATCGATCGCATCGTTGCCTTAATCATAAATTCATTTGCCGAGCAATAAGTGCGATATTCCGCATCAGCCATGTCGGAAGCTTTTACCAAACGAATGCAGGAAATCACTTCTTGAAGACGAGAAAAGACTCCGGAACTTCTTTCCATCGTTTTGCGTTGCCACTCCTTGATTTTCTTCGCAATCGTCTGAAGCGGAAACATGAAAAGCGGGAAAGCTAACGCGATAACGACCAAAGTTGCAAGCATGTCATTTTGGATTGCATACCAAATGACAAAGCCGATTGAGACCACGATTTCGAACGGAGCTTCTGCGAGATCGGCAATTACCGTCTCAATAACCGCACACATTTGCGCAGGATCAAAAACTACACGAGCGAAGAGCTGACCCATATTGACTCGCGAGAAGAACTCCAATGACTGACGCTGAACATGATTCATCAAATCGCAACTCACGTCGGCAGCAATATGAGCATCCACCCATGAAAACGTATAATTATTAAGATACTTCAACGCCAAACGCACGAGCGCCACGAACGGAATCACGATTAAAGCAATTAGAATCATCGCCCCCTGCATAACGCCGCGATCATCCATCAAAGTAATTCCGAACTTGCGAGCGGTTTTCTCGACTTTCGGATACCAAGAAGGAAGTTTGCTTACCTCCAAAGACTTTTGCGAGGGGGCCGAGGGCTCCACAACTTCCTCAGAGGCTTCGGCTTTAGCCTCTTCTTCATGAGATTCGATATCTACTTCTATTACTTTCTGAATCTTCGCCTCCATCGAGCTCGCGGCAGGTTGAACAAGCTGAAAGAGCGGCACAAGCGTACCGGCCGTCAAAAAACCGCAAATAATGCCGACGGCAAGACGAAAACGATAGGGTTTCGCATACTGCCAAGCACGACGATACGCTTCGCGCTTCGGGAAATCTTTATCGAAGAATTCCCTCGAATAGTCCATCTTGATATCAGCCATTTAACACCCTCTCTGCGGCGTGTTTAGCTCTCCACGCCAAAATAATCGTGAGCAAACAAAACAAAGCGAGCATCATTTCTCCGCCTTCTTCGAAAGCCGTGCAGAAAGACGAAGCTTTTGATATGACGCCATCCTCCGCTAGATCGATGTCGGCGCCATGACGAATCCATGCTGGGATACGATCGGTGATCTGAACCATAACTCCCGAGGCGCCAGCGCATCCGAATGCCCACGCGGCAGGATTAAGCGAAAAGACCCCCTTCACCCAAGTCGGAAGAAGATAAAGAAATGTCGCGGCAAATGTGCCGAAGAAAAGCACGAAATATCCAAGAACAACCGCCTTCGCACCCAGCGGAATCGCAGCATTCGTCAAGAAACGCATTTTAAAGGCCGTTCCACTCAGAGGGCGACCATCGGGTTTGAAGAACTGACCGGAAATAATCGAGCCGTCTTCGCCGACAATCGAGGGGTAAAGCGAGTGAAGAATCGTGTTGTGAAGATCCATTTCTTTGACGATTGCCATAACGGCAACGATTGAGACCAAAAGGCAAAGAATCGCTTTACGCTTTCTCGAGCCTTCGAACGGACAACAAATCCAAACGAGAGGCACTATCGCACCGAAAACGGGAAGGGTCGCAAGCTCAAACGGCGAATATCCGCCTTGGTCAAAGAAGTTATGTAACGCAGAGGGTTCCATCATTGCCCATGTAATCAAAATGAGCAATACGCATACGAACCATGCACAAGGGCCGATTAACCAAGCTTTCTTCATTTCGAGAATTCCTTCATAGCTTCTAATATTTTCCCTCTTATCTATTACAATTATACCATATTTCCATGCACTTGTGTGAGAAAATTTCCGCACCTTAACCCAATTTAATGACGAAATAAGTGTAGTTGTCAGGAGCGCCGAGATGGAGGATATAGCGCTCCAAGAGATCGGAAATTTCCTCGACGTCATCGGTAGCATTCAAAATATCAGACAAAAGGTGATCGGTTACAACATCATGAAGCCCATCGGAGCAAATAACGAGCTTATCACCGACCTTGATATCAAAAACTTTCCAGTCGCCCGCCTTAAAAGGCCCCGTCCCGATAGCGCGAGTAAGCATGTGGGCCATCGGATTAGACCGATCCCCACCCCCGGCAACCGTGTGATCGCGAGTAAGCTGCTCGAGCTCGGCCTCGCGAAGCCGATATACACGCGTATCTCCTATATAATGAACTGCCGCGCGGGAAGGATATTCATGATCGACAACGAGCACGGACGCCGTCGAGCCCATTTGATCATAGCCCGAAACGCGCGCAATGTCGCGGATTCGGCTGTCGGCCTTAGCCATCGCGAGTTCAAGTCTCTCCAAACGCTCGACAAAATCGCCCTGAATATTGACTTTTTCAACTTCTTCGCAGACGATTCGGCTCGCCGTCTCGCCTTCCTGACCGCCGCCCATCCCGTCGGCAACGCAAAAGAGTGTCTTCGAGGAATCGGAATAGTAGTTATCTTCGTTGTTCATGCGAACAAGTCCGACGCCCGTCTTGGAGGCGAATTTTATCCTTCTCCCCGGCATTACCAGTTGATCGGCTCCTTACCGATACTCCTTAAATAGTCGTTCGCCTTTTCGAAGGGCTTCGAACCGAAAAAGCCGCGATAAGCGGAAAGTGGCGAAGGATGCGCGGATTCGATCACGAAGTGCTTCTTGCGGTCGATGAACGCGCCCTTCTTTTGGGCATAACTCCCCCAAAGAATGAAGACGATCCCTTCTTTCTCCTCATTAAGAGCTTTAATCGCCGCGTCTGTGAATTCTTCCCAACCCTTGCCCTGATGACTTCCCGCGGCATGTTCGCGAACGGTCAAAGTCGCGTTCAGTAATAAGACGCCGGACTTCGCCCAATTAAGGAGATCGGGCATGTGGCCAAGCTCTTTCGCGATATTGACGAGCGAGGGCGGCGCTTTCACGTCCGGCGGGACATAGAACGAAAGGCCTTGGGCTTGGCCGGGCTCATGATAGGGATCTTGGCCGATAATGACGACTTTAACCTTATCGAAAGGCGTAGTATTGAAAGCGTTGAAGATGAGCGGCGCGGGAGGATAAACGGTGTGGGCGCGATACTCCGACTTGACGAACTCGGTAAGCGCCTTGAAGTAGGGCTTCACGAACTCTCCGGAGAGCGCCTTTTTCCACCCTTCTTCAATCTTCACGGGCGTATAACCTCTCGCAACTTCGCGGTCATCGAAGGGATATTTTACGCCCTTGATCTCCTGAGTCGTTTCGTGACCCTTTCCGCAGATAAGTACGGTATCGCCGTCTTCCGCCTCATCGAGGGCACGAGAAATCGCTTTCGCCCTGTCGGGCTCAGTGTAAAAGTTAGAGCCGTCTCCACTTTCGTTCCGCCGTGCCAAGAGTGGCGCGATAATCTGATTGATGATCGAAAGCGGGGCTTCGGAGCGAGGATTATCGGAGGTGACGATGATCTTATCGGCATATTTCCCTACCGCTTCGCCCATTAGCGGTCGCTTCATCGGATCACGATCTCCGCCCGCGCCGAACACGCAAATAAGCTTTCCCTTTGTGAACTTTTTCGCCGCACCAAGGACTTTCTCTAGCCCATCGGGAGTATGTGCGAAATCGACATATACCTCGCCCTTCGACTTGGTTTCCACTTTCTCGAGGCGTCCCCAACGAGGGGTCAGCGTCGGAATAAGCGACTGAATCTCCTCATGCGGCACGCCCGCCATTTCCGCGAGTTCCGCCGCAACAAGGACATTCGACTTGTTGTAGTCGCCGACAAGCTTAAGTTCAGAGAGATCGAAGCGCGGCGATTTGAAAGAAACGGGACGGACATTCAAAGGATATTTTCCACATTCCCTAAGCATCTCTTCGGCATAGCCACCATCCATGCAGACGACGTAGGGCGGGAAATCGCCGCGTCCATCGGAAGGCGCGGGATTCGCTTTCGCGATACGCTCCGCAAATGAGGCCTTTACGCGGAAGTATTCCTCCATCGTCTTATGATAGTCGAGGTGATCCTCGGAGAGATTGAGGAATGCGCCTCCCGAAAAGACGGTGTCGCCCGTGCGAACTTGATGAATCGCGTGAGACGAAACTTCCATCACGCAGTCCTTCGCCCCATTCGCTTCCATCTCGGCGAAGATTTCCTTGAGCTGCTTCAAGGGCGGAGTCGTATAGCCCGTGTAGAAACGCCGCGTTCCCGTGAAAACTTCGACGGTCGTGATGTAGGGGCATTTCAAAAACGCGGCCAAGATCCACGTCGTCGTGGTCTTGCCGTTAGTCCCCGTTATCCCCCAAATACGCATATTAATCTCTGCAGCCAGACCAAGAATTAAAGCGATCTTCGGCGAGCTTCTTGTATTTTGCTCCCGTGCCGCCGTTCACGAAAGGATCGATCGAAATTCCGCCGCGCGCGGCGAATTTGCCGTAGACTTCCATATACTTCGGCTTGAGAAGCTTGTTGAGGTCGTTGTAAATCACGTTGATGACGTCTTCATGGAAGTCGCCATGATTGCGGAAACCGAAGAGGTAGAGCTTCAAGCTCTTCGATTCGACAAGTGCTTTGTTGGGAATATAACGAATCGTCAACGTCGCGAAATCGGGTTGACCGGTCTTCGGGCAAAGAGTCGTGAACTCGGGAGCCGTGAACGTCACCCAATAATCGCGCTCCGGGTGCTTATTCGCGAACTTGTCGAGCATCGAAGGATCATAGTCTTTCGAGGCCTGAGTCGTCTTACCCAAAGTCTTCAAATCATCAAGATCATTTCTCATTGGTTTCTCCAAATGCAGATTCTGGTCTTACCGTAGGTTCTATCTCTTAAAAGCTCCCAACCGGGCGTTTCTTCGGCCTTTTGCACCGCAGTCATCTCGGCGATAAAGAGCCCGCCCGTTTTAACGACGCCGCGCTTCTTTAAAGTCGCGAGGACGCCCGCATACCCCTTCTCCTCGCCAAGTTTGTACGGAGGATCCGCAAAAGCGATGTCGAAACCCTCGGCTTCGGAGAAAGTCGCGATATAGGAATAAACGTCTTTGACTATAACTCTAGAACTTCTAGAACCACTAGAATCTCTAGAAAGAACGCCTAAGTTCTTCTTTAAAATCTCGGCGTGCTTCTTGTTAGCTTCGACGAAGGTAGCGCTTTTGGCGCCCCGAGAAAGTGCCTCGAGGCCGACCGCTCCCGATCCCGCGAAGAGATCGAGAAACTTGGAGCCGGGCAGCTCGGTCTGAAGAATCGAGAAAAGCGCTTCGCGTACGCGATCCTGAGTCGGACGAATGAGGTCCGACTTCGGGACTTCGATATTGCGTCCTCCGAATTCTCCACCCGTTATTCTCAAGGTCTATACTCCGCACAGGAATCGGCCGTTTCCCAAACTCGCACCGAAGCAAGCGTCGGAATCTTCGCCTTAAGATCGTTAAAGAACATCTTAGCCAAATTCTCCGCCGTCGAACGAAACGGAATCGCAACCGTTCTCATCCCGTTTTTCTCAACTACTGCGGCAATTTCTCGCTCGCCCTCAGACTCGGTATTGTAGATGAAAGCGTGATCGAACCTGTCGCAAATGACTTCCGTTGCTAGATGCTTCAAATCCTTGAAATCAATCACCATATCGCTTTCGCTTCCGACCGGCTCGGAAACGGAAACGTCGACGCGGTAGGTGTGACCGTGGAGGTTCTTGCAGAGCCCTTGGTGGTTCGTTAAGATGTGCGCGGCATCGAACTTGACGGTCTTGGTTACGGTAATCATTTTCTTAAAGCTCCGAAATAATCACGCTGGACCCCTTAGGCATGAGCGTTTCCAATTCGATTCGATCGGCACGCGGGAAAATCGTTCCCATATCGCGCCAGAACTGACGATAAGGCGGCACGACTTCGTACATCCCTTCTTTACCCGTCACCTCATCGACAAGATCGTAACGCTTGAAGAACTTGCCGTTCAAAGACAAGTCCGCCGTACGCGAACGACGATGAATGACGAGATTGAAGCGCGGATGATCGAGGACTTTCAGCTTCTGACCGATCAGGACCTTGTCGACATTGCCATTGAGTTTCTCGACCGACGCCAATGTCGCACCGTTTTCCGCGGCGATTCGCGAAGCGCTCGAACCGCTTCGAACCGTGACTTCCTTAACCCACTGAGCGTTATGGCGCTCAAAAAGCCAAATCACGTTCAACGTTCCCAAACGCCGCGCAAGAGCATCATCTATATCGGCAGCAGGGTTACCCGGGATTGCACGAAGTTGCTCGATTGTAGAAATCGCCATTTCCACATTCTTCTGTTTTTCAGCCTCCTCGAGGCGCATCAGGAGATTGCGGACTTTAGCGGGACGTTTTCCAAACTCGTCGACTTCGACTTTCGGAGGCGGCGGAACATCTTCGGTTTCCTGGGCTTCCTCAACCGGAGTCACATCGGCCTTTTCAGTTTCCTGCTGGCGCTCTACGGCTTGGACGACTTCGGTCTTCGCTTCTTCGACGACAGGATCGGCTTTGCCGCGACGATACAAACTCACACCTAGCGAGACAAGCGCGACGATGGCGATGACGATCAACAAAAGGTTGATCGCCCCGTCAGACTCGTCCGGCTTCTTTCGAGTATACTCGATGCCGAAAGCTCCTCGCTCTAGACTCATTACTTCTGTTGAGGCGTTTCAGGAGCATCAACGCCCTGGACGGAAGAGCGAAGAACTTCGATTTCCGCGCCCGAGATCGTTTCGACGATGAAGGTCTTTTCTTTCGCTTCCTTGATCGTGCCCATAAGGCCGCCGGCAAAGATGATCTTCGCGCCCGCGCGGAGCTCTTCAATCATCTTCTGGCGCTCTTTTTCCTTGCGCTGCTGAGGGCGAATCATCATGAAGTAAAAGATCGCGAGAATGAGGAGCATCGGAACGAGCATTCCGAAACCGTTTTGGGCCTGAGGCGCCGCGGCATCCGCGAGTATAGCGAGACTATTCATTGGTTGTATCCTTCTTTACTTGGTTCTTCCATTCGACGAAGGTGCCGTCCGCAATCGCGGCGCGCATCTCCTTCATAAAGCGATTGAGCGCGTGGACATTGTGAATCGTGAGGAGACGAAGCCCCAAGATTTCATTGCACGCGATTAAATGGCGAACGTAGCTGCGCGTGAAGTTCTTGCAGCAGTAGCAGTCACAGCCCTCTTCAACGGGGCCTTGGTCGTAAATCCACCTCGCCGCCTTGATAGCGACGTTGCCCTTACGAGTGATGGCGGTACCATGGCGCGCGATGCGAGTCGGAATCACGCAATCGAACATGTCGATACCTCGCGCTACGCACTCGGCCATCTGATGCATGACCCCGAGGCCCATCACATAGCGCGGCTTATCCTTAGGAAGGTAAGGAACCGAAGCATCAACGGCTTGATACATGAACTCTTCGGGCTCACCTACCGAGACGCCGCCGACCGCATAACCATCGAAACCGATCTTCACAAGTTCTTCGGCACAGTGACGACGAAGGTCATCGTAGACGCCGCCTTGAACGATTCCGAAAACTTGCTGCCCTTCGGCATGGGGCTGATCCTTGGACGCGCGAGCCCACAAAAGCGTCTGCTCGACGGACTTCTCCGCTCTCGCGCGATCACATGGGTAAGGGAGACACTCGTCAAAAACCATCGCGATATCGGAGCCGAGAACGCGCTGCATCGCCATCGATTCTTTGGGCCCTAAGAAGAACTCATGACCATCAAGATGAGAATTGAAACGACATCCTTCGGGCGTGAGCTTACGCATCTTCGCAAGCGAGAAAACCTGGAAACCGCCGGAGTCGGTGAGGATCGGCCCATCCCACTTCATGAAGTTATGAAGGCCTCCTGCCGCGGATATCACGTCCGCGCCGGGACGAAGCATCAGGTGATAGGTATTCCCGAGGACGACTTGCGCCCCCGTCTCTTTCAAGTCGCGCGGCTCCAGAGCTTTGACCGTGCCGAGAGTACCGACGTCCATGAAAACGGGCGTCTCAACGACTCCGTGCGGCGTCGTAAGTCGCCCCAAACGGGCGGCCGAGCGCGAATCTTCTTTTATGACTTCAAAATTCATTAATTATATTTTACCAAATTTTCCCAAAAAACGCTTGCGAAAAAACCAAAAAAGGTTTATAATACTTTACATGGAACCTAGAAAGGATTCTTAAAAGCTATGAACAAAGTTCTACATGCCTTGGTATACGTATTTCTCGCGCTTGCCGCGATGTCTCTCTATTTCGAGCTTCAGCTCAATGCGAAGCGCACCTTGCTGACGGATCGTAACCGTCTCCAAGAGGACTATATCGTCAAGCTCGCTCGTACGATCGAAAACGAAGCTCCTGCGAAGGATGTCGCGTTCGAAGTTAAGAAGGATATCTCCGATGTCGAAGCGAAACTCGTAGATTCGCCCGAAATGGAGAATCTCCTTGAGGACTACAATGCCTCGCTCGAGCAGTCGAACCTCAAGACTTTCAACTGGGAAAACATGTCGGATCGCGAAAAGCTTCGCAATGTCTACGTTCTCGACGAAGAAGGCCAGCCTATGATGGACGGCACGACCCCGCTTATGCGCGGTAGCGACGAGGATAAGATGCTCGAATCGCTCTTCAACGCGGCGATCGAACAGCAGAAGCGCCTCAACACGACTCGCGCCGCCCTTCCCGAACTTCGCGAAAAGCTCGAAACCGTTACGGCCGAGCTCAACAAGCTCAAACCCGAAGCTCGTCAGGACAAGGTGACAATTGAGGAAAAAGAAGAGCAAATCGCGACTTTGGAAAGCGAAAAGAGCGAACTTCAGAACCAAGTCGCCAAGATCAAGGGCCAGATCGATGATCTTAATAACGAAATCACCTCGCTAAAGGATGAAGTCAACACCGCCAAGGAAGAGACCGAAATCGCCAACGAGGAACTCGAAAAGGCCAAGAAGCTCATCGGTGACCTTAAGAAGATGATTCAGGACCAGAGCGGCCGCACCGGTTCGGCCAGCGCCGATTCGCTCATCACCCAGCTCTCGATTGGCGATAAGGGCAAGATTATCGATGCCGACAACGTCAATATGTTCGTTATCGTCGAATTCGATGAAGACGCGCTTACCGATCTCAAGGGCGAAGATCGTCAGAAGCCCCTTCCCCATATCGAACTCGGTATCAAGCGCCCCGGTTTCAAGGGTGAAGCCGGCGAATTCATCGGCAAGATTCGTCTTCGTCAGGAAGTCAAGGGTAAGCCGTATGTCGTCGCTGATATCATCAGCGCTTGGACTCAGGACGAAATCAAGGTCGACGATGTCGTCTTCGCTGATTAAAGCCGTTCTCGGGGCCTTTGCTCTCTCGGTTCTTGTCGGCTGCATCGCCGACCCGGCCGAGGATAGCAACCTCCCCTGGTCTTCTTCCAAGGGCTGGGAAGGCATCGCCCCGATTGCTCCTTCGGTAATGGATCGATATGATTAAAGATACTGAGCATATTCTTACAACTGGCGGCGCCCGTTTGGACGCCGCTTTGTTTTCCCTTTACCCTTCTTCAACCAAGGCCTTCATCCGAGAAGCCATTGAAAACGGCGGGATTCTCGTCAACGGAAGACGCGCTTCGAAGGGATTGAAGACGCGAGGAGGAGAGAAAATATCCGTCCTCGAGCTCCTGGAGGCCGAAGACAATCTCGTCCGTGCGAACCCTTCTATCCCCTTGCGCGTCGTTTTCGAGGATGATTATCTCTTAGGTGTCGACAAAGCTCCGGCGATGCCGGTGCAGCCGATTTCGTGCCGCGAGACGACGACTTTGATGAATGGCGTCGTTGCTCGCTACCCCGAATGCACCCCTCTGGGCGACGCTCCGCTCATGGCCGGGGCGCTTCATCGAATCGACGCGGACACCTCGGGACTTGTCCTCGTCGCACGCCGTGCGGACGCTTTCGAGGGCTTGCGCGGTCAATTCAGCGCCCAGACGGTCGAAAAGACATACCTCGCCTTGGTCGAAGGAACAGTCTCTGTAGGCGGCACACTGGAGAATGACTTGATCCACGATCCCACTCTTCCCTTCTGCCGAATGATCGATTCGAAGAAGAATCGCTTGACAAGAAGTGAAGTCGAGAAGTGCCGACCTCTTCACGCCGTGACGCGCTTTAAGCCGATTAGTCACACCACCATCGAGAACGAAGATCGCACGCTCCTCGAGGTCACGATCTTCACCGGCGTCACCCATCAGATTCGCGCACAACTTGCGCTTGCGGGGATGCACATCATTAATGATCGCCTCTATGGTGCCTTTGCCATCGAGGACATGGAAGGACATGCCCTCCACGCCCTCGCGGCGAAATTCCGCCACCCGATTACGGGCGACGAGATGGAAATAAGGACCGCTTATCCGAGCTGGGCCTTATTCGAGTAACGCTCTTGTAAGCTTTTGACCGTATAGAGCTTCGCAGCATTCTCTTCGGCGAGACCTTGAACGGCCGACTCGAAGCCAGCCAAGGTCGTCGTAACGGGAATTCCCGCGACGACAGCCGAAGAGCGAATTCGAATATCATCGACCGCAGCCTGAGCGCCATACTCGTTCGTGTTGACGATCCAACTGACCGCGCGCGAACGAATGAGGTCGAGCGCATTGGGTCGCCCTTCACTGACGCGATAGATTGCGCGGGACTTTACGCCCGCGTTCCAGAGCGCCGTAGAAGTGCCGCGTGTCGCATAGATGATAAAGCCTAGCTTGTCGAGTTCTTGCGCATACTTGACCGCTTCTTTCTTGTCTTCGTCGCGAATCGCAAGGAAGACCGAGCCCTTGAGCGGCAAGGGACTGCCCGCGGCAATCTGACTTTTCACGTAAGCGATGTGCTCCGAGTCATGAATCGCCATTACCTCGCCCGTTGATTTCATCTCAGGGGTAAGCGTGATATCGACGCCCGGGAACTTCGCAAACGGGAAGACCGCTTCCTTGACGCAGGAGTAGTTTATCTTCACCTCCTCAGTGAAACCGATATCCTTCAACTTCTCGCCTGACATGCAACGCGCCGCAATTCCCGCGAGCGGAACGCCGATGGCCTTCGCGACAAACGGGACGGTACGCGAAGCGCGCGGGTTGACTTCAATCATCCAAAGCTCGTTATCTTTAACGGCGAGCTGGAGATTCATAAGCCCACAGACGTGAAGACGCTTCGCGAACTCATGAGCATAGGCGCGGACCTCATCGATGATCTTCTCAGAAAGCGAGATCGGGGGCGTGACGCTCGCCGAATCACCCGAGTGACAGCCGGCGGGTTCGATATGTTCGAGAATCGCGCCTACGACCGTCGTCTCGCCGTCGGAGACTACGTCGACGTCGAGCTCGATAGCGTGCTCGAGGAACTTGTCGATAAGGATGGGCTTACCTTCCGCGACCTTTACCGCCTCTTCGACGAAGGAGCGAAGGTACTTCTCCTTATAGACGATGGCCATACCGCGCCCACCAAGGACAAAGCTCGGCCTGACGAGTACGGGATAGCCGATTTTCTCGGCGATCTTGACCGCGTCCTCTACCGAGTGAGCAATGCCACTCGGGGGTTCGTTGATGCCGACTTCCTCGACGAGATGTTTGAAGAAGTCGCGATCTTCCGCGAGGTCGATATCTTCAGGACTCGTACCGATCACGTTCGCACCGGCAGTCTTAAGTTTCATCGCGAGATTGAGCGGGGTCTGACCGCCGAACTGAACGATGACTCCATCTGCCTCTTCGCGCTCGTAAATCTCCATCACGTCTTCGAGCGTAAGCGGCTCGAAGTAGAGCTTATCGGAAGTGTCGTAGTCCGTCGAGACGGTCTCCGGATTGGAGTTCACCATGATGACTTCGAAGCCACGCTTCTTGAGCGCAAAGGCGGCCTGACAGCAGCAGTAGTCGAACTCGATACCTTGTCCGATTCGGTTCGGCCCACCACCCAAGATCATGATCCGCTTCTTCGTCTTAGCGGTCTTAGTCGTCTTTGTGGTCTTAGCCGCGTTGGTGGAATAGTAATACGGCGTCACCGCCTTGAATTCACCCGCACATGTATCGACCGCGCCGAAGCTCGGGTGAATTCCAAGCTCGTAACGATAGCTTCTTACTTCGACTTCGCTTATCCCGAAGAGCTTGCCGATTTCCTTATCGCCGAAGCCCATCGTCTTCGCCTGGGCGAACACATCCGTAGGAATCGACGTCAAACTGCCGAAGCTCTTGAGATACTTTTCGAACGCGTCCATCTCGGCGATCTCGCGCTTGAACCACGGATCGAACGAATCGATATCGTGGAGATCGAGCGGATTCGAGACTTCGAGCGAGCGAAGCGCCTTACGATACGCTTCCTTGAACGTGCGTCCGATAGCCATCGCTTCGCCGACCGACTTCATCTGTGTTCCAAGCTTCTTCTCGGCCATCGGGAACTTCTCGAACGTGAAGCGCGGCACTTTAACGACCACATAGTCGAGCGCGGGCTCGAAGCAGCTCGGAGTCTCGCGCGTGATGTCGTTACGAAGCTCATCGAGCGTATAGCCCACGGCGAGGAGCGCGGCGATTTTGGCGATCGGGAAGCCCGTCGCTTTCGAGGCGAGGGCAGACGAGCGCGAGACGCGAGGATTCATCTCAATGATAATGCGACGTCCCGTTTCAGGATGAACCGCCCATTGCACATTCGAACCACCCGTCTCGATGCCGATCTCTTTCAAGACAGCTATCGAATCATCACGCATCGCCTGATACTCGCGGTCGGTCAAAGTCTGAATCGGCGCGACCGTAATCGAATCGCCCGTATGCACGCCCATCGGATCGAGGTTTTCGATGGAGCAGACGATAACGGCGTTCCCCGCCTTATCGCGCATCACTTCCATCTCATATTCCTTCCAACCGATCAGCGACTCTTCGATCAAGACTTCGGTGTTGAGCGAAGCGTCGAGACCACGGCGCACGATCGCGGCGAATTCTTCTTCATTATGCGCGATACCGCCGCCCGTTCCACCGAGCGTGAAGCCGGGGCGAATGATGACGGGCCACGAGCCGATTTCTTCACGAACCTGAATCGCTTCTTCCATCGAGTGGGCGCTCTTGGAGCGCGGCAGATCGAGCCCGAGCTTGACCATCGCTTCCTTGAAGCGGTTACGATCTTCGGCCTTATCGATAGCGTCGGCATTAGCGCCGATCATCTCGACATTGTATTTTTCGAGCACGCCATTCCTCGCGAGATCCATAGCCGCGTTAAGTGCGGTCTGACCGCCCAAAGTCGGGAGAAGCGCGTCAGGGCGTTCCTTCTCGATAATCGCGGTTAAGTACTCGAGCGAGATCGGCTCGATGTATGTCGCATCGGCCATCTCCGGGTCGGTCATGATCGTCGCGGGATTCGGATTTACGAGAATGACGCGATAACCTTCGCCCTTCAAGGCCTTGATTGCCTGGCAACCCGAATAGTCGAACTCACAGCCCTGACCGATGACGATCGGTCCCGCGCCGATGAGCATTACGGATTTTATGTCGCTACGCTTCATAAAATTACCTCTTCTTCCCCAATGCCGCTTTGACGAGGCCGCCGAAGAGCGGATGCGGAGCGGTCGGACGCGACTTGAATTCGGGATGGAACTGGGCCGCGATGAAGTACGGGTGACCGGGAAGTTCGACGACTTCGACGAGCTCACCGTTCGGCGAAAGCCCCGAGACCTTAAGCCCCGCCTTCTCGATCGCTTCGCGCATCGCCGTCTTGTAAGCGAACTCATAGCGATGACGATGTCGCTCGCTGATTTCAGTCGCTGCGTATAGCTTCGCGCCTAAGCTACCCTTGACGAGATTGCAAGGATACGCGCCGAGACGCATCGTTCCGCCCTTTGCGGTAATGCCGCGCTGCTCTTCCATGAGGTCGATTACGGGATACGAGGTCTTCTCGTCGAACTCGGTCGAGTTGGCGTCTTTATAGCCGAGGACATTACGCGCGAATTCGATTACCGTAAGCTGCATACCGAGACAGATACCGAGCATCGGGATCTTGTGTTCGCGAGCGTACTTGATTGCGAGCATCTTACCTTCGATGCCGCGCGACCCGAAACCGCCGGGAACGAGAATACCGTTAACGCCCTTCAAAAGCGTAATATCCTTCTCGAGCTCCTCCGCTTCGATGCACTTCACATTGACTTTCGAGTTGTACTGCATTCCCGCGTGATGCAAGGCTTCATGCACGGACTTGTACGCATCGCGAATCGAGATGTACTTGCCGACGAGCGCGATGGTGCACTCGTGCTTCGGCTGAGTCGCCTTCTTTACTAACGTATCCCAGACAGTATGCTTGATCGGCCAGAGGTCGAGGCGAAGCTGACGAAGGACTTGCTCATCGAGGCCTTGATTGCGAAGCTCACGCGGAATCGCATAAACGGAATCGGTGACGTCCTTCTCTTCGATGACGCATTCCTTCTTCACATTACAGAACATCGCGAGCTTGGCAAGATGCTCTTCGGGGATCGTCATCTCGGTGCGACAAACGAGAATATCAGGAACGATACCGATAGCGCGAAGCTGACCGACGGAATGTTGCGAAGGTTTCGTCTTAAGTTCACCTGCGGCCTTCAAATACGGAACGAGCGTAAGATGAACGAAGCAAGTATTCTCGACGCCTTCTTCAAAGCGGAACTGACGCGCCGCTTCGAGGAACGGAAGCGACTCGATATCGCCCGAGACGCCACCGATTTCACAAAGGACAATGTCACAATCATGTTCACCCGCGGCGTGAATCGCGTCCTTGATTTCGTTCGTGATGTGCGGGACGACTTGGACGGTGCCGCCGAGATATCCGCCCGCACGCTCTCTTGCGAGAACCGAAGAGTAGATACGACCCGATGTGTAGTTCGACGCCTTCGAGCAGGTAACTCCCGCGAAACGTTCGTAGTGACCGAGGTCGAGGTCGGTTTCCGCGCCGTCGTCCGTAACGAAGACTTCGCCGTGTTGATACGGACTCATCGTCCCGGGGTCGACGTTGAGGTACGGGTCGAGCTTCTGCATGAAGACCTTGTAGCCACGGCTCTTAAGCAATAAGGCGAGCGAGGCAGAAGTGATGCCCTTACCGAGCGAACTCACAACACCACCCGTAATGAAAACGTACTTAACTTGTTTCTTCTTCATTTCGAAATCATCTCCTTAAATTGGTCGAACAAATACTTCGAGTCATGCGGCCCGGGACAGCTCTCGGGATGATACTGAACCGAGAACGCGGGGTACTCTTTATGACGGACGCCTTCGATGGAGCCGTCGTTCAAATTGATGTGCGTAACCTCCAAGCATTCGGGCACAGTCTCGGGAATAACCGCAAAGTTGTGGTTCTGGCTCGTGATCTCGACCGCTCCGGTCTTCAAGTTTTTAACGGGATGGTTGCAACCATGATGCCCGAATTTAAGGCGGCCCGTCTTCGCACCCGAGGCAATCGAGAGGAGCTGATGACCTAAGCAAATGCCCATCATCGGAACTTTGCCGAGAAGCGCTTTGATGTTCTCGACCGCATACGTAACTGCCGCGGGATCAGCTGGGCCGTTCGAAAGGAAGACGCCGTCCGGATTCATCGCGAGGACTTCATCGGCGCTCGTCTTCGCAGGAACGACGGTCACACGTGCGAACTCCGTCAAGTTGCGAAGAATGTTCGTCTTGACGCCGAAGTCGTACGCAACAACTAAAGGAAGTGTAGAAGTATGAGTGTTGAGTGTTGAGTGATGGAATTCGTATGATTCGGAACAAGTTACTTTTGCCGCGTAATCTTGCCCATCAAGCCCTTCCCACGCCTTTGCGCGGCGAACTGCCTCCTCTTCACTGATCTCTTCACCTTCAACATCGACATGAAGATACGCCTTCATGTTGCCATGATCGCGAAGATGAATCGTAAGTGAGCGAGTATCGACTCCGTAGATGCCGGGCTTCTTCGCCTTCTTAAGGTACTCATCTATGCTCATCGTCGAGCGATAATTCGACGGCTCGGTCAGATCGTGAATCACGAGGCCGTTTAGAAAGAGAGAACGTGATTCCACGTCCTCTTCGTTTACGCCGTAGTTTCCGATTTCGGGATAGGTGAGCGTCACGAACTGTCCCGCATAACTCGGATCGGTCAAAATCTCTTGATAACCGGCCATGCCCGTATTGAAGACGACTTCTCCGACAGTATCCTTTAAATGCCCGAAGGCGACACCATGGAAAATGGTGCCGTCTTCGAGAGCGAGAAACGCCTTTTTCTCGCGTTCTTTTTGCCACTTCTCAATAAGAGCGGTCATTTGATTTCTCCAAATAATTCTTGAGGGCCTTCCTTAAGACCTTGTAACCACCCGGCGTCGGGTAGTCGCCCGTAAAGTACCAGTCACCCTTGTTGAGCGGACAACACTGATGAAGATCTTTGACGCGCTGATAAACGACTTCGACTTCGGCCTTAAGTTCCGGAGGCGTTAGGAGTCGCGCGACTTCCTTCGAAAGCTCCGCATCACTGAAGCGCGCATAAAGCTTTTCGAGCGGATTCAAGTCCGCCGATTCATACGCGGCCTTAAGCTCTTCGTCGGCCTTCTCGCCTAATAGATTGACAAGCGCACGAAACGCTACGAGCTCGCCTAAGGTCGACATGTCGATACCGTAGCAGTCCGGATACTTGATCGGCGGCGCGGAAGAAGCTATGACGATCTTCTTCGGCCCAAGGCGATCGAGCATCGGGAGAATCGCGTTGCGCATCGTATTGCCGCGAACAATCGAGTCGTCGATAACGACTAGGTCGTCCTTCCCTTCGCGAACAAGTCCGTAAGTTACGTCGTAGACGTGCTTATAGAACTCTTTGCGCGAAGCGGCATCGGCGATGAAGGTGCGGAACTTCGCGTCCTTAACGCAAATCTGTCCGAAGCGCACGTTCTTTCCTTCGCGCATACCGACCTTGAAAAGCTTCTCCAAAAGTCCATGAAAGGAAACTTGCGCGGAGTTCGGGATGTAGCTGAAGAAGGTGTTTTCGATATCTCCGTCCGCCGCTTCGATGATGCGATTAGCTAACGCCGCGCCGAGCATCTTGCGTTCGTGATGAATGAGATGATCGTTCGCACGCGAGAAGTAGATGCGCTCGAAGACGCAGCTACGCTTCTCCAACGGCTCGAGACATTCATGGAAAACGGCGCGCCCTTCTTTATCGATTACGAGCGCCTTGCCGGGAGGAAGCGGCTTCACATCATCAACCGAGCAATCGAACGCGGCCTGAATCGCGGGACGTTCGCTCGCAACCGCGACGAATTCGCCGGAGATATAGTAGTAACCGGGGCGAATCGCATGCGGGTCGCGAATCGCGAAGGCCTCACCCTGCTTCGTCATGCCGACAAAGACGTAGGCGCCGTCGAGCCCGGAGAGCGTTTCCTTAAGCGCCGTCACAATGCCCTTATCGAGCTTCGACGCGATTCGCTCGCAAACTACCGCGCAGTCGGGACGCGACTGATCGGGATTCTCGGTCAAATTGAAGTTACCGGCAAGTGCCAAATCGCCCGAGAGGAACGGGTGGCAATAGTCGAGATTCTTTCTGCCGAAGGTCGCATAACGAAGATGCCCGAGGAAGATATCTTCTCCTCGGGTATCACGCTTGGCGATCTGAGATAAAAGCCCCTGAAGTTCGGTATCCTTAAGGACAGTGAACTCCCCGCAGAGTTCAGTCGCGGCGCCTACGCCGTCCTGCCCGCGGTTATGTTGCTTTTCGAGGAGGAGCGATAACTTCGCCCCTCCCCAGTCGCCGGGGTGGCTCTTAAGAGGCCTTAAGAGCGCAACCCCGCATTCGTGTTTAATCGCGTCAGACATCTTAGTAAAGGAAGAGCATCTCGCGATACTTGGGAAGCGGCCACGCCGCGACCTTGTGTTCGAGCGAGTCGACGGTCGAACGCATCGCAGCCATCGCGTCGATGATCGCAGCATTGTCGTGAGCATCGAGCGCGGCATCGAGCGCGGCGATTTCAGCGCCGAGCTTGTCGAGGCCCGAGCCGAGTGTCGTGACGTCGCCCTTGAGCGCGGCAGTTCCCGCGGCAACTCCGAGCGATTCGGCCTGAGCGAAAGCGGCGAGCGACGATGCGTATTCCTTCTTGACCGCGGGGAGAATCATTTCGGACGCGATATCACGAGCGCAGACGCCTTCGATACGAACGCGCGTCTCGTAATCTTCGACGAAGATCTCATGACGGCTCTTGAGTTCACGATCCGAGAAGACGCCGTACTTCTTGAAGAGCGCGATGTTCTCCTTCTTCGTGAGCGCCTTGAGAGCTTCGGTCGTATTCGCCGCGTTCGGGAGACCGCGCTTCGCAGCTTCAGCGAGCCAATCGGCATCATAGCCGTTACCATTGAAGACGACGCGGCTATGTTCTTTCAAGGAGCTCTGGAGAATATTCTGGAGCGCCTTATGGAACGCGGTCGTGTGTTCGCCGGGCTTGGCCTTACCGCAAGTACCCGACGCTTCGAGTTCGCATGCGATACGCTCAATCGATTCGGCAACGATCGTGTTGAGGACAGTCATCGGACCCGAGCAGCAGACGCTCGAACCGGGAGCGCGGAACTCGAACTTGTTGCCGGTGAAAGCGAATGGCGAGGTGCGGTTGCGGTCGGTCGCGTCCTTCGGGAGCGCGGGGAGGATGTCGACGCCGATCGAGAGCTGGCCGGCCTTCTTGCCCTTACCCGAAGTACCCTTTTCGATGCGCTCGACGACTTCCGCGAGCTGATCGCCGAGATAAATCGAGATGACGGCAGGCGGCGCTTCGTTAGCGCCGAGACGATGGTCGTTACCGGCGCCTGCGACCGAAACGCGAAGGAGGTCGGCGTGCTTGTCGACGGCTTCGATGATCGCGGTGAGGACGGTCAAGAAGATCGCGTTGTCGCTCGGGTTCGTGCCCGGATCAAGGAGGTTCTTGCCACCGTAGCTGACGGACCAGTTGTTGTGCTTACCCGAGCCGTTGACGCCCGCATAGGGCTTCTCATGGAGGAGGCACTTCATACCGTACTTCTCGGCGACGTTACGAAGAACGTCCATAACGAGCATGTTGTGGTCGGACGCGAGGTTAAGTTCTTCGAACTGCGGCGCGAGCTCGAACTGAGCGGGAGCGACTTCGTTGTGACGAGTCTTCGCCGGGATGCCGAGACGCCAGAGCTCCTTTTCGACGTCGTTCATGAAGGAAAGGATGCGGTTCGGAATCGTGCCGAAGTAGTGGTCTTCAAGCTGCTGACCCTTGGCGGAAGGCGCGCCGAAGAGTGTGCGACCGGTCATGATGAGGTCGGGGCGCTGTTCCCAATACTTCTTATCGACGAGGAAGTATTCCTGTTCGGCGCCGAGCGTGCAACCGACATGCGCGGGGGCCTTCGCGAAAAGTCCCATCAAGTGCTTGAGCGACTTGTCGAGGGCCTGCATCGAACGAAGAAGCGGAGTCTTCTTATCGAGCGCTTCGCCCGTATAGGCACAGAACGCCGTCGGAATGCACAAGGTCGCACCGTTGCCATGACGCTTGATGAACGCGGGGGAGGTAGGATCCCAAGCGGTATAGCCACGCGCTTCGAAGGTCGAACGAATACCGCCCGAGGGGAAAGAGGAGGCGTCAGGTTCGCCGACGATAAGGTTCTTACCCGAGAAAGTCATCATCGGCTCGCCGTCCTTGATTTCGAGGAAGGAGTCGTGCTTCTCGGCGGTCGAACCGGTCATAGGAAGGAACCAGTGAGTATAGTGGGTAGCGCCGCGGTCCATCGCCCAATGCTTCATCGCGTGGGCAACTTCGCCCGCAATCGAAGGATCGAGCTTCTCACCTTTTTCAATCGTCGAGAGGAGTTTTTTGGCGGTGTCCTTCGACAAATACTGACGAATCGCTTCGGCTCCGAAAATGTCGCTACCGAAATCGGTTACTTTCTTGGCTTCTTCCATTGTAATCCTTTCCGGATGAACTTTGCATCCGAAAACGGATTATGCAACGCCTGTGCCAAGCAAATCCACCTCTTCCTCTTACATTTTCTGTAAGACTCGCCTCTCCCTCTTACAATCTTCGAAAAATAAATATCATATCCAACCGAATTTGGGAAAGATGATTGCGCGGTCAGGCGCTTTTTTGCTATAATTGGCTTCACTTACGAAAAGGAGCTCATTCTTATGAAAAAGATTGCGTTTTTCAGTGCCAAAGCTTATGACCGCGAAGCTTTTGACGCGGCAAATAACGGTAGATACGATATTCGCTATTTTAGAACGCGCCTCGCTCCGACCTCCATTCCTTTAGCCGAGGGTTGCGATGCCGTGTGCGCCTTCGTGAACGACACACTCAATAAGGAGGTAATCGAAGGCCTTAAAGCGCGCGGCATCAAGCTTATCGCGATGCGCTGCGCGGGATACAACAATGTCGATTTTAAGGCAGCTTATGACGAAGGACTTACCATCGTTCGAGTTCCTGCCTACTCGCCTTATGCGGTAGCCGAACATGCTGCAGCCCTCCTCCTTACCTTGAATCGCCACCTCCACAAAGCAGCCGCGCGAACACGCGACTACAACTTTTCGCTTAATGGTCTTACCGGCTTCGATCTTCACGGCAAAACCGCCGGCATCATCGGTGCGGGTAAAATCGGCCGCATTTTCGGCGATATCATGAGGGGCTTCGGGATGAAAGTCCTCGCTTTCGACAACTTTCCCGTCGAAGGAAGCGGCCTCGAATATTGTGAGCTGGACCGCATCTTCAAGGAAGCGGACGTTATCTCGCTTCACTGCCCTCTGACACAAGATAATCACCACCTCGTCAATGCCGAGAAACTCGCCATGATGAAGGAGACCGCAATTTTGATCAACACTTCGCGTGGTGGGCTCATCGATTCCGATGCGCTCCTCAATGCGCTACGCGAAGGCCAAATCGGTGGAGCGGGGCTCGATGTCTACGAAGAAGAAGGCGAATGGTTCTATGATGATCACTCCGAAACGATTAAGCAAAATAAGAATCTCTCGCTCCTCGTTTCGATGCCGAATGTGATCGTGACATCTCACCAAGCCTTCCTCACTCACGAAGCGCTGTCGAATATCGCGAATACCACCCTAAAGAATCTCGACGATTTCTTCTCCGGCGCCGAGCTCGAAAACGAGGTTTGCCCCACAGGCACCTGCACCCACAAACGCGGATAGGGAAATGTTGCTTTGGTCGCCACTCGAACGCTGATAATTGGTTTTGAGAAAGTCCTTCCGGACTTCTCCTTCATGCAAGTCGATGACTGAGCGAAGGAACTCATCAAGCGAAATCCCATAGCATCGCCTTGCATGCGCCCAAAGCAACATTTCCCCATCCGCTTAATCTGATGACAGCTCGTCATCAGACGTCGCATACCGCAGCGGTTTTACATAAACATAAGAAAGAGACTAATATTTATTACCGAAAGCGCAAGAGTGCGAATCTAACGAAATCTTTAACATTATCTACAATACCAGCATCTCGAAGCAATTGAGATCGTTTATCGTAAATATTCGCAATATCCTTTTTTATGTCTTCATCCTTACCATGATGAAAGAATCGATGGCATTGAGGACATAAGCAGACAACATTAGCCGCAGTATCAAGCGACACCGAAAACTCTCCTTGCGATGAGAGCTTTATACAATGGTGCACTTCAAAATATTGAGAACCGTCTCTACGCTCAAATGTAGCATCGACACCGCAACGTTCGCAATGCCCAATCTTCAATGCTGCTTCAACAACAGAAGAATTTCGACTCAAAGAGTAACTCTTCCTAGCAACACGCTCCGGAATCATATCCTGCGGCTCAGTTATAACGCCATCAAGATCAACATGAAGGTTTTCATACCAATAACGCACGAATTGGTTCTTATTCACCTTTGAGATTGTCTTCCTAAACGGAAGTCCCATAATCGGCGCAACCTGATATTCATTTACAAACCTTTGCATTGCCGGAGTAGGATCAAGTGACAATATCTCCACAGGTCGAGTCAGCCCATACCAATGAGACTCGTTCTTGTCACAATTTGGTTTCCTTTCGCCGATTATACGCACAAGAGCAAATAGACGTTTCCCTTTACCGACTGCAACAACATCACCATTCTTCACGCGGCTAATGAAAACTTCTTGCAGACCTCGATTATACCATTGTTTTTCATCTCCCATACCGACATCGCGATATCTGACGATTGTTTCAAGCATCCTTTCGATGGAATAATCTTTGCTGGAATCTTCCCCGGGATGAAGCTGCATATACCAAAAGTTCACAAGATACTCCTTTATCTCTTTAGAAATTCATACTCGTACACCTTTGGCTCGATTTTTGCCGCGAGGTTCTTCATAGCCGCCTTAAGCTTGCCGTTAAGCTCGTTGTACTTCTCATCACTAGAAGTCGAATTCATTTGCTCCTTACCGGAAGCCATAATCTTCGTGCCTTGAAAGTACTTGCGAATATCATAGTATGAAGCATTGACATCTACACCCGGCTTGGAATGATAGTATCGCCAAAGCTCCCGCCCAGTATTTAAGACTTCTTGCGCTTCCGAAGAAATCACCGGCTGCGAAATCTCTTTATCAAAGAGTTCGTCTCTCTTTTGCGCTATCTTACCGGCAAGGAAATCGCTCATGAAGTGCGATGTGAAACAATCTGCCGCGCCAACCTCGTCTTCCGTAAACGGAATCCAATGATTGATGCCGTGTTTGGATTGAATTACGTTACTAAATAAAGCAAATATCAAGCAGTTGGTTTTAAATTCCGAATCCACTTCGCCACCATTCGGATAAAGAAATTGGTCTCTATCATTCAACCAGCTCTCTTCTACAACATGCCTGATTGAATAATAAACACACGTTTCAAAAATATTCTTTGCCGTTATCTTTGTATAAAGACATTCTTCAATATCATTCTTCGACAATTTGTTACACACAAAAACATCCTTATTATGTTGCATATCAGTTCCCAGCATACGAAGATAAGCAACTTCCACCCCTTGTTTATCATGGAATTGTCTTAGCCACTTTATTACGTAACCAGAACCATCATACGACCAAATTTGTTTATTCCCGCAAAAATGTCCATCTCTCTCATATACATCCGCTACGATGTGCGAGAAACTTTCCTCGCCTCCTACCTTCCAGATAAAGAATCCTATCGGGAATGCTCCTCGTACATTATCGAACGTATTTGCAGGTACTACAAAGCATTTCTTTGATAGAGTTGCTTTTAAAAAGGCACGGAACTTTATAAAGTTTGAAGCCTGCAATGCTTTTAATGTCGAAAACTGACCTACAACACAGCCTGATAACTCTGACTTAATCCTATACAAGAATTGTGCAAACAGCTCTCTTGCTGCAGTTCCTATTTCTGTTTGCGATTTTCGATAAATCATTGTTTCCTTCGCAACTCCGGACATATTCTTTCCGCTATGCGAAATTTGTTTTGCGTCAGAATGTTCCTTATATGGCGGATTGATATAGATAACGAGTTTCTTTCGCTTTTCGGGATCGTTGACGATGTCTCTTAAACCCTCCGGCAACTTGTCAAACGAATCGTTTAGAAAGTCGAACTGGAAGACATGACTGTCAAGAAGATTCGCGCCATTCTTAATGCGCTCGTGCATGACATCAACATCTTGCTGGTCAAGCGTAGAAGCCCAGACCTTATACTTATTAGTTAGTCCAGATTCCATATTGCCCGTACCAGCACAACAATCCCAAATAACATACTCATCTTGCCAATTCTCGCCTAACTCCATTGCAAGATACTCTTGTGAAAGCTCCACCCACTTCTGAGGAGTAAAGAATGCCCCCTTCCTTTCTCGTACATCTTGAGGGACCAACAAATCCAAACGCTTAACAATGTAATTCCAATAATCCTTGCGCGGAGGTCGCTTATATCGGCGCCAAAATTCCGCATAAGCATTAAGACCTTCTTCCGTCTTGAATCCGAATGTCAACTCAAAGGAGAGCTCATCAGCATTTGTTCGCTGAACGCGATACTTATTCTTCTCTTTCGCATTGAAAGTTATATAAAAGTCGTGCGCGATTGTATCATCGGTCAAATCTGTCGTGCCATTGTCGTCTACATTGAGCTCTGCCAAATAGAAATCCCGGTCATACAACGAATATTTTGTCTTCAAAGTGTCCCACGGTGCATTGATGTGCGGCAACACCGCCTCTCGCCACTTGCGATAGATATGCGTGAAATTGTTCTTGTCAATCTGAATGCGCGAAACATCCTTACGACCGGTCTTAAAATTATCTTTGATGAACTTCTTCAGCTCTGCCTCGTCTGACTCGAAATTAAAGAGCAGTGACTTCGTGGCAATAGTCCTCTTCGCTAACGCGTATAGCTGGGTAAATTCCTTGGATTCATGATTACTCGGAGGGACGTTCCAATTGAAATCATTCTGAGAAAATACCGCCATTACCGCATTGTATGGCAAGAACGCAATCTTCTCAGCATCGAACGCCCCTAAGAAAAGCGGAGGGTGTTCCGCGTCAAAAGTACGGGCGCGTCCAATCGTTAGAATCAATTGGACAAAACTTTCATGAATATCTTTACGAACACCCGCCTTCGCCTCAGCCCAAAGCGCATTTTCAGCTTCAAAAAGAGCTAACTCTGTTGCAGGAATGGCAACGCAAAAGTCAACCTTCCCGATAATACGAGTAGTATCGTATTCCGCGAACCAATCTGCCGCGACCTTGTTCTTGAGTTCTTCCTCAAGCAGCCCTATCGGATATTTTGACATCTTCTTGCCTCGTTGTTTTCCACAACCAAGCAAAGAAGGTTCGGGGTTGGCATTCCCTTACTTGATTCATATTCTCCAGAGGCACCGTGGAATTGAGGCCCGAACAAGATTACAAAACAAGCAGACGGAATGCGCCCCGAAGAGGTGCATTCCTATCAACTTGCCGTTCTTGTTCAGTATACTTTCCACGGTTTCCTGGAGAACGCCAGTTGTAGTTACGCTTTAAATTCTCTACCGCGGCATTCACCGCGCATCCGGCAGGATTTCTCCCCCGCCGAACATTGAATATTATACCATTTTCACCGCACGGCTGTCATCAACATTTTGCCTACGGGAGAGAATTTCCGTGCGGCACGGGAAGATCGTTTCGTGCGGCACGAAAACTTCTTTCGGTGCGGCAGGGAATGCACGAGGGTTAGTTAGCGGGAGTGTTCACGTTAGGCGAAGCGGTAATGCAACTCTAGTCTAAAAAGAGCGTCTTTTCTACACTAGAGCGATACCCCTCTCTAACCTAAAACTCGCCGCGATTCTAGCTTAGAATTACGCGTACTCTAACCAAGAGTTTTTAGCTGCCTCGGGCGGGGTTAACTTGATACTTTAGCGCCCTTCGCGCCGCTTTCGCACCATCGGCTCCGGTAATAATGTGCTTATATACTCTTGCCACTCGAGTTACCGGCCTTTCTTTTGTCAAAGCCGATATCTCGACGAAAACTTTTACAACCTCATCGTTCGTAACGTTTAATACATTTACATTATTATCTTTATTAACGGTTGTAATTTTTGCATTCTCGGGTGCAAAATTTGCATTCGCAGATACAAGATTTGCACTCTTCGTAGCATTTTTCACCTCCTCCATAGTTACGGCCGGAAGCTCTTGCCCTTCCTTATTCCGCCGCGGGAGGCAAATGAAGCCGTCGACTCGGTCGAGTCGAGCGCTCGACTACCCCTCGGTGTAGCGCTACACCAATGGCAAGAGAAGCGCTTCTTTTGGCTTGACCAGCATAGAGGTTTGCCTTGCTGTGGACTAAATGCGATAAATGGCCGTTCTAAAAAGAGTGACTCTTTGAGCCCGAAAGAGTGACTCTCCGAGGCAAAAAGAGTGACTCATTTAGATCGAAAGAGTCACTCTCCGCGATTGGCAATGCTACATCTTGATATCGAATGATTAAATTTGCCGCGGGAGGGAGGAGAAGATTTCGGTAGCATGTGCAGCGACGGAGGGGAAAGTCTGCATGCGACCCGATTTTGACGCGCCATAACCGCCGAACGAAGTGAGTGGCCGAGGCAAAGCCGAGGGGATAGCCGAGCGAAGCGAGTGCCGAGTTTTTCGCTTAAGCGAGCTTGCTCGCGGGTTAGGCGCTGACCGAAGCGAAAATGAAAGGCCGCAAAATCGATGTCGACCTGACTTTATCCTCCGGAAATTGCGCAGCAATTTAGCAAATACGGCTACCGAAAACTTCTCCTCCCGTACGCGGCACTTTTCTTATCTGCCGCGGAACTCTATCGCAGTTGCAGCTTTTCGGGGCGGAAGTATTTTACGCCCCACTTCCGCGCTTCAGCGTGAGTCGGAAACCAAATGTCGATGTGTCGCCCCTTGATCGCTCCGCCGATATCTTCGACGACGCCCTCCCCATAGCCGGGAATGTATAGCTTCGTGCCGAATTTGTAAACCTTCGGATCCGCGGCAATTGTGCCGCGCTTGGCGACTTTGCCGGAAGCGGTAACGCCGACTTTCTTCGGCTTCCCTTTCATCTTCCCATAAGTATAAACGGGGCCGCCTAAACCGAACCAACTCTTTTTCCACCCACAACACTTCTCGCAGTTGCAGTACCCCGTGACCATCACGAGTGTCGGATCGATCTTCGATTCCTGCCGCGGCTTCTTCTTTTTCGCGGCACTTTTCTCGGTATAGCATGCCCCGACTCCCAGCGCCAGGAGTAGGAAGATAAGCGCTCTAAACTTCCACTTCATCAACCGCTTACGATTTGGACTCCGGCGGAAGTGCCAAGTCGCGTCGCTCCCGCTTCAATCATCTTCAGGGCCGTCTCTTTATCGCGGATTCCACCCGCTGCCTTGACGCCCATCTCGCTTCCGACAGTCTTGCGCATAAGCTCGACATCGTGGATTGTGGCGCCGCCCTTTCCGAAGCCGGTCGAAGTCTTGACGAAGTCGAAGCCCGCTTCTTTCGCCAAAAGGCAAGCGAGGACTTTCTCGTCATCCGTCAAATTGCAGCACTCGATGATGAGCTTCGTCAGTATCTTGCGCTCTTCCGTCTTTACTGCGGCAATTATGAGCTTCAATTCTTCGCGGCACTTTTCGGGCTCATACTTTAAAAGGCGCTGGTTGATGACAAAGTCGAGTTCCTCCGCGCTCTCCTCGATCGCAGTCAGCGCTTCGAAGATTTGGACTTTGGCGGTAGCTTGGCCGAGCGGGAAGCCGATTACCGTGCAGACCTTCGTGTTCGAACCCTTGAGAAGTTCGGCCGCTTTCTTCACTTCGGCGGGATTGACGCAAACTGTCGCGAAATCATGCTCACGCGCTTCGCGGCAAAGTTTCTCAATCGCATCTTTCTCTCCATCACTCTTAAGAAAGGTGTGATCAATATATCGAGCCAAATCATTTATCATCGCTATTCCTATCTCCTTCGTTACCAGTAGTATACCCTATTTACTCCTTCATGTCAAGCACAACGCCTGTCCCGGTATTAAAAATACAAAATTCGGTTGGAGGCACAACCGAGAAATTGTTGGAATTAGTGTATAATATCCTCATCATTAACCAACACAAGAAAGTGAGGCATAGTATGAAGAGACTAGTTATTACAACGAAAACCATTTTGCTCGGCGCGGCACTTGTGCTCTCGCTTGGCGCAGTCGCCAAAGATGGCGATGATTCCGGTACCGATCTCGGCGCGGGACTCGACTGGAACTATAAGGGCAAGAACAAAACTTACCAAGTCGCCTATGTTATCTGGGCGGATAAGCCCGGAGTTGGTGCCTGGAAAGACGCGGAGGTTGCCGCCAACACCGCCTACAAGGAAGTCCTCGATCTCTTGCTAATTGATGATGTCGATGTAAAGTGGAATGACGTGTATACGACCGTAACCAAGGATTATGGAGATGGCAAAGTCTTTGCGGTAAAAGCCGATCCGAATGCCGGCAAGCAGCGCGTCACTCATGAAGGTTGGTATCCTTTCACTACTGTCGGTTGGGGCTTTTCGATTCTCGCGAATCTCGATAAAGACGGCTATATAACCGACTTCGCCATCAATCAAATCACCAAAGAGGAAATCGAATCTCGCGCCATTTTCAAAGACGGCATTTCGATTCACGATAACAGCCTCACCTACTACACGATGCCAAGTCGAGCGATTATCAACAATACCCCATGCCGAACGGCTACCGAGATTATCGAGAAACTCGAAGAGTGCGAAAAAGACGATGGCCTCGCGGTAAGAACCGAAATCGTACTGCCCGAGTGTCGCTTGGAAGATAGCGCCATTCGAAGCTGGCTCGAGAAGCGCAAAAACGCGTATGAGTTCAAACGCGAAGTCGTCGACGAAACCAACAAAGTCTATCAGGTAAAAGCCGCTCCTCCGCCGAAAGTAGTGGAAATCGTCGTTACTGAGGCGCCCGAAATCATTGAACCGCAGAAGACGATTGTAGCGATCAACAATGCGGTTAAAGGTTTCAGGTATCGAGTTCTCGACACTTTGGATCTCGGCGAAAAATTTACATGCAACATACCCGGAATCAAAGTCGCCGAGGACGATGGTTATCTCGCCTTCGAAGTCCCGATCAGGGAAGGCGAACCCAAGCGTTTTTATAAAATCGAAGTAATAGGAGATGAGCTATGAAAAAGATTCTGTTCGTCTTGGCAGTTGCCGCGGTTCTCGCAATCATCACCTTGATTCTCTCAGGGTGTGAAACGCGCAAGTTCGACTCGGCGAGATTCGCCGCTCGGAACTGGCAACAAGTCGCGTCCTTCGATCAGGTCGATCCCGATAAAGTCGAAGCGGGTGAAACGGTTAAGTTCGTTCGCCCGCTCCGCGGCACTTTCAAGGTCGTTTGGGTCGACCTTCATTATCAGAACGCCCTCGTGACTACGGAAGATCGAAAGAAGGCGTATCTCTTAACGCGACTCACGCGACTGCCCGAGTGGCGTAAGCGCAATCTTTCGATCATCGCGCATGATCAAGGTTATCGCTAAAGCGAATAAAAGAAAAGCTAAAGTGAGTCCAAGGGGAAGTCAAGGTGAAACGAAAACCACGTTTCGGTTAGAGACTACTTGGATACGATACGAATCTCCCTTTGAACCGAATCGACTATGCCGAGGACTCAAACGACTCTAGCGGTGGGCACGATAGTACTCCTTAGGTGGTCATCAACTGAAGAGACGTCACTTCTACCTTCATGTGACGTCTCTTCGCTCTCAACTGACGTCACTTCAACACTAAACTGACGTCACTTCTTTTCGTTGCCTTAGGACTAAAACATTCATTCCCCTAGCACCCAATACATCGTGCCACCCTAGCATATATCCCTTGCCTATCTACCATCCACCTTCGTTCTTACCTTGATCATCTCCAACCCACCATATCAATTTAACTCATTCTGAGTCCAATCTGCGTTCACTCTGAGTCGTTACTGCATTCATTTATCGCCTCCGGCGGGGAGCAGGCGAATAAAAGAAAAGCTGGAGAGGCGAATGGGAGGAAAGCTCGGTTCGGCCAACGCGCGAACTCGGCACTCGCTTTCGCTTCGGCTTTCCGTTCGCTCGAACCGCGAACCCCTCACTTCGTTCGGCGGCTACCATAATATTTCGCGCTCAGGCTTTCGACGACAGTGCGAGAATACGCATCCATGCGAAGTGCAATAGAGCCTAAATTTCTTCATGTTCGATTATCCCGATCTATTATCGGCACTCAATCAGTAGCGGAGCCATATACAAGGGCAGATACATTGTCCCGTCTTCGCCGACGCGCAGATCCTTGACATGCAACACAAACGCACAATCTAAGGCCGAAGCGAACTTATTCTTGAATTTATTAAGCGAGCGAGTGGAATAGGATCTCCCGCTCTTAACTTCGATAGGCGAGATATTGTTTTTTCGATCAGTCATCGACTTTGATAGAAGAAAATCAATCTCCATTCTGTCTTCGGCATTATCTCGGCTGGATTTCGAATAGAAATAGAGTTTGTGTCCGGCGGCGCGAATCATCTGCGCTACTACATTCTCCACTACCATTCCCTCATTGAGTTCGATATCGTCAGTCAATAATCTATCGTGAATTGACTTCGCGGCAAGTTCGCTCTCTCCAAAAGCAAGACTTACGAGTAATCCGGTATCTCCTAAATAGCATTTCAACGAAGATCTATCTGCGTTCAACTCAAGACCAACATTCGGTTCGGTTACGTTATGGCACACATTAACCGTCATTGCAGAGTCCAACCACTCAAACGTCGAATCGAAGTCTCGCATTTTTGCATTCTCGCGGACATTCGCAAGAGTCAACTTCTTTTCGTGCTTTGAAAGTTCAGACGGGATTGCATTAAAGACAGCAAGAACCTTGTGTTTAAGAGCTCCTGAATATTTGAGAATATCCGAGCGATATAGAGATAGAATATCGCGCTTCTTTTCATCCACAAGTTCCAAATCTCGCGTTTCAACAAACTTTTGAACTGCTTGTGGCATGCCGCCGACTACTATGTACTGGCGAAAAGCATCCATTATCTGCCCATGCAACTCCGGTCCAAGCGGACGCTTCTTTATAAAGGCATCCTTAATAAGCGGCATAGAAGTTTCATCTCCCATCGCCCAAAGGAACTCTTCAAAGTCCATAGGATACATTGGAATACGATGTTCTTCACTGGGAATCAGAATATCCTTTACATTCTTGTTAATCGAAATCAGCGAGCCGGTCTCGATGTAGTGATATCGCCCGTCTTTCACCAAGTGCTTTATAGCTTCACGAGCGCGGGGGAACTTTTGAACCTCATCAAAAACGATAAGTGAGTTTCCCTTAACCAACTTTGTCTTGGTCAATCGCTCGAAATAAAGGTAGAAGGTATCGAGATCATCCAGATATTCATTAAAAATGCGTTTGAGCTTCACCTGTGCCTTACTGAAGTCCACAATGGCATAACTCGCGTACTCATTCTTGGCGAATTCTTCAACTATATAGCTCTTTCCAACACGACGTGCCCCATCTATAAGGAGAGCCGTCTCACCATTGCTTACATGCTTCCACTGCAAGAGTTTACTATAGATTTTGCGCTTCATGCCGTATATTTTATCATTTTAACGCGCAAAACGCAATAGCAAAATCACCTCTTCATGAGCATTACAATGTTATTTACCGCACCTTTTCAAGAGTTTGCCGTCTTAAGTTATCGCACCTTTTCAAAATTTCACATCCGGCTTGCCTTTCACCTTACGCCGCGCCGACGCGCGACAGTTATATCTCGTCCTAAGACGACAAGAGAATATTCCGAACCGAATCTGAGCTCATTCTGAATCGTTACTGCATTTGAAGAGACAGATATTAGTGAAAAATTTGCTCTTTAGACAGCCGACTTCGCTTATAGCTACGCCGTGCCAGGGGATTAACAGGATTTACTGGATGGAAGCGCTAACGCGCAAACGCGAAAAGACCGAAAACGGCTACGCCGACGCGAACCGCCCTTCGGGCGAAAGGTACGCGAAATCAAGTTTTCTTTTAGCGCGATGAAGACGGCTTCCGCTTAAATCCCAACCACCCGCCACACGCAGCTTGCCAACGCGGCAGTTTTTCATAAATATGGAAGGTAGGGCACCTCTTTTCCCGAATTTATGGAAAATGCAGCGTCTCCAATCTTTCCTCCGTCAACTCGTGTCTCACAACTCCGAAACAAGCACGCTTGTATTATGCGGCAGCAACATCTCAAGCTCCTTACGATTGATTACGGAAAGCGAAATTTCACTCCACGCATAACTACCTTCCCTTAGTCCGGTTACAGACTTAAGATCGTAGCGTTTGAAGAATTTTCCATTGAGGTACAAATCAGCGGTCTGCTTCCTCCGGTGCACGACGAGCCTAAAGCACGGATGGTCGAGAGCGTATATCGATTGCCCAGCCTTCATATTATCCAAGGCACTATCATTGAGTCGATTAAGCGAAGCAGGGGTAGTGCCGTACTCCGACGCGATACTCGAAGCGGTATCACCGCTCTTTACGGTGACCAGACGCACCCATCGCGGACTTTTTTTCTCGAAAAGGAATGTGAGATTGAGATCTCCAAGACGGCGCACAAACTTATCCTCAAGATCCGCCGCAAGAGAACCCGGTAAAGAGCGCAATGTTTCAATGGTGACAATCGCCATCTCCACATTTCCAGTCCTCTCCGCTTCCTCAAGACGCGAAATAAGTTTACGCACGCGCAACGGATGGCTATCTATCCGCTCCACATCTGTCGTCGGCGCGAGCAGCGCTCCGGCTTTTGCCTCAAACGGCACCATCGCCATCATCACAGCACAAAAAACGAATATCACGTTTTTCTCCTTTCTTCATTTCGCATTAATCCAATCATTCTTATCAAGCCATTCCTTATATGGGCTAGGGGCCTTCGGCGCAACCTGATAAGATTCGGCTGTGATTTTCTTCCCTTCCCAATTTTCGCGAGTAAATGTCGCTACCAACTCCGGCGTCTCTCTCCGAACAAAGTCATAACCGACAAACGCCGTCGCCGGATCACTGTAGCGCAGAAGTAAGCCACACACCCAATAGCAAAAGCCCTGCAAGCGGCGCCGGTCTTCTAATCCAACCGCCTTCCCCGCAAGATCACCCGTGCGCTTATACACATCTGCCGTGCGCCAACGATAATGGAAACGATTCTCTTCCGGAATCTTTCGGACCGATGCAACAGCCTTATTGTCGACAGCCCATCTGCAAGGATAGCGTCCATCGCAAATCATGTTGTCCGGCTCCAACTCCGTTCCGAAGAGCTCGTCGGCACCGTCCCGCATCAATGCGCCAAGAGTAAGACCGCAGAAGACCATCCGAGAAGTCGGTGCCTCTTGATCGGCTCCATTAAACTCTCGCCGCAGCTGTTGATAACGCTTCGCAAGCTCACGATCTTCCGCTCGATGAAAATATTCAATCGCATCGTTATAGCGTCCCGCACGCATCAGACGCTTGGCATAAATCGTTCTGATGTATGCCCGCATCTCCTCTGCGGAATTGATGAACAGGTAGCGTTCTCTTCCATAGCAGAATGTACAATTTATGGAACACATGTCCCTAAGTTCCCCACGCTCCGCTAGTGACGGATTCCAAGGATAGCGATCGATGAATCGCTTAAGCTCGTCCTCGTCCAGTATCTGCTCTGAAACCAGCGCGACATCCTCAGGACACCCACCGTGTGTAAGCCACACCTCCATTGCCTCTTTGAATCGACCGGCATTTGCAAGATCGCCACCGGCGACAGCACCCAATTCCGCAAAGGTGTTGAGCGCAATCGAGGTCCGCGGCATTTCCGCCTCAGTGTAGTCCGGGAACCGAGATATATGCTGCATAATGGCATTATAGCGCGCCAGCCCCGGCTTCATCGCCCTAATCTCCAAGTTCGAGAGCAGTCGCGCATACTCCTCGCGTCCCCCAAGAAGTTTGCGAGCTTCTTCGATTGGTATTCTCAGCGCATAGACCGGCCAATTCACTTCGCTTTGCGGGGCTAACTCCATCGCCACCATTTTTGCCGTGGGCAAGTCCTGACAAACAAGGCCAATACCGATAATCAAATCACGGGCACAGTCATCTTCCTCGCAAACAGCCTTAAGCACTTCATACGATTCTACCCGCATAAGCCCGCAAATAAGCGGATTCATCTCCTTGCCACGCTCGCCTAATCGCGTCGAAATCCAGAACGCATCCGTGCGAAATCTGTGCCAAGTCCACATATCAATCAGATTTGAGGCTCGCCACATCTTCACCGGCTGGCCTTCACCAACCCAAACATTGAGCGTCTCACGAAACCACAAGGCCATCTCCCTTGGCGTCGCCCTATCCCAATCAATACTGCGAAAACGATTCCCCGAAACACCACCTAGGGAATACTTCTGCGCAATCCGATATACATGCGCATCCACATTCACATTCGGGAAGTGCTCGAATACCACCCTCGGGTTATCGAGAACCCCGGCAAATGAACTCATCGCCGCAAATAGCACGGCCACGAAAGCAGATCTCTTACTAATAATCATCTCATCACCTCTTTCTTTTAGAATCATTTCATACGGTTATGACCGAACACACCAACATTATTCAGCGCTTCCGTATGTTCAGCTTTATAACGGATATTGTTTGAAAGCAACTCATCAAAAAGCACTGGGGCATAACCGTTTACATCCACCCCGGCATTCAGCACCCTCTCCCGCGCCCGAAGGAGCGGCCAGAAATCAAGCGCCACATCATTATGGATATGCCCATGAATCATGTAACTGCGCCTTTCATGCGGCCATTGCAGCATGGGGTAATGACAGAGCGTGTATCCGCACTCACCGTCATGCAAATCCAGCATACGATCCACACCGATGAAATAGTCAGATAGGTTCACTTGATCAGTCCATGAGTGATCGTGATTGCCGAGAATAAGATGCTTCTTGCCCTTGAGCCGGCGGAGAATTTCGGTGACGTTCTCACAGCGATAAAACATATCACCGAGAATATACACCGTATCCCGCTCTCTGACCTTGGCATTCCAATTCTCGACCAACACAGCGTCCATCTCCTCAACGGAAGCAAATGGTCGGGCACAGAACTTGATCACATTCGCATGCCCGAAGTGCGTATCTGCCGTAAAGAAGATGTTTGATCTACCCATCAGGTCATCACCCCTTGAAGTTATAGATCGGCACGAGATGATCGACGATCTCCGCCGTCGGCGCGATATGCTCGCGGATGAACTCAAGTCCCTTGTAGGCGTCCGGAGCTTCATCGAGGGAGCTATCCACGGTCGTCGTGAACAGATTCCCCAACGTGGCCCGGACGGATTCGATATCGAGCAACTCCTTGGCCTCGCTTCGTGACATGATCCGTCCCGCCCCATGCGGTGCGGAGCAGTTCCATTCCGTGTTCCCT
>JAZLMG010000040.1:0-2141 GCA_045598585.1 Kiritimatiellia bacterium
AATCAGGTCAAATGGGGAGAGCCGATCGTAATCGAAGGCGAAAACCTCTTTGTTGTTGAGGACGAGGACGAAATGGTCTTCAAATATATCAATAAGAATGGAAATGGCTTTATTTCTTCTGGGAATAATCTTGAGTCCAAGTGGGTTTCCGAGGGCGGACATCGGCTTACGATTCCTTGGGATGCCTTCAAGGATTTATTTGAAAGAACCAAAGAAAGAGGCGAGCCCGTGGCGATTATGGCGGCGCTTAGGACTCGCGGCGGAAAGGAGGGGGCGAAGACCCAGCTCCACCGCGCCCGCGCCTATTTCGATACTTGGATCGCAGCGCATCCCTACTGTAAAGACGACTTCTCGAAAATTAACTGGGGCAGAGTCTAACGCTTCCCTCTGCGGCATATTTTTAAGCTTCCTGCTTTCACGATAAGCGGAAATTTGGTATAATATTCATATATGGCGTTTGATTCTGAAATATCTTCATTAAAGCCCGAAGAGCGTGCACGTAAGAAAATCGACGAGCAGCTTGTTTCGGCCGGTTGGCATATCACGGATCGAGACCATTTCACTCCGGATAGAAATGCGGTTGCTTTAAGAGAAGGACTCCTGAATGGGAATAAAGAAGCCGATTATCTTTTGTTTCTTGATGGTAAAATAATCGGAGTTTTGGAAGCCAAGAGAGCCGATATCGATTTGGAAGCGGCAGCCGGCGCTCAAGCGATCGATTACATTTATTCTTTCCCCGACGAATATCCAATTTGGCACGGCTATCCGAGAGTGGTGATGCTCGCAAATGGCGAGAAAACGATGCTTAAGCGCCTTCATTATCGTCAAGGAGAAAAGCGATACGACGAGATACCATCAGTTCTTACTCCCGCTCAATGTGTCGAAATGACGGGGATTCCCTCGTATTGGGCGAAACTGCCCGAGCTAAGCCCTCAAGAACTCGCCTCGCTTAGAGCTTGCCAGATAGAGGCGATTACTCATCTCGAAACGAGTTTCCGTAAAGGTATGGATAAGGCACTCTTGGTGCTGGCGACGGGAGCGGGAAAAACTTATACGGCATGTACCGCTACCTATCGTCTCTTGACGCATACGCCCGCTAAGCGCATTCTTTTCTTGGTTGATCGAAACAACTTAGGAAATCAGGCGCTTAATGAGTTCATGGATTTCAAGCTTACGGCCACGAAAGACGCTTTCTCGAATATCTATGTGACGGAGAAACTTACCGGCAAAAAGCCCGGCAAGAAGACGAATGTGGTCATATCGACGATTCAACGACTTTACGCGACCTTGACAGGTATCGCGGCGAAGAGCGATGAAGAGGAAGATGCGGAGGATAAAGACCTCGATGAGAGTGTAGTGATGCTCGAAGATCGCGAACTCGAATTGCCGCGTGATTATTTCGATGTCATAATTATCGACGAGTGCCACCGCTCGATTTACGGTAGGTGGAAGAGTGTACTGGAATACTTCAATACGGCGCGCTTTATCGGCCTTACGGCTACCCCCTCGCCGGAGACTTTCGAGTTCTTCGATAAGAATACGGTAGTTAACTATACTTACGAAAAGTCGATTGCCGATGGTGTGAATGTCGATTGTCAGGTCTATCGAATCAAAACCAAGTCGACGACCGAAGGCGTGGATGTGGGAGCGGGCGAAGAAGTCAATGTCATCACGCGAAAGACCGGCTTAAGCGAAAAGAAGGTGACGGACAAGTCGAAGCATTTCGACCCCGAAGAACTTGATCGCTCGATCATTCAGCCCGATCAAATTCGCCAAGTCTTGACGGCTTACAAAAACGCGGTTTATACCGATCTTTATGTCGATGATCTTTATCGCGAACCGGACATGGCGAGTATCCCGAAGACTTTGATTTTCGCGAAGAGCGAAGATCATGCGCGGCGGATCGTCGAGATCGCGAAAGAAGTCTTCGAGGGCCAAGCGGAGGACTTCGTCAAGACGATTACCTATTCGGCGGGCGATCCCCAAAAGCTGATTCGCGAATTCAGGACTTCCAAGACTTTCCGCATAGCCGTTACCGTGACTTTGGTCGCTACGGGAACCGATGTGAAACCTTTGGAAGTTGTGATGTTTATGCGGGACGTCAATTCGCGCACGCTCTTCACTCAGATGAAAGGGCGCGG
>JAZLMG010000041.1:0-52740 GCA_045598585.1 Kiritimatiellia bacterium
GGTACATGGGGGTGGGGGTACCTACCTAGGTGGGGTAGGGGGTATCCCCCGAGGTGGGGTAGTCCCTAGATTAGCCGTGGCAGGGGCAAGAAGCGCAGACGTGAGCGCAATCACCCGTAATCGCGTGGTCCTTACCTGTCCAGCAGTAGGTGCAGAGCTGATCTTCAGGAAGGCCGATCGCCTGGATGAGATCGTCGACACGCTGGAACGCAAGCGAGGTTAAGTTAAGTTTCTCGCGGATATACTCGACCATCGCCTTGTATTCGGGCGTATCGGGATTAGAGTACTTGGCGAGCGTCTCTTCCTTCTCGCAATTCTCCCCTTCATGACCGCGGATATAGCGGCGCGTAATGAGGTCGTAGACCGACTTCGAGCGCGAGAAGTTGAGGAACTTGCAAGGATAAACCAGAGGCGGGCAAGCGATGCGGACATGCATCTCCTTGCAACCGAGCGAATAGAGCTTCGCCGCCTGCTTCGAGAGCTGAGTGCCGCGGACGATCGAGTCATCGCAGAACGCGAGGCGACGATCCTTGATAAGCCCTTCGATCGGGATAAGCTTCATGGAAGCGACGTGTTCACGCTGCTTCTGTTCCTGAGGCATGAAGGAGCGAGCCCAAGTCGGAGTGTACTTTACGAAAGGACGCGCGAACTTGACGCCCGCTTCCTGAGCATAGCCGAGCGCGTGAGACGTGCCCGAATCCGGAATTCCGCAAGCGGCGTCGATTTCGGTAGGAGTGCGCTTCGCGAGCGCCGAGCCGCAACGATAGCGAACCATCTCGACGTTGCGCCCTTCGTAGTAAGAGGCGGGATAGCCGTAGTAGACCCAAAGGAACGAGCAAATCGCCATCTTCTTCTGAGCGGGAGCGAGAGTCTTGATCTCACCGATTTCGGTAAGCTCGGCGATTTCGCCGGGGCCGAGATCACGGACGTGTTCATAGCCGAGGTTAGGAAGCGCGCAAGATTCCATAAGCGCGATCATCGCACCTTCCTTCTTACCGACCACAATCGGGGTACGACCCCACTTGTCACGAGCGCAAATAAGGCGGCCGTCTTCGGTCATGATTAGAACGCTCATCGAGCCCTTAATCGTCTCCTGAACATAGCGAAGACCTTCGACAATCGAATCCTTCGTCGCAATCATCGCCGAAACGATTTCGGTAATGCCGACGGAGCCGGAAGTCGTCGAGAACTGAAGCTGGGTACCGTTAACCTTGAAGAGCTCGTCCATGATCTCTTTCTGGTTATTGATGATACCGACGGTGGTAATCGCGAAAGTGCCGAGTTTCGAGACCATGACGAGCGGCTGAGGATCGGTATCGGAAATACAACCGAGGCCAACCTTCCCGGAGAAAGTCGTGACGTCACGCTCGAACTTCGAACGGAACTGCGCGTTCTGAATGTTGTGAATCGAACGCTTGAAATGGCCATCCTCCTGAAGAGTCGCCATACCACCGCGGTGAGTACCTAAGTGACTGTGATAGTCAGTACCGAAAAAGAGATCGGTAACGCAATCATCCGTCGAAATCACACCACAGAAACCACCCATTATAGTTCTCCTATTCTTTTAGCGAGGTCGGGGAGCCCGGGATCTCTCGCCCCCGCGGTCACCACGACATCGAAATCGTTTATATTGGCCTTAACGTTCTCGTAGGCCTCGTCCAAATCTTTCACCAGATCGACTTTTGCGCTAACCGAGTAGCCAACGCCGCAGCTGCGCTCCAGCTGGCATTCGGCAATCTTGGCAACAAGCGCGTCCGAGTTGATCGACCTATCGGTCGTCCCGCCCGCATCATAAACCGGCAAAAGAAGAAGTTTGTCCTGAGGACGCATTGTCTCATTAAACATTTCCGCAAGCGCATCCATCATCTTCCTTAAGGGCGCATAGCCATGCGGACGCCAAATTACGCAAAGCCCCTTCTTCGCCTTTTCCTTCAACGTCTCGATCATCGAACGAAGCTTCTCGGGATTATGAGCATAGTCATCGTAGACGCGCTCACTATATTTCTGGAGGCGACGTTCGACACCACGGAAGGTTTCCATCGCTCCTTTCGCCTTGGCTTCGTCGACACCGAGTTTGACCGCCATACGAATCGCGAGGGAAGCGTTCTGAAGATTATAATCCTGAGGGCGATAAGTTTCGCCGCGCGCGTCGATTACAGGGCCCGGACAATCCTTGATGAACGCGTCGAAGACTTCGTCCATCTCTTCCTTCGAATAGTGATCCGCCGAAGCGTTCGTCACAATCGCCGCGTAGGGCTTAAAAGCGACGAGCGACTTGTCGCTTTCGTCGACTTCGGCTACCGCGTAAGTACCCTTGCCAAAACGAACGGCGCCCTCCCAGCCGGGAACATTGGCGCCGTTTACACACATCGGATCAAGGCCCGCTTCGTCAAGAATATGTCCGAGCATTGCGGTTACCGTCGACTTGCCGCAAGTACCAACGACCGCAACGAGCTTAAAACTCTCAAGCGCTTTCGAAAGCGCGGCGGCGCGATGAGTCACCTTAATTCCGAGCTCTTTCGCCTTAACGAGTCCCGGGTTCGTCTCTTCAATCGCCGTTGAAACGATGACTTCGTCGGTAGTGGAATCGATTAAGGAGCCGTCGTCTCCCGAGACCTTTACTCCAAGCGACTCGAGGAAGCGAATGTTCTTCGTTCCAAGCGTACGATCCTGACCCGTAACGACATCGCCAAGTCGAAGGAGCGCCGTTGCTAAAGCGCTCATTCCGACTCCTCCGATACCAATCAAGTGACGCTTCATTATTGGCCCTTTCCTCCCGCAAGCGTCTCGACCATATTGAGATAGTAAGAACGCATTCTTTCGTAGGAGTTGAGGATATCGAGCTCACCTAAAACACGAACAGATGAACCCGGATCTTCGCGGCCGACACGACCGAGCTGAACGAGGCGGCACTCGCGAATGTACTCGTGGAGATCACGCGAAAGTCCGCGGTAGTGATGAAGATCGACGCGAGGACGCGGGGAGCGAATCAAGGGCGTGATATCCGCAGCAAAGCCGACGAGGCGGTCGTGAATGTCGAGGAGAAGCGCGACCGACTTTTCGCTCATCGTCTCGTTCTTCGAACGGAGGCGCTTCACGACACGAATAATCGCCGCGCATTCGTCGGAGACCGATTCGAGATCATCCGAGAAACGAAGAAGACGACGCGCACGATCGGAAACGTTCTGGGCGAGACGCTTCGACATGATCGAGCCGAGGAACTCGGTGATTTCCTTTTGGACATTATCGAGGATCTCTTCGCGGTGGGCGACGTGGCGCTCATCGGCTTCGGTACCTTCCCCGTTCAAAACGCGGCGAATGCACTCGAGAAGCTCGAGATTCGATTTCTTCATGAAGTCGATTTCGATAAGCGACTGATCGCAGGCGAGAACCGGCGAGACACGGCTCGAAAGCTTCAAGGCCGAGAGATGGGGCTTCTCGTTTTCGGGCTGCTTGATGATCTTCTCGATGAACTTCGCGAAAGGACGAACGATCGGGAAGAAGATGATGCCGCGGCAAACCGCAAAGACGGTATCGGTAATCGCTATCGCGCCCATAACGGACGGGATAAGATAGTGAATCTTCGTGAAGAGCGGGAAGAACCAGATAAGAACGACGGAGCCGATGATGTTAGAAAGCGTATGCGAAAGAGCCGTGCGCTTCGCGTCGGCAGAAGCGCCGATAGCGGCGAGCCAACCGGTCGCAGTCGTACCGATATTCGCACCGAAAAGGCAGGCGATCGCGACCTCATACGAGATAAGACCCTGATTCGCCATCGTCATCGCAATCATGATCGTCGCAGCGGAAGACTGAATTACCGCCGTCAGAACCATCGCGACCAAGGCGACTTTGATGATGCCAAAGTAGTTCTCGGCGGACATCGACTGGAAGTAGGTCGCAATCGCCGGATTTTCCTTAATCGGAGTGACGCCTTCTTTCATGAAGAACATGCCGAGGAAGACGAGGCCAAGACCGATAATCGTAAGGCCAAGATGGTGAATCTTCTCACCGCGGCAGAAGAAATACATGATCGAGCCCGTTGCAATACCGACGAAGCCGAGAAGCTGCGGATCGGGAGCGTAGGCCATAATCCACACGGTCGCGGTCGTACCGATGTTCGCGCCGATAAGTACCGCGAAGGCCTGCGGAAGCGTCATGATCGCCGTCGAAACGAAGCCGACGAGCATAACCGTGATAATCGAGGAGGATTGAACAATAATGGTCGAGACGATACCCGTCCCGACCCCTACGATTCGATGTCCTGTGGCCTTCGACATGAAACGGCGAAGTCCCTCGCCGGCAGCCGCCTGAAGACCTTCGGAGAGGTGTTTCATACCGAGAAGGAAGATGCCGAGCCCTCCCAGGACGGTAACGAGAATTGTAAGTACTTGTTGGATCATATAGGTCCTTTTATGCCATTATTCCGGCCGTTACTAGCGCCAGCCCCACTAAAATAAGGAGCGCGCCCAAAGTCCGCGGCATTTTCTCGACGAGAAAGTCAAGAGCTTTCTCGATTCGCCACGGATAAAACATCCCATACATACCGATAACCGCGGAAATGTAAGCGAAAATAACTAAAACATGCACCATAGCAAAGCCGCTAGCCGGAACGAGAAGCCGCGTCACTCTAAAGAGCGAGGCGGGATAAAGCATCAAAATGCCGGTAAAAGCGCGCATTACGAGATTTTTCGGCATCCAAATCCAGCAAAGATAGCTCAAAACGCCCGCCATGATCCAAAGCTGATAAGGGAAATGCTTGCAGATCATATCGAAAACGTCGATTCCGATAATGTCGAGCTCATGCGCCGTCCAGAACCAAGCGACCGTCGTAAGCACCGCAGCAATAATGCGGTTCGTGAGGATCGAAGAAAGGAGTTCTTTCGTTTTTTGAGGCGCGTGAAGAAGTAGCCCGCCTAACGCGAGCTCAGGTAAGCCCAATACTATGCCCCAAAGGACTATCATCTAGAGTTCTCTAGAAAAAAATTGGAGGTGGGAAGCGGAGTTGAACCGCTGTAAGCGGATTTGCAGTCCGCGACCTAACCGCTCGGCCATCCCACCTCTTTAAGTTAGTGATGAGTATTATATCATATTCTCCGCCCTTCCGTCAAGGGGAAGACGGGAGCATATTCCTCAAGCGAATACTTAGCGGAAAGCGAGAGACGAAGCCGCGCGGCACCTTTGGCGACCGTCGGATAGCGGATTGCGGGGACATAACAACCCTTCTCGAGAAGATTCTTGGAGATTCTCATCGCCTCCGCTTCATCGCCGATCAGAATCGGGACTATCGCCGTCGGCACTTTGAAGTGAGCCATAAGCTTATGCAGCTTCTCGACAAGTTCCGGGCTCTCTTCAAGAATCGTAAGCGCCATATCACTCGCCGCGGCGCTTCCCGGGTTGTAGGCGGTTGAAAAGATGAAGCTCCTCGCTTTATTGCGAAGATAGTCAATCAGCACTTGACTTCCCGCGACGTAGCCACCTTCCGAACCGAGCGCTTTCGACAAGGTTCCTAAAAGAACGTCGGGATGGGCGGAGCCGAAGTGCTCACAAATGCCGCGCCCGGTCTTGCCGAGGACACCTGTCGAGTGAGCTTCATCGACCATCGAGATAACTCCCTCTTCGCGACAAACTTCCAAGAAGCGCGGCAAATCGAGAATATCGCCGTCCATCGAGAAGACGGCATCGGAAACGGCGAGTCTGCGACGACGAGGACCGGCGAGAGCGATCTTCGCTTTCAAGTCCGCCATGTCGTTATGCTTGTAGATGAAGATATCGGCTTTCGAGAGACGACAGCCGTCGACGATGCTCGCATGGTTGAGCTCGTCGGAGAAAACGGCGTCTCCTTTTTTGACGAGCGCAGAGATTGTCCCCACATTCGCCATATAGCCGGTCGCGAAAGTAATCGCCGCTTCCGCCCCCTTAAAGCGGGCGAGATGCTCCTCCAAACGAACATGAGCACGCTTCGTTCCCGTGATAAGACGCGCAGCACCCGCTCCCGCGCCCTCTTCTTCAATCGCTTTGATCGCGGCAGCTTTTAGACGCGGATCGTTCGCGAGCCCGAGATAATCGTTCGACCCTAAGTCGACGACATTATCGAAGACTTTCGTTTCGCGCCAAAGTCCCGATTCCTTGAGCGCCTTAAGCTCGTCTTCGAGCGAAACCGATCCCTCTACCCGTTCCCCAAGTCCAACGACATCAGTTACCAAGACAGGCGTCTTCTCCAGGAACTCGATCATCTTACCGACATCTTCTCTTTTCCCTCTATAAAGGAAAATACGGCCTCCCGCGCTATCTCCCTTCTCCTTAAGACAAGTGATACGCTGATAACCGAGGCGTTTCGAAGCGACATAGCCGGTCACATAATCGGGATCGTCGGACATGCAAATCTCGGCGATTATCCCCGGCGCATTAGCAACCTTCGTCGCCAACACTATCGCCTCCAGATAGTGATTCTTGATTCCTCCCCCTACACCTACACCTTCCCTCTCTCTATCCATGTAGGTCGCACGAATGCCACGCTCCGGATTCGGTTCGAGTCGTTCGAGCGTCTCCGCGTCTACTAACATCGCACCGCGCATCGAGTAGGTGTCCTTGAAAAGCGCAAGGAGCTTATCTACATTCTCTACCCCATCCGCCTTGAGTAAGTCCGTGGCAATTCGCCATCCTTCTTCGGGACTCTTCGCTTCATTAGTCGTGACTTTAAGTGCAGGAAGTTTAAGCGGCTCTTTGACCTCTTCAACTTTGACATTGATGAAGTCGGGCTTACCCTTCGAGTGAGTAAGCGCACGCTCGACCATCGCTTTCGCAACGGCCGAGACTTCGCCTTCTTCCACTATCCGTTCCGCGCCCGAGATATGCGAACTCGCTTTCGCGGCTCGCATCTTTAAAGAGAATAGCGACATTTACTTTCTTATAGCGTTAAAGACTTCGGCGGCTTCGGGCATACGACCCTTTCCGCTCACGCCGCAGGCGAGTTCGCCGGTTGCAGGATCGATGATCTTGATACCACGCGCTTTTAACGCGGCAATGTTATCCTGAGTGATCGGATTCTCCCACATACCCGTATTCATAACAGGGCAAACTACAATCGGGGCTTTCGTCGCAAGCAAGGTTGCCGAGAGGAGATCGTCGGCGAGACCATAACGAATCTTCGCGATGATGTTCGCAGTAGCCGGACAAACGACGACAAGATCGGGCGCTTCAGCGAGCGAAATGTGCTCGGGCTTCCACGAAACGGGCGGCGCGAACTGGTCGACATAGACGGGGTTCTTGGAGAGCGTCTGGAAAGTTAGAGGCGTCACGAATTCGGTAGCGGCCTTCGTCATAACGACCTGGACTTCGTCGCCCGCCTTCACGAAAAGACGCACGAGTTCACACGCTTTGTACGCGGCAATCGATCCGGTAACTCCGAGTAATATCTTCATTTCGTTTCCTCCAATAATGTGACGGCATGAGCGAGGATACCCTTTCCGGCACCGACGTCATCCATCTTTTCATTCGTCTTACCCTTAACGCTGATTTTGGAAATATCGACTTTAAGAAGCTCGGCGAGACGCTTTCTTATCGCGTCCACCTTCGGCCTCAACTTCGGCTTCTCACAAATTACAGTCGCGTCCAAGTTCCCGAGCTTATAGCCGGCCGATTCGATCTCCTCGACGACCGCCGCGAGCAATTTCGACGAGTCGGCGCCCTTCCACTCTTCGTCGGTATCAGGGAAATGCGAGCCGATATCTCCAAGCGCCGCCGCACCTAAAAGCGCATCGATCACGGCGTGAAGAAGGACATCCGCGTCACTATGGCCTTTAAGCCCCGTCTCGCCTTCGAAGTAAACTCCGCCGAGGAAGAGCTTGCGACCTTCTTGAAAAACATGCGAATCGTAACCGTAACCTATCCTCATCATTCGTACCTCAAGCAATCGATCGGGTTAAGTTTGGACGCTCTATAAGCGGGATAAAAGCCGAAGAACATGCCGACGAAAGCGGAGAACGCAAAGGCTCCGACCGCGCTTCCCGTCTCGACCACAATCGGCCAATGATTGACCGCGCCGATTGTTTGCGCAGTCGCGACCCCCAGCGCGACACCTATCGCGCCACCGACCGTCGAAAGCACCATCGCTTCCAAGATGAACTGGGAGAGGATCATGAACGGGGTAGCTCCGATGGCCATGCGAAGACCGATTTCCTTGATGCGCTCCGTAACCGAAACGAGCATGATGTTCATGATGCCGATACCTCCGACCAAAAGCGAAATCGCCGCGACTGCCGCAAGGAGAACGGTCATCAAACTCGACACCGAGCCGATAGTGTTCATGATTTCGGTCGTGTCACGAGTTTCGAAGTCGTCGTCTTGATAATCGGCAAGCTTATGACGCTGGCGAAGTAAGAGCGTAATCTCGCGCTTCGCCTCTTCGAGATCATCCATCGAATGAAGCGAGAGGTTCATCATGTTGATATTGTTGAACGCGCTACCTTGAAGGACGCGCAAGACCGTCGTATAGGGCGCCATAACCGTATCGTCCTGATCTTGACCCCAGCCGTTCGCGCCCTTCGATTCCATAACACCGACAATCTTGAACGGCATATTTTTGACGCGGATCGTCTGGCCTATCGGGTCTTCGCCTTGGAACATGTTATTTAGGATCGTCGTTCCAATAACGCAAACTCGTTGAGCCTGACGCTCCTCGACTTCATTGAAGAAGCGCCCGTCCTTCACGTCCCAGTTTCTGACTTCCGGATAATCGACGCTTACGCCCGAAACACGTGTCGACCAGTTCTTTTCTTGGCGAACGAGCTGAGCATTGGCGTTTACTGTCGGCGAGGCCGCGGCAACGAGGTGAGCGAGTTCTTCCTTAATCGCTTTCACATCTTCGGCGGTCATCGTTTGACCTCCGCCAAGTCCTTGATGAACTACGCCGGTTTGTTTGCGGTCGGGGAAGACCATAACGAGATTATTACCCATCGACGAAATCTGCTGAACCATCATCGTCGACGCGCCCTTGCCGATTGCGAGTACCGCGATGACTGCCGCGATGCCGACGATAATGCCGAGACACGTCAGCAAGCTTCGTGTCTTATTGCGAAGGATTGCGAGAATCGCCACTTTGAAGATCATCGCGAAACTCATTGGCGTTCATCCTTCACTAGCTTACCGTCCTTCATCACGAGGCGACGTTTCGCATACGCGGCGATATCGTCTTCGTGAGTCACCATAACGATGGTGATACCTTCGTTCGAAAGCTCGGTAAAGAGCTGCATGATCTCAATCGAACTCTTGGTGTCGAGGTTACCGGTCGGCTCGTCGGCGAAGAGCACGGGCGGCTCGTTCATAAGCGCACGAGCAATGGCTACGCGCTGTTGCTGGCCGCCCGACATTTGAGCGGGAGTATGTTTGATGCGACCCCCGAGCCCAACGCGCTTCAAAAGTTCGATGGCGCGTTTATGGCGCTCCTTGCGCGAAAGTCGGCCCATATAGAGATCGGGAAGCTCAACCTGTTCGATTGCGGTTGTTCGAGGGAGAAGGTTGAAGTTCTGGAAGACGAAGCCGAGCTTCTTGTTGCGAATGATCGCGAGCTCTTTACGGGAGCGACGCGCGACTTCGATTCCATCCAAGAGGTATGAGCCCTCAGTCGGCGTATCGAGGCACCCTAAGATATTGAGCATCGTCGACTTGCCCGAACCCGACGCGCCCATAATCGCGACGAACTCGCCCTCGTCGATCGAAATCGAAACTCCGTCCAAGGCATGGACAGGTTCCTCACCTTGGGAATAGATCTTCTTAAGATCCTTAATCTCGATTAGATGGCTCATTATTTAGGATTAGGAGCAGTGCCACGGTTCGAATTGCGCTGCGGGGGCTTGGGCATGAAAGGATTGCTCGTTTCTTTCGCGGTCTTTTGAGTTTGAGCGTTTTGGTAGCCGATGGCGACTTCCTTGCCTTCCAAGGCCGCGGCGTTAAGAAGCTGAGTGAAAGACGAGTCGGCGACGCCCGTTTCGACCGAGATTGCTTCGATATCACCCTCCTTCATAAGCCACACCTTCTTGCCCTTAAGTTCCGTCGTCTTGTCGGTCGGCTTAAAGCGAAAGGCTGCGGAAGTTACGGCGAGAGTATCGTCGGCTCGGTCGGTTTCGATTGCCAACGTCGTGGTCATACCGGGGAAGAGTTTCTCGCCCGGATTCTGCGCTTCGACGATAATCGGGTAGGTAACGACATTGTTGGTCGTCGTCGCGGAAATGCGAACTTGCTTGACGACACCCTCGAACTTGTCGCGATAGGCGTCCGCGGTAAACGTCACCTTCTGACCTTCGTGAATGTGGCCGACATCGGCTTCGGGAACATTCGCTTCTACCCAAATGGTCTTCAAGTCTTCGGCGATCTTAAGAAGCGGCACGGCATTCATCGAAGAGACGACCGTCTGGCCTTCGTCGACGGAGCGCGTGATGACGACGCCATCGACCGGCGACTTGATCGTGCAATACCCGAGATCAGCTTCGGCCTTTTGAGAAGAAGCGCGAGCTTGCTCGACCGACGATTCGGCGCTCTTCAGATTCGCGGTCGCTTGTTCGACGGCGGCCTTTGCGCGATCAAGCGCTTCGGTTGCCGCGTCAAGATCGGAAACCGAGGCGAGCGACTTCTCGGCGAGCGTAGCCTTGCGAGTATATGTCTTTTCGGCAAGTACCAGCTCCGCCTTCGCAGAATCGAGAGCCGCCTTGCGAACTTCAACATTCGCCTCGGCTACATGAAGTTGAGCGACGGCGCTTTTGTAATTCGCTTCATAAACGAGAGGGTCGATCAAGGCGACGATTTGACCATTGGTAACGACCGAATTATAGTCGACGAATAGCTTAATGACGCGACCATTGACTTGAGCACCTACCTCGACCTTCTTGATCGGGGTCACAGTACCCGTCGCTTCAACCGTCGAGACGATGTCAGTACGAACGATAGGCGCGGTGCGATACGAGACTTTCTTCGCCTCTTTCGTGCAGCCGACGAGCGACGCCAAAACTAAAATCGCGATAATACTTCTCATGGCATTTCTCCGATAAGTCTAAAGATTTTCGCTTCCGCTTTCTGTCCGCGATAAAAGGCCGTAACCCGAGTCCCGAGCGCCGACGCATAATCGGAAACAGAATCCTGAAAATCAACACGACTTAAGTCGCCGACCTTATATTGCTCGTCGGCCAAATCGAGGAATGACTTCGCGTTAAGAACGCTCTCTTCGCTCGTCGCATACGCTACTCTCGCATTATCACGTTCGGCAATAGCGAGCGAAACCGCGAGCGAGAGCTGGTGCTCAGTTCGATCGACTTCCGCAGCCGCCGTCTCCATCGCGACAACCGCGCGATCAACCGCCGTAGTCTTTCTGAAGCCGCTGAAAAGATTCTGGCTCGCCCCGACGCCCCACTTCCACCACCAAAGAGGATCGGAGAAGTTAAGCGAGGTGTTGAGCGAGACCGAGGGCTTCAAATCGGCAATGGCATAATCGACTTGATTCGAGGCGGCTCTTAAGCGAGCGCGCGCAATCTGCATCGCGGGATAGTTCGTGCAACCCAAATCGAAGCATTCGACGGCTGTTCTCATCGTCGGCTTATAACATTCGATTCTCGAGTCGATTTCGCTCGTAGAGCTCTCGATAATATCCTTCCAAGTCGCTTGATCCGCGGCAATTCCGAGTGCGGTCACGAGTTCGACTCCGCAGGTAGCGACTTTGTTTTCCGCCGCGACGACCTTGTCGTTCGCTTCGCTTAAATCGAGCGCAGCTTTCGCGACATCGATCTTCTTCGCTTCCCCTTGCTCATACTTAAGCTTCGCACGATCTAAATGAAGCGCATAACGATTTGCCGCAGTTTCCGCTACCGCCAAGAGGGAGCGCGCTTCGAGCATATTGAAGTAGGCGGTCGAAACTTCTTCGAAAACATCATATCTCGCATCGATAAGCGCCACTTCTGCGGCAATCACATTCTCCGCAGCAGCTTTGACTTTCGCATCATGACGCCCGAAGTCATAAATCAGGAGATCGAGCGAAAGTGCCGCGCCGAGTTTCCCGCGTTCGAGCTTGCCGTCGAAATCTTTCGAGTGCACGGGGTTCGAGCTTTCGCCATAGGACGCACTCACTCCGATGTTCGGCGCGTTCCAGGGAGTCGGCGAAATGAGCGGCGCGTCGGCACGAAGTTCTTTCATCGCGAGATGCGCGTCCTTGACCTTGAGCTCGGCTTGAGTGACGATCTCGCGATTCGTCATCGCGTAGTCGACGAGCTCTTCGAGCTTGAGCCCGACGAGATTCACTTTTTCGTTGCTGATTTCGGCCTCTTTGCCGGAGGCCTTGTCGGCGATGCGCTCTTGGGCATCGCGAGCGTTCTTGATTGTCGTGCAACCGACAACCATCATCGCCCCCAATGCCAAAGCACAGTATTTACTTCTTAGCATATTGATATTGTATCAAATTTCCCATACCTCTTTCAAGCATAAGAACGCAAAAAATCCCGTCGGTCAACATACTTCTTCGAGGAGGAAAGATTATTTGAGAAGTTTGCCGATAAGGCCGATGAAAGTGCCGACGAGGAAGACGCTCATAAGCGTTCCTTCTCTTACGCCTTCGAGGCGTCCCAGGAAGAAGAACGAGGTCAAGATTGCCGCGAGAACGAGAGTGGCATCGAGCGTAATCTTGATTTTCGAAAGCGGTGGCCCAAATTCCTGATTGATTACCTTAACGAGCGCGTCGCCCGGAATACAAAGAAAGTTCGAGCGGACTTGGAGAAGAATTCCAAGGGCGAGAACCGCCGCGCCGACTACGAGCATCAAGACTTGCAAGGGCCAATAGAAAGTAATAAACGGCTTAGAGAGCCACATCCCGAGATCGATACACGCCCCGAAAAGCGCGGTAATCGGGATTTGCATCAACTGAAAGTATTGAAATCGGCGGCGTAATATCGCGATTTGAGCGAGAACGAGAAGAATATTGACAATTAGCGTAAGCGTCCCGTAGCTGAGTGGGCAAATGAAGGTAAGCACCCAAGGAACGCTCGAAATCGGTGTAGCTCCTAGTCCCGCCTGGGTCGAAAGCGCGACTCCGAACCCGGAAATCATCACACCCAAGAGGAACTTAAGAACATTCTTGGCCATCAGAATACGAGATTGATGGCTAGCATTCCCCAGAGGGCGTCGCGGGGATTCTTGCTGTGATCCCAGCTCTTCATTTCCTCACGAGCATCGCCATTGAGGATGCCCGTATAGGCAATCATCGGCTTCAAATAGAGATAATCGGTGAGGAAATACTTCGCGTAAAGCTTGATGGTCGTACCGGTAAAGCCCGAGGTATTCGTTCCGATAAGCCAGTACTGATAATGCCTATCGGCCATGCCGATATTCCAGTCCGCACCAAGCTTCAAGGCCTCGAGTTTAGGAACCGAAACTTCCTTATTGAAGCCGATCATATAATGGAAGCCGCTTTGATAAGCGCCATAATTATGATACATCGAAGCAACGCCGCCGTAGATATTGGCGATAGGATTGGATAAGGTGGCGTTCAAATAGAGTTCGTTCGTATCGGGGTGGATTTGGTGATTGCGAACGCGGCGATGATAGAGATACCACTCGTGCCCGAATTCGAAAGAAAGCGCCATCGGGAAGCTTTCCGATTCGTTATCCCAGGCCTTACCGCCCACATGAATACCGAAGTCGGTTTCGGTAAGCGCATTGGCATATTTATAGCCACGATTATTGGTCATGTCGTAGTTCTGCCAAATATAGCCGCCGAGATAGAAGTCGCCGAAAACGGGAACGTCGGCCCAAAGGCAACCGTGATAAGCTCCCTCGGTGTTCGACATCTGGTTACGCCACTGATAACCCGTGTAGAATTCGTTATTAAAGCCCGCCGAGAAATATTCGCCCGCGAAAAGCGAAAGTGAAAGAAAAGTAAGCGAAAGAGAAAGCAGCTTTTTCATTTATGGATCACTTTCAAATAAGCGAAATGAGCACCCAGGTCCAGTGCGCGACGATACCGGCGACAAGTCCGCCGATCGTATGCGCGCCGATGGCCTTGGAAGTGAGGTCGCGATAACCGAGCGAGTCGAGCATCGCCGTATGAGTCGAAAGATAGCCGCTCCAGCACATACCGATAGCCGTGCAAACGGCAATGGCATTATTGTCCATCCAGCCCGAGTCGATAAAGCCGGGGACGAGACCGATAGCCGCACCGACCGCGCCTAAGGCCGTAATCGGAAACGCGATAAGGTGAGGATCGGTAAAGCCGAAGAGCGCTTCGAATAAGGCCGAGGCCTTGGAGGCGAGATAAGGCAAGAATTCAATACCTTGATAAGCGCCGCCCGTAAATTCACCCGTAGCTTTATCGGGCCCGAAAGTGAGAATCATGACCATCGTCGAAATGACGAGGACGCCCGGAATAATCGCGAGCCCGATTTCCACGCCCGCCTTACCACCATCGAGCACGGAATCAAGAATCTTCATGAAGAGCGAACGATTATCTTCCTCTTCATCCATCTCGATGGTTTGCCCGCTATCCCAATCTTCAAGCGCCATTTCCGTCTTGTAGCTAGGATACGTTTTGCAAATCAAGAACTGCATGATGCGCGTCGAGACGATGCAACCGCAAAACGCGCCGAAAAGCCCGACGAACGGCGCGGAAGGCGCAACGCCCTTCTGGGCGACCATGAAGACGATTACGAGAAGGCCCATGCCGAAGGCGGTGCCGAAGTTCGTCAGCGAAATAAGCTGATACTTCTTAAAGAAGCGCGCGAACTTTCGATCATGCGCAAGGGTGATGATCGCGGGATTATCCGAGAGAAAGGTAAGGCACGCTCCCAAAGACGCGGTTCCGGGGAGATTGAAAAGCGGCTTCATTAACGGGCGCAAAATCTTCTCGCAGAGACTCACGACGCCGAAGGTCGAGAGAATCTTACCTAACGCTCCCGTAACGACACAAACCGCCATCAAGAAGAAGCAGGTGTTGAGAAGTAAGTCGAAGGAGGTCTTCATGATGGTGTTCATCATGTTCGCAATGCCCATCTTGTGGCCAAGGCCACCGAAGATAAGCGCGAGAATTACGAGACAGGGAACTCCCGTCGGGATAAAGCGGAGAATTTTTTTCATAGTATACCTATATATTTCGGGATATTATATCATTTATCCCCGCTCGTTGTCAAAGCCGCATTATCGAGAGAATTCCTTAGGCAATGGCGAGGAGAATGACGACGAGAACGAGGAGGAGACCTGAAAAGAGTTTCACGGAGGGAGCGAAGCGCGGCTTTTTCTCAAGCGCGTTCTTGAAAGCACCCGCAGTAAAGATGATCGGGACGGAAATAAACGGGACAAGCGAGCAAAAGAGCGTCCCCAAGAGGAATATTTGGAGAGACGGAGGAAGGCGCGAGCCGGGAGTCGTGAAATGCGGGAGAAACGCGAGGAAGAACATGATCGTAAGCGGATTTCCCATCGCCATCAAAATGCCGCGGAGTAAGAGTCGCCATCCCTTCTCGTTCGGGGAGGAAAGCTCGAAGCCCTCGTGATGCTTGAAGCCGTGGTACGCTTCGACCAAGCTTCCATAAGCGAGATACCCGATGTAGGCCATCCCGCCATAACGAATAATCGTCATCACTATCGCATGCGTCTTCAAAAATGCCGCGACTCCGAGCGAAAGGAGGATGATCCACGTCCAGCACCCGAGAATAAGCCCCAGCATCAGACAAAGTGCCCTCCTTCTCCCGTGAGAAAGCGCGGTCGAAATCGTACAAACGAGATCGGGACCCGGCTTGATGATAAGCCCCAAGGAGCCGATAATATAGGTGATGATAGGAGACATGATCAATCCTTGAAGAATTCTTCGGCGAGACGAACGCTGGCCATTGCGTCCTTAGTATAGAAAGAGGCGTGAATCTCGTCGGCATATTCCTGAGTCAAGACCGCGCCGCCGACGAAAGTCTTGATCGAGGGATCTGCAGCATTAAGCTTCTCGATAGTCTCTTTCATATAGACGACGGTCGTAGTCATCAAAGCGGAAAGTCCGACGAGCTTCGCGTTATGCTTAAGGGCCGCTTCAACGATTGTGTCGGGCTCGACGTCCTTCCCGAGATCGATTACCTTAAAGCCATAGTTCTCGAGGAGCGCGCGGACGATGTTCTTCCCGATATCGTGAATATCGCCCTTTACAGTCGCGATGATGATCGGCCCCTTCGGCGCGGCACTTGTTCCCGCTTTTTCGAGCGCGGCGCGGATGACTTCGAACGCTTTAGATGCCGCTTCCGCAGCCATCAAAAGTTGCGGAAGAAACATCTTTCCCGACTCGAAGCCCTTACCTACCGTCTCAAGCGCGGGAACGATCTCCCCATCGATAAGCTCGACAGGCGTCTTACCTTCTGCCAAAAGCGACTTCGCCATTTGCGCGGCATCTTCCTTAAGGCCGTGAGAGATCGCTTCGCGAAGTGATAAGTTATTAGTGTTAAGTGATAAGTGTTGGTGGCTTCCGCTTTGGATAGTTTGTCCGCTCGACAAGTTCGAACTAAAGGAAATCCAATCCGTACAGGACTTATCGCGGCCGGTGAGAGCGCGCCATGACTTGTAGGCGGTCATCATTTCGAGCGACAAGGGGTTGATGATCGCCGAGGTAAGTCCCGCTTCGAGAGCGAGCGTATAAAACGCCGCATTAAGTTGAGGGCGCGCGGGAAGACCGAAGGAAATGTTCGAAACTCCAAGGACCGTGCGAACTTTAAGCTCCTTGCGGATGCGCTGAAGACTTTCCAGAATCACGCTTACGCTCGTCGGCTCGGCGCTCATCGCGAGGCACAGGACATCGATCACGAAATCGTCTTTCGTAAGCCCATACTTTTCGCCGCGCTTTAAGATCTTCTTCGCAATCTCGAGTCTCCCATCGGCAGTATTCGGAATCCCGTTCTCATCAAGCGTCAAAGCTACGAGCACGCCACCATATTTCGCGACAATCGGGAATACGGCGTCCATCACTTCTTCCTTGCCGTTAACCGAATTGATCATCGCTTTACCGTTATAGTGGCGAAGTGCGCTTTCGAGCGCCTTCGGGTCGGAAGTGTCGATTTGCAAAGGAGTGTCGGTTACGCTTTGGATCGCTTCGATAGTCTCACGAAGAACCTTCGGCTCGTCGATTCCGGGAACGCCCGCGTTAACATCGAGAATCGGAGCGCCCGCTTCGACCTGCGAAATCGCTTCACGAAGAATATAGCCCATATCCCCCGCTTTATATGCCTCGCGAAGTTTCTTCTTACCCGTAGGATTGATGCGCTCTCCGATGACGATCGAGTCGTCGAGGGGAAGCTCGACTGTACGTGAGTAAGAACTCACGACAGTCGGAAGTGATAAGTGATAAGTGTTAAGTGATAAATGATGGTGGTCAGAGACCGCACGAATATGCTGCGGTGTTGTTCCGCAGCAGCCACCAACATAAGTTGCACCCGCTTCGATGCAGCGCGCGATGTCTTCGGCGAACTCTTCGGGGCCAACCGTAAAGACCGTCTTCCCGTCGATGACTTTCGGAAGTCCCGCATTGGCTTTGACGATAATCGGGATATGAGTTCTCTCGGCAAGTCGCTTCACGAAAGGAAGGAGCTTATCGGGCCCGAGTCCGCAGTTGAAACCCGCGGCACTTGGCTTAAGCGCATTAAAGAGCGCGGCAATCGTGTCGACATCGGCTCCCGTTAGAAGCTTCCCGTCTTCGCTGAGCGACACCGAAGCCAAGATCGGCAAAGTCGAGTTTTCTTTTGCCGCGAGAAGTGCCGCCTTGAGCTCGTAGGTGTCGGAAAACGTCTCGAGAAAGATATAGTCAGCTCCCGCTTTCGTGCCGAGCGAAATCGCTTCGGCGAAATCATCGTAGGCGCGGTCAAACTCGTAATCACCCGAGGGTTTTAAAAGCTTCCCCGTAGGGCCGACATCGAGCGCGACCTTTTTCGCTCCCGCCTCACGTGCATTATGAATCGCCGCTTCGATTACGTCTTTTAAAGGAACGTCGCCATGATACTTCGCTCTGTTCGCGCCGAAAGTGTTGGCCGAAATGATGTCCGCGCCTGCTTCGAGATACGCGCGATGAATCTCGACAAGCGCCTCGGGATGAGAGAGACTCCAAAGCTCGGGAATCTCGCCCGGTTCAAGACCGCGCTTCTGCAGCTCCGTCCCCATCGCACCATCAAGCTGAATGATCATTTCTTAACTCCTATAATCGCGGTCACACTCTTGGAGGGAATCATCAAATACGCGTCAGTAAGCGAAATCCCCAATTGCTTCCCCGCATCGACCATCTCGAGAAACTTCAGCTGCACGGATAACGGCAAATCCCCATAGCCAGGGGAAAAGCGTGGGCAAGGGAATAGCTCATCAATATACGCTTCGATCATCGTTGCCGCGCTGGCTTGCAAGATAAGAAGATCGGCAGGACTTGTGATCGAATAACGGCGAATAAGAAGGTCGACTTCATGCCCCAAAGTCGCGGCAAACAAATAGCACTCGTCGGCATTCCCCAAGAAGCGCTTCAAGTCCGCGCTTTCAAAAGGGAGATCCTTTACCTTGATAAGCTTATGGACTTCCTTCGGCCGCGCGACTTTCAGAAGCTCCGCTTCGACTTTGTCGATGCGCTTCGAGAGTTCCGCGTCAGGTGTGGCGCGGCCCATACGCATGTAGCGAAGGATTTCTGCTCGATCAAGCTTCAACGATGGAACCTAGGTTGTGCATAATGCCCGCACCAATCTCAGGCTTGTTCATCGTGTAGACGTGAACGGCGTTTACGCCATTGGCGAAGAGGTCGATGATCTGCTCGGTCGCATAAGCGAGTCCTGCGGAGAACATGCTCGAAGGATTGTCGCCGAACTTGTCGACGATCATCTTGAAGCGACTGGGGAGGTATGTTCCCGAGAGCTGACAGATGCGCTTGATCTGCTTACCGTTTGTGACCGGCATGATACCCGCAACCACAGGAACGGTGATGCCGCGTTCACGCACTTTCGCGAGATAGCGATAGAAGATATTGTTGTCGAAGAACATCTGAGTCGTCAAGAACTCGACACCCGCATCAACCTTCTTCTTGAGGTTGTCGATATCATCCGAAAGATGCTCGCACTCGGGATGGCACTCGGGGTAGCACGCACCACCGATCGAGAAGCCCCCGACTTCGCTGATAACCGAGGCGAGATCACTCGCGTGCGAATAGCAACCGGGATTCTCGACGCCGAGCGGCACATCACCACGAAGCGCGAGAATGTTCTCGACTCCCGCCATGCGAAGCGCGTAGAGTTCGTCCTGAATCTTTTCACGCGTCGAAGTAAGGCAAGTCAAATGTGCGAGCGGAGTCACGCCGTTTTCCAAGATGCGTTTCGCGATCGGGAGCGTATTCTGATTCGCTCCGCCTCCCGCTCCATAAGTCACCGAAATGAAGCTCGGCTTGAGCGCACAAAGCTTATCGACCGCGCTTACAATCGGCTCGAACGCGGCATTTTGTTTCGGCGGGAAGACTTCGAAGGAAATCGCCCTTTTGTTCTCTTTTAATTTCTCTGCTATCTTCATAACTTATATATTATACCATAATCTCGACGAGCGATGAAGTGGAAGTGAGGAAAAGTGCCGCACCGATTTTGTCTTCGGGGAGTCCCGTAAGCTCATGAAGTGCCGCGCGATAGTTCGCCATCTGGGGAGAATACGTCTCGCGCATACGATGCTCGAACGCTTCCTTCGACTCTCCATAGCGCGGCTTGTTGGTCTTGAAGTCGTAGATTGTCGCACGCTTCTCGCCATCCTTCGAATAAAAAACGACGCGGTCGAATTGACCCGTTTCCCAGACCCTCTTCCCCTCCTCTTTCACGCGGTAGATTTCATAGCTCTTTTCGCGCCAGACCTCGGCATCCTCCGAGGGCTTCGTAAACGGTGCTTCTTCACCCCACTCAATCGCCGCGAAATTCTTGTGAGTCTCCGTGCCCTTTTCCGCCGCCTTCCCGAATTCTTCCGAAAATAGTCCGGAAGCGGCGAGCCCCTTCGGCCCCAGGATCTGATGACTGAAGGACGAAGGCGAGGTGCGCTCGACTATTTCCTGCGACTGCTTATGAGTCCAAGCTTCGCGCTTCTTGGCTTTCGCCTCCTTGCGCTCAAATGGCGGCTCCTGTCCGAGCTCTTTCTCGGGGAAGCCCGAATCGATCAAATCGCGGAAGTGAAGCTTGCCGTCCTCGGGGACAATCGGCTTAAAGACATACATCGCCTTTCGTGCACGAGTGAGCGCGACGTAGTTGTTACGAATATTCGAAAGGAGCTCTTCTTCGCAAAGTTTTTCGCGAGCAGCTTTTGTCCTTGGATTAAGTTCGGCTATCGATGCGCTAAGCGAGGGGAAGACCCAGTTCTCGCCTTCCGCGTAAACCAAGTCTTGGCTTCCGATTTCATCAAGTGCACTCTTCGAGCCCTCGGCTATCGGGACGAAGACTCGATCGAGTGTAAGTCCTTTCGAGCGATGAATCGTCAGAATGCGAATCACTTTCGACGAAGCGCCGAGTTCTCGCTTCGCAGCTTCGGCGAGATAGCGCGCAAAACCCTCAATCGAAAAGCGTTCCTTCGCGCGCCCTTCATAAGCAACCGCTTCGCGCACGACTTCACGAAGTCGAACTTTAGAGAGCGCGTCGAGGTGCGCTTCTTCCGCCGAGAGCTTTTGAGCGAAGTTCTTCAAAGTGCGAGAGAGGCCCTGATGCGAAAGTTCGGTCGCAACACGTTGAGAAACGAAGGCGGCTGAGAGTTCTTCGACTTCCGGGAAGAGCAGTTTACAAATCGGAAAAAGGCGATTAACCTCGACCCAAAGAAACCTGTCCTCGGGATGTTCTGAAAGGCGAAGGAGATCGACAAGCGCATTCACGACCGGCACATCCGAAACCGAGTTAAGCCCTTCCCAAACGACCTTGAAGCCATGGGCTCGTAAATGCTCCGCTATCTCCGTACCGTCATCATTCTTGCGAACGAGAATACCGATAGTCTCGGTACTTTGCGCTCGTTCATGTTCGGCCCAGATTCGCTTCAATTCTTCGGTCATAGCGGGGAGAAGCGAAGCGACATCGCTCTTGCCCTCGGTATCGACATCTACGACCCTGATATAATCGCCGCGCTTCGGCTTCCCGTCTTTCTCGGCGGATTTATGCTCTTTCCAACAATCCTCCGCGAACCACCTACTCACCTTCAGATTCTTCGGTCCGAAGACACCGTTCAAGAAGTCGCAGATATTCCCCTCGTAACGATAAGAGGTATTCGCATCTTCGATCTTGAAAGTCGGCCAGCTCATCATCTCTTTAAACGGCGCATCATTTCCACCGCGCCAAGTGTAGATCGACTGCTTCAAATCTCCGACCGTCATCACCGACCTGCCGCCACCCGCATTTGCCGCGGAATCGACGAGATTCTTAAGGCACTGCCACTGGAGCTCGCTCGTGTCTTGGAACTCGTCGAGCGCCCAATGATCGAATTTCGCGTCGAAACGGAACTCGAGATTCTCTCTCGCAAAAGCTTCCTTCGAACCCTCTTTTGCCGCGGAGTATCTCGTGAAGTCGGCGAAAGTGAGCTTACCTTTTCTCCTGCAATCCTTGTCGTAGGACTTCTCGATGATCGCGACGAGTTCGAGCTGAGCTTTCACCTTCGTAAAGATTCGCCGCGCATAAAGTTCGAACATGTACTTAAGCCCCGCTTCGAACGCGGCAGTTTGTTCGTTCGTAAGTTGAAGTTCTCCGATATCCGGAACTTGGAACTTTTCGCCCTCGTAGCTCGGGAGCTTCTCCGCGAAGTTGTAGAGCTTGCTACGCTTCTTAAGAGTAAGGAGCGCCGCCACATCGGGAAGCGTCGACTCTTTCGGAATCCCGAGCTCCTTACACATCGACTCGACCGTCCAATCCTTACAAGCGGGATGCTCGCGATAAAAGGCGTGCCACTTTCCTAAAATCGTGGCGATCTTGTAAGTGAGAACGCGCGGCAGATTTCCTTCGTTCGCCGCAATGAACGAAGCAATGAAGTTATCGGTGTCATTCGTCTTCGACAAGATTTGGCGGAGCGAGAGTTCGATCTCTTCCTTTTCGCCGATTCCGTCCAAGACTTCAACCGCATGCTCAAAACCGGTTTCGACCGGAAAGTTGCGGACGATGCGAAGGATGAAACTATCGAGAGTCGCAATAGCGCCGAGATGCTGAGTATCGATCAGTTCGCGCAATGTTCTCGAGAAGTCTTCTTTAGTCCACTCGGCTTTATAGTCGAGCCCTTTCAAAAGTGTTTCGGTTTCCGCCTTGGCTTTCTCTTCGCTTGAAGCCGCATCCCAAAGTCGCTCCAATATCTTCGTGTAGATTTCCTCAGCAGCCGCTCTCGAGAAGGTAAGCGCGATGATGCGCGAGGGCTCGACCTCGTCTATCATCATAAGTCGAATATAGCGCGTGGCGAGCGAATAGGTTTTGCCCGTTCCTGCCGAAGCGCGAATAAGGAGATTACCTTGCAAGATCTTATTATCTTCAGGCATTTTCATCCTCCTTAAGCGCTTCGAGTTTCGCTTCCTGATTTTTAAGCCATTCACTCTTCTCATCGCCGGTTCCGAAATCACACTCCGGCGAAATCGAAAAGAGCGCGTCGAAATCATAGAGCGACGTCTTCTCGCTTGGTCTCGGCGGCCAGAAGATATTCGCTTTAATGCGCTCGATCACCTTGCGTGCGGTAAGCAGCGAGACGTCCTTATATTCTTTCACGGGATAGATCTTCGCCTCGTCTTCCATCAATACAAGATAGTCGAGCTCCACAATGCGCCCTTCGTACTTCTTCGGATCTTGAGTCTCGAGGCATTTCCCATAGAGAGGAAGCTGCGTTGTGAGCATCCTGATTCTCGTCGACTTCTTTTGAAGGAGCGGCAGTTTAAGCTTTTCTGCAAACTCGACATTCGCTTGGGCCTGCGACTTGATGTGGGCGCTCGCTTTCGAGCTGTCGTCCCAAGACTTATAGTCGAGAATGCGATATTCCTTGTCGCCTTCGGGAGTTACGCGATAATCGATGCGGTCGATATAGCCCTTGAAAGTGACGCCCAGATCCGGGAACGGAATCGCTTCGAAAGGTACTTCCGCGCCGCCAACGCGCCAACCCTGCTGAACCCACTCCGCCTGCAGCGCGGCAAATTTAAGTAAGCGCTCTTTGGCTGCTTCGAGCTGGAGCTTCAAGTTAATGGTCGTCTTATCCCCGAAACGCTCCGTCTCTTTTTTGATGATGCGCTTTAGGGCAAGTTCGATTTGCGCGGTAGAACTTAAGGGACTGTCCCCAAGCGCCATCTGTTCTCTCGCGAAGATCTCGAGGACATGATGGATAAACGAGCCGAAGTCATTAAAGTCGAGCTCCTTCTTCTCCTTATACTTATCCTTCATCCCGAGGCCATACTTAAGGAGATAACTTAAGGGCGAACTTAAGTAAAGATCGATAGCCGAAGAGGAAAGACGATTGTTCTTCAGCGGCACTTCATCAGGGAGTTCAAGTCGCCATTCTTTCGTGACTTCGCGAGGCGGCGTGAGCGGTAGCTCTTCCGTTTCGCCGAAGAGATTCTTGACACGAGAAGCGAGCTTTTCGTCTTTGCAAAGGAAGAGGAGTCGGCTCGGCTTACAGATATCGCCCTTCCCATTCGTCCTCGAGACATAAGCGCGAATCGAGCGCGGCGCATGCGATAAGACGAGTTCCTTAAGTAGCCACGAATCACGCGCAAGTCGCGTCTCATTCGTCGTAAGTCCCAGTGCCGCGCGAAGTTCATTCGGGAGGAACGGATGACCAACTACCGAATCGGGAACCGCGCCTTCATGAAGTCCCGCTAACGCTATCTTCTCTGCAGATGACCAAACGAGTTCGAGCCAGCCCTCCGTCTTAACGACTTCGGACGATTCACTCTCAAGCGAGTAAGATGCCGACTTAAGAAGTCGACGGGCAAGCGCGGCAATATCGCGCGGAGGGAGCTCAAGCGCCTTTATCGATTCCGCTTCAAGAGAATCGATCATCTCGCGCACGCATTTCGCCGCTTCCGAAAACTCTTTCTCGGCGCGAGGATCTCCGAAATACTTCTTCGAGAAGACTCGGCTTAGGAGGAAGCGTATAAAGCCGCTTAATGTTCCCGTCTTGCGCGCTTCCTCGAGCCAACCTAAAAGCGCTATCGAAGAAGCCGAGAAGCCCTCGCTGATATTGCTTGGAATATGCTCGTTCTGATACTCATCGAGCTTTTGAAGCTCATCCTTTCGACTTTCGATAAGCCCCTCTTCCTTAAGCTCTCTTAAGACATCATCGGAGCGAAGAAGATTCGCGAAAGTAAGATAATCGATGCCTTCTTTCGGAAGAATCCAAGCATTGATCAAGTCCTTCACAAGTCGCCCGAGCGCGGAAGCGACTAGTTGATTACGCTCGGGATTATGAACTTGATAGCCGGAACTTAAAAAGGCCGCGGCAATTTCGGTATAGAGCTCCGCGTCACATAGTCCGAGCGAAGGAAGCGCTTTCTTGTCTTCTTTCTTCGGGAAATCTTTGACGAGCCCATTCGATAGCATGAGCGCATCGGGGAAGCTCAAGATATCTTCATCTTCAAAACTCTCGAGAATCGGATGCGCGTCTTTCGTCCACTTCTCGACTTTAGCTCGTCCCCACTCGTCGAAAAGTTCCGCATCCTTTTCCTCGCAATGGAGGAGCGTCGTGATTTTGACCTTATCTTCGAATTGCTTCAAGACATCAGCGAGCACATAGCTCGGATCGGCAAGTGCCGGGAGGACGATTTCTTCGATTCCTTCCGGGAGCGGCGCTGCTGCGCTTTTAGCGAGACTTACCGATTCCGCATGATGACGAAGGCCTTTTGAGTGGAGGAACTCGAAGAACTCTTCCTCGAATTTCGCGAGGCCCTCCCACCTCTCGAGCTCATTGCCCATTGCCGCTTCCAAAACCGCCCGCGCGTTCTCGCTTGTCACGACATCGCGCATAATGAGCCCCTTACTCGTCAAGATATGCCAAATATCGGCCATCTGATCAAGCTCGGTAAAGACGGCATCTTTATCTTTATTCGGATCCTTCCGCTCGTAAAACTTGAGGAACATCGCCGAAACTTCCGCTTCGCTCGCTTCTTTAAGCGACTGATCCAAAGGCGCGATAATCGTGAACGGGAGGACGACTTTCGGCGGGAGAATGCCGCCCCATCCGCGATTCGAAGCGGCCTTTGCGAGATTAAGACGAATATTACGTCCCGACTGCGCGGTCGGCACGATAACGAGCAAATGAGCGAGAGATTTCGCTCCCCCGGCTTCCGGTCTTACCTTCTTTAGAAGCCACTCGACGACCCCCTCGACCAGCTTCTTTTTCGGCTCGATAAACTCTCTTTCAATCGACATATGTATATTATACCAAATCCGCGGCAAAAACGAAAGGACTTGGCCTCCCTTCAATATTGGTAGGGGCAGACGTCCTCGTCTGCCCGATTACTAATCCGCCGCGCAGTAGATTGATTAATCGTCATTTTCAAACAGGAAGTCCCAAGCAAGATCGAAAAGCCACAAGCAAAACATTAGCTTGATTATCTCCGTCAAACAACCCTCATTATCTCCCTGACTCATACTCGCCCCTTCAACAATCATCTACTCTGCAACTTTACTGTATCACGGGTTTCCAGCCCTCGTCTTACATTTGCGCATTGGATATTCTGCCTCATATTTCTCAATAAGCGACCTAGAATAGTTGAGCCCAAAGCCGAACACCACTTGCAGCGCAGAAATCGAAGGATCTAGTCCCCTTTCGATTGCTGCGACTACACGAGCATAATCCTTGGGATCGATTACCGTCTTACTTACCACCTCCCGCGATTCGGTTTCAGCCATAGGGCCTTGCAAACGAGCGAGTTCGCCATCGATCCCTTTATAGAGTAAATCGCCCTTCCCCCTTAACTGCGATGCTTCAAAAGATCCTATAGCGGCAATAGAATCATAACATGTGCAGGTTTTAAACGCAATCCTACAAGGGATGCTCTCCAAAAGACGGGACATACTTAGACTACAAGCATCTAGCCTAGAAGTGGCAAGCATTAAGTGAATACCAGCCTCTTTACCTCGTTTTGCGATACTCTCCAAAAGATCTGAAGCGGCTCCTCCCTCCCCTATGAATAAGTCAGAGCATTCATCAGCCACAAACACGATTCTCGGCTCGATTCTTTTCGTCTCCAATCGATGCCACATTTCTCTCGCGAGATCGTGCAAAATCTGAACACAAGATCTTTCATCATACGCTACCGGTCGCCATAGATATGGGCTATCGTTATAGGATGAGAACTCAACCTGCTTCTCATCGTAGAGCGCGAATTGAACCTTCTCAGAAGATTTGATTTTCTCGAGCCCATAAAGGCACGATTTCAAAAAAACCGACTTCCCGCTTCCTGTGACACCATAAATGAACAGATTGCGTATCTCAGCTAAATCCTCTACTCTCGCTTTATCTTTCGCTTCCCACCCGATCATTATAGGCAGTGTCATATCATGCTTGTGTTGACCAAGCGCTTCTAGACTTAAGTTATTCGGAAGTTCTCGACAAAGTCTTTCAATCGTAGAGACTCGACAACATCTGGTTAAAGTATATGGACCAACCTTCGCATAATATGCCCAAAGTTCTTTCGGGAACATCTTGGCAAAGCGGGGATAATCCGATTGCTGACTATACTGCAAAACACGGCGAAGTTCCCCGGCTTGACGACGCGACAACCATACCAGTTCACGAGCGGCCAGCATCAACTGTTCGATGTACATAATGTATCCACCGCTTTCTAATGCGAATCGACTAAGGCACTCGGGCGGAGGATTATCAAGATAGATTTGCATCACATCCTTTGGCACCATGAACGCCCCTTTATGTTCCGTTTCGGTATCAAGCAGGATCTTGCTTCTATGCTTTTGCTCGGGATACATGAAGACTTCGAAAAGGAAGTCGTTCGCGATAGGATCAATATCCGTAATTTGAAGAACATAACAAATAAGCGAAGAGACGGATCTTCCGCGTCCTGGACCGAGATATTTATCAGACATACGAATCTGCCGCGCTTCACGAGCTTTTGCGAACACATAATCACTTTGACCAAGCTTCCTCATCGTCTCAAGCTCATACTCAAGGCGCCACTTGAGCTGTATGTTCATTCTACGGTAACGAGTCTTCGCCCGCTCATAAAGATAGTCCAATACTTTCATTACTTGTGTTTCCTTACTTTCTCGAATTCCTTGAACATCGTTCCCTTCGGCCAAAGCTGATTCTTTTCGAAGTCGGCCTCCGCAACTTCTTCCGACATAAAGCGCGTATTCCAAGCGAAGTTAAGATGATGATAGATGTGCGCGACTTCCGCGGCAAGTTGTCCATCCGTCAGCTTCTTGTAATGCAAAGCTTTATCGCTTTTACCGCCTACTACCTCCAGTTGTTCTTGCGTATAATCCTGAAGGAAGGCTAGACTCCCCGCTGCCTCGCGCAGCTGCCGTTCAAAGCGCTCCCATTTAATCAACTCCTCGGGCGGAATTTTCTTTTGTAACTGTGCCATTCTAAGCCATCCTTTCTTCATTTCATACTACCATCAGCTTTTAGATACGAGATAATTCGATACCGCTCTTTTATCGAAGAAGTATAAATCGCCGCACAAAGAAGCAGTAGTGTTATAAGCAAGTCTTTCATGGTATTATTTCCTTTCCGCATCTGATAAAGCAAAACCCGTGCCAAACAAAAACCGCAGCATTTCTGCCGCGGCCTTGTTCAAAGTTTGACCCAGTGTTCAGAAGTTAAACAATCATGGGTTGATAACGATTAGCAGATCTATTGCACCTTCCGCATAGCATGCGATCTCGTATTCGTTGTATACGAAGTGAAGTCCATCTTTTGCGAGGTAGAAGTTATCGATAACTTCCGGGTCATTAAAGAGCGCCTCATGAGAACCGAGTCGAACAAGCGCCGCTGCCTTGAGCTCGCTCTTAAGTCCGGCTATGCGTTCCTTCGAGAGGAACTCTTCAAGGCACACCTTCTCGCCGGACTTGCGAGAAATCGTCCCGACGGTTACCTCCCCGGAGCCATGAGCCCCGCCGGAATAGACCCATTCGTCCATCTTGTAGCTAACATACTTCTCATCGGCATAGACGATTTCGTATTTGCCTTGACTTTCGCGCGTTGTGAGCCCCGTTCCAACGAGATTGTGGTCATCAAGGCGCATATCCATCGCGAAGAATCGGCACTGCTCGAGATAATTGATCCTCGCACATTCTCCGTGACAAGCATTCGTCTTCACTTCCGCATACTTGCACCCGGCAAGCATCGCCAATATCAATAAGCAAACGTTTCTCATTCTATTCCCCTTTCGTTATTCGATTATTCTTTCTGACGGCGGTCGTTCGTTTTCATCACGAAGCGAGACGAAGAACTCGTAATGATTATACTTTTCAGCTGCTGACTCACCCTCCTTGAAAAGCATTACCAGGTACTGATAAACCGATGGAAGCGCCTTTTCAAGAATCGGCTCAAGCTTGAAGATGTCTTCGGTTTGTTCGGTAAGATCGCAAATGCTCCACGATTGTGCCATTGCCCCAAACTCACGCTTGATCATTTCAAGCGCTGCGTGTAGTGAGCGAAAATCCCACACTCTACGCGCGTCCATATCCGTACACGCATCATGCTTAATCTTATCCAGTCTTACGTGATAGTACATGGCATTACCTTCTTATGTTTTAAGTCGCTTTAGCCGACCTGAATCATCCATAATTCCTTGCAAACCGCAGTCGCCTCTTCGCGGGTCGAAACCGGGAACTTATAGACCTCACGACCATTCCACCAATAGGTGAAGAACGGATGGGCTTTGCGAAGTTCTTGCAGTTTCGCAAGCATCTCCTCACCATACGACACGCCGCGATTGGGGAAGAATTCAATCGAACGGACAACATGCTCGCCCCTAAAATTCTCTACCAGTTGCACAGCAAAGCCGGACGGACGGAACCAGTACGAATGGCCCACCATCCCCCAACCCGCTGCTTCCAGTTCGTTCCAGTATTCGACTTTGCCCTCGTCTGCCGCCTGCCGAACGACATCTTTCGCCAATTCAACAAGCTTTTCGGCCTCAGGATCAACGGTTAGAAGTGCCTCCTGACACAACACCGACAACGCATCTATCGCAATGTCAAGTCCACTCTTTGCGACCGCTTTCTCGAATACGTCGCGCAAATCTCGATAAGGATCTTCTTCTTTACGACAATTCAGAAGTTCCGGTCCCTTAAGATAATGGAGATACTGCAGGATGCCACTCTGCAAATAGACCTGCAACTTCGACTCGGCAATTGAAGACTTCAGCTTATTAGACAACCAGTCAACAATATGCTGTTTGTAGTTAAGCGAGATGAAGCGTCCCGGATTCTGCTCGTTCTCATAGCCGAGAATCCCTTTCGTCGTCTTAAAGCTGTAGTCGCTAACGGTTTTAGCACCGTCCTTCGTCAAATAAATCACAAAGATGTTGGCAGCTTGATTCGTGAGCAGTCCCTGTTGAACATAGCGGTCGATTTGCGCATCCTGATCAACGGCATCCTTCACCTTATTCTCAATGATGACAAGCTTATCCCCATATGTAATGCGGATGTCAACATAGCCGGTTTGGCAGGTGACGGAGAAAGTCTCCTTGGAATAGGAATACGGCAACAACGCAGACGCCAGATCCGAGCGTTTCGCCGCCACGTACTCAATGAACGACTTACAGACATCCGGCTCCTGAAGAAGCCGCGCAAGAATCCGCGTATGCGCATTTTCATTCGCATGCATCTCGTCGAGGACATTGAACGGCATCGCCGTCTCTCTCGGCTTAAATTCTGCAAACTTACGCTTCAACTCTTCAGCGAACTCCTGATAATTCATTGTATCGATCCTTTCTGTCGTTTTAGTGGTTTTTGTTTCCACCCTCAACATTAGCAACATTCATGCCAAGGCAAAATCGCGGCATTTCTGCTGCTGTAGCGGTCAGATTTTAACTCAATGGTCAAAAGTTGTACGATAACTGATTGACACCTATTCTCAAGTCTAAACATAGGCAATGTTCGCGCTAATGCAGATCAAAGCAGAACAGACCGATCACCATATGCTTGCTGGAGTAATCGATACATGGCTTCTCCATGTTTCTTTGCGATATCGACTGTCCACCGAGCAATGTCATCCCCTGCCAAGGACGACATCACCAACAATTTAATGCTTTCAAGGCGATTCTCATTTATTTGATCCTTGATTCGAGCCAGTTTTGCATTAATCTGATCGTTTCCTTGTATCGAATTGAAGCCGGATGAAATCATCGCAAGATTCCCAAAAGAATCCTCCACGCTGATACTTGAATCTTCACAGAGCGGCGAGGTCCAGCTCATTCTCTCTCGCAAACTGGCATCTGTTGCCGTCTGAGGATGCAAGTGTTCAATTGATCGATTAGCCCTAAATGTAAAGTTCTTAATAGCCATTCTCCGTTTGTCATGCTCCCTAATACAAAGTAAATTAGGAGGTATCGCATCATCCTCCGAACTGAATGAATTCCCAAATACAATTCTCTCCCATAGAATATAATCCAGACGCCAAAACCACCGCCGTTCAATCTGCAAATAGTTAAGCTCTTCCAATCTAGGCAAGCTTTCACTAACGGCATCCCAGTCTCTCAAGAACTTAAACAGTTCCGCCTTCGACAAATCATCTCTATTTTCAAACTCAAGATATGCGGCATAAGCCCATTGCTCACCGTTTGGATAACAGACATACAACATCGACTCAAATTGCCGCAGTCGATCTGTCATATCCTTTTCTTCTTCAGACTCACCACACTTCCTCGCGCTGATTTCATACGGATCCGCATCAGAAGCCCTAAAACGATACACCCGTCCATCGGATTCCGAGTCAATGTATACCAGATTATTGTCAATCCACTTCCTGTATTTCTCCAATGCTTCCAAGAACTCCTGCACTTTCTTATCATATAAATCATCATTGAAACTCGAGAAATATTCCTCAAAATCAGAGACGATGGTCCTCTCATTCGTCAGAACTTCTTTCCACGGCAAACCTCGAACCTTTGACAATGCATGAAGCAGCATCAATTCCGGCGAGATAACCGACTTCACCGTGCTGAGGTCATACGCATCTTCACGTTCCGACACCCCTTTTTTGTCTTCAAGGATATCCTTCAATGTTCGATCTTCAAAATGTGAATAGCAATTGCCCGCAAATTTTTCCTTCCCGAATCGTATTGCCGCGTCAATTCGCGCCGCATATTTAGGGAAAAATCTCCCCTTGACGATATCCAAAAGTCCTAACTGTTGACCGGCGGCATTCATGCGCTCAAAGTAAAGGTTAAGCTCATTAGCTTGATAGTCGTCCGGTAGCACCGACGCGAAAAACGAGACGCGGGAAAACATATAAGACTCTATCCTCCGCCACTCTTCATTCTTTAACGTTTCGATCCACCTTCCAAACACACGATGGAATACCTGGAAATTCGTATTCGTAACTTTGTTCGAGCTCCCGCTTGCCAAAAGTCTTATATCTTCTTCATCCTGATCTCTACCAAGATAATGAATTCGGAGCTTCGCATGTGCTTCATCTAAAAAGACAAAGTTCAACCATCTATCAATCCCGCGTGAAATACACTCTGCGGCAAACAATGTCAAGAACGTATTCCGCTGTTGCCCATCCACAAGATCCCACACACCTGTTTGAGCGCATCTTTTAATCGTGACGATGCCGATATAATACTCCGTGAATTTTTGGGAAGTCCGAGTAACATCTTGCAACAATTTCTCTATTTGCTCTTCTCCCCACACGAAAAGTCTTTGGTAAATAGGAATCGCAAAACAAACACCATTTTTGATAATACTCTCGCAAGTATACGGCTTCGCAACTATATTATCCATTTGATGATCTCCATTAAATCTCAATAAGTCCATCATAGTAGTCCGAACATTCTTGTCTGTCCGGGCAATTGTGCAAAAAGTCCTTTAAGGCTGTCCAATACCAATACTTAGTGTTGCATCTTTCTTCTTTCGAAGCAACATATCGGAAGTCGTCACCGTTTAACAACTCCACCAGCGCGGCATCACTTGGCGCATGTAGAACCGCTTTCGTTACGCGATTCATATAGCCTCCCCACCCTCCGACGATTTCTTCCCGCCCGTCGCTACACCAAGTAAGCATTCGTTCTTGAACACTATCCCGACATCTGATTCGCGAAATCGCGTATGCCAAGGCGCAAATCATATCAGATAGGTACCAGTCTCCAAACCTGCAATACGCAATAAACGACGTCGCCAAAACAGCTTTGTAGACGACGCCTTTGCTATGCCCGGCTAAGTGGTCGTGTAAACATGTAACCGCAGGATTTTTTAAGAATTGTACGTAACGCGCTCTAAAGTATTCCACATATTCGAAAAACGGCATTCCTCCGACAATCATTTTCTCGGCCTCCTGCGCCGACTTCGTTTCAAATAAGCTACTTGTGTGATCATCAACTTTGGACGAAAAGTGTTTGTATAATGTCCGAAAGAAGGAATCCCCATTTACAGGGAAAGTAGCGACTCCACCTGTCCAAGACCACTGCCGAATGCGATACAAGCAATCATTCAAAAGAACTTTCTGAAAAGATTCGTCACCAATATTCTGGGTTGCTAAGAGATTCCACTTTTGAGCACAAAATCGCGAGGCCCTGCCGCTATCTACCTCATCACGAAGAAACCTCAAATGATGAGTCTTTAGCAAATCATAATCCGACAGCCTCTTGCCTAGCGTGTTGGTGTTATCAAAGAATGCATAAGCCAAGCTTTCATCCGCTTGCTCGGCAATTTCCAAAACCGAGAGTTCCAATCGTGAAAAATCTTCGAGCGACATCGAAAAGCCTTTGCAAATATCTCTTGCACGTTTTATCGCATCCTCACCTCCGCGTACCGTTTTCCCGATCAACACATTTCTCTTATCAGCTAAACCCAGGTGCCTCGCCCACAGCGCCAAGGTAATTAGTCGTTGCTGTCCGTCGACAATGGCGTATTCGTCCTCACCGGACACCCCTTTGCCTCTCTTCAGAATGATACATCCCAGGTGATAGTATCGTTTCATCGAGACGGGATTCTTCGTAATCCACTTCTCAATATCCGAGACAAAGCTCTTCACTACTCCTTGTCGCCAGATGTATGCACGCTGATACTGTGGAATCGTGAGATTCAAAGCCAAGACATCTTTTGCAGACATCTCGCGTATGCACACCAAATCTTCATTTACTTCGTCCATAGTTTTACTCGCATTGTCGTTTACAGATCTTGCACTTCCGCGCCTAGCTTAAGAATGCGACATAATGTCACTTTATCGCCTCAAGTAGTATTCCGAGAGCAGTTGAGGGCTTCGGCGGTTTTTTTGTTCATGTTTATGTTAATTCCTTTTTATTACTCTTCGTCTTCTCTTAAGCAACATCCGTGCCAAGGAAAAATCGCGGCAAAATTGCCGCGATTCCGCTCAAAGTTTGCTATGGTGGTCAATCTTTGAATCCCGGAGGACAGTCTTCTTCGTCTCATGTATCAAGGCTCTTTTTGCAATCTCCTATGAGCCTCTCAACCTCCTTGTCGACCGAGGCAATCGTCTCTCGTGTTGGGACTCCGGCCTTGTATTTTGAAGACAAGAACAATGGTGTATCAAGCCTGGTATCATCCTCCAGATTATTTCGTCCCCAGTCCTCATGTCGCCCATACAAATATCCCAAAAGACATTTCAGATTCCCCCAGCTAATCGGCACTTGATCGTTATACCGATTTTCTTTAACCTCGTTAGCCACCGCAATGGGATATCCTCCGGATTCTTTACTAATGTATCTACCCGTCTTCGAGACCACCAAGACTTTTGCAAGCAACCAAGCGACTAACAACTGCTTGACATTCGCATTATCGTCAATTTTGAAAGCATCAAAATGCTCAATGCCCTTAATCACCTCTGCCTTTAATTCTCGAACCAAATCGTCCGCCCTCAAGAGGCGCCTAAACGAGTCAGTATATATATAAGCAAAATCACTATCCAACGAGTCCCATATCTGCGCAAAATAACAACCCGTAACACTCCAGGAAATTCGATGTTGGTGCCCTATTCCCACCACTCCACTTACGACTCGATAAAGAAGATACCAATTCGCAATCTCAGGATTGGCCAAAGGACTGTCTTTACACTGTTCAATACTAGCACACAAACGGTTCAGATTATCCATGCACCGCATTGTCCTACCAAAATCAATGCTATTATCCGCCTCCAAAACGATTATAGGGGAAAGATCTCCCATTAGAACACGGGAATCTCCCCAGCTCGAAGCTTCAGGCCGAGCATCGACTAGCGCAGCATATCGTTTTTCATAATCAGAATACCATTCATTGACAATGACATGCTGGATGTTTTTCAGACTATTCTGACAACATGTCGTTGAAGTAATTAAAACGTCATCCTCAGTCCCGGCCATCTCAACTATCTGTATAACATGACGCCAATCCACATACCCCCAAGAGTTATCCCCCGCACAAGAATTCCGTTTACGCTGCTGATCAAAATGATTCTTACGTAGTCTACGGATGAACGCTTCAAACCTCTTATGGTCAGGGAATTTTACAAGATACGCAATTGCCGGCAGAACCATATTCAATTGCCATTGTTCGACATCCTTAGCATCCGAAGTTAGGAAACAAGATACAGAACCATCAAACTCAACCTTTGACAACACTCCGAACACACAAGACTTGTAGATCGCCTTTAATACGGAACTTTTACTCACAACATTCACTAACGACTTAAACGCCTCAAAATAATTCTGGGCATTATCAAGGCGACGAAATTTCTCCCATCTATCAACCGACGCGATTTCCCCGTCTTCATCATGAGATTTGATTGGTTTTCTGGCAAAGAGTTCTCGTGGATTCAAGGCAAAAGATCTCTTACCCTTCCAACTTTTCTCCTGCAACAATCCAATCTGCCAATACCATACAAAAAATCGGAGCGCATGAGCATCCGTTGTTAAGGCCGTGCCGCGGTTCTCCCAAAGCCATTGTTCTCGGGACTCCCATTCTCCTGCATATCTTTCCGATTCTGTTTTATCCTTAATACTGCCGATCAAGATAGGCTTCAGATTTTCTGCTGCAGTAAGAGGTTCTCCCGTCGTGTTGATCACAACATACGTCTCCTCTCCATTTTCGCGCCCGCCCATATCATAATACAGAAATCTAATCTTGCTAAGAAGATACCGTCCGAACTCCTTCCACATCATATCATTCCACATTTCCCCCTTGTCATAACGCAGAAAACACTTGTCGATACTCTTTAATGCCGCAATCATATTTTGAATGGATGCATCCAAGTCATACTCCGAGGAATACCAAGCCGGCCTGGATCCATTCCACAAGGATAGAACCATATCACCATTTGGATTGCCTTGATCGCCAACAAACCCATCGCGAACAAGATCAGATAAAAAGTACAATGTAGTCTCTCGGATCGCGTAACAAAGACGCGGCTCTACATTGCCGACGTCATTGCATTGCAGATATGCGGAGAACGCCCCGCCAGCTTTTATATTAACATAGCCTAATAACAGATAAAGAGTCGTCAGCCGCTGTTGCCCATCACATATCTGAATATGGTAACGCGGTTGTTCGTAGCCATAAACCAACCCCATCGTCCGATTGTCATTCGGATGTTCATCAAATGTTTCGAGCAAGTTATCAACGAATCCTGACACGAGATCAGCAAATCGATTTTCCGACTTGATCCATGCATCATATCCCCAACAATAATCCCTCTGAAGGTCAGGTATGACAATTTTGTTCATACCTTCTAACAGATTAGCAAGAGAACATTCTTTCCCGCTCTCGATCGACATCTTCGTATTCATTTCACACCCCCTTGATATCGTTCACTTCCATACCGTAATCCTTTCTAAATCTTTCCAAGAAACGATCCCGATGATTTCTGATTTCATCACCCTCCCATTTGGATTCCGCAAAAACCGAAACCGAATGTAGTAGCCCCCTACTAGCAAATTTGAAATCGGATTCAGTGTCGAAATATATCTTTTTCTTAGCGGCAAAATCCGAATCGCCAAATTTCGAATTGTTGTCCTTGTACAGGAGGACTAAATTGCCAATACAATGTTCACTCCCATCAACCTGCCCGTCTTTGAGAAAGAAATCATCTCTATTCTTCAAAGTAGCTGCAACAATTTCAGAAATCACCACCCCATCACCATTCACATAAATCTCTTTTCCATTGGTTTTTTCCTGATGGAAAAAATGAGACTTAGGGTAAATATGCTCTAACGATCTGTTACTCCACACTGAAAAGTCAAACGCCAAGCCCTTGCCATCATTCAGCTTATCATACTCTTCAACATTCAACCGAAGTAACTGACGATAAGCGTCTTCCATTCCATCCGCATTATAGACTATATTCTCAGAAAGACGCTGATACGCCTCCCTCGCGTAATCTTCCTTACATTTGCCGTCATCATCGAGCTCCTGCCTTACTATAGACTTATGTGTTGCCCCTGTCAATCGCCATAAAGCATATTCCTTCAGTTCATTAATGCGAGATAGATTTTGGAAAAAGTATCTAATAATATCAAAACGATCCAACTCACGATTTGCACAAATCAGTGCAAGCTTGATGTGATTATGGATGATTGGCAACGAATAAGCATCTTCGAATTTCTTCTGAAGTTTACGCAGTCCAATAAATATTTTGGACGCATTTTCCTGCTGAAGATATTTTTTGAATTCGCCAAAGGAGAATACAAGGCCATCAGATGTCTTATTCTCACAATACTTTTCCCATGCATAATATCTGAGCAAGATTCCCAGCGGTTGTTTCCCGGAATCAAAGAAACTTCTCACCTCATCTCGATTCCACCAATAGAGCCACCTATCCCATTCTCGCGCGTATCTACTCCGCATTGCATCGCATTCCCACTCAACAGCGATAAAATGCCGCATCAACTCAAAAGCCTCATCCATATTCGCAGGCGTTGTTTGTTTGTATCTTTCATTCCAGGACGAGGCCATGTGCAACAGTTGAGCCTTAACCAATTCCTCTTGATGCATCGTCGCCTTATGACCATTCATTAACGTGAATGTATTCACAGCTTGCTCTTTATCCACAACTACATATAGGAACGAAACCTGATCCATCAAGAAATCAATAAAGGACAACCGATTGTCCGGAGGATCGATTATTCCGCTTCCCGCAAGCAAACTATGCATTTGCTTCATTGCTTGCTTAAAGTAACGAATATCTTGTGTATCTTTTATATCTTCCTTGACAACCTCCAAACTAAACGACCGTTTGTCTCTCACTAGTCCGGTTAGATAATTCTGAGAATCCTTTCTGACATCATACTTCAATTCCACATTCGAGATATCATCATAATCCAAGACACGCAACATCAGATATAGTGTTGTAATACGTTGTTGTCCATCAACGAGAACAACTTCATTCTCGTCTTCAACAACAGTGATCCCTTGCAAAAAGAATGTCTGCAACTTTTCCGTATCACTGTTCCATGCTTCTATAATACTCTTTGTAAGATACTCTGCAGAGGAATCGCTGTCCGAAGAATACTTAACACCCCACTTATACCCTCTTTGGTAATTAGGTACCGTTATACTCAACTGCTTAGCAGGAAACAAAAACTCACGTAGCGATCTAAATTTGGTAGCCATTTAACTTACCTTTCTTGCCTCGAATAAAACCTCTTACTCCATCTCCTCAATCGCCGACCGGAAAGCCCAATCGTCTTCATACATCTCACTGATTCTGACTATCATATCAAATCCTCCCTCCTATTATGTCAATATTATATCATATTCCGCGTTCTTTTTTGGAGCAAAATTGCCGTTATGACAAGAAATTCATGACCAGGTTGACCATCATTTCCTTCTCCTCCGGACGGGATTCGGCGATCATTACCGTGAGTGCGACGAGCGTATGATCTGCGATGCGCTTAGAGCCGTCCTTTCGGAACATCAGTTTGTTGCGCGAGAGGAAGTAGAGAAAGAGACCTGCCGCGATACGCTTGTTACCATCGGAGAAGCCATGATTCTTCGTGATGAGATAGAGGAGATTCGATGCTTTCTCTTGCGCGGTCGGATAAAGATCTTTACCTCCAAAGGACTGATAGACCGCGCCAAGCGCAGACTTAAACGAACCATCCTTCTCATTACCGAACAACGACGAATCTGCTGAAAACTTCATATTGTCGATGAAGACGCGGCATTCTTCATAAGTCAACTCGACCGACGTTGTCCCCGACTTCGGCTTTCCGATGCGCTGATGATCGTAATCATCAAGTAAGTCCAATGCGCCGGAATACGTCTTAACAACATCAAGAATTTGCTCCGCATCAAGACTATTCGAAACACGTTTCATAACATCAATCGCCATGCCGAGCTGTGCCAAACGTTTTTTGTTAATCGCGGCACCTCGAAGCAAGTATTCCTTCAAAACGGAAGTAGCCCAACGACGGAACTCCACACCTCGTTGAGAACGAACTCGATAACCGACCGAGATGATGACATCTAGGTTATAAATGTCAGTTTTGTACACTTGATCACCATCTTTGCCCATATGTGCATATTTTGCACACATGATAGTCGGATCAATCTCACCATCTTCTATTGCATTACGTATATGACGGCCTATAACAGTACGATCTTTACCGAACAATTCGGCCATTTGCACTTGAGAAAGCCAAACCGTATCTCCATCTGTAGGCACAGGAAGAGTTACCACGCCATCATTAGAGCGGAATAACACCATTTCTTTCGTTTCCATGCGAGAAACTCCTTTACAAATACTTCCTAACCGTGTTCCGAGAGCAGTTGAGGGCTTCGGCGGTTTTGGTTAAGTTCTGGCCGTACTTATCGTACACGCGGCGAATGTGGTATTTGGTCGCCTCTTCAAGATCATCAGGAACGACGCCGGAGTCCGACTTGCAAGCGACATCCACTAGCCCCGCATTCATCTCGCGGTGTTCCTTCAAAAGCGCGGCAAAATCGCGCTCCTCGAGGACGGTTGCGCGCTCAAGAATATTCAGAAGCTCGCGCACATTGCCGGGATAATCGTATTCCTTGAGCGCGGCAATTTGCTCCTCCGAGAGAGTAGCGTTATCGTGATGCTTGCGCCACCAGGCATTAGCGATATCACCAATATCTTCCTTGTGTTCGCGCAAAGACGGGATGCGAAGTTGAACGACATTGAGGCGTTGAAAGAGATCGGCACGAAACTTCCCTTCTCTTACACGGACGGGTAGATTGCGATTCGTAGCCGTGATAAGCCGAACATCGACCTCGATCTCCTCATGTCCACCAACGCGCATGAACTTTCCGCCTTCGAGAACGCGCAAGAGGAGCGCCTGGGCCTCGGGCGGGAGTTCGCCAATCTCATCGAGAAAGAGCGTTCCGCCATTAGCCATCTGAAAGAGGCCGTCCGTGGTTTTGTCAGCGCCGGTGAATGCACCCTTCTCGTAGCCGAAGAAGCGGCTCTCCAATAGCTCGGGATTCACGCTCGCACAGTTGAAAGCGATGAAATTCTCCTCCTTGCGCGGCGATTTGGTATGCAGCTGATTCGCAACCGTCTCCTTGCCGGTACCGCTCTCTCCAATGATGAGGACACGGGCATCGCCATGCGCGGCAACTTTATTGATGCGCTCTTGCAAGGCACGCATTTGAAGCGACTTGCCGACGAGCTCGCGATTTCCATAGCGACGATAATTATTGCGCAGCTTTTCAAGATCGGAAGGCAGCGTTTTCACGTTCTGCGCGATAAACTTGATCACCTTCCCGTAAGAGGTCTCGTCTTGATAGTTGCGATAAGCATACATCGCAGCTTCAATAAGCTCGTCCGACTGCTTCGAACTATCAACCTCTGCCGATATGCCAAACTCTTCTGCGACAGACTCCGTAAGCGAATCGGCAGGACGAACTTTCAGTTCCAACAATCCGGCCACCTCATCGGCAACATCGGTTTCGAATACGCTGAACCAAGAAACTTGGACGCGCTTCTTTTGAAGCTTTACGAGCGACTCTTTTAAAGCTGCGGCATCTTGAGAGAGCGAGACACCAAGAATCACTATGCGGTCGTACTTCGCGACCTCTCCTAGTAATTCAGGAAGCCGACGCTTGCTTACGCCTAACACATCGGCTTTAAACTCAAGCGCCCTAAGAGCCACTGCCGCAGCAGTAGCATAATCATGGTGTCCCCACCCGGTCAAAATCAATGTCTTCATATATCCGTTCCTCTCAACAAGATATATTATACCATATTTTGACATCATTGGTAAAGATTTTACCGCAACTTACTTCAATGTGTGAATTGCGAATCCGAAATCTAGATTCAGGTATTACCTCTTTGTGGATTTCATCTTTCGCATCCGGCTTGCCTTTCACCCCAGATAGGCTTCCCTTCGGAACACCACGCATAGCGCCTCCTTTGGAGCTCCCTTCGGTCGGTGGATATTCGGGAGGGAGGAGAAGGGATTTAGAGCGGGAGGGTTATCGTAAAAGTCGAGCCGTGGCAAAGTTCGGAGGTGAGCGAGACTTCGCCTCCATGCAATTTTGCCGCGTGCTTGACGATGGCGAGGCCGAGTCCCGTGCCGCCTAAAGTTCGAGAGCGAGATTTGTCGATTCGATAGAAGCGCTCAAAGATGCGCTCTTGGTGGGCTTTCGGGATTCCGAAACCGGTGTCAGCTACACTGAAGCGTAAGAAGTCTTCAGCATAAAGAAGCTTCACGATAACGCGCCCACCTTCTTGATTGTACTTGATCGCATTGTCGATAAGATTGAAAACGATAGCATCGAGGAATTGCGGATAGCCGAGGACTTTGCGCGGCGACTCGAGCGGCACATCAAGCGTAATGACGACCTTCGCCTTTTCCGCAGCAGCTCTAAGCGACGAAGCGACGTCGCGCACCATCTGCGAAAAATCGACTTCTTCCTTCTTAAGTCCCGTCCCGCCTTCATCAAGACGCGAGAGCGAAAGAATGTCGCCGACAAGCGAACTCATGCGCCGCGCTTCCGAGCGAATCATCGTATAGAACTTAAGCTCGTCCCCGGGCTTGATCAGTCCCGCCTCCAACATTTCCGCGGCACCTTGAATCGATTGAATCGGCGTCTTGAGTTCATGCGAGACATTCGCGGTAAACTCGCGGCGCATCGCTTCGAGCGGACGGAAGATTCTTTTCGCGAGATACCATGCGACGACAAGCGCCAAGACGAAAGCGATAAGAAGACAGAGCGAAAGCTCGGGAAGAAAGTGGATGACGTTCGAAAGAACCGCACGCTGCGAAGAGGAGACGCGAACGACCGAGCCATCAGCTAATTTCTTCGCGTAATAGAACTGTCGCTCCAACTTCGTATCGGAGTAGCGCGAGGAATGCCCTTCTCCCGATTTGAGCGCAGCTATCACTTCCTCGCGTCCAAGATGATTTTCCATCCCCTCGGTATTCGCCGCGCTATCCATCTTCACGTTACCTTCGGCATCAATCCACGTGACACGGAGAGACTTCGCTCTTTCAGGCGCGGCAAAATATTCGGTTAGTGCGACGAGCGATAGAAGCGCCGTCAGAACAATCGAGAACGCCGCGAGTAAGAATACGCTTTGGAAGATTTTCTTGATCATGCTTCTAGCTTGTAGCCGACGCCTCTAACGGTTTGAATGAGTTTCCCCGCCTCGCCCAATTTGCCGCGCAAGGACGCGATGTGCATATCGACAGTGCGAGTTTCGAGCGCCGCTTCCATTCCCCAAACTTGGTCGAGCAGATTTTCGCGCGTGAAAACTCGGCGCGGACTTTTCATAAGAAGCTCGAGAATCGCGAACTCCTTGCGTGTAAGTTCGATACTCTCGCCTTCGACTTTGACGAGATGTTCCTCGCTGACAAGTTCGATCTCGCCATACTTAAGCGTCTTCGAGCCCGAAGAAGGAGCGCGTCTTAAAACGGCTTTCACGCGACTCACGAATTCAAGCATGCTGAACGGCTTTACAAGATAGTCATCCGCGCCGAGATCAAGTCCGCTTACCTTGTCGAACTCCGAGCCCTTTGCACTCGCGATGATTACGGGAATCGATCCGAAGTGAGTGCGGAGCGTTTTCAATACTTCGATTCCATCGAGCGAGCCGGGGAGCATGATGTCGAGAATCACCAGCTCCGGCAAAGTCTCTTTAAGCGACGCGAGAAAACTCTCGCCGTCTTCATAAGCCGAAACCTCGAAACCCGCGCCTTTGAGGGCGTAGGTTTCGATCGAGCGAATCGACTCATCGTCTTCTACTACAGCTATCATTGTTATATATTATACACTTTACCCGTGCGTTCCGCAATATTGCCGAAGTGACGCGCGATATCTTTAATCGCGAAGAGAACGGCGATGTAGGCGACGAGTTCTTCGGCGCTACCTTCCTTGCGCATCTCGGTCGCACCGAACAATGTGCCGCTTTCGACCTCATGCTCGATTTCCCACTGACGATTCTTGCAGTGGCTGAGCTCGCTGTAGTTTCCGGCGATGCGCGAGATTACCTCCATATTGAACTCGGTCAAGTGCTTCAGCATCTTCTCGAGCGCCGCTTTCATTTCCTCCGCGCCATTCTCGTTGAATCTGAGCGCATTCGACTTTTCGTAGATAACGACGCCCAAGTCGGCGATGCGCTCCGCGTCATTGATGCAGTGAAGAATCGAAGGAATGCGGCGCGCTTCCTGGCCATTGATCTTGCGCTTCGAGAGCTTCGCGAGATAATCACGAATCGTCTCGCGTTTGAGATCGACCTCGCGCTCCGCTCTTTCGATTTCGTCGGCAGTGACATCGACCGCCTTCGAGCAGTTGCGAAGCGAGACGGAGGCGATGCGCCAGGACTTGCGAAGGAGATCGGAGAGCGCGCGTTCCGCTGCTTCGAGCGCAAGCTCGGGCGTCGCGAGCAGTTTCGGCTCGAGATCTTCCTTGAACTCTTTCTTGGGCCCGGGGATAATGAACTCGGTCACACGAGCGATAAGCGGGATGAAGGGAGAGAGCACGATCACGTTCGCAATGTTGAAAACGGTGTGAGCCATTGCGACGAAGCGTCCCGGATTTTCGCCGTTCAGCCCTTCTCCCGGTGAGAAGATATCGACCAAGTGGAAGTAAATCGGGGCGAGGAGCCCTTCCGCATTCTTGAAAGCGAAGGCGAAAGAGGCGAGAACGATAATCGTGCCGAAAAGATTGAAAAGCGCGTGGGCGAGAGCCGTGCGCTTCGCGTTTGCATTCGTGTTGATCGAAGCGAGCATCGCGGTAATCGTGGTGCCGATATTGTCGCCGAGGACAATCGGGACCGCCGTCCAAATCGAGATAACACCCGCTTCTGCAAGAGCGATGGTGATGCCGATAGTAGCGGAAGAACTTTGAACTAGCATCGTGCAGAGCGTACCGACCATGACTGCGCCGAGGATGCTGAAAAACGAGGCGAAGCCGCTGCCTGCAGGAGTGCAATCGAAGAGCGAGAAAAAGTGCATGAATTCGGGGCTCTTCGCGACTACCTTCAGCTCGTGGCTCATCATCGTCATGCCGAAGAAGAGAAGACCGAAACCAAGGAGCGTTTTGAATATGCCGCGCGTCAAGGTGCGCTTCGCTATCATGAGCCCGATGACTGCGATGATGATTGCGGGAAGCGCGAGGTCGTCGAGTTTGAAGGCGATGATCTGTCCGGTAATTGTCGTTCCGATATTCGCACCGAAGATAACGCCGATTGCTTGGACGATATTAAGTAGTCCCGCATTCACGAAGCCGACTGTCATGACGCTTGTCGCCGACGAACTTTGAATTGCCGCGGTAACCAGAGTACCCGTCAAAATCGCGAGAAAGCGGTTACGCGTTATATAGGATAAGACGTTTTTGAGACGAGGACCGGCGATGCGGGTAAGCCCATCGGACATGAGGCCCATACCATAGACGAAAATCGCGAGTCCTCCGAGGACAGTTACAATCAGCTTGAACGTTTCCATTTCATTCATCCTTCTTTTATCAGTTTATTTCACCTGATATTATATAGGATGAATGTCAAACTTCTTTCAGCTCAATTGTAAAATCTCTGTAAAGCGGCTTAAGGAATCACAAACAATTGGCTAATTCAAGAATACGTGTGTGGATTTCTTGGATTACGGCTTTGAACACGTCATCATCTTTCCCGGTTGGATCTTCAAGTCCCCAATCCTCTCGCCGTTCGCAAGGCAGATACGGACATTGAACATTGCAGCCCATCGTTATCACGACATCAATCGAAGGAAGCTCATTAATACGCTTGCTTCTCTGCCCTTCCGCTTCCATGTCAATTCCATAAATCGCCTTCATCAAACGAACCGCGTCTTGATTGATTCGCGGCTTCGTTTCGGTTCCCGCCGAATAGCTCTCGAATCGATCCGCGGCAAGATGCCGCCCCAGGGCTTCGGCGATTTGGCTTCGACAGGAATTATGTACGCAAATAAAAGCTACCTTTTTCATACCTTAATATTATACCTTATACTCCCAACATCTGCAAGGACTTCATGATGCCGAGGATTAAGATTACGCCGCCTGTGATCTTGCGTATGTAGGACTCGAATCGTTTGACTTCCGAAAAAGCTTTCCCGATTCCCTTAAGCCCCAAAGCTAGCGCAATGGTAATAGCGATAACCGGAAGCGCCGTCATCAACCCAAAGACTAGCGGATAGAGGATTTGATGATGTTTCGCTTCGGCTAGCGGCAAAAGTCCTCCAAAGTAAACCGCTCCCGAAGAAGGACAAAATACCAGCGCCAGAATCAACCCCAAGGCGAATGAGCCGATCAAACCGACTTTCTGCAATCTCTCGAGAAGCGCATTCTGTTTGGTCGATATTCCCATCCGCGGTAAGCTTACCAAGTCGAGAAGAACTGCCGCGACCAGCACCAGCATCGGCCCCAGGAATAGATTCATGTACTTTTGTAGAAATCCCGAGATCAAAGGCGATGATGTTAAGCCCAATAGGATAATGGCCGCAAGAGCTATAAGACTGACTGTCCGCCCAAGCGCATAAGCGACGCCACCATACATCACCCGCTTCGGACTTTCCGCCTCTCGCGCCAGAAAGGAAACTGCCGCGATATTCGTAGCCAGTGGACAGGGACTTAGCGAAGCTAAAATCCCCATCCACACTACTGACAAAAGAGAAATCACTGCGTCCATCATTTCCCTCTGCTACAAGTCGAACAGCAAGGAGCTTTCGCAGGCGCCTTACCCATACGCTCGCGTACGACTCCAACTGCCAAAGCGCCTAGCGCAAGCACTATGAGCGCTCTTCCAAGCCATATCTTAACCGCGCTCTTCTTGGCGCAGCTGCAACCGCAGCCACAACCACAGGCCGACTTAGAAGTATCACTTTCGGTATTCATCGTTTTTTTCCTTTCTTTTGTTTCTTAGAAAATCACATTAAGTACCCAACCGCAGATCATGAACGCGACGAGCAAATAGCCGCCGAAGATCGCGAGCAGGCGGACGGACATCACCTTCTTGAGCATGACGAATTCGGGAACACTCGCTGCTGCCGTCGAAAGCATGAAAGCGAATGCCGTGCCGACCGGAAGGCCCTGGTTGATCAGCTCTGAAGTTATAGGGATAACGCTCGTCACATTCGCATAAGTCGGAATCCCGATCACCACTGCCAAGGGTACGCTCCACCACTCGCCTCCTCCCAAATGCGCCGCGACAAATCCTTCGGGAACATAACCATGGAGCCCGGCCCCAAGCGCGATACCGACAATCACCCAAATCCAAATCCGATTGAGAATCGTCTTTGTCTCAGTTGCAGCAATTCCTAGTCGAGCCGAAAACCCTAGTCGAGTAACCTTCTTGCAGCCGCAAGAGCACGAGCATCCGCCGGTAGGCGCAAGCGACGATACTTCGAGCTGCCGCTCCGCACCGATCGAATCGAAGAAGACTCCTCCCATAACACCCGCGGCAATTCCGAGCCCCACATAAAGCGCGGCAAGTCCCCAACCGAGCGAACTTCCGAAGAGAACGACCGCCGCTTCATTGATACAGGGCGAGGTGATAAGAAACGCCATCGTGATCCCGACCGGAATCCGCGCCGCCGTAAAGCCGAGAAAGAGCGGAATCGAAGAGCACGAGCAAAACGGCGTTACCGCGCCAAGAAATGCCGCGAACAAGTACCCGAGAAAACGGTTCTTTCCCTTGAGCCAATCCCTAATGCGCGTCGCATCGACTCCCGCCCGCAGGAATCCGACAATGAAAATCATTGCCGCAAGAAGCACGAAAATCTTGGTCGTGTCCTCGATAAAGAAATGTAGAGCGTCGCCTAGCTTCGACGAAGCATCTAAGCCCAACACTCCGAAGGTTAGCCAATCGGCTAAATATGTGAATCCATTCATCATCGCATTTATTCCTTTGTTTGATTTAGTCTTTCCGCTAAATGAGAGAGTAAAAAAAATGCTTTACTTGCGCTTACTCATACACTTAAGCATCTCTCCGACGCAAAGGCAAGTAAGCCGATAGTAAATCGACTTTCCTTCTCTTCGGTCGGTAATGACTCCGGCGTCTTTCAAGATCGAGAGATGGCGACTGATGGTGGGGAAAGCGCTACCGACCGCCTCGACGAATTCGCAAACGCAGTGCTCTCCTCCATCCGCAAGTTGCTCGACGATCAATAGACGAGTCGGATGACCGAGCGCTTTAAAGAGCTCGGCTTGCGTCTCAAGTCTATCTTTGTCGTAGGTCATTTTCCATCTACCCTTTCGTGAAAACATTTAGCATTATAGCAAAATGTCCTATGGGTTGTCAATAGGGGCTTCGCATTACTTCGTAAGCGTGATGAGAGTGATTTCGGAAGGGTTGAAGAGGCGGATTGGGAAGCCGTTCCATTGACCGGTTCCGGGCGAGAGATAAAGGTAGCCCTTTCCAAGTTTGAAAAGCCCTTTCGCAAAACCGCCGTTCATCTTGGCGATGAGCCGCTCTAACCCCGGGAGCATTCCGCCATGAGTGTGGCCGGAGAGTTGGAGGTCGACTTTTGAAGAGAGAATGTTATCAAGGGCATGTGCGGGGCGATGAGAGAGTAAAAGTCGAAACTCGCCCTTCGTCGCTTTGAGAAACGCTTTCGCAGGGACGGGAAGCTCTTCGCCCGTCAGAAATGCGGCCATATCGTTGACTCCTCCCAAGGCCAACGTTTGACGCGGAAAGACGCAGTCGTTTACGAGGAACTTAAGTCCCCACTCTTCAAAGCGCTCCTTCCACTCCTCCCTAAAGCGATAAAACTCGTGATTCCCGGTTACATGATAAACGCCGTCCTTCGCCTTAAGATAACGAATCGGCTCGAGTGCAGCGCTGCGCTCCTCGGGAGAGCCATCGACCAAATCTCCCGTAACGCAAATCAAGTCGGGCTCGAGCGCGTTGGTCTTCTCGACAATCTTTTCGGTGCGCCACTTGCCTGTAAGCTTACTTACATGAATGTCGGTAAGCTGAACGATTTTGTAACCGACAAGTTCATCAGGTAGCTCGGGGTAAGAGATCGAAATCTCATGAACGATAGGCGGCTTTATCCCATTATAAATCCCGACAATGACAACGCTCCAACAAACCGCGGCAATTATGATTGAAACGACCGTGCGTTTTCGATAAGCCCACCAAAAGAGCACGAGAAGCACTCCCAAAATCAGATACGGTATACTGTGGAAGATAAATGATATCATCTTTGCGGTCTTCTCGTTCTCATATTGCCGCGTTCATGATTGCCGCGTTCCGGCCGCTCTCTGCCGCGTTCGAAAGTGCCGCGGTCTCCTCTCGCGCCTGGGTGAGTATATCCCTTGACGCGTTCTCTCGGAGCGTCGGGCGTTAAGTTCGTCTTGAGCTTGAAGGAGCCGAGCGGCTCGTAGCCTCTTCTCGCCATAAGCTCATCCCAAGCGCGCGGCAGATTGATCTTGATGGTGGCACTTCCTCCTCCCGGGAGGCACATCTCCTTATTGCGCGCCGCGTCCCCGGTTACGAGAAAGATATTCTTTCCCTTCTGCATCGTTTCCACGGTCTTCATCGTCTTCATCCCCGTCCACTGGAGCCAAGGCGGAGTCGAAGTTTCCTTCGCGTTTTCTTCGCGCGCGATTCGTGCTTCATGCTGAGAGACGGGGCACTTCTTCGGGTCGAAGGCACTCCCAGGATTTCCCCAGTAGTTCGCGAAAGCTCGCATCGAAAGCGGCATGAGCGCCGTTTCGATAAGCGCCGCTTCAAAGGCGTCTTTCGAAGAATACTTCTTCGCCAAATCTTTCGCAACATCGGGCGTTAAGAGAAATGTGCGATAAACCTGCGGCATGCCGCTCCCTACCGCCATCTGCTGTTTCTCGACCGCGTCCCAAGCGATCATGTCCTTGATCTTCTCGGGATCGGAAGACGCGGGGACGAGATTGTTGCCCCAGTTGATCGCCGAAGCGACCGAAAGAGTCGAGTCATCGATCGAGTAACCCATCTGGAGTTGATACGGTTTCCAGCCGACTTTAAGGGCGGCCTCCTCATTCTCAACAAGTGTCCACGGGGTCAGATAGCCGAAGGTTCCCATGCGATTCTCCTTGACCTTGTAGCCTGCGAAGTTGAGAAGCGCGAGATTCATGAAGCGACCGAGGAGCATGTTCTTCGGCTCCGAGATTTCGCCTTGGGCCGAGTCGAAGCCGAGCTGACGAGCAACCGGGCCATTTAACCAACAATATGGCGTCCAAGCATGAGTCGAGGCGAGAGTGCGACGGAAATCGCCCGCTTTCATCGCTTCAGTAAACGCGAGTAAGAGCGGCATGAATTCGGCGGGGCAGCCCGACATCACGCCAAGCTGAGCGACATGACGAACTTTCACTTCGCGCATCGAAGGCGGAATCGCACCAAGCGAATCGTCGTCCTTGAGGTCGGTGAACATCAAAAACTCGTTTACCGCTTCTTCACTGATCGGGACAACGGGAAGTCCATCGGAAACGAAGTCATTTTCGGGCTTGAAGACATCGGCAGGTCCAAGTGGCGTAGTAAGCGCTTTTTTGATTGCGGGCCAGAGAATCTTGCGCGTATTTTCGAGAAGCTCTTCGTTCGTATGCGAAGCGAAGGCGCCAGGATATTCGGCGACTCTTAGGCATTCGATTCCGGCGGAGCGCGCGGTCGACTTCGCTTGAGTGACGAAGCCGGGACCCGCGATCATAACGGAAGGAAGACCGAGCATTTCTGCCGCGATGCAAGATCCCGTCTCTTTCGGCGTGCAAAGTCCGCACCCTCCATTTCCGGAAATGACTGCATCGACCTTAAACTCCTTGAGCTTCAACTCGAACTCTTCCTTTTCGACGCGTCTTACGCCGGGACGAGGATAAGGGCCCGCGGAACCGATTTCGGAGAGAAGATAAACTTTCGAGTTGGGAAACTCTTTTAAGATAAGTCGCTTGAGCTCGGGGTGAGTTACCGAGGCCATGAAGCTTCCGCCGACAAGTGCGAAAGTCTTTTCATCGAGCGAACTTAAGCGCGGCGCTTGTTTTACCGCTTTGATTGCTATCGAGGGCATCGCCTCCTCTTCGTGCAAAAGCCCGGGAGGAAGCGAGCAGACACCATCGGGACATTCGTCGTCTTCAGCCCAAGCTGAGCCGAAGACCATTGCGCTAATAAGAGCAAGCGTAAAAATCTTATTCGTTTTCATACTCTTATGAACGCGAAGAAAGAAAGTAATCAACAACTTTTCTGCGAAAATCTCATGAGGCGAGTTTGAGGACGATGCGGTAGGCCTTTTCGAACTCGGAGATAATCGCATATTCGCTTTCGCCATGATAGTTCCTGCCTCCCGTGCCGAGGTTGGGGCAAGGAATACCCATCTCAGTCGTCAAGTGCGCTCCGTCCGTTCCGCCGCGAATCTCTTTCAAGGTCGGTTCGAGCCCAACCGAGCGCACGGCATTAAGCGCATTCTCGATCAGGTGCGGAACCTTTTGAAGTTCCTCTTCCATGTTGCGATACTGATCCTTGATCTCAAGCGCAACAGTTCCTTCCCCATACTTCGCGTTCACTTCCGCGGCAATTTTGCGGAGGAAGTCTTTGCGCGCTTCGAGATTCTGCAAATCATGATCGCGTAGAATGATCGACAAAGTCGCCTTCCCGACCGAACCTTCAATGCTAGTTGGATGATAAAAGCCCTCGCGCTTCTCGGTCGTTTCGGGCGCTTCGTTTTCGGGAAGACGACTCACAATTCCCGCGGCAATTTTAAGGGCATTGATCATCATCCCCTTCGCACTCCCGGGGTGCACCGAAAAGCCCTTGATCGTAAACGAAGCGGAGGCCGCATTGAAGTTCGCATTCTCGACTTCATTTGCCGCGCCACCATCAATCGTGTAAGCTTCTTTCGCGCCGAAGCGCACAGGATCGAAACCGTAAGTTCCTTCTCCGATTTCTTCGTCGGGCGTAAAGGCGAGACGAATCTCACGATGGCTCGGAGCGTCGGGAGCAAGAAGCTCTTCGGCAAGTTGCATCTGAATCGCCACTCCGAGTTTATCGTCCGCGCCGAGGAGCGTTGTCCCATCCGTTACGATAATCTCTTCGCCATCACGTGTGATGATGGAAGGCTTAACGTCTTTCCCCGAAGCATCGGGCGATGTGTCGAGGTGAGCGAGAAAGCCGAGCGCAGGTTCGCTCGCTCGATCGGGCGAAGCGGGAATCGTCGCATAGAGATAAGAAAGCTCCGAAAGATGAATGTCCTTAGCCCCCATCGCTTCGAGCTCTTTCTTAAGCTCCTCGGCAAGAACTCGCTGCCCTTCCGAAGAAGGATGAGTCCCGCTCGTTTCCGAGCTCTCGGTATCGAACTTAACGTACTTTATGAATCGTTCAACTAATTTCGTCATTTCTATTCATCCTCTCACAAGAACATGGACATATAATGCGGTAATGTTATCTTCTTGCCGACTACACCTACATTCCCGTCTACAAATTTATAGCCATACGGAACGACAGGAGACTCAAGCACCTCATTAAGCGAAATCGTCGTCCCATTCGAAGCTTTCACCTCAATCGGCGCCGACCCACCATCTCGTTCAAGCACAAACTCCAGCTCTCTTGAACCGTCTTCGGTCTTGTAATAGAAGAGTGGAATCCCCTTTCGCGTTAAGACGGAAGCAATCAAGTTCTCGTAAATGCCGCCTTTCGCATTGCCGACTAGCTTACCGCTATATAGCAAACTTTTAGCTTCAGTTCCATATAATGCCGATAAAAGCCCGACGTCCGAAAGATAAAGCTTAAACCATCCCTCTCGCACATTTGCATTAAGCGGTATTTCTGCAACTGAAATATTTTCCGCCTTGGATACAAGTGCCGCATCACATAGCCATTCTACCGCAGCACCATACTTTCGCTCACTCCCCCCTCGCTCGATCTCGGCATACTTGAATTTACGATTTTCCTTTGCCAAGAGACGTGGAACGGCCAAATAACAACTCTCGATTTTGGGGATATCTACTGTATCGGCATACTTGTGAATATCATCAATATAGGAAGCGAGAATCCTTTCCTGCTCCGCCTGAACCGGACTGAAATTCCCGGTTTCGATGAATGCCTTAACCACCGACGGCATTCCTCCAACAATAAGATATTCCTTAAGTTCTTCCGTATAACGTCGGTTCAACACTTCCGGCACACATTCTTTGCGCTCGAAAAAACCTCTCATAATCTCGATGGCTTCAGAGGTATACCCCTTTGCCCAAAGAAATTCCTCAAAGTCAAGAGAATACATTTTAACGATTCGTTCATATCCAACCGGGATCGACTTCGGCTCACGCTTTTCCCGCGCTCGCTTGTTTTTGTACTTGATACCAAGCAAAGATCCGGACGCAATGACATCAATGCGATTATCAAGCGCAAACGCTTTGAGCGCCGTTCTCGCATTTGCACATTCTTGTATCTCATCCAAGAAAATGAGCGTCTTTCCCGGTACCAATTGTACATCCGGCTTGTAAGCGGAGATCTTTTTATAAAGCGCATCCGCCATCAAATTTCCTTCAAATAGCTCAGAAGCTTCGCTATCCAAGACAAAATTGATCTCAACGAAGTTATCGTAATTCTCGCGTCCGAACTTTTCTATAATATAGGTCTTACCGATTTGTCTCGCGCCTTTTACAAGCAAACATTCGTTATGCTTTGTGCGCTTCCATTCGACTAAATAATCATAGAATTTTCGCTTAAGCTCGGCCATAATAGCATCCTTGAAAATTAACTGCACTAATTATACCATTTTCGGTGTATTCTTGTCAAGATGCAACTTTTAGGACTGCTTATATTCAAACTTTTGCAACTTTTAGGACTGATATAGACTATACTTTTGCAACTTTTACGAATTTTAAGTCGCTGGTAAACAGGTACGCGAAATCCTCTATTCAGAATTTAGCATAACGTATCCTAACCATCGGCCGGGTCGGGTACTAATTCGGATGACCCTCCGTTTTGCGCGTTAACACAATCCGATGTACACGTATACACCCCTCAACACCTCTGGAAGTCTAGATTACCAGCGGCCAAAACGGTATCCCCGAATTAGCACCGCTCCCCTTGCCCTGCATATCGCATCCATTAACAGTATCCAACAAGAGAGAGGAATGCGTGTCTTTGGCAACACCTACTTCGTAGGATGTCGCGTCGCCCCGCCTTGTATGGAGAAGATTCGGCTTGGGGCCCGGCTTCACCCCCAACCGAATCTTA
>JAZLMG010000042.1:0-47859 GCA_045598585.1 Kiritimatiellia bacterium
AAGAACCACCTTGCCGCCGTCAAAAACACGGAAGATATTGTGAGTAGCACCCGCCGCGCTTGACTGCCAGCCGGTAACATCCTTCGCATACAAATCAAGCGTCGCTCCGTTTTTAACGGAGATGCACGGATTCGTAATATCTGCGGCATTACCGAAGTTCATGCTTGCGGAATTTCCTTTCCACTTGAGTGCATGACGACCGGATTCGAACAGGAAATGCGCTTGTTGCATACCGGTCATGTCTCCGAAGTCGATGGTCGCTCCTTTATCACTTGAGCTGTTCAAGTAAACAATTGTATAATTCGACTTGAGATAGCTGATTTCATCCGCGCTGAATACGTAAATTCCGTCCGTCGTATCAATACGCCAAACCGCGCCATTCTTTTCCACGACCGCTCCGCTCTCGGATGTAATAGTAACAACACCCTGTGCAGAGACGCTAACGTTTTCGGGAAGCGCCGCGCCATTCACCGTGACATTGAGCGTCATATTAGTGAGATTGCGGTCATTATCGAGCGCAAAGAGCGTCGCGCCGTCTTCGGGAACTGCGGGAAGATCGATATTCAAAGTTCCCATAATCGCCTTCTTAAGGTAAAGCTTGCCCTGCTCGAGTCGAATCTTACCGCTCCCCGAAACCGTGCAGTTGCAAAGAATAAAGGTCGTGGTCGCCGAAGCCATATTGACGGTAAGCGTATGCTCGCCGAGGTTGAGCGTTGTCGCCGCATAGCCCGGCCCGAGAATGCCGAACTGATTACCGCTAACCGTCGTATCGCCGGACAACGTCAAGAAGGTCGTTTGGCGATTCCCGCTTCCGATTGCGTTACCACTATTCGTAAGCGTTCCTGCGCTCGTAATCGAATAGCACGAGTCTTTCGTGTTGCCGAGATCAAGCGTCGCTCCCTCTAAAACCGAGATCGTCGAAAGATTGGAAGTACTATTGTTCGGAATATTATTAGGACCATAGCCCGTTGCATTCGTCGTCTTGAGCGTTCCCGACTTGACCGTAAGACCGCCCGTAAACGTATTTGCCGCGCCGAAAGTGATTTCGCCGTCCGCGCTGGCGTCGACTGTAACCGCGCCGGAACCCGAAATTACCTGCGAAACCGTGTAAGTCCCGTTCGGCAGCGTGATATCATTAGAGGTTGAAGCCACGAGCGACGGCACGTCTGTCGCCGCAACAAAGCCGCGATAGATGCGCACGGAATTGACAGTGAAACCCTCTTGCGAGAGGCCTCCGGCGGCCGTCATACCGAAGTCGAATCGTGCTCCGATTGTCACCGTCGGTCCAGTCGACTTCAGACTCTTGGCTCTAAATATTTCCATTCCCTCGCTATCGTAAACAAAAACACCTCGTGTACTCGCGTCGGGATAATAGACAAAAACGAGGTAGCCGCTTTCGGAAAGTTTATATCCCGTATTCTCGCCACCCGTCCAGGCACCATTCTGCCAAATGCCTTTCAGATCGCCGCTATCCGAGCAAATACCGACTTTGCTGAGTTTGGACGAATCATTCGACTGCGCCAATGTCACAATCGCCTGGGTGTCGGTCAAAGACAGTCCCGAATAATCGACTACGACCGTTACGCCATCCGCAACAAGCCACGAGCCGTCGCTCGTAATCGTGCGACCATTCTCGCCGATAGTAAACGCTCCGCTCTTTGCTCCGGCCGAGAGCGAATCGAACTTGGCGACCAAGTCCGCGGCGAAAGTGAAGACGGGGAGAAGCATTGCGGCACACAATGCGACAAGAAAACGTGTTTTCATCGAAGACACTCCTTCAGTAATTAGGTGTTGTTTTCTCAACGAAAGATATTATATCAAAATCGCACGCAAATGTAAATAAACCACACTACCCAAAATGGTTTTTTACAATCCAAGGCGCGTTGGGAACTAGCGACAAATCAAAACGAGGAAGCAAGTCCAAGAGGGTAACGTTCTCGCCTTCTTCTGCTATACCAAGCGAATTTGCGATTAAACCAAGCAATCTTTTAGGGTTCATCCCCGCCTCGCGAAAGGCCGCGACGCGAGTATCCCCGTGGCGCTTCGCAAGTCGCTTCCCGTCGGGGCCGACCACTAGGGGAACGTGGCAGTATTGCAAATCCGCCGCGCCTAGCGCGCGGGTAATCAATATCTGTGCGGGGGTTGCCGCGAGGAGGTCGTCACCACGCACCACTTCCGTAACTCCCATATCGAGATCATCTACCACTACAGCGAGCGTATACCCCGCGCCATCTTTGTCTCTCGCGACCGGAAAGTCACCAAGCACTTTGTCGACTTCTTGAGAATAAGGTCCCGCAAAATTATCGACGAACGAAACGTTGGTATTTGGTTCGACCTTAAAGCGCCAACAAGGCTTACGGGGAGAAATCGCCTTTTCAGCTTCGTCCCAAGATAAGAATCTGCCGCGACAAGTGCCGGGATAAAAGAGCTGCTCCCCCGCATGGGGCGCGGATTGGGCGTTTTCGACATCCTTTCGTGAACAAATGCAAGGATAAAGGAGCCCCTTCTCGATCAGCGTTTTCGCCGCGTCACGATAAAGTTCGACGCGTTCGGACTGAGTATATTCTTCGTCCCATTCGAAACCGAGCCATTTCAAGTCTTCAATCGCCCCTTTTGCCGCGCCAGGTTTATCTTTAGGATGATCCAAGTCCTCCATGCGCATGATAAGCTTCCCGCCCGCCTGACGAGCGCGAAGATAAGCGATCATGAAGGTGCGGACATTCCCTAAGTGGAGCGCGCCCGTGGGACTCGGAGCGAGGCGACCGACGTACATTACTTGAATAGCGTCAAATAAAGAGCCCAGTTAATCGCGAGCGAATAAAGATTCGCGACAAAATCGTCGATAACGATGCCGCGACCACCGGGAATCACCTGAAGCTGACGGCAAGGATAGGGTTTCAAGATGTCAATAGCGCGTACGACCGCGAAAGTGAGAAGAACTTGCCACCAAGTAAACGAAGCAAGCGGAAGACCGATAAATGCTATCGGGTAAAGCATCCACTCATCGGCGGTAATGCGCCCATCATCTTTGATGCCGAGAAGCTTTTCCGCCGCGTCGCAAAGCGGAATCGCAAGCAGGGTAAACCCAAGTGCCGCGGGCATCTGGATAAACAAAGGAAGTGAGCAAATCACATACGCGAGCGCGAGCCCGGGAAGCGAGCCGACCGTGCCGGGGGCGACAGGCGCGAAAAGACCAAGACCGAAACCGGAGGCGAGAAAGAGAATGAGCTTATTTTTCATATTTCAACGTTCCTAATAAAGCCAGTGAAGCCAAAAGCGAAATCGAACCGAAGACAATCGAAAGCGTATTGGGAGCGTCGGGTATCGGATATTGATACATGCCGATTCGCAGAGCCATCAAGCTGGAAACGGGTGCACAATAGAGCTTATCGATTCGCGCAAGATCGATGGCGCCGAGGAGAATAAGCCCGGCGGCAACGAAGGGCGCGAATTTGAACATCGTCTTAAACGAAACAAGGAAATCGATACCGTATGCGGCAAGAATCACAAGGCAAAACTCGGTCAAATGATGCCACTTGACGGGAGCTCTTAAGATATCTCCGAACGGGAGCGAGTAAACGAGTCGATAAACAGGCTCGCAGTAACGACCAAGCGAGAAAAGATAGAAAACGACTGCCGCTATGGCAAAAAAGAGGCATTTTCGCCACGAAGTCACTAACCCCAGAAGAGCAAAGAGACAGGTAATAAAGCCGACATAAAGAGAATGCTGACGATAATTGCCCCTCGTCGCCTTATAAGGACGTCCTAAAGCTCCCGTATACGCTTTCGTATCTTTCCCTGCACGCGTAGCGAAATGCAAAGTAAGCGGACAGGAAGTATCGCCGTTAATGCGAGGAATCAAGAACTCCAAGGTTTCGTCAGGAGGAAGCGACCAATTGGTCACGAAGATCCATTGCTTGTCCTTCTCCTCAATCCCGGCGCTTAGCGTCTCTCCCTTTTCTATCTGACCCTTGCGCCACTCAAGATCATTTACAAGTGCCGATTTGAAACTCGGTAGCCCAATCAGAACGAAAAAGATAAAAGCGACTAATATGCCCTTCCATGGGAAAACCTTAAGCTGAAGAATTCGATAAAGGAAGTAAATACCTGTAAAGAATGTAAAGAGAAACCACAAATCGGCCTGATAAAAGCCACCCCAGACCGAGACCGCGCCGAGCCAAGCGAAATATTTGAGCTTTTTCTCCTCTAGCGCACGTTCGATCAAATAAAACGAGAAAACGCCGTAAGTCATCCACTGAAACCAACCGAGGTGGCCGGCAGAGAAAAGCGTCGACCAATAACCGCAAAATGCCAATAACAGCCCCGAGCCAAACGAAGCGAGCGAGGATAGCCCGCGCTTTTTCAGAAAGAGAGCAAGAGCGAACCCCGAAAGCCCCATCGCAAGCGCATACTGAAACTCCTGCCAGAAGTAAGGCGAACCGAGGAAGATAAGAATATCCGTCGGTATGAAGCGCCCCCGCTCGAGCCAACAATCAAGACGATATTGTAAATAATTCGACGGATAAACCGTTGGGCAATCGGGCATTACGGGCGCAAAGCCCGTCGACCACGTACCCCAGAAAACATAAATAGCCAATGCCGCGAAAACCGCGGCATAGGCTAATATCCATTGATACTTCTTTAAGAAGCTCAATTAACCGATCTTACCGAGCGCGATGATCGTGAAGACCATCGTGAAAATCGCGACGGTTTCGACGATGCCGAGCGCGCCGAAATAGTTCGTGAGGCCCTGGCCGGTTTCGCCCTGAGCGTCGCATGCCGCAGCGCCCGCACGACCCTGGAAGAGCGCCGAAAGACCGATGCCGAGGCCGGCGAAGATGCCGAGAATCAAGGTCGCGACACCGGCACCCTGAGCGGCGGTCTTGCCGAGCATGATGAACATAAGAATCATTCCGTAGAGGGTCTGGGTGATAGGCGCACCGACGAGACCGAGGAGGATGAAGGGAGCGGGCTTGTTGGCCGCATAGCACTTCTTCCAAGCGCCGACGGCAGCAGACGCGGCAAAACCCGTACCGAAAGCGCTACCCGCGGCAGAAAGGCCCAAGCAAGCGACAGCACCGGCGACAATCATAGGATCCATGTTTTTACTCCTTATTTTTCAGTTTTGTTAAACGCTTTGAATTGATAACCCGACCAGCTGATACCCTTGTGGTTAGAGAACTCGAGAGTATTCAGACGGACGGCGTGAACAAGAATCGAAAGACCCGCCATGGCGAGATTGAGCCCATGACCGACGAGAAGAATCAAGACCAAGGGAAGCCACTTGATCCAGATCGGAAGCCCCAAATCGACCGCCATCATGTTGAAGTTCTCGGCGACCTTGACGGAAGCGAGACCGACCGCAAAGAGACGGACATAGGAAATGATATCGCCCAAAACCGACATCGCATTGAGGAAAAGCATGCCCTTATCGATGCCCTTCGACTGAATGAAGACGGTCAAGAACGAGATGCCGAACATCCAGAACGCCCAAGTCGGGATTCCGGGGAAGATACCGACGATCGAGTTCGTGACAAGATACATGAAAAGAACTATACCCGCCCAACCGAACTGAGAAAGGCAGCTCCGCGAGTTGATCTGGCAAATACCGTTCCAAATGCGAGCGAGCATAAGGTGAGTTACGCCGATAGTAAAGCAGAGGAACATCATATTATCATATTCATGTCCCTGCTCCGCACCTACGCCGCCGAGCCACTTAACGGTCGGCCAGTCGGCACACCAAGGAATTCCCGCGCCGAACCATGTATTGGAGAGAAGTCCCCAAATAATCGTACCGGTCGAGAAAACGGTAAGGAGCTTCACCCAAGGGGAAGTTCCGAACTTCTTCCAAGCCCACAAAGTCGCTGCGAGGAAGATTGCGCCGTAACCGCCGTCACCGACGAGCATCGCGAAGAAGAGCGAGAAATAGCACATGAACGGAACGGAAACATCCGCTTCGGTATAGCCGGGAGCGATGCCGAGACCATCGAAAAGCGCCTTAACGCTCTTGAAGAACTTCGGGGGCTCGATCAAGGTCGGCGGGATTTCATCTTCGGCGGGATCGCGAACTAAAAGGCCCCAACCGTTCGAACCGGCGGCAGACTTCAAAGTTTCGACCTTCGGAGCGGGAATCCAGCCCGAAATAAGCGCAATCTCGCCCTTCGAAGTAAGAAGTTCTTTCGCCGCTTCGAAAGCCATCGAATCTTTGAGACCGGGGAACGCTTCCTCAATCTTCTTTTCGCTGGCCTGAGCGATCTTCAAGGTGTTCGCGGCAATCTTACCGTTAACCTCGGCAAGCGACGACTCCATCTTGGATAAACGCACTTCAGGAAGCTTCTTCGGAAGCTCGACAACCGAAGCTAAATCTATCCCCTTTTCGAGCAAGCTCTTCGCAAGTTCGGGATCGAAATCACCGTAAGGAGCGTATTCTTTGATGAGACGCTCCAAGCGATCCTTTTCGCCCTTGAGCGTATCAATTTCAGCAGCAAGCTTAAGAATCTCCCCGACGGAAAGCGTTTCGTCGCCGATAGTTCCTTCGAGACCTTCGCGGCACTTCAAGATAAAGCGATAAGCTTTTTCGGCATCCTCGATTTCGCCCTTCGCCTTCATGACGCCAAGGCCCGAAGCCGAACCTAAATCGAGATGAACGGCACCGAGATCACGAAGCGCTTTAAGAGTCGACTCACCTTCCGACGCGACGGAGAGGAGATCGAGATGTTTCATTTTTACGATCATGCGACACCTCCTGCCACGGCGGAGCCATCAGGCGTAGACGGGTCCGTAGATTCGGGAACGCGACCCTTCGCAATCTTGCCGCGCGTAACCGCAGCGGTCTGTTCATCACCGAGAGCGATCTTGATAACGCGAATCGCTTCCTTACATTCGGGAATTTTCACCTTCTCGAAAAGGTTAACGCGCTGAGAAGTCTGCTGAAGTTCTTGAGCGATAAGACGACGCTGCTCTTCAAAAATGGCACGTTCACACTGGAGCGAGAGAACCTTCGTCGTCGCATCGACCGCAGAATCGATCCACGCGGGCGTTTCCCACTGATCGACTTCCTTAACATCGGTCTCGATCGAATCGAAAGTCGGAATCGCGACGCCGGCAATATTCGCCGAACCCGTATTGACGCTCTTGACCTTAACGAGGCCCGAGAGGAGAGATTCATCGGTCGCAAAGAGACCGACCCAATGATTGAGGTCGGCGCGGACTTCGCGCTCCTTGCGGCTTACTTCCTCGGCCTTCGCGGTAATACCGGCGATTTCGCTTTGGAGCTGTTGCTTCTTGAGTTGCAACATCGGCAGGAAGCGCTGGAAACGCTTAAGCGCATCCGTCTGAGCCTTGAGCTCGGTCTTAGTTAATTTTACCTTTGCCATTTACCTAATATTATACTCTTTTCCCAACCGAAATGCAAGACCATTCACATCTCTTTCGTTGATCAGGCGAACGAACCCTGCTCGAACTTCTCGATTGATTGGGCCTCTTCGTTCTGGGCCTCGGAAGCGGGAAGCGCACGATCAGAGAAGTGAGTATACTCGCGCTCGAAATTGACCTTCACATCGCCGATTTCGCCGTTACGATTCTTCGCGACATCGATATAAGCGAGCGTCGGATCATTCGATTCGGGATCGGTAGGTGTACGCGAAGGACGACGAAGGAGGAAGACGACGTCGGCGTCCTGTTCGATAGCGCCCGAATCACGGAGGTCGGAGAGTTTCGGACGTTCGAACTTGTCGCCGCGCTGTTCGTTGTTACGCGAAAGCTGAGAGAGGACGATAACGGGAACTTTAAGCTCCTTCGCCATCGCCTTGACCTGGCCGGAAATCATCGAGACTTCGATCTGACGGCCACCCAAACGCGCTCCTTCGCGACAAGAACAAAGCTGAAGATAGTCGATCACGATAAGTTCAATGCCGAATTGCTTCTTCATGCGGCGAGCACGAGCGCGAAGATCCATGATGTCGAGGCCGGCAGTGTCATCGACATAAATCGGAGCGGACTTGAGTTCTCCGGTCGCCGTTGTAAGGCGTCTGAACATCGACTTCTTTTCGTCGGCATGACACATACCGCGATTAAGACGCCAGGAATTGACGCGCGCGCGGCCCGTGATCATACGCTTCGTGAGCGCTTCGACCGGCATTTCGAGCGAGAAAATAAGTACGGGGTGCTTCTTGCCGCCGTCAGTTTCGACCGGCTGGTAAAAGACCGCGTCATCCCCTCCATAAGGAGTAAGCATCTGACCCATCGCGGCGGATTCGGCGATATTCATCGCGAGCGATGTCTTACCGACCGAAGGACGCGCGGCAATAACGATCATTTCCGCGGGCTTGAGACCCTGGAGCTTTTCGTCGAGATGCTTAAGCCCCGTCGAAAGTCCTTCGAGCTTCTTGCCGTTCGAGTCGAACATCGCGTCGATGCGGTTCATCGAAAGCTCGAGCGCGCTACCCCAACTCATCGTCGACGAGCCGCCGATACCGATTTCGAGAAACGCCTTTTCCGCTTCGCCCAAGACCGCCTGAGAGTCGGGATATTCCTTTTCGTCGTAGCACTTCTCGACAACCTTGGTCGCGCGTTCGATCATCGTACGACGAAGCGCCTTCGCCTTCAAAAGTTCGATGTAATATTCGGCGTGAGCGGTCGTCGGAACCTTTTCGATCAACGCTTCGATGTAGGCGCCGCCGCCCGCCATTTCATAGCGATCCGTCGATTTCAAAAATTCGGTAAGCGAAAGCGGATCCAAGGGCTTCGAAAGACGATTCATTTCGACCATCGAGCCGTAGATAAGGCGATTCTTGGGGTCGAAGAACGAGTCGGGCGTAATCGACGAGGACAAGCAAAGATCCATCACGCGGTCGTTCGAGCGGCCCATCGAGTCGACGAGAATCGCGCCGATAATCGCGCGCTCGGCTTCTTGGCTGTGAGGAGGTGTTTTAAGAGTTTCGCTCATGGGAATAAGAGTTTATTTCGGAACAACTCGACTGACCGAGCGGTTCTTGGGATTCAAGATGATTTCGGCGACCTTGAGGACATCATCGGCAGTAACCGCCTTGATGCCCTCGATTTGCTCCTCAATCGGCACCAACCGGCCGAAGGAAAGCATGGTCGAACCATAGTAGAAAAGTTTGGACTGAATCTTTTCGTGCGAAAGACGGAAATTCCCGAGGAGAAATTCCTTAATTCGCTTAAGCTCTTTCGCGCCGACTTTCTTCGTGCGAATCTTCTCAAGCTCACGGTCAATGATCTTCAATGCTTGATCGGCCTTCGACGAATCAACGCCCGCGGCAATAGTCCACATTCCCGTATCGTCAAAGAACTGCATACGAGAAGAAATGTCGTAACTTAAGCCCTTCTTCTCGCGCACTTCCTGGAATAGGCGCGAAGACATCCCTCGACCCATAATCGCATCGAAGACGGAAGCCGCGTACTTGAGCTTGTGGGTAATCGCAATGGCCTTGTAGCCGACCGCGAGTTGAGTCTGCTGCACTTCTTTTTTAACAACGATTTCGGAAGTAGGAGCAAGGAATTTATCGCTCTTGTCGGAGAAGGACTTCTCTATTGTCGCGTAGCCTAGGCGCTTATCCAGAATCTTAAGCGCTTCTTCGCGCTCGAAGCGACCGACTAAAACGGCTATCGTATTCGCCGCGGTATAGTGAGAGGCCTTGTAAGCGCGCATCGTCTTCGAGGTCAGAGCGCGAAGCGACTTCTCGTTTCCAGCTACCGGAAGTCCCAAGCGATTCTTTGGGAAAAGGCAAAGCTGCAAGTTTTCCATCGCCACCGAATCTGGCTCGTCCGCATACATCTTGATCTCTTCGATCACGACTTCGCGCTCTTTCTTGAACTCGACTTCGCTGATCGAAGCGTTAAGATACATATCGGAAATGATGTCGACCGCTTCATCAAGATACTCGAACGGCATGTGCGTAAAATACGCCGTCGACTCCTCGGTCGTCCACGCATTGAAATTTCCGCCGCGCCCTTCTATCGCCTCGGTGATTTCGCGAGGAGAACGCTTTTTCGTACCCTTGAAAAGCATATGCTCGAGGAAGTGCGAAACGCCCTCCAGACCGACAGGTTCATGACGTGAGCCCGATCCAACAAAGAGCCCGAACGCGACCGACTGGGCCTCGCAAGGCGCGAGGACCGCACGAATGCCGTTTCTAAGAGTAACGAGTTCCATCTTTTAGAGCGAGGCGAGAAGACCGCCCGAGAGAATGAGGTGTTTTTCGCGCTTCGAAAGCGAAGTCTGGGCTTCAAACTTCCACTCTTGACCTTGACCTTTGACCTTGACCTCGATTCTCCCATCACCCTTGACCGCCGCGGCGATTCCTTCGAATGTAAGCTTGTCGCCTGCTTCGATCTTCGCGTAGTCCTTTGGGTCAACGAAAGTGAACGGAACGATACCGAAGTTGATTAGGTTAGCGCGGTGAATACGCTCGATCGATTTCGCGACGACAGCCTTGACGCCCAAATACATCGGGCAAAGCGCCGCATGTTCACGGCTCGATCCCTGGCCATAGCTTTCACCGGCGATAATGACGTTCTTAAGGCCCGCTTCTTTATTCTTGAGGCACTTATCGTGGAAGGTCTTGTCGCAGGGCTCGAAAACGTATTTCGAATATTCGGGAACGTTCGAGCGGAATTTAAGGCGCGCGCCGGCGGGCATGATGTGGTCGGTCGTAATCTTGTCACCGACTTTGATTGCGGCAATGCCTTCAATGGTCGCGGGAAGCTTTTCACCCTTCGGAACCTGAGCGATATTGGGACCGCGCACGATCTTCGTGCCCTTGACGCCCTTACCCGCCGTTTCGCGATAAAGGAACATAGCGTCATCAATCGGAAACTTCTTCGGCGCGGGAACGGCGGAAGTACCCTTACATGCCGTGAACGTACCGGTCAAAGCCGAGGCCGCGGCAGTTTCAGGAGAAACGAGATACACCTGCGCGGACTTCGTGCCCGAGCGCCCTTCGAAATTGCGGTTGTTCGTACGAAGCGAAACCGCGTTCGTCGCAGGCGACATGTGAGCGCCGATGCAAAAACCACAAGCGTTTTCGAGAATGCGGCAACCCGCCTTGATAAGAATCGCGAGCGATCCGTCCGCAGCGAGCATATTGACGACCTGGCGAGAACCGCAGGCGATACCGACTTCGACATCTTCGGCGACGTGCTTACCCTTCAAGATTTGCGCGACCGTCTTGATGTCGCGATAAGAAGAGTTCGTGCAAGAGCCGATCATGATCTGACCGACCTTCGTACCCGCCATCGACTTGACGGTAACGATGTTGCCGGGGCTGTGAGGAGCAGCAGCAAGCGGCTCGAGTTTCGAAAGATCGACCGTAAAGACGTCGTCATAAGTCGCGCCTTCATCCGCAACGATAAGTTTAAAGTCTTTTGCACGGCCTTGCGCGGCAAGGAATTGTTTCGTCACTTCATCCGAGGGAAAGACCGAAGTCGTGACACCAAGTTCCGCGCCCATATTGGTAATCGTCGCGCGAGACGGGACATCGAGCGTCTTGACGCCGGGGCCAAAATACTCGAAGATCCAACCGACATTACCCTTCGTGCCGAACTTCTCGAGAACCTTTAAAATCACATCCTTCGCGCTGACGCCCTTCTTGAGCTTACCCTTAAGCTCGATACCGCGAACCTTCGGAGTCGGGATATGAAACGCTCCACCGGCCATAGCGACGGCAATATCGATACCACCCGCGCCGATAGCGATCTGACCGATGCCGCCGCCCGTAGGAGTGTGAGAATCGGAGCCGAGAAGCGTCGTGCCGGGCTTGCCGAAACGCTCGAGATGAAGCTGGTGACAAATACCGTTTCCGGCCTTCGAATAGACGATGCCGTACTTCTTCGCAATCGAAGCGAGGAAATCGTGGTCGTCGGCATTTTCGAAACCGATTTGGACGGTATTGTGGTCGACATAAGAGACGGCGAGGTCATTTTTAACGTGATTTACGCCCATCGACTCGAACTGCAAATAGGCCATTGTTCCCGTCGCGTCCTGAGTCAAGGTCTGATCGATCTTGATGCCGAGTTCGGAATCTTTCTTCGGGTCGCCTTCGACCAAATGCGCAGACAAAATCTTCTCTACTACGTTCATCTCTTTTCTTCCTTAAACTGCCGCGATATTGAGATCGCGAAGCGTGGTGCGCCCATCATAGAGCGCCTTGCCGACGATAGCGGCACGTAAATTCTTTCTTTCGAGCGCCTTCAAGTTCTCGACATCGTAAGGCGAGGAAACGCCGCCCGAAGCGGTGATAAAGCAGCTCGGCGCGGCATCGCAAATCGCCGCCATCTGAGTCAAGTTCGGTCCCTTGAGCATACCATCCGTCGCGGTGTCGGTATAGATAATCGTCTTGACGCCATACTGCTCAACGGCCTTCGCGAGTTCGGTCGCGAGGACTTTCGTCGTCGTTACCCAGCCGCGCGTCTGAACGAACCCATCTCTCGCATCGATTCCGACCGCAATCTTGTCACCCCAGATTTCAACCGCGCTCGAGAGGAATCTCGGATCTTCAAGCGCCGCGGAGCCGATTATCGCTCTCGTAGCTCCCGCCTCGAGAACCGCGCCGACCGCATCGAAATCACGAAGCCCGCCTCCTACTTCAACCGGTCCTCCGAAGGCCTTGATGATGCGTTCGATTTCTTCGGCATGTTTGGGTTTACCGTCGAACGCTCCATCCAGATCGACGACATGAAGCTCGCGGCCGCCCTGCTCACGCCAATCTCTCGCCTGTTCGGCTGGATCGTCACCATAAACGGTCACATCATCGAATCGTCCTTGACGAAGACGAACACACTTACCATCCTTAATATCGATAGCGGGCAGAATTATCATATAATTCCCTTCGAAGAGGGAACGCCTTTCTCAGTGGGGTCAATCGCTTTCGCTTGGCGAAGCGCGCGGGCAAAACTCTTGAAGAAACCCTCGCAAACGTGATGGGTCTCATCGCCGTAAATCTGACGAAGATGAATATTGGCTCTCGCTTCAACGGAAACGGCGCGGAAGAACTCCTCGATGAGCTTGACTTCGAAGTCCTTCACCATCATGTGCTTCATTGAAGAAATCATGACGAGATAAGGGCGGCCTCCCAAATCTAGCGAAGTCTCGCACAAGGTTTCATCCATCGGAATCGACGCGAAACCATAACGCGTAAGGCCGGCTCGATCTCCTAGCGCTTCGTTAAGCGCCTTACCGAACACGAGTCCGACGTCTTCAACCGTATGGTGATAATCGACTTCGATATCGCCGACAGCTTTCACCTCGAGATTGATATTCGCATGCTTCTTGAGAAGTTCGAGCATGTGATTGAAGAAACCGATTCCGGTATCGATAACGCCTTCACCCGAGCCGTCGAGCTCAAGCTTCAAGCTGATTTTCGTTTCCTTCGTATTTCTTTCGATAGTCGAGTTTCTCATAATTCTTCTATCCTCACATAAAGCCCGCCATCATAAGCTTCTCTTCGGTAAGTCCCGAATTCGCCGCGCTTTTCGCGATGTACTTGCCGACGATATCGCCTTCCAAGTTGACCATATCCCCGACCTTCTTAAGCCCGAGCGTCGTCTCTTTCAAGGTCGTCGGAATAAGGTCAACTCCGATATAATCGTCTCCGATAGCGGAAATCGTAAGACTCACTCCGTCAATCGCGATAGATCCCTTGAGGACGCTTTGCGAGGCTAAGACTCGTCCCGTACGGACGCGAAGCTGGAAGTCGCGACCCTTAGGAATCTTGTCGATAATCTTCCCTCGCGTATCGACATGACCCTGGACGATATGCCCGCCCATCGCGTCTCCCGAGCGAAGCGCACGCTCCAAGTTGACCTTCGCGCCCGGTATTAATTCGCCTAAACCCGTACGTGATTCGGTCTCTCTTAAAACGTCGGCTGTGAAGCGCGTTTCGTCAAACTTGACTACCGTTAAGCAGACCCCATTAACCGCGATAGACTCGCCCTCTTCAAGAGGACGAGTCCATGGTGTGAATCCGATTTCGAGTACGAGGCCGGCGCCTCGTGAAACTCGTTTAACGGTTCCGATCTTCTGGATAAGACCGGTAAACACGTTATTCGGCAATCTCGGTCTTTTCGACCTCGAATTCAGGACGCTTGCCGCGATACCACCAGATCATGATCGGGGTCGCGATGAAGATCGACGAATACGTACCCGAGACGACGCCGATGAGCATCGTGAAGGCGAAGTCGAAGATCGAACCATCGCCGAACGCGAAGAGCGCGAAGACGGCGAAGAAGGTCGTGACCGACGTGATCACCGTACGCGAGAGGCACTGGTTGATCGCGATGTTGCAGAGGTCGACGAACGGAGTCTTCGCGTCGTGGCGGAGCTTTTCACGAATGCGGTCGAAAACGACGATGGTGTCGTTAATCGAGTAACCGACAATCGTAAGGAGCGCGGTGATGACGATCAAAGAGACCTGACGGCCGCAGATCGAATAGAGTCCGAGCGTAATCAAAGCGTCGTGAGCGAGCGCGACGAGACCGCCGAGGCCGAAGCCGAATTCGAAGCGAAAACCGACGTAGATAAGAATCGCGATGAGCGAGAAGAGAACCGCGTAAGTGCCGCTCTTCTTGAGGTCGGCGCCGATCATCGAGCCGACTTCATCAACCGAAGCGACGGTGAACTTCGCTTCCGGGAACTTCTCGTTCAAGGTCTTCGTCACGAACGCGCCGACGTCAGCGCCTTCGAGCTTCTTGCCCTTCTCGGTTTCGGCGGTTTCGCCCGTCTTGACGAGAAGCGTGCGCGAGCCGACGCCTTCCTGATACTGGAGAATCGCCGCGTTGTCAAAGTCCTTCAAAGCGCCGCGGAGATCCTTGACCTCGGGCTTCTGATCCTGAGCCATGTTGTAGACGATGGAAGTACCACCCGTCAAGTCAACTGCGAGAACCGAGGCCTTGTTGACGCCGAGACGAATCGCGAAGACGAGGAGCGTAAGGGCGATGATCGCAAAGGAGCCACCGACCGTGTACTTCGTGTACTTCATGAAGTCGAACTTCGGCGTCTTGAAGAACTGCATCATCTTAAACGGCTTCGTCGAGTTGCCGTCGACGACATGGTCGAGGATGAGGCGAGTTACGACGACCGCAGTGAACATCGAGATGACGACGCCGGCGGTAAGGGTAATCGCGAAGCCGCGGACAGGACCCGTACCGACGACGAAGAGAATGATACCCGTGATGATCGTCGTGAGGTTCGAGTCGAAGATCGCGGTGAAGGCGCGGCCGTAGCCGTTCTTGATAGCGGTACCGGCGGCACGACCCGCGGCGAATTCTTCGCGGATACGCTCGAAGATAAGGACGTTCGCGTCAACGGCCATGCCGAGCGAGAGGACGAGACCGGCGATCCCGGGCATCGTGAGAACGGGGAGCTGCATCGAACCGCCGCCACCCATCGAAGGATCGTGAGCGAAGACGCCGAGGATGTTCGCGCAGAGAACGAGCGCGGTCGGGAGGAGCGCGATGTCGAGGAAGAGCGCGACGTCGGCGACAAGACCCGTATACCAGTAATAAATGAACATGAAGATGGCGACGAGGAGGAAGCCGAGAATCGCGGCGATGAGACCGGCGTGAATCGCGTCTTCACCGACCGTCGGAGCGACCGAGGTTTCGGCGAGAATCTTCATCGGAGCGGGCAAGGCACCGGCGTTGAGCTCGTTAGCGAGCTTCTGAGCTTCTGCGGCAGTGAAGCGACCGGTGATTTCGCCATGAGTCGAGATTTCGCTCTGGATGACGGGAGCGGAGATAAGCGCGTTATCGAGGATAATCGCGAGTTGGCGGCCTTCATCCGTAGGATTCTTTGGGCCATGTGCCTTGTAGTTACGCGTCAAAGTCGCGAACTTGGTGCCGCCCTTCGAGGAGAGCTGGAAGCTGATCGAGAGCTTGCCCGTCGTGGGTTCACGGCTGACGGCGGCCTTGACGAGGTCTTCGCCCGTCACGCGAGGCTCGGTGCTGCGAGCAACGAAATTCGGCGAATACGTGCCATCGCCGTTGTTTTCAAGCATGAACTGATAGCGAGCGTCCGGAACTTCGAACGAAGCGAGACGCGCGGCAAAGCCGGGAACTTGAGAGACTTCATTGAAGTTAGCGGCGCGCTTGTAGCCGTTACCCGCCTTCTCATAGCCCTCGGGAGCGATTTCCTTCGAAAGGAGCTTATTAACAAGCTGATGATTCTTAGGGTGAGTCAAACGGAATTCGAGGAACGCGGCGGACTGGAGGTTCGCCTTCGCGGCCTTACGAACTTCTTCCGAGATACCGGGAAGCTGAACGAGGAGGCGGTGATCCTTCATACCCTGAATGACGGGTTCATTCGTACCCATACCATCGACACGGCGACGAATGACCTGGATGATGCGCTCGTCAGAGCCAGCGAGGACTTCTTCCATCTTGCGCTCGATGACTTCCGGCTGATCGGCAAGAGTCGGATCCGCGGCAAGAATCGATTCGGCGAGCTTTTCCTTGTCCACGCCGAGCGTGAAGGAGCTACCGCCATTCAAATCGAGGCCAAGACGAATCTTTTCTTTCGGGGGGTTGCAGACATAAATGGAGACGGCCGCGATCAAAGCGAGCGTAAGCCACTTCCAAATGTTGTTACGGACTACGGAATCCTTTACCATATTTTTATTCTTCCTTATTTACCTATTCAGGGTATTTCAGTAAATTATACCATTCTCGCCATATCGCGGTCAACCGCTTTTTTCTTTAAAGTGTCGCGCTTATCATGTAGCGCCTTACCGCGGCAGACTCCCAATTCGACTTTCACCTTGCCGCGTTTGAGATAAAGTTTAAGCGGAATAAGCGTCAATCCCTTAGCTTCCGTCTTCATTTTCATCTCGAGAACTTCTTTCGCGTGAACAAGGAGCTTGCGGTTTCGCTTCGGATCGTGGTTGAAACGATTCCCGAAAGCGTAGACCGGGATGTTCATCCCGACTAACCACAGCTCCTCTCCCAGCACCGCTCCATAGGAGCCCGCGAGCGAGGCCTCGCCGTGGCGAACGACTTTGACCTCGGTGCCGAATAGTTCTATACCGCACTCGAGAGTTTCGAGTACGGTATAGTCGTGACGGGCCTTACGGTTTTCCGTCAGCATCTTTTAGTCGGCGAAAAGCGTATTGACGTTCGTCACCGCATTCGACCACTTGTTCTTCGCTTCTTCGGCCTTGGCGATAGCGTCAAAGTCGATTTCGGCGATAAGCTTGCCTTCGGCGACTTCGCGAAGAGCGATGTCGCACTTGTCCTCGTCAAGCGACTGGGGCTTGACGAGGGGCTTGGCGCCATTGATGAGCTCGCGCTCACGCTTGGAGATGAGATTCACCAAGACGGGCGTCGAAGGAATCTTTTCATGAGCGGCTTTGAGGAGCTTCGTATCCATGATTCGATTACCTTTCTTTGCTTATGCCTGCTTGTCGAGTTCAGCCATCGCAGCCTTGCGCGAGAGCTTGATACGACCGCGGTCATCGACATCAAGGCACTTGACCTTGATAATATCGCCGACCTTGCAGACGCCTTCCATCGACTTGAGGAACTTGTCGGAGAATTCGCTGATGTGGCAGAGGCCGTCCATACCGGGGAGAATTTCGACGAACGCGCCGAAGTCCTTGATACCGGTGACCTTGCCTTCGTAGATCTTGCCGGGTTCGGCGACGGCCGAAACCATGCCGACTTCGCGCTTCGCCGCTTCCATCGATTCGGCGTTGTTAGCGAAAATCGAGACCTTACCGTCGTCATCAATGTCGATCTGAGCGCCGGTCTTTTCGACGATGGCGCGGATGTTCGAACCTCCGGGACCGATGAGGGCGCCGATCTTGTCGACGGGAATCTGCATCTCTTCGATGCGCGGAGCATACTGGTTGAGCTCGGCGCGAGGAGCGGGAATGACGGTTTCCATGAAGTCGATGATCTTAAGACGCGCGTCGTGAGCGGCCTTGACGGCGCCCTCGACGAGGTCCCAAGTAAGACCGCGGAGCTTGAGGTCGACCTGGAAGCCGGTGATACCCTTCTTCGTACCGCCAACCTTGAAGTCCATATCGCCACAGTGGTCTTCGGCACCCAAGATATCGGTAACGAGAACCTTCTGAGACTGATCGTCGTTCGTGAAAAGGCCGATCGAGATACCTGCGACCGTACGCTTCAAAGGAACGCCCGCGTCCATAAGCGCGAGACAGCCGTTGCAGATCGAAGCCATCGACGAGGAGCCGTTCGAGCCCATGATTTCGGAAACGACGCGAATCGAATACGGGAAATCATCGGGGAGAACCTCCGCGATCGAACGCTCGGCGAGAGCGCCATGACCGATCTCACGACGGCCGGTCGAACCGAGGCGGCCGACTTCGCCCGTGCAATAAGGCGGGAAGTTGTAGTGAAGCATGAAGCGGGTCGAGGTGTCGCCACCCGTAACCGAGTCGAGATCCTGAGCATCCTTCTTCGTACCGAGCGTAACCGTCGCGAACGACTGAGTTTCGCCGCGCGAGAAAATCGCCGAGCCGTGAAGACGCGGGAGAACGCCGACCTGAGCGGCGAGCGGACGGATTTCGTGCTGAGCGCGACCATCGATACGCTTACCGTGGACGAGAACGTTCTTGCGAACGGTTTCGATTTCGAGAGCGTCGAAGAGGTGGACGAACTTGACAGCATCAATTTCGGGCCACTTTTCGGAAACCTTCTTGAGGAGGTCTTCCTTGATGGCGCTGACCTTACCCTGACGCTCGAGCTTGCCCTTGATGAGGAGCGCTGCAGCGAGAGCTTCGCCGCCTTCGGCACGGATGAAGTCCATCTGATCCTGGGGCTGCGGAACGTCGACGATTTCCTTATCGGGCTTGCCGAGAGCACGGCGCATTTCGATCTGGAGGTCGATGATCTTCTCGACTTCTTCATGAGCGCGCTTGAGAGCGGCGATGAAGTCTTCGTCGGAGATTTCCGAGGCGCTACCTTCCATCATGAGGAACTTACCGCGAATACCGGCATAAAGGAGGTCGATATCGCTCTTCGCCTTCTGCTCATGAGTCGGGTTGATGACCCACTCGCCATCGACACGACCGATACGAACGCAGCCGATCGGGCCCATAAACGGGATGTCGGAGATGTGGAGCGCTGCGGAAGCGGCGTTAACCGCGAGGAAGTCAGCTTCGCGCGTGCCATCCGACTGGATGAGCGTGCCGTTGACCTGAACATCGTTATAGTAGCCATCCGGGAAGAGAGGACGAATCGGGCGGTCGCACATACGCGCCGTCAAGATTTCCTTCGACGTGGGACGAGCTTCGCGCTTGAAGAAACCGCCCGGGAACTTACCCGCGGCATAGAACTTCTCGCGATATTCGCACTGGAGCGGGAAGAAATCGATTCCTTCACGCGGCGTGTCGGTGTTGGTGACCGCCGTAAAGACGGTCGTGTCGCCGTAAGAAACGGCGACGGCTCCCGCTGCCTGCTGAGCGAGAAGCCCGGTCTCGATCACGAGGTCCGTCCCCGCGATGTTGACCTTGAACTGCTTTGCACCTTCCATTGGTGTTTTACTTCTTTCTTTTTGTCTCTATTTACTGTTCGTAAATTAGAATCGCGTGATTTACGCAAGTCTACCGTAGTCGTAAGACGCAGGTGGACGAACGAAAATCACTCCTTAGCGGCGGAGACCGAGCTTCTTGATGAGGTCCTTGTAGCTCGCTTCATTCTCACGCTTGAGGTAGTCGAGGAGGTTACGACGGTTCTGAACCTTGCGAAGAAGACCATAACGCGAGCTGTGGTCCTTCTTGTTGGCCTTAAGGTGCTCGGTGAGCGCGGCGATTTCCTTGGTGAGGATAGCGATCTGAACTTCGCTGGAGCCCGTGTCACGGTCATGACGCTGGAATTCATTCTTGATGGCGGCCTTATCGATCTTCATGGTATTTGTTCTTTCTTTTATTTCTTCTACGGACCGGGAAGCTAAATGCGAATGCAACACCCGCCCTCCATGGGCGAAAAGTATTACACCCGCGACAGGGATAACCTCCTGAGACAGTCGCAGATAAAGGATATTATATCATATTTCCCCTATGAAGCGCAATAGGGTAAATTACCGGCTCACCGCGAAGTGCGGATACGGGAGAGGAAGCGTTGGTAAAGATAGATGGGGACGATGGTAAGTAAGCAGCATGCAACATCGGAAACGGGCATGCAAAGCCAGATCGCCAAGGTCTTATTCGCCATGAAGTACGGGAGGAGCCAAATTATCGGGAGCATCACGAAGCCCTGGCGCATGGTCGAAAGAATGACCGCCAACATGGGTTTGCCGATACTCTGGAAGAAGGTCGTCGCGACAATATTAAGTCCGATACACCAAAGCATGCAGTTCGAAAGCTGAAGATCACGCGAGGCGATTTCAATAAGCTTAGTATTGTCGGAAGAAACGAACATCCGAGTCACGAGTTCCGGGAATGGAGGAACGGCAAGAAGAATCGTCGCGAGCACACAAAGGACGGTTGTCACCCCTAAGCCCAGCATCAAGGCGGAGCGGACTCGTTTATAGTTCCTCGCGCCCCAGTTGTAGCCGATGATCGGTTGAATGCCTTGCTGTGCGCCCAAGATCGGCATAATCGTCAAGATAAGCGCCGACTGGAAAACACCCAAAGAAGCAATCTGAGTCGTGGCCGCCGCTTCGTCGGCCGCCCATTTCGCGAAAGCCGCCGCGAGCGAGACGTTAATAAGCGAGCCGAGAAGCTGTTGGAAGAACGGCGAGAAACCGATACCCGAGGCCTTCAAGAGAATCTTCGGATAAATCCAAATACGCTTCAGTTTCAGCGAGACGACGCTCTTTCCGCTTAAATAATACCACGCGGCAAAAAGGAACGAGCAGAACATCGCGATATTGGTCGCCCAAGCGGCACCGGCGATGCCCATTTTAAGACCGAAAATGAAAATCGGGTCGAGGATAAGGTTAGTTCCGAAACCGACGATCATGCAGGTCATCGACTTCATCGCCGACCCTTCCGCGCGCATTTGAGCGGAAAGTCCGAAGGATAGGTGCGAGAAGATATGCGAGAAGAGCACGATTTGCATGTAAAGCTTCGCGTCCGAAAAAGCGGCAGGATTTACCCTTGTACCACCGCACCAACCTAGAATCGTGTCGAGATTGAAAAAGATAAGCGGAAGAAGCGTGAAGAAGAAGAGGAGTTTTAGCGCAACCACTTCTCCAACTATTCTTTCGCAGGCGGTCATATCCTTTTCGCCGAGCTTGATAGAGAGAACCGCCGCGTGTCCCGCGCCGACGAAAACGCCGAAAGCGCCGAGTAACATCGTAATCGGCATCGCCAAGGTCAAGGCCGCCATAGCCGATTCGCCGCACCCTTGGCCGATATAGAAACGGTCGACGACCGAATAAAGCGCGTTCAAACTCATCGCGACCAAGGCCGGCCACGAATATTTAAGCAAAAGGCGTCCGAGATGCCCGGACGCCAGTTCCTTCACATTTTCAGAAGACAATCGCGACATTCGGAAGCTCTTTTCTAAGACGCGTCATCTCTTCGTAAGAAAGGTTCAATTCTCCTAGCTGCAAGCTCTTAAGCCCCTTCCAGGCGCTTAAGTCTTTCGGAAGCGACTTTAGGCGCGTACCCGTAAAAGAAAGATGCATAAGCCCCTCTTTCTTCGCGAGCCATTCGGGGATTTCGGTAATCGGGTTCAAGCTCAAATCGATATCGGTGAGCGCAGGCAAGCTTTCGAGCGTACGCGGCACTTCGGTAAAACGATTCCCTCTAAGATAGATACGACGAAGTTTTACGAGCTTCGATAAATCGGGAAGCGAAGAAAGCTTATTATCATTAAGACGAAGCCATTTAAGCTCGGTAAGCTCCGCTACCCTCTCGACCTTTTCAAGCTCATTGCGGTCGAGGTTCAAATAGTCGGCCTTAAGATTGACCTCGGGAATTTCGGTTAGCTTCTTATCGGACAAATAGACGCGAAGAGCCGGATCAACCGTCTTATAGGCGGGAGTCGGCTCTTTGAAGCAACCCGCAAGCGCCACGAGGACGCTTGCGAGAATTGCGTCCGAGCGCCAATTAAGCATTGGCGGCAGCGGCGATGATGCCGGCGAAATCGGCCGCCTTGAGCGCGGCGCCGCCGATGAGGCCACCATCGATATCGGGCTTGGCGAGAAGTTCCGCGGCATTGCCGGGCTTCATCGAACCACCGTACTGAATGCGGACGGTCTGAGCGGTTTCTTCACCGACGAGCTTGGCGAGGGTCGCGCGGATGAGCGCGTGGACTTCCTGCGCCTGGTCGGGAGTCGCGGTACGGCCGGTGCCGATCGCCCAAACGGGCTCGTAAGCAATGACGAGCTTGGCGCAGTCAGCGGCGGTGACGTCCTTGAGGCCGACGTTCATCTGACGAACGATGACTTCTTCGAGCTTGCCCGCGTCGCGCTCTTCGAGCGTTTCGCCGATGCACATCATAACCGTGAGACCCGCGGCAATCGCGGCGCGCGTACGGAGGTTGACGGTCTCGTCGGTTTCGCCGAAGTACTGGCGACGCTCGGAGTGACCGGTGATGACATAGTGGCAGCCCGCGTCAACGATCATGCCCGTCGAAATTTCGCCCGTGTAAGCGCCCGATTCTTTCCAGTGGCAGTTCTCGGTACCGACGCCGACCTTGGTGCCTTCAGCAGCGGCAACAGCGGCGGGAACGTCGATAGCAGGCGTGCAGCAAACGATTTCGACCTTGTCGCCGAATTCGGCGGTCGCCTCGGCAACGGCCTTGATAAGGGCAGCCGTTTCGGAGGGCTTGACATTCATCTTCCAGTTACCGGCAATGATTTTCTTGCGGCTCATTTCTTATTTAACCTTTCTGTACTTGATTTTAGCTTCTTTAAAGATCTTGCTGACGGTGTCGAGAAACGCATAGTCGCCACCATAAACGACTTCCTTGATGCCCGACGAAATGATGAGCTTCGCGCAGGTAAGGCAAGGCGAAATCGTCACATAAATGGTCGAGCCGTCAATCGCGGCACCATTGCGCGCCGCTTGGCAAATCGCGTTCTGCTCGGCGTGAACACAAAGACACTCATCGAGGCCCTTACCGCTTTCGACTTTACCGGCACAGCGCGGGCACCCGCCTTCGAAGCAGTTTTTGAGTCCCGCCGGGGTTCCGTTGTAGCCCGTCGAGAGAATATGGTTATCCTTGACGATAACCGCCGCGACATGACGACGCGAACAATTCGAGCGTTTCGCCGTTACTTCGGCGATTTCCATGAAGTATTCGTCCCAACTGGGACGCGGATCTGCGACTTTTTTCTTGGCCATTTATGGGTATTATATCATATTTCCTGCGGCAAAATCAACCACAACAACCTCCCCTTTAACTACCACATGGCAACTAATAAAATACTTAAAAGTCGATGAAGGCCTTGAAGAATCTGGCGTCGGGGTCATTCTGCTCGAGGTCATAGTCGCCGCCGACAGTCGCCGAGGCCCTGACAATGGGTTCGATATTGTAGTCGCTAGACGGGACTTCGACATAAACCTTGCCATCGATAATCGTAATCTCGACTTTGAATTCCTTCGCCTTTTCGTCGATAGCCGACTGATTATTCGCGCAGTTCAAAGCGAAAGCACCTTTAAGCGCCGTCGTCGGATCGGTCACTCTATTCGCCGTAGCCCAAGTATTGTACGAGGCAACCGCTTCGGGGTTACCACCATCAACCCACGAAGGAACAGTCGGAATTTTCTCCGCCGTCACGACGATATCCGTGCCGATCTTTTCCGGTGTAATCGTATAGCGACCGTCCGTACCGGGTTCGATTATGACTCCGTTCGCAGTAACGACGGGGTTCTGATACCCGTTCGCAACACGAACTTCAAAGGTGATTTCATTATTCTTCGGAGAAAGCCAACTATATTGCGGAACCGACACTCCTCCAACTATCATCGAGCCCGTTTTCAGGCAATACTCAAAAGCCGCGTATTTAAGCCCGGTGTCCGGGTCGGTAATAACACCCTGCAAATACCAAATCGCCGCGTGTTCAGCGGTTATCGTAACAGGTCCCGTTTTGTAAACGTAATTCAGCCGGTAGACAAGTTCTTTGTCATTCACAAATCGTGAATCGAAATTCGCATAATAAATGACGCCGTCAATTTCCTTGATCGGATCATAGGCAAAATCTATGACATCCTTGCCATCAGTCGTCTTGTTGCTCACGAAATTGATAACAGTCGTCTTGGAATTGTCCAACTTTCCCGTCCAATCCGCCCAAATCTTAACTTGCTTACTGGGAGAATAGCCCTCAACTAAAAAAATCGCGCTCGGGTTCTGCGCCGATTCTGCCGCCGGAAGCGCGATGATGCCACCGATATCCGGCGAGCCATTCGTCGGATCTAGATAAAGATATGCAGCGGCCGTCTGAATCGCGTAATCACCTGATTCGGAAGCAACCGTACCCGAACCTTGAATCGTCACATTCGCGCCTGACGCGATATCAAAGACGAGATTATCTCCTGAAACGGAAATTGTGTGGTTATTGAGATCGATGGTGCCCTTCGCCAGCGCGTCAAGTGAAATCGTCGACTCAAGCGTAACATCTTTAAGGAGCTTGAGCGTTGCCCATCCGGTCAAATGTGTCATCGCTTCATCAAGCGTCGCATACTTAACTCCGCCTACTTCTGCGGCATTCGTTTCCACTTCTTCCGGCACACCCCAAATTTCGAGGTTCATAAGCTCGTATGCGGAAGCGTCGACCGTCTCGTAGCCACTCGTGAACATGTAGTTGATCGAGCCGTTCGAGGTGTCGCCACCCGCATAAGCGCCATGCATCGCGAAGTTGCCGATGCCGATTTCGGTTGCTTGGTTGCCGGATGCCGACCAGCGATTGTAGGCGAAAACGGTTTCCGCGCCGTTGCCGTCCGTTTCGACGGGATCGAAGACGCGATAAACCTGCATCGCGCCGTACTCGCCGGCGGGAGACTCCTCGGAGCCGTTGATGGCGTCGTTCCAGTCCCACTTCGCGAGCTGCGTCGGCGCGCCCTCGACCGAACCGCCCTCCGTCACGCCGCCGTAGGTGAACTGAAGGCGTCCCTTGATACCCTCGGCGTCCGCGCCAGTCGTGCGAATGCCCGTATCGTTCGAAACGACGCGGAGGTTCGTGACCTCGCCCCACTTCGCGTAGTTTGTCGGAACACCCATACCGGAGAGCGTCTTAGTCGCGCCGAACGCATCCATACTCGTCCAGACATAGCGGACATGTCCCGTTGTCTTATTCTTGAGTTCGAGGTAATACGCGATGCGCGAAAGCGTCTTCGTCGCGTCCGCAGTCATCGAATCGTAAGTCGCGGCGGTATTCCGCATCGCCTCGCCCTGAGCCGTCTTAGCGAGCGCCTTCGTCGCGAGCTGAACGTAGCCGGTGCGATACGCTTCGGGAACATTGTTCGCGGCACCCGTCTTCGTATTCTTCTCAAAAGTATCCTTCGCGGTCGGGAACGTCATCGCGGCAATCGCCTTTTCTACGCCACCGACCCACTCGTCGGAGGTACGGTCGTGTCCGATCCAGTTCGGATGATAGGCGTCCGTAAAGTTGCTGATACCGTCCATCGAACGCGGACACGCATCGTGGAGATTCACGTAGAAGACGCGTCCAGCCGGAAAAGCCCCTTCCGCTGTGGGATCAAGCTCGCATTGCGCCTTGATGAGCGCGTTGTACCCGCTCTCCCACACGTCATTGCCGTTCATATTGAGAATGGACGTGACAACGATCTTCACGCTCGGACGCGCGTTTAGAATGCGCCACACGACATCCTTCCACGCGGCAAAAACGAGATTCTTGTCGTCCCCCGCATCATTCGTACCGATCTTGAAGGTAATGATGTCGACATCGCCCGCCGCATCGAGCGTCGTCTCGATCGCTTCGCGCCAACCGCCATTCACCCCGCGATCGCTGCGATAGGAGGTACGAACGCGCGCACCCGAAACGCCCGAGTGCCAACGGTATTCCGCAGGAGCGATGACGCCAGAGGCATCCGTCGCATAGCGGTTATTGAACGCACACTCACGAAGACCGCTCGTCACCGGCTTATAGCCGCGCGCGGCAAGCTTCTGCATGAGCGGCACGCGATAGTTTGGATTCGCTTCATACGCCGCGTTCTTCGACGTGCCATCGGTAATCGAGTCGCCGAGCGGCATGATGCGAAGCACCGTAGCATTATCATCGTAATTACCGATCTTCAACGTGAGCTGATGGCAACCCGACGTAGGAGCCGCCTCGCAAACAAGAGTCGTGCTGGCGATAAACGAGCTCGAATCGAAAAGTCCTTCAGGAATTTCAACCGCATCACCTGTCCAAGTCATAAGCGTGAACTTACCGAGTTTACAGGAAGAATGCTCGTCAGCAAGAGCTATCTTCGCGCCGTCTTCAAAGACGGGCGCCTTCGAAAGCTTGATTGGTTGACGGGTAGGATTAACGACAATCTTGCCGCCATTGCGAATCTGGAGGTCGTCGATAAGGACACCGCCAACACCCGTGAACTTTTGGACGCCACCATTGCCAAGGTAGACATTGGGGATCGTCAGACGGTTTGTTACGGGGCTAATCGTCTCCACTGTCGAATCGGCTACCGGCTCGAGATAAAGACCGGCTTCATCATAGTTAACCACATAACCTTCGGGGATATTCGAGACATCCAAACGCGCGGCAGTTACATTCTGCGTCTTCTTCCAGGAAATAAGCGTCACCTTCTCGTTGGACGGCGTACCGTTCGGGAGCGAGACATGGACCGTGCCCGCCGTTTCGAAGCGTTCGCCTGCAACCGTAAGCGAGGTTTCGGTAAGCGAACCGAGCGTGAGATTCGAGTTGTCGCAGAAATAGAGACGTCCGGTCAATGTTCCGCCATTTGCATTAAGCGTCGCACCCGTGCCAATGTATGCACCTGCCGCGGTAGTCCACGTTCCGTTGAGGTTGACAGCGGTTCCGAGCACGCAAACGAAACCGCCACCGCCGAACTTCATTCCCGTACAATCGGTATCAGTCGCAGCGAAGACGAGATTGACATTCGCGGGAACCGTCACATCGCCCGTAAACGAATGGCTTGCGCCGCGAATCGCGATTCGAAGATTGTTGTTGCCGGCATTCTGTCCCTTCGCCTCGGAAAGGTCGATAAGTCCGGATCCGCTCAACGAGAACTGATTGTAACGCGTAATCGCCGAAAGCGCCGACGCATCTTCCGTGAACTTAAGCGTGCCATCGACCTTGACGCCACCGACGCCCGCTGACCACGTCACACCATCAGCGATAACTGCTGTCGTTCCTTCGGAGATTGCAATCTGGCCTTCTGTAGTTGCAAGATTCGTTGTTCCGCCGAGCGTAATTTTCTTGCCCTTAATGTCGAATGTGCCTCCGAACTCGCTCGCTTCAGCAAAAACGAGCGCCTGAGTATTGCCGGCATTGATATCGAGAAACTTACCAGAGCCGGAAAGCCTACCGAATGTGTGCTGAGCGCGACCCGACCAACCGTTGTCGTTCTTCCACGCATACTCATACGAATCATTCTCAAGGATGAGTTCGTAGGGGCAAGTCGCCGTTTCATCCGGCGTATACGCCGTCACACCGGAGAACTTGACTAAAGAATTCGCATTACCATAGTTCTTAAGCCCGGTGAGACACGAGTTGGCGATAATAATGCTCCCGTAAGTGCGCGTCGAACCGTAACCCTTAATCCAGACCGTTCCTGCCCAAGAATCACTAGTGAAATAAGTGCAATCTTCAGTCGAAGGAATAGAGTTCTCATAAACACGCTCACTAACATCGACGACCTTACCGCTGATTTCCTGCGTGATGCGCCAACCGGAGCTCGTCGAGGACTGCGCGAGAGGAGCCGAGTTTTCGGAATTGACCATATACCAACGCATTTCGCCCATCTTCGTCCCCACCGTATCGCTGCAGAACTCGAGCGTGTAGGCCGTGCCGGGTTGAACGAGAAGACGCGTGAACGTATAGGTCTGCTTCAGCGAGTTGTTGGCGAACTTGACGTTCGTGACTTGATTACCCGTTCCGTTTACGATCTCAGAAAGAACGCCGTTCACCTTCAGATACTTCGGCGTCTTCGCGGCATCCTGATCGCTGTTCATTCCGAGGGCAATCGTATCGATGCGCACCCAAGCTTCCGAGGTAGGCGTCTCGCTCGTCGGAATCGTCAGCGTATAGGTCTCGCTTGCCGTCTTAAAAGTACTCGCCCCATATCCGCCGGCACCGATATTCGTAATCGAAACGGCATCACCGATTTCCGCCCAAGCATTGCCGCAGAGAATTGCGGTAAAAGCGAACATAGCGGCCTTAATGCCGCGAAGCAAAGTTTTCATGTCTGTCATTCTCCTCTTTACGGAGAATATTATACCAAAACTCAACGCTTTTGACTAGAGGATTTCACCCTAAATCCGCCGCAGTGAGGGAGATGGATTTCCACTTGCCCTTCTTAAAACGAATCAGCGAGCCGATGCAAATTACCACGACATAAACGATCATAGTCGCCCACAACGCGGGCATCGTATTCGAAATCCTGCGAACGACGAACACCAAAGGAAGCCACAAAACGAACGAGCAAAAGAGCATCCAATAAAAGACGAACTTCGTATCCCCCGCCCCCTTCAAAGCCCCGCCGATAATGATATCCGCCGCGTCAAAGAGCTGCCACGCGGTCATCAACAAAAGAAGCGTTAGGCCGAGCTCTTGGAAGCGCGCGGCGATTTCTTGATTCTCAGGCGCGAACATCGCGAGGATCGGGCGGTGGAAGACGAGCGTCATTAGCGAAAGAATTGCCGCGAGCGAAAGTCCGAGAACGAGCGTCTTTATCGCATATTTCTCCGCCTTTTCGCTATCTCCCGCGCCTTGCGACTGCCCGACCAAAGTCGCCGCGCCCTGGGCGAAGCCCTCCATCGGCGCAAAGAGCAGATAGTTGACCGTAAAGCAGGCGTTGGAGACCGCCACTTCGACATGGCCGACGAGCCCCAAAATAAAGACGAAAATCGTGAAGGATATGAGGTTCAAGAAGCTGTAAGCGCCGGAAGGAAGGCCGAACTTGAGGATTTTCACGATAAGCGCGCACATTTCCTTACTTAAGCGATGGGGAGCAGCTTTGTCGACTTCTCGGTGCGCCAAAACAGTCAATATCGCCCATTGCACAGCGGTTGCGAAGACGGTCGCATAGGCAGCTCCCGCGAGACCGAGATGCGGGAAGCCGAATTTGCCGAAAATCAGGATATAGTCGAGCGCGACGTTAACGAGATTTCCGATAATATTGACGACGAAAATGACGCGCGTATTCCCAAGCCCCGTAAAAAAGCCCTGCACCGCCATCTGAGCGAAAAGGAAGAAGCCGCCCGCCGTGCACACGGAATAGTACGTCTTTTGGAGCGCGAAGATTTCCGCGCCGTTCGAGTAGCGCTCCAAGATGAACGAGCCGACGGGAAGTAGGCCTACCGCGGCAAAAGCGGAAAAAACCGCTATCCAAAGCCCCGCGTGATAGCTCATCGTCGCCTCACGCTTATCTTTCGCGCCGATGAATTGAGCGACGAAGGTACCCGAATAGGCGACGACCGACTGGAAAAAGCAAAGTATGACGAGAGCGAGCATCGAAGCGGTCATCGAGGCCTCGAGTCCGGCCATAGATTCGCGGGCAATAAAGGCGCGGTCGGTAAAGTGAAGAATACCGTTATTGATCATGCCGAGCGCGAGCGGCCAAGAAAGCTTCAATATCTCGCGGTACATATTCATATCAAATCCGCCGCGGTGAGAGAAAAGAATGTGTCGAGACTCATTCCTTGCCCTCCGATCAAATACGGCCTTGCTCGAGTATACTTCGCGAGAAACTCCTTCATGCCGGAAACCTGCGCCGCGTCTTCACTTTTTACTTCAATTGCCGCTAGTTTGTCACCCTTCTTCAAGACAAAATCAACTTCCTTGTCGCCTTGATTCCAATACTCGACTTGAATTCCTGCCTTTCGAGAAGTCGCTATCAAATGAGCACCTACTGCCGACTCTACAAAACGCCCCCATTTCGCATGGTCTCTTCGTATTTCCGCGAAAGAATAAGTCGAAAGCGCCGTTTTAAGCGCATTATTGCATACTTGAAGTTTAGGGCTCGAAGCCTTGGTGCGAAGGACTTCCTCAAAGTGTTTTTCCAAGCCACCGACAAGCCCCGCCTCGCCGAGGAGCTTCAAGTAGTGAGCGAGCGTTGTCGTATTTCCGGCGTCCTGAAGCTGACCGACCATCTTCTGATACGAAAGAATCTGACCGGAATAATTCGCCGATAACACGAAGGTCTGATGGAGAAGCGCAGGTTTCGCAATCGGTTCGAGCTGAAGAATATCGCGAGAAATGCTCGGCTCGATTATCGCATCGTTCACATAGCTGCGCCAACGAGCTTCATCCTCGCGAAAATCCGCCGCGCCGGGATATCCGCCCATTAAAATATAGTCTTCGACCGAAAAACCGAAAGCGGCCTTCATTTCCCCATAAGACCAATGCCATGCGTCGATTTGCTCGAATCGCCCGGTTAAACTTTCGTCGAGGCCATGCTGAAGCAATAATCGGGAACTACCTAAAAGTACAACCTTGAGAGGGACTTGATTAAACGTATCTTCGTCCCAAAGGCGCTTAACCAGCTCCGACCAACCGCGAATCTTTTGGATCTCGTCGATAATAAGCAAATTCTCTCCCGCTGATTTCGCAGTAAGTCTCGCCGTATTCCACTGAGCTTCAAGCCAAGCAAGCGGATTCATATTGAGGCCTTCAGCGAGTAAATAGGTATATTTTCCCGAATATTCCTTAAGAGCTTGACTTACGGCAGTAGTCTTACCGACCTGACGAGGGCCGATAACTACTTGAATTCGCTTTCTTGGCTCGCAAATTCGCTTGACTATTACATCAACAATATCACGCTTAAACATTTTGCTCACTCCATTGAGTAAATTTGCTCAATCGACTGAGCAATATTATATCATATCCTCACATCACTTTGCAAGACCAAAAAACCTGAGGCTTTATTCCAACAATTTTGGCTAGGGGAATCTTTTAGTAGCCCAAGTTTTCGTCGACGAGGATAACCAAGGTCGGCATGCCCGTCGGGCAGCGGTCGAAAATCGCCGTCACCTTGCAGATTCTATCGGGGCTGTCGCAGTCAAGACAGACATCATTGATCGCGCAAGGAGTCTTCTTCCCTAAACGGCGGCAATTAGGTCCGCACGCCTTCGAATGAATGCGAGAAAGTGCCGCGTCGATGCCGCCTTCGACGATTTTGTTCTTGCCGATAACGTAAATCGTCTTCTTCGGGCCAGCAATGGAAGCGGCGACGCGGTTTCCGCGCCCGTCGATGTTGACGATGCGCCCGTCGGAGGTAAGGGCATTGGCGGAAAGGAGGAAGAGGTCCATGATAAGCTCATGGTCGAGAATCTTCTTCCCCGACTTTTCCAGCATCTCGCGAATACCCGATTCTTTAAGCGACTCCGAGCCGCCCCAACCGACGGTCTTCGCTTTTTCGGCTTCTTTCGCAACGATTTCGCGAGCTTCGGCGCTCGTCGCGACGGCTACAGCTTCAAAGCCGCGCTTAGTCAAGGCCGCGGCAACTTCGTGGAGTAAGTGCATGATAATTATTCCTTTAAAAGATCCCTATAGAAAATGGCCGAGCCGAGGGCCCAATAGTTAAAGAAGATAATCCAACCGACGATAGGGACGAAAATCCACAGCGCGGCGAGCCAATACGACATATCGAGCTTAAATAGTCGCCACTTATGCCCGTCCATCATCTTGGCCGAGCGTTTAAGCGCGGCAAAAGCGCCGCTCGAGGGATCGTCGGCCTTAATAAACCACAGTTGGCGATACCGATAAGAAACGGTAAGCACGATGATAAAAGCGATTAAATACGCAAGTCCCGCGACGCCGATCATGGCACTATTAACCTCGCCGCCCGAATGCGCAACCATCGTAAGTATCCCAACGAGAATGACAATGGGAACGAAGGCCCAAGCGAGTATCACGAAGCCCGCGACCATTTGGGCGAAAAATGCGCGGAAAGGATAGAGATAGCCGAGGAAAGAATCGCTTAAAACCGAGCCCTCTTCGCCGCGAACAATGCCCAAAAGCGCCGCGCCCATGCCTAAAGCGATGACCGCCTGGAGGAGATTCCCGACCAACTGGATGAGACCCTCGGCGTTTTCGTTAAAGCCGGTAAGTGTCGAAAGCGTAAGCACAACCCCGAGAAGGATTATCATCTGCAAAACCCATACGCCGAAGAGCTTCCAGATGTGGTTATTCTTCCAAAGTAAACTCCATGCTTCTTCGCGGATTTCTTTCGAACTTCTCATTTCTTTTCCCTCCTTGAAACTTATCGATTAACTTTCGCGTTCACCTTGTCTTTGATCGCTTCGTGCCAGTATTGACCTTTGAGAGCGACGTCGATCTTGAAATCGGCGGCGAGTCGCGCCTCATCCTCAGAGGTAATCACCCCTTCCTCGCGAAGGATACGCAGTTTTTCCGCAGCAATAATACCATTACGAAGCTCCAAGAAGCGAATACTCGGCTCGCCATTAGGATAAGCTAAATAAGTGTCGCCCGCTCGCCAATTCCCGAAGCTCGCGTCCTTTATGGGATTTTCGGGCCAACTGCAAAACGCCCAGCGAAGTAGTCCATCGAGCCCAAACACTCCCGGAGCCGCCCCGAGCCAATAAGCTTCATACGGATTCGAGCCGATAAACGTGTTCGGCGTCGAGGGACTGCAGCAGACATACAAAGTCGTCTTAAGTCCTTCCGCCTTACGTGCGCGGCACTCCGTCAAAAACGCCTCATCGGCATAATTGAGAAGTTGGGAATAATTGTCGATACGGATGCCATCAAAATCGCTAGGACGACGATTACCCGCCATCGAAATCTTCATCCCCGGCGCATACTTCCCGACGAAATCGGCTACGGCCTTCACTTGGTTCGGAGCGCGCTCATCCATCGCCATGTAGGTATGCTCGAACCAGCCCTTTTCTTTCAAATGCGCGGCAAAACGAGTAAGGAAATCGCCCCAATACTCTTCGAACTCTTTTGTTCCCGGCTGAACTTTAAGTTTCCAAGGGCAAAGCGAGTAGCAGGAAATATCGGGGCCGAGGCCGCACGCGAGACAAAAGTTGACGTAAGTATCGAAAAGCTCAAAGTTTTCGTCTTCTACTAGCGAATGATAGGCGTCGCGGCACTGATGATCCCACGGCTCATCGAGAATCGGAATCGTGATCGTCTTTTGTCCCGCCGAGGCGAGAAGCTTGTAGACGGGACGCATCGCGTCGAAGTGTTCGTTCGAAAACGGCTGAACCTTCGCATAGCGAGCTATGGCCCAAGGATGCTGCCAAAGATCGAGATAATACTTCCACTCCTTCGGCGAAGGAAGAACGCGGTCGACGACGGTCACGTTCATCATCCCGCACTTGTAGCCTCCGGCGGGCGTATCACGCGGCACTTTTATCTCGACGACACGCGGCTCACCATCCCCTTCCGACCCCCAAACGACGCGATCAAAGGCCTCGCGGCGCTCCATCGAATTGGGATTCGGGGCGTATTTGACGATTTCGAGGTGACCGACCTTGATTTCAACGCCTTCCGGCACCACGGCAAGCTCGCAAAAATCGGGAACGAGCGCAGTAACCGTCTCGCCGCGCCAAGCCGAAACTTCGAAAGAACGCGCAAAGGCGCAAAGCGATATAAGCGAAACCGCAGCAAATATGCTTATTTTATTGAATTTCATCTTCATTTCTTAAGTCCATCGAGGAGTTTCTTAGTTTCGGGAGAAAGTTTCACGTTGGCTTTCTTAAGTTTCTTGCCGAGGTCGATAGCGGAGGCAGGATCTTTTTCCGCGGCAGTTTTGATTTCCTCCTCGACCCAAGCGAGCTTGTTCGCTTCGATGAACTTCATTAAGGGCTTAATGTCGGTATTATCCTTCTTAACCTGCCAAAGTGCCGCGCCGTCCTTAACGACATACATCGTCCGGTGAGCCCCCGAGCCCTTGACCCCCATCGCCTGCGCGCCGATATAAACGGGAGTTACCACATTCTGCTTTTTGAGGAAACGCTCGACCGCTTTCGGGTCATGATCTTCGTCAGGGCAATACGAAACGAGGAAGATAAAGCCGTAATCTTGATAACGCTTCGCTAACGACTGAAATTCCGCCGCGCCCTTCTCGATATTCTCGCAGGAAATGCACCAACGTTGGACAATGACGACCTTGTCATTCAGCGCTTCCGGCGTAAGTTCTTTGCCGGAAAGATGATAAGCGGAATCGATATTCTTCCACCCCGCGCGCACAACTTTGTTGGTGTTCGCGGCGAGAGAACATAGTGAAATGAGCGAAAAAGCGAATAATATTGCAACTTTCTTCATCATGAGCCGATTACCATCCTTGAGTATTTGCCGAGAAGCTTCTTTAGAGCCAGAATCAAAGCGGTCAAAAGCGCGACGACGAGCGGGAAAACGAGAATGTCGACGATCAATGGACGAGTCTCGGGAAGGCAACCTTTCGCGAGCGTAAAGGCAATATTATTGAGGAAGAAGAGCGCAAACGAGCAATTCGCCAAAATATCGAGCGCTTTTATCTTTTTATCCCTGATTTTCAAGAAGATAAACAGGATAACGGGAATCAAAAGTAAGCGTTGAAGCGAGATAAGAAGATCTTCTTCGCAAAGATGAATAAGGGGAGTGCCGAGACGCTTATAGGCGATAAGACCGAGGAGGGAGAGGGCCAAGGTGAAGGTCAAGATGAAGGTGGAGGGGCGAGAAATGATTTCGTCCAACTTCGCTTTATTGCGGGCATAGGCGAAGCCGAGGAGGTAATAAACGGTAAAATAGGCGTAGAGATGGAAAATCCCCGGCCAAGCATAGGTGAAAGGATACTGACGCGTCGGGAAGATGATCGCAAGAAGCGCGGCAAATATGAGAAGAGAGGAAAACTGCCGCGTTTTGAGTTTCAAGAGGAGAGGCGAAACAAGAAAAAGCGGAATCACAAAAGGAATATACCAAAGTTGCCCTTGGGCGGAGCCGAGCGCGAGATGCTTGGGAAGTGCCGCGAGCCCTCCCCCCGGCCATGCGGTGAACGAGTAAAGCACCGTAAAGAATACATACGGCAAAACGACGTTTTTAAGCTTTTTCGAATAGTAAACCGCCGCGCTCGTCGGCCGCGTATCGCTCAAGTATTGGCAAAGATATCCGGAAATAAAGAGGAAGAAGTGAGTCGCCGAAGTGAAGAAGATTCGGTTGATTTCTTCATGCCCCAAAATCATGAAACTATGACACGCCATCACCATCAAAATGGCGAAGGCGCGGAAGTAATGAGTAGCGTAATCAAACTTCGGCATACTTAAAGTATACCATATTTTCCCCTCGCGCGAAAGAGGGAAATATGGTATAATATTTCCTATGAAAAAGATAGTGGTTTTGATGGGCGGAAAGTCGAGCGAAAGAGAAGTGTCGCTCGTGTCCGGCAAGAACGTTTTCGAGGCCTTGAAAGGGCTCGGTAAATACGAAGTTTTCTCCTTTGATCCCGTAGACGACAACTTAGACGGCATGCCCAAAGATGTCGACGCGGCTTACATCGCGCTTCATGGCGGTTGGGGCGAGTCGGGCGGCGTGCAAGCGGCATTGAACGAGCTCAAGATTCCTTACACGGGTCCGGGCGAGGAAGCTTCGAAAATCGCGATGGACAAGATCTCGACGAAAGAGATGCTTAAAGCGTTCCAAGTCCCGACGGCGGAGTTCGCGTTTTTGACCGAGGGTGAGGATGATATCGATATGCCCCTTCCCGTCGTCGTAAAAGCGCCGAAGGAAGGTTCGTCCGTCGGCATCTACAAGTGCGACACGAAGGAAGAAATGCGCGAGGCGATCAAGAAAGCCCAAGAGCTCGATCATGACCACCTCGCGCTCGTCGAAGCGTATATTCCGGGGCGCGAGTTCACGGTCGCGGTTGTGGGCGGGGAACCTTGGCCTGTCGTCGAGATCGTCGCCAAAGGCGGGTGGTACGGCTATGAGGAAAAGTACAATAGCGAAGAAACGCGCTACCCCTTCCTCGAAGAAACGCCCGAAAATAAACCCTTAATCGAGAAGCTCCAGAAAATCGCCGTCGAAGCTTACAAGGCGGTCGGGTGCCGCGGAGTGACGCGCGTCGATTTCCGCGTGACTCCCGAGGGCGAGGCGTATGTCCTCGAGCTCAACACCTCGCCGGGCTTCACCTCTCACTCACTCGTTCCCAAATCGGGCATGAAGACGGGACTCACTTTCGCCGAAGTTTGCGACACCATCCTCCAAAAAGCCGATTACGACCGATGAAGAAAGCGAAGAAACAGAATAAGATCAACAACAACGAAGGTCGCAAAATAACGCTCGCGATTATCGCGATGCTGCTTATCTCGGGCGCAATCTTCGGGCTCGTGAAAGCTTGCGGAGTTTTAAGAGACATCTACCTCGAACAGTGCGTGATCGTCAATGTCGACGAGCAGGTTAAGTTGACGGCGGGGAAGATGGTTCATCCCGACACGATCAAAGAAGCGCTGGGCATAAAGGTCGGTGCGAATCTCGCTTTGATCGACTTCAAGACTCGTCGCTTGGAGCTCCTCAAGAAAGCTCCGAATCTTCGCAACATCTTCATCACGCGCCACCTCCCCGATAAAGTGACGATTGAAACCGAGGAGCGCGTCCCCATGGCCCGAATCAATCTTAAAGGCCGCAAATCTCCTTCGGGTCTCGTCGTCGACTCGGACGGCGTCGTCTTCAGTTGGGCACGCGGGACGGGGATGCTCCCGATGATTCGCGAATCGGAGACTCCCCTTTCTTCGCCCGGCCAAGTCCTTACAGGAAAAGCGCTCGCCGCTTTAAGAGTAATCGAAGCTTGCCAAGACGGCGACTTGCATGACCTCGGCATTCTTGAAATCGACATCTCCAAACCCGACTACTTGATCGCCACGCTCACGAGCTACTCTACCGCTAAGATCGCTTGGGATTCGATGACGGATGTCGACTCTTTCGAATCGCGCCGCAGCATGCTCAAACAGCTTACACTATTATCTCAAGCGATCAGTTCGCGCGTCGGTGACGACACGATGAACTGGAATGCGACGGACACCTCGGGACGAATCTATGCCGAGATGAAAGGAGGCCTGTAATTTTATGTCCAACATCTACGCCGCAATAGAAATCGGCACGACGAGAACCGTGCTCGCGGTCGGCGAAGGCGAATCGACCGGTCGAGTCAGAATGATCGGCCACACCGAAATTCCTTCGAGCAATGTCCGCAAAAGTCAGATCTTGAATATCGCCGACGCGACACGTTCAATCAAGAGCGTCATTCAAAGCGCCGAGAAGAACTTGAAAGGCTCCGCCTCTTCGCTCACGCTTTGCACCGCCTACCTCGTCGTCTCGGGCCGTCATATCGAAGTAAGCCCCTACACCGTAACGACCATCGTAGGCGGCTCGAAAGTCGGCGATGACGAAATCAACGAAGTTCTCAATTCCTCGCGCAACTACGCGATTCCGAAAAACCGCGAACTCTTGGATGTCATCGAGCAGGACTACGTCATCGACAACTTGACTGGCATCACGACGCCTAAAGGCATGTCGGGACGAATTCTCAAGCTCAATACCCTCCACATACACGCCGACAAGAACCGCATTCAAGACGCGAAAACCGCCGCAGATAATGCGAAGCTTGAAATCGACGAGCCGCTCTTCGCGGTCACTTGCGCAGCCGACGCGGTCTTGGCGGAACACGAAAAGAAAAACGGTGTTCTCGTTCTCGATTTAGGCGGCGGCTCGACCGGCTATGCGGTTTATACCGACGGCTATCTCGCAAGCGCGGGAGTAATCGGTGTAGGCGGCGATCATATCACCAATGACATCGCCCACGCCTTCCAAACAACGAACTCTCAAGCCGAGACGCTCAAAATCAAAGAATCCAGCGCCTCGCTTTCGGGGCTAACCGGACTCTCCGCGCGCGTCAATGTGCCGAGCTCGTCTGCGCTTATGGAAAGTCGCACGATTTCCCGCCGCGCCCTCAATACGGTTGTCAATGCGCGAGTCAAAGAAATCTTCCGCGTGATTCGCGATACGCTCGAATCGCGTGACTTACTTAATCGTCTTCACTCGGGCATCGTTCTCACGGGAGGCGGCGCGAAACTCACCGACCTCGACCAAATCGCCGAACAGATTCTCGGCGTCAGCGTTCGCATGGGACGCGTCGTCAATGTCGACGGGCTCGATAATGAGCCGAACAGCCACAGTCTCGCGGCGGTTTCCGGCGCGCTCATGTATGCCCACCGCAACAATGACGAGACACCTTTCCTCGGCGGAATTTTAGGGAGGTTCTTCAAATGAGTACGAGCCCTATCTTACTTATCGGCATCGGAACGGCGGGCTGCCAGATGGCTCGCGGCGTGAATCGCGCGTTTGGTGAAGGCCTTCGTTATGTACTCGCCGACACCGACGCACGTACAGGCGAAGCGGACGGCCCCTTCATCTTAATCGGCGGAAACCGGCTTTCGGGACATGGCGCGGGTGGTGATGTCGTCCAGGCGCGTCTCGCGGCGGAAGATTCGATTTCGATTCTCGACGACCACTTGGAAGGCGTACGAATCGCCGTAATCGTAACGGCCTTGGGCGGCGGAACAGGTGGCGGCGTCACGCTTGAAACCTTGAAGCGTCTCCAAACTCGCGGCATTCCGTCGATAGTATTCGCGACGACTCCCTTCGTCTTCGAAGGCGAGAATCGTCAACGCGCCAGCCGCGGCATTTTGACGATGATCGAAGAAGAAGCCAACGCGGCGATTTTCTTACCGCTCGATAAGCTCGTCAAAGGCGTCGACAATTTCGAGGAAGGTATGCGCCGCGCGGTCGATACGATTGCGACTGGCGTGACATTATTCTGGCGCCTCATAGAAAAGCCCGGCTATATCCACCTCGATACCGAGCGCCTTCGTCACATCATAACCGGCTCGGGACGCGGTCGTTTCGCGGCAGTTACCGTCCAGGGGCCGAATCGTGCCGAAGAAGCTCTCGATATGCTTCGTCGCAATGAGCTTCTTGCTACAGCTTCGGGCCCGATTCGTACGATTATCTGCGGCATTTTGGCAGGAAGCGATCTTCGACTCAGCGAAGTCGGCACGATTGCCGAGGGAATTCAGCATACCTTCTCGCAAGGTTCCGCGTTTCATCTCTCGACAGTGAACGATGACTCGACTTTCTCCGGCCGACTTTCGATCGTCACCTTGATGTTCGAATCTAATGGCGCCGAGGAGTCTCGCGGCAAAGGCGGCAAAGACGATAAGGACAAGCACAATATCAAGAATCGCAATCCGCTTTCGGTCGGGCCGACGAATCGTGGACGTTTCAACAATGTCGAAGCGACGATTTGGAATGGGCAGAACCTTGACGAGCCGACGTTCCTTCGTGAGAATATTTCCTTGGAGTTTTGATTGATGGCTATTGAGCGCGATGGACATGTGAGAGTCTTGCCCGTTCACGTGGCGAACAAAATCGCCGCGGGTGAGGTTGTCGAACGTCCGGCGAGCGTCGTAAAGGAGCTCGTCGAAAACTCCATCGACGCTAAATCGAGCAACATCAAAATCGTCATCGAACAAGGTGGCCGCAAGCTCATTCAGATTACCGATGACGGCATCGGGATGACGAAAGAAGATGCGGTACTTTCCCTGGAGCGACAGGCAACATCGAAAATCTTCGATGTTGATGATATCGAGAATATCGACACCTTGGGCTTCCGCGGCGAAGCGATCCCTTCTATCGCCTCCGTCTCACGCTTCTCAATCACGACCCGAACCCACAATAGCGATGAAGCGACTTATCTACAGGTCGATGCGGGTACGCTCGTTCAGGTAAGTTCCGCCGGCGCGCCTCCCGGAACGACCGTTGAAGTGAAGGATCTCTTCTGTAACGTTCCCGCTCGTCGCAAGTTTCTTCGCGCTGCCGCAACTGAAGAAGCGCACATCAAGCGCATCTTCACCATTCACGCTCTCGCACATCCCGGAATCGGTTTTACGCTCGTTACCGACGGTCGTGAATCTTCTCGACTCGCTCCGGCGAAAACCTTGAAAGATCGCGTCTTCGATCTCTTCGGCAACGAGATGAATGACTCGATGTTGAAGCTCAATGCCGAGCGTAATGGCGTTAAAGTCTCGGGTCTTATCGAGCGCCCCAACCTCGCCTTCCCGACGCGCCGCGACCAATATGTCTTCGTGAACGGAAGACCTGCTACCGCGCCCTCCATTCAATATGCAATTAAAGAAGCATATCCGTCTCGTCAAGGCGATGCGAAGCCGGCCGCGATAATCTTCATTGAAGTAAGCCCAACCCAAGTCGATGTCAATGTCCACCCGACTAAACGCGAAGTCCGCTTTAGGGATAATAGCGCCGTCAAGCTCGCGGTAATGGAGGCGATCGAGAACGCTGTCGCGCTTAAGGGGGAAGAGAAAAGAGTTGAAGTCTTAAATCCAAGTCCAAGAGAGGAGAATTTCCATTCTTCAACTTCGACTTCAAACATCAACTCTAACACCTTCGCACCTCTACACCTACAGCCTACATCTACACCTACGCCAACCCCTATCCCTGCTCCCGTCGCCATCGAATTCGCGCTGGATGGAGACTCGACCGAAACAAGGCCTTGGCAGTGGTTCAAGTATTTGGCCTTAACCGAGTCCGGCTTCATGCTTCTCGAAACCGATGCAGGACTCGTCACCTTAAATCCGAAGGCCGCTCGTGAGCGCATCGTCTTCGAAGAGCTTCTTAACTCCAAGACCGCACCACTTTCGCAGCAACTCTTACTTCCCGAAACCATTAAACTCTCGCCTCCCGATTTTGCCCGCATCAAGGGTGCGCTTAAAGAAATCTGCGCAATGGGCTTCCAAGTAGAAGAGTTCGGTGAAAACACGATCAAGATCGATGCGATCCCTCAAGCTTGCTCGGACTCGAATCCCGCTGCGCTTTTGCTGACTATCGCCGAAGATCTCGCCGAGGGCGGAATTCGTCGCGGCGAAAAGTGGCGCGAGGAAATTATTGCGAAGTCGGTAGCTAAGACTTTCGCGGGAGCGAGCTTAAACTTGACTAAGGATGCCGCGATCAAGCTCGTCGAAGAGCTTGCCGCTTGCAAAACGCCTTACATTTCGCCTCGCGGGAAGCCAACGATGATCTTCACATCCTCGCGCGAACTCGCCCGTAAGTTCAACCTCGTTTAAGTCTTAGCTTCCCCTTCACCGATGTGACGCGCGATTGGGAGAGGGCCCTACCGGCGCGAAGCACGAATAAGAACACGAATGCTTGGAGCGCCTCTCGAATATCCACGAATTGGGAACGGTCTCCTCTTTTCTTCCCAGTTTTAGACAGGATTTATAGGATTATTTGGTCGCCTCGACGCTAACCTTGTAGTACTTCACCTTCATATCAGTCAGCATAGGTCATGTACACACCTTATTATCGCCCAAGTAAAAGTGTCGGCACTTATATACCTAAATGCTAGCACTTATATGTGTAAGTGCCTGCACTTATGCCGATAAGACCTAGCACTTTTCGATATCGCATAACGATAAGGTTTCACGCAATTAACCTAATCATCAAAGGTCATATGACCGAATACTGACGCTAGCAAGAGTTCAAGTTGAACTCAGGTTGAATTCTACTTAAACTCAATTTGAGTTCTATTCCGCCACAAAGTACACAAAGAGCGCAGAGATTTGATGAATATACGAAAATAGAGGCTGAGATTGCTCCTCGCCTCTATTTTATACCCTCGCGCGAAAGCTTCTTGACAGCACTTTATCCGAAGATTCCCATCGGAGTCGGAAAACCAAGATAAAGACTTACCGCCGCAGCAATCTTACTGAATGTCTTCATTGTTGGATTTCCGCGCGGAGAAAGCGCACGATGAAGATTCGGCGCGCTGATTCCCGTTTCGACTGCAAGTCGCTGAAAGCCGATACCTGTATTTACAAGGTCGCGAAACATCGAATTCGCGACATCCGTCTCTCCGTTAATCGTTGCCTTAACCGCCTCGCGATAATACTCACGCGCCACCTCAGGATTTTCCCGGATGTCTTTTAACACTCCTTCACGATAATCAACCGTCAAAGCCATATCATTCTCCTTTTCTCTTTCGATATTCATTCCACAACATCTTCGCCACTTTGATGTCACGCTTTTGCGTTTTCTTGTCGCCTCCGCAAAGTAGCAATATCAATTTGTCACCATCCTTGCCGAAATAAGCGCGATATCCGGAGCCAAAGAACATACGCAACTCAAATAGATCTTTCGAATCCTCGCCCTCGATTGACTTGACATTACCCCAATTGCCAAGCTCAACTCTCGTGAGATAGGCATAGACTCGAGCACGAAATACCGGCGAAAGCGACGAAAGCCACTCGTCGAAGGGAATTGCCCCATTCTCTCGCTCATACTTCTTCGTCACATAATTCATAGCACATATTGTATCATATATGATATCATCCTGTCAAGCCCCCTTCCGCCGAAGGGCCGAGAAAGATACGATTTTTATTTTCCACAGATGTGCCAAGCACAAACATGGAAAATAACAAAATAACAAACGGCTCCTTTCGAAGCCGTTTGTTATTAGGTGTTGTCTTTTCAGACAGGATTAACAGGATTTACAGGATTAGGCGCGATAAATGCGCGGCAGTTTCACTTACAGATATTCCTGTTTGTAGATACCGAAGCGTTACCAAATCAATATTGAACTGATTCTGAAATCTTCCGAAGCGATAACCGCGAGAATTAAACTAAATCGCCGCGGAAAGACGACGAAATCATCTTATATTGAATCTCCTATATAGAAACCGTTTTCAGAGCGTTTAGCCCAAGCCGCATACATTTCCATGTAGTTCTCTTTAATAAACTTGGCAATACCATTCACTTCACGATCCGAAAGCTTTCCTCGCTTCTGCACAACTTGGGCATAATCAAGCAGCCATAAATTGGCGGTTGGCTTTAAGATACTTTAGCGCGATTGCTAATTCGATGTCGGACATACTCGTCTCCAACATCTCATCCGAATCGGAGAAAACCGAGACATTCCCAGTATCAAGATTTACAACGCGAACTCCAAGCGCGTGCTTAAGCATAGCATAGCCATTGACAATAACATCTGCCTTCTCGGCAATAGAAGTCGCTTGTTCTTCAGACATTCACAACCTCAACTTTCTTAATTGGGGAAAGGAAGCTTTTCGGATCTATCAACAAGTCACGCAGTATAGGGCCTAAATCGATATACTCTTCATCTATACAATCTTCGTATTCCGTCTCAACCTCAATGTATCCGGCATTCCATTTATTGACTTGCAAATATCGCTTGAGCGTTCGCGGCGCACGAAACTTAAGCTCTTTCCCTCCGTAGGAAAAAAGCGTATAGTCTTTCACATTCGATAATGTAGCCGTATCGCAATTCATAGCAATATTATATCATTTTCGCCGCGTGCGGTCAAATCCCATTTACGCCGGATTCTGGGACGGGAATGCAATGGTTGAAAAATCGGTGCGGGTAGGAAAAGAAAAGGCGAGCCGTTAAGCTCGCCCTTCTTTGCTCTATCTGATGAGAATTACTTGGTCGCCTTGACGTTGACCTTGTAGTACTTCACCTTCTTGCCGTCGGTGAAGGTCATCGGAATCGAGACAATCAACAAGCCTGTGCAAATAGCGGAGCTTCGTAGCCATTATAATCGCTAATAGCTAAGACAATCTTCCTTAATGTCTTAATAGTCGGATTACCATTCTCATTGAGGACACGATGAAGATTCTGCGAGGTCATACCAACGACTCTGCTAAGAGCTTGAAAGCCCATACCTGCATTAACAATATCACGAAGCGAAGTAAGACCATACGAAAGTTCGCCGCTGAAGATTGAGACAACCGACTGTCTAAATAGCTCTGCGGCAAATTCCGGATCGTTCTTAATATCATTAAGGATCATTTCTTTATAAGATTTAGTAAGAGCCATATCACTTCCCCTTTCTCGACTTGTAATCTTTCCAATACTCAAGCGCCTTATCGATATCGCGCTTTTGAGATTTTTTAATTCCTCCTGTAAGAAGCAAAATCAGCTTTTCGCCATCTCTTCCAAAATAAACTCGATATCCCGGCCCCATATCAATTGTCAACTCACGCACACCTTTTACGTGGTCATCTGCAATAGGCTTACAATTGCCAAAGTTTCCTTGTGCGAGGCGAAATACTCGACTATGAATCTTAACTCTAGTTTGAGCATCCAAGGAATGGAACCAATCACTATAGGGTTCTACTCCATTCTCTGAAACATAGTTATTCAGCTCAAATTTCATAAGCTATATTGTATCATAAATGAACCCATCTTGTCAAGCCCCCTTGCCGCCAAAGTGACGCGGAAAGATACGATTTTCATTTTCCACAGATGTGTCAAGCACAAACATGGAAAATAACAACCGGCTCCTTGCGAAGCCGTTTGTTATTAGGTATTGTCTTTTCAGACAGGATTAACAGGATTTGACGTAGTATCCGCCGGTCTTCTTACTGCCGCGATGTTCGACCTTATCGGCAAGCGCTTTTACCGCTCGTCCAATAGTCTTAACATCCACCGCGAGCAGCTTCGCCATTCTCTCGCGGTTTATCCCGCTTTCGTGGCAAATAAGCGTATACACCGCTTCGTTTATCGGGACATTTATCGGGACATTTATCGGGACATCCTCGATAAGCGTCCCCTTTTCTTTAATGGTTTCCGTTATTCGTACGAGCATAAAGTCGATAAAAGGTCCGGAATCCGCCTTCGAAGTCGATTGCTGAATCGCCTCGTAATATCCCGCCTGATTGCTGTAGACGATATTTTCAATCGGCGCGGCAAAGAAGAGCTCGTTCCACTGCCCTAATATCGCCGTTTGCAATAGACGCCCCATTCGTCCATTGCCATCCAAGAACGGATGGATAAACTCAAATTCATAATGGAAAACGCAACTCTTAATCAGCGGATGGAGATTCGTCACATTCGCCCAAAGAAGCAAGTCTCCCATTAGTTCCGGCACCCTTGACGCGGGAGGCGCCATGTGTAAGACATTGCCAAAGCCGTCCACAACGCCAACACCACGATCTCTTAGACCACCCGCTCCATCCACGAGACCGCTCATCAAAACGGAATGAACCTTAAGAATATCCTTTAAGCTCAAGGGATTGAAGAACTTCCCCAAAAGGCAATAGGCCTCGTGAGCGCCTTTGATTTCATCGATCTCTCGCTGCGGCGCTACGACACGTTTCCCTTCCAAGACCGCCGACACTTGCTCCTCCGTAAGAGTATTTCCTTCTATTGCTGTAGTTCCCCGGACGGTTCGAATATGATTGATTTTTCTTAAGCGCACCCCATCAGGGCCTTCCATTACAATCTTATACCGCTCCAGTGCCGCGGCAATCTCGGCCACCAGCGTGATAGATTTCTCGCTCAGAGTAAATGGAGGTATATAGTTCATTATTATGTATATTGTACCATTTTCCCCGCAATGACGGCAACAATAAACTGCCGCGGAATAGCCCGCGGCAGTTCTGTTTTAGACTGGATTAACGGGATTCCTTCGTAGCTGAGGCCTTGACCTTGATGAAGTAGACCTTCGCGTCACCAATGGCGGGGACGGAAATCGTCATTGCCACATCTTTTTAGATAGCGGCTTAAGATAAAGTTTTTTAAGGTCTTTAACGCCGCCGAAAAACTTATCCTCCGATAAACTGATTCGTTCCTTTTCTTCTAGCTTCGCTCTTGTTAATTCCAAAGTACATGCTACATCAGCAACCTGAAACAATCGATATCGATTCGGTCTGACTTGCGGCACGAAACATACCTTGGAAGAAAACATCGCAAATGCCTCTTTGAGCAATTCGGTTACTTGGCTCTGTCCATTATCGTAATAAATCTTTATACCATCGCACGCATTCAATTCATCTCGATGAGCCACCAAGAAATCCAACATCGATTGTAGAAGAACATCATGAATAGCATTCTGATGAGTATGATATGGCTTGTATATCCTAAAGCAACGATACTTGAACTTTGCCTTCTGAATGAAAATCATCATACGTCTGAAGATACCTATGCGTTCTTCCCTTGACATATTCGCATAGTCATCTTCCCGACGAATCAAAGGTCCTGCATGAATTGTATGAGCGCGCTCCAATCCCATATTCTGCAATGAGTCTTGTAGCTTGGTTTCTTCCTCGGAAATGTCGTCATCCTGATTATGAACGACCAGACAAAGCAAGTAATGCGGAGAGTTCGGATCGGCTTCGTATGAGGAGAAGCTTCCGGACTCATCGATAAAAACACTAATCTCTTTGATATTAGCCATCTTTAGAAAGTACGAAGGCGAGGAATTACCCTCGCCCAAGGCAGGAAAGTTTCCCGCATCCCGGTGTCTCGGGGCTTTCGCCCGTTGACGCCTCATATTATACCATATTCCCCGTGGGAAAATCAAGCCCCCCTTCATTCTGACAAGTCGTATTCTATTCTCTACTGCTTTCAAACTGTCGTCCGAAATACCGCGCCCCACGCCCCTTGCCCATCCCCGGAGAATTCCGTGCGGCACGGAAAGACCTTTTCGTGCGGCACGGAAAATTGCTCCCGTGCCGCACGGGATTTCAACCTCTCCCCAAAACAACAAACGGCCTCACGAGGAAGCCGTCTGTTGTTTGATTTGTCTTTGTAGACAGGATTTACAGGATTGACAGGATTACTTGGTCGCCTTGACGTTGACCCTGTAATACTTCACCTTCTGGTTTTCGCCGAAGGTCATCGGAATCGAGATGGTCTTCGAGGCAGTCGAATACAGTGAAGCGAGTTATTACTGTCTTTCTAATTGTTTACGGATCTCGTCAATTGGCGGTAATGCCTTACGTAGGCGTTCTGGCATCTCATCTGCTGTGCGATATGTCGCAACTCCCATTGGCTTGTCATAATCACGAACCGCATACTCAACGAACGCCTTGTCGGCAGACTTACAAAGAATGATACCTATCGGGGGATTTTCATGCGGCTTTCTATATTGGTCCTCAAGAACTTGAAGATATAAGTGAAGTTGTCCTAGATACGATGACTTAAACTCTCCTGTTTTCAACTCTACCGCAACTAACGAATTCAATTCTCGATTAAAGAACAAAAGATCAATGAATTGCTCATGCCCCGCGACTTCCATCCTAAATTGATTACCTACAAACGAAAAGTCTCGCCCAAAAGTCATAATGAAATTTCGGATGTTCGAGACAATCGACTTTTCAACCACCCGCTCATCCACATCCTCGCCGGATGTTGCTTCTATATCCTCTACATTAATGAAATCTAGAAGGTATTCATCCTTGAACATCCTAACAGCCGCCAAAGCTCTGTTCGGATTATCTATAGTTGCAACAAAGTTATTGGGAAGGCCACCAATGTGATGATAATCATCGGCTTTGAGCCGTTCTCTGAGCTGCATCTTCGTCCACCTACCAGCCTGCGCAGCTCGGATGTAATACATGCACTCTTCAATACTCTTTGCCTTCGCCATAATTTCGATGTGGCTAGAGAATCCAACCGACAAAAACGCCTCTATATCTAAATCGGCAGCCGCCAACTGCCGAATCGGGACAATTGAAACCGACGATCCTGATTCCATATCGGCAGATGTCGGCTGCCGATTTAAGAAAGGCGACCAAAATTCGTAGAAAGCTCGCATATTTTTCAGATTTCGCGAGCCAAATCCCCTTAATCCCGGCATCTCACTTTGAAGGCGCGAACTAATAGCATCAATGGCTCCTGTGCCCCACGTCCCTTCTCGCGAATTACATGAAACGTACCGTCCAATGCCATAATAAAGCGATAAAAGAGATGA
>JAZLMG010000043.1:0-2781 GCA_045598585.1 Kiritimatiellia bacterium
ATGCTCGACGCGGGTATTGTCCCCGTCGTGACCCCCTTGGGTTCGGGCGAAGAAGATAATCATCTTTACAATATCAATGCGGACTATGCCGCGGCGGCTCTCGCCAAGGCCTTGAAGGTTCGCAAGTTCGCGCTCGTCTCGGATGTGCCGGGGCTCCTCAAGGATCCTCAGGTCGAGACGTCGCTTATCTCCACCTTGAAGCTCGACGAAATCGCCGCGCTTAAAAAGGAGGGAGTCATCTCGGGAGGAATGCTCCCGAAAATCGAGAGTTGCGAAGACGCGATTAAGAAGGGTGTGAAGAAAGTTCACCTCGTCGATGGTCGTATGCCGCACTCGTTATTATTGGAAATATTCACGCGTGAAGGCGTGGGAACGGAGATAACGGAATGAGCAAGTCATCGGAAATAATGGATCTTTACAAGTCGTCGGTCGCTCCGACCTATTCTCCTTCGTTAGTATTGCAGAGTGCCAAGGGCGTTACGGTTCGTGATGCCGATGGTCGTACGATGTATGACTTCACGAGCGGTATCGGCGTTCAGAATGTCGGCTATGGTCGCACGAAAGTCATCGAGGCGATTCAGAATCAGGCCGCGAAGCTTACCCACTGCTCGAATCTTTATGTCAATGAACCCGCGACCAATCTCGCCAAGAAGCTCGTCGAACTCTCGCAGCTCGGCGGCAAGGTCTTCTTCGCGAACTCCGGCGCGGAAGCGAACGAAGCGGCGATCAAGCTCGCTCGTAAGTGGGGTGCGGAATCGGGCCGCTACGAGATCATCACCATGCGTCAGAGCTTCCACGGTCGCACGCTCGCGACCGTAACCGCTACCGGTCAGTCGTGGTGCCAGGAAGGGTATGATCCCTTGCCCGTCGGTTTCAAGTATGCCGATTTCAACGATCTCGAGTCCGTCAAGGCCGCGATTTCCGAAAAGACGGTTGCGATTATGCTCGAACCCGTGCAGGGCGAAGGCGGCATCACTCCCGCGACTGAAGAATTCATGAAGGGTGTTCGCGCGCTTTGCGACGAAAAGAATCTTCTTATGATCTGTGACGAAGTCCAGTCGGGCATGGGCCGTACGGGCACTTGGTTCGCTTTCCAGGGCTACGGCGTGAAGCCCGATATGTTCACGCTCGCGAAGGCGCTTGGCGGGGGGCTCCCGATGTCGGCGCTCGTCATGAACGCGAAGACGGCCGATGTCTTCACGGCTTCTTCTCATGCTTCGACCTTCGGTGGTAATCCCGTCGCTGCCGCGGCAGCTCTCGCGGTTATCGAGATCATCGAAGAAGAAAAGCTCCTCAATAAGGCGACTGAAATCGGTACGCTTCTTAAAGAAGCTCTTCAGGGTTTCGTCGATCAGTACGATAAGCTCTTAGAGGTTCGTGGCAAGGGCCTTATGCTCGGCCTCGTCGTCGACGGTAGCGCGAAGGATGTCGTCGAAGCGCTTGCGGCGCAGGGCCTTCTCGCGCTTACTGCGGGGCCGAACGTCGTTCGTTTCCTCCCGCCCTTGTCGCTTAAAGAAGAGGATCTCGAAGAAGCGATCGATATGATCTCCGACGCGCTCGACTGTCAGTTCGGAGAGTGAAAAAGAGTTTAAAAGTTAAAGTTTAAAGTGTAAACTTAAGAAAGAAAGAGAGAATAAAATGGGTGAAGTAATCGGTGCAGGTGAACTCCACAAGGGTGTCAAGCTTCTTATCGACGGCGATCCGTGGGAAATCACGGAATTCGACTTCTCGAAGCCGGGTAAGGGTCAGGCGATTTACAACTGCAAGCTCCGCAATATGATCACGGGTACGGGTATGACGAAGAGCTATCGCTCGGGCGATAAGTTCGAAAAGCCCGAACTCCTTCAGTATTCCGTTACTTACTCGTATGACGACGGCACGGCGTTCGTCTTCACCGATGAGAACTTCGAAGAAATTCGCGTTTCTTACGAAGTTATGGGCGACAAGAAGTACTTCCTCATGGACGAGATGGAAGTCAAGGCGCTCTTCTTCAACGATTCCGTTATCGGCGTTGATCTTCCTCAGCTCGTCGAGCGTAAGGTCACGAAGGTCGAGCCCGGCGTGAAGGGCAACACCGCTTCCGGTAAGGTCACGAAGCCGGCGACGGTCGAAGGCGGCTACACCCTCGCCGTTCCTTTGTTCATCAACGAAGGCGACACGATCCGCATCAACACCGAATCGGGCGAATACAACGATCGTACCGCTACCAAGTAATTTCTCAAACAACAAAACACAAAACCAAAGGAAAAACAAAAAATGAAGAAACTCGCTATCGCTCTCTTCGCGGTTGCCGCGATGGTTGTTACGGCTAAGGCCGATTTCGCGTGGTCGACTTGGTTCGACGGCCCCGCTCAGAACGCTGATCGTCAGGGCTGCGTTCTCGGTCTCGCTTCCGAAGTCAACTCGATGAAGGGCGCCCAGATCGACATCTGCATCTCGAAGGCCAATGACTTCCAGTCGGGCTGCCAGTACTCGATGGGCTACAGCCGCGTCGTCACGCTCCGCAACGGCGTTCAGCTCGGCTTCTGGAACAACGCTCAGCACGCCGCGCTCCAGCTCGGTCTCATCTGCCACAACGAAGGCGGCTTCCTCCCCTGGTTCCCGTTCTTCAACTTCGATAAGACGATGTTCGGCAAGGCCAAGTAAAGTCTAAGACACTAAGTGTTGAAAAGAAGGAGAGTCGATTCGGCTCTCCTTCTTTCTTTTTCGCTAGCGCTTTTCATTTTGCCGCGAATATGGTATAATATCATTAATATGAAAACGATTGAATGCGATTACTTC
>JAZLMG010000044.1:0-44071 GCA_045598585.1 Kiritimatiellia bacterium
CTGACGGAATGTGGCTCGATGAGGGTCATCCGATCAAGTTCGAGGTCAAGCTCCCGGACGAATCGATCATCTCGATCGATCTTCCGCTCGCCTGAGATTAGCGAACGCTAGGGGTGATCGTTTTCGTCTCGCCGTTGACGATGACTTTGACGGGCTTATGCTTAGGAGTAGAGGAAGTGATTTTATAATCGGTAACTTTACCGTCCTTCCACTCCATGTCGATAGTCAAATTGCCGCGAGCCTTGATGCCCGTGATCTTGCCATTCGGCCAAGCTTTCGGGAGCGCCGGGAGGAGAACGACTTCGCCCGACTGAGACTGGACGAACATTTCGCTCATGCCGCCCGTAATCCCGTAAGTTCCATCCATCTGCATCGGAGGATGGTTGCCGAACATATTGGGAAGGCAGTTATAGCGAAGATAGCTGCGAACCATCTCGTAGGCCTGATCGGCGTCGCCGAAGCGCGCCCACAAAGCCGTGCGCCAAGGCCAAGTCCAAGAACGGCGATTATCGCCCCCACAACCGCGAAGCTCAAGCGACTTTTTCGCCGCGGCGATAAGCTTGTCGCTATTCGGCTGCTTCCAGAGCATGGTGCCGGGGTAGACGCCGATCAAGTGAGACGTGTGACGATGGCCCGAGACCATGTTGGGCCTATCGACGCGCCACTCCTGCAAATAGCCGTTCGGGGAAACTTTCGGCTTTTCGAGCTTATCACGCATCGCGATAAGCTTTTTCGCCCACTCCGAGTCGACGCCGAGTATTTTCGCGGCCTTCGCCGTATCGTCGAACGCTTCCCATATAAGCTGCTGGTCATGGGAAATGCCGTCTTCCGTCGGGCCCCATTCGTGAGACCAGCCTTGGGGCGAGACGAGCGTCCCTTCCGGCGTTTCCTTAAGGCGCGACTCCCAAAACTCGCAGACAGACTTCATGACGGGATAGCCCGTTTCCTTAAGATACTTCTTATCGCCCGTAAAGAGGAAGTGATCCCAGACATGAAGAAGATACCACGCATTAACGGGCGGATTCCACATCACCCAACCGCCCGCGCCCCAGATATTCTGAGAAATGCGCGTCGTCCAACCCTTGATGTTCGGCCCGAATTGTTTCTTCGTCATCTCGGTAAGCGGCTCTTCCATCGCGAGCATATAGTCGACGAACGGCTGGTGGCACTCGGAGAGATTCGCGACTTCCGCGCCCCAGTAACACATCTGGAGGTTAATGTTGTTGTGGTAATCGCAGGCCCAAGCGGCGTGAACCTTATCGTTCCAAATGCCTTGCAAGGTAACGGGGAGATTTCCCGGGCGCGAACCCGCGATCAGCACGTAGCGCCCATACTGATAGACGAGCGTTTCTAGTTCGGGGTCGTCGGTCGCTCCTGCGCGATACCGCTCGATTCGGCGGTCGGTCGGCTGGGCGGCGATTTCCGCGGCGGTTTTGCCGAGAGAGATCGTCAGGCGGTTATAGAGAGCGCCATGATCGGCCGTGTGACGAGCGCGAAGCGAGCTTAAGTTCTTTTTCGCTGCGGAAGATAGGATGTGCTTATTCTTGACGCCCGGATCTTCCCCCTTCCAACCTTGCTTATAATCTTCCTTATAGTCGGTCGCAAGCGAGACGAGAAGCTCGAACGAGTCGGCATCCTTGACGATAAGATAGGGGATGCCCTTCCCTACACAAGTCGGATATTGGAAGTCGCCCGAACCCTCGTATTCGACGCGGCAATTATATGGCTTGCCGACCGCGGCGCCTTTACCGCCGTTTACGCGCAACAAAACGCGGCCTTCGAACTTTTCGCCGTTCACCAAAGTGCCGCGCATGATGATCGTCTTGTCTTCAATCGAATAATCGACGTCGTGGCAAGGCATAAGGCCGATGCGGGCACTCAAAGTTCCGGGCTTGTCGGCACGAGCGGAGTAGACGAGCACTTCGTCGGGGCGGGAAACGAACGCTTCGCGCATGTGCTTGACGCCGTTATTCTCGAAAGTCGTATAGTGAATACCCTTCTTCAAGCTCAACGCGCGGGCATACTCAGTTGTCGATTGACTATGAAGGACATAGTCGATCACGAGATTTCCGAACGGCTGGTAAGAGCCGAACTGATCGCGATTCGCCTTCGGGCCGTAAGAGTAGCCCGAGCCGTTTCCGGGGAGGTTGGGTCCTCCCGACCAGAGAGAGACTTCGTTAAGCTGAATCCTATCGCGAGCGTCTCCGCCGAAGAGCGTCGCGCCGATTCGACCATTGCCGATCGGAAGCGTCTGAGCTTCCCAAGCATCATGGACGACGTTAGCGGGCGAATTGTTCGCGGGAGTTTTGCCGACCGACCACGGAACGGCCATATCGACGAGGTGCGCCGGTTTATCGTACCAAAGACAATCAGTAGCGGGAAAAACGGCAGCCGTCCCCGCAGCAAAAGCCGCTAAAGAAAATAGTGACATGAAGCTCAATATTAAATTCTTCATGCCACTATTATATCAAATTTCCACGCCCTTTACCAGCGGTACTGGAGGCCCGCCGAGATGACGAGCGAGGAGTAGTCGATTTCCGACTTGAAGCCGCCGACGTTGTAATCGTGCTTGTCGATCCACTCGTAGCCGACCTGACCATAGAGACCGAGGTTTTCGGTAAGCCCTGCGAGAATGCCGAGATTACCGCCGAAGCCGAGGAGGCAATCGGTCGAAGAACCGGACGCCGCGCCTTCAAACTTAGCATGCGAGATGTTGCAAAGGGCTTCGACGCCGCCGTAGATCGTAAACCAATCAAGCGAGCAGCTTTCACAGCCGGCGAACGGTGTCCACGAGAACTTCGGGCCGAGGCCGATCTGATAAAGATCGCCGCGGACTCGCGCCGCGCCGAAACCTCCGCCGGTCGTAGTCGTACCGGTCTTCTCGGAGAGATCCTCGCGAAGCGTATAGCCGTCTTCAGGCTCCGGCTTGAAATCAGCCATCGGAATGCTGTTTTCGAAGATATAGACATCCTTCCAAGTTTCGAACGCGCTGCCGATCGAACGACGACCCGACTTCATGTTCCAATACCCCGCGAAGCGAGCGTTAAGCCCGATCGTCAAGGTTTCGCTCTGATAGAAGTCGTAGCCGAGCTGGAAGTTGGCGCCCATCGAGCTCTTCTCGTCGTTAACGGACTCACCCGTCCCGAACGACTCATAGCGGATCTCCTCGAGCGTCCAAATCGGAGCGCCTTCGGGAACCATGCTACCCTCCTTGCCGGCATCAGGGTGAGTCTTAATCTCCATCTTATCCTGCTCAGCCGCCCACTTATCGTTATCTCCCTTCGCCGCCTCCATATCGAAGCTCTCGGGAGCAACGGAATTTTGGCCCTTGATCTTCATCTTGATCTGGCTACGCCACGAAGGACCCGCGGAGAACGTCCAGCGCCCGAGGGAGTCCTCGCTCTCGGCGAGGGCTCCAAAGGCGGTTAAGCCGACAACTGCAACAGTAAAGAGTTTCATATTCATTTCTTAGATTCCTTTCTTGTCCTGGACCGTGGCCTTATTCCTCATTCACAACCGCGCGGAAGAAGGCGCTCGGGCTTTCCGGGACGACGATTTCGATCATGACCGTGCCATCGGGATACGCCGTCTTGACGGTGCCTTCCGTAAGCTTGGACCAATTCGTGAGATCGGTCGAATACTCGATATCGACCTCGTCAACGTCCGGTTTGCCGCTCGAAGACGTCTGAACGATGAACGCGAGCGGCTTACCGGGAACGATGGAGGAGGAATCAAGCGAGATTTCGCCGATACCCTCAACCGGCTTAACATCAACCTTCTCGATAATCTTGACCGCCGAGTTCCACTTCTCGAAGTCGGCGATAAGGCCGGAGTTGTTGGTCTGGAATTCCTTCGACATATAGACCTTGAGCTCGCCCGTGCCATTCTTCGTGCCCGCGAGATAGAGCGCATAATCGGCGTATTCGATTTCTTCATCGCCGAGGAAGATGATCTTCTTGAGCGTCGCCACATTCTGGAACGCGCCCGCGCCGAGCTTGACCTTACCGCCGATGATGAGCTCTTCAATCGCCGTGCAGCCCGCGAAGGCCATCTGGCCGATTTCGAGCGTGGTCGGTTTGAGCGTAGCGTAATCATGCGTCGCCGTAAGCGTAAGCGTCTTAATCGCCGAGCAGTTCACGAACGCGCGCTGGCCGATATTCTCGAGGTAAATCGGAGTCGTGACGGTCGTAAGCGTCGCATCGGCTGCATATTCCTTCTCCGCGATTTCCTTAACGGGCTCGCCGGCTTCGTCGACATCGGCGAGATGAAGCTCACCTTCCTTCGAAGTCGTCGGAGCGGTCGAAGTCCAATGCGCGTAGAGCGACTGAGGCGCGTAATTGACAATCTCCTGATTATTCGTGATCTCATTCGAACCGCTCTTCCAGCCATCGAACCAACCCGCAAGTTTATAGCCCTCGCGCTTGACGTCCTCGGGGAGGACGTAGCCCGTGTCGGGGAGGCAGAGATAGGTCGTCGATTCGGTACCATCCTTGTGGATGCCACCCATCGCTTCGAAGGTCACGAGAGCACCCTTGACCTCGTAGAGCTTCACGCTCGTCGGACGCGGTTTCGCCGCGAGGATCTTCTCGAGAAGCATATCGGGATCGTCACTCTTGTCGTTGAAGTACGCCTTGCCGTCATCGCCGAGGAGCATGACGACCTTGTTGGTGACGACCGAACCCTCGGTTTCGCCTTCGGAGAGCGCATAGAACTTATTAAGCATGCCGTTCGAATCCCGCATAAGGACGAGCGCATCAACCGTCACTTCGCCGCGGAGATTGGAGCCGTAGAGCGTGCCGTCCTTAAACTCAAGATTCGAGCCGCCTTCGGCGTCACCAATATACTTGATGCCCGAGAAACCGCCGCCGGTAGGAAACTCCACCGATGTCGTACCTTCGGGGAGTTTGACGCCCGAGGTGAAGCCGACCGTAATCGGAAGCGTCTTGGACTGCGTGCTCGCGGTCGCAAGCATATTCGTGAAGTTAGCGAAGAGCGTCGCCGTCGACTTCGTCTCGTCGATCTCCCACTGAGCCGTGAGCGCGAGCGTTCCGTCGACCGAGGCGAAGTTCTTGCCTTCCATGCCATCGGTGTAGGTGTTCGTGCCATCCGTCCAGCCGACGAACTTATAGCCGACCGCGGCGAAGTCATTCTCCGCGAGCTCCACATCCTTGCCGGCAGCCAAAGCGCCGTTCGTCATCGTACCCAACGCACCATTCGCGTTGTAGGTGACGCCATAGCCGGGGAGAACAGCCGTCTCGCCCGCCTCAAGCGCGGCACCGAGCGTCTCGTAGGAACCGCTCTCGCCGATCCAGAACGTCGGGGTCTTGTAGAAAGCCCCTTCCTTCTCGACGACCTTCACCTTCGCATTGAGCGGCGAGGCCGGCGTGTAGTTGTACTTGGCGACGCTGTTCGTGAGCGTGACGAGATCAACTTCATACGCCTCATCCGGAAGTCCGTTGCCGATGACGAGGCCTTCCTTCTCATCAACCCACGCGGTCACAGTCGCGTCGGTATCGAGAACCCACGGATACTCCTCCGACTCGCCGCGTCCGACGAGCGTAACCTTACCCTCGTCCTCGTCATAGACAAGCTTCGCGTCATCTGCGGTATTCTTAAAGAGTGCGAGGATGGACTCTTCGGTAACACCTTCGCCGGTAGCAAAGCCCTCGCCCACAACCGTCGGTGTGCCAAATTCGGGAACGATAGTCGAAATGTCGAACTTGCCGCCGTCGGTAGCCAAGGAGACCTTCTCGGGGACGGAGATCTTGTCGCCGGAAGCGAGCTCAACATCTTCCTTGAGCGTGATCGTCACCGGATAGACAACCTGCGTGAACATATTGGTGATATCCGCGTAGTCTTCAGGCACAATCGGATCCGTGCTCTCCGTCCACTTCGCCGTGAGCGAAAGCGTTTCGCCCTTCGCCACGAAGTTGGTGCCCGTCTGCTCGTCGGTATAGGTCGTCTCGCCATCCGTCCAACCGTCAAAGGTGTAGCCGAGAATGCCGTACGTATTCGCCTTGAGCGAGACTTCCTTGCCAACCGCGTAGATGCTATCCGTCATCTCGCCTGCCGCGCCGTTGCCGTCATAGGTGACCGTATAGACCTCGACCGGAAGCTCAACATACGCCGCGCTAGTATCCGCCGCGAAATCCGCAGTCGTCATGCCAACGCATGCCGTCGCGCTCTCGCCCGCCCAGACGTAGCTGTTCTTCAGCGCCTCGCCGAAAGTCACGGTTATTTTACCAGTGGCCCCGCCACCGATGCCCGCGCCAAAGTTACCGCAAATCGCCTTAATCGTACCGCCGTTAATCGTAATCGTCGCGGAGCTTGTACACCCGAAACCGCCGCCGATGCCGGCGCCAAGGCTACCGACAGTCGCCTTAATCGTACCGCCGTTAATCGTAATCGTGCCGCAAGTACCATTGAAGTTACCACCGACACCCGCGCTTCCATCCGCTCCTATTGCTTCGAGCGTACCCGTACCGTTCTCCTGTCCATAGATCGTGAGTGACTTGCCCTCGGGAACATTGATACCGGCCTCTTGTTCACCACCCGTAACCTTCAACTTCGCGCCGTCGCAAAGGATGAGGTGCGCCGCGCCGGTAACGGTAATTCTGCCGCGCTCAATGGTACCGTCAATGATATACCAGCCGTCTCCAAGCGTCGTCGTATTCGCCGTCACGACGTCGTAAGTACGATTCGTCGCGGTGACGAATTCCGTGCCGTTCCAATCGAGATACTCAACCGGCGGCGCGAGCAGTTCAACCGTCTTCTCAGCCGTCGAAACAGGATCGAAAATCATCCTGACGGAGTCGACATCCTTGGGATCAACCACCGCACGAACGAGTAATTCAGCGGTCAGGGATCGCGACCCTCTCGTTACATAATATTCGCCTTCGCCTTTATCTTCACGCACGCCGAAGTAATATGCTTTTTCTCCAGTAGAAAAGGCTGTCAAAGTCCAATAATCTGACGCAGCCGGTAAGAAGATGCTGTTTGACGCATAATCGCCGATTCCGGTAATAGTCGCGCCATTCTTAGCGGCATCCCACGTTACCTTAACTTGATTATATTGGAATCTCAGATTTGATATATCATCATCCGTCGGGACACGAATCGGAAACTCGACGAGTCCTTGCGCCTCATCGAAGGTGTAGGTTCCTCCGACTTCCTCGGGCTTCGTCGCGCCGACATTGTACTCGGCGAAGTACGGGCCGTCCTTCCAAAGCTGCGTCCACTTGTATTCCTTCCAAGTTCCGAGCGAGACCTTGACCTTCGCCTTTTCGTCGAAGACCTTGCCGCCGAAGAGTTGGGCCGTATCGACCGAGTTCGTGAAGGAGCCGATGGCGATATCCGTCCCGTTCGTGATCGACTTCGTGACGCCACCCGCCGTCACCTCGATAAGGACCTTGTAATCAACGCCCTCCTCGAGATTGTCGAGCGTATACGCAACCTCGAACTTCGTCCAATCCTCGCCCGGAATGATCCCGACATCCTTAACCTTCGGCTTTGCAGTCGAGTCAATCTTCACATACTTCGCGCTGCGATTCGCCACATAGTCCGCGACCGTCGTTGCGGTCGCCGAGTCCTCGTCATCACCCGCCACGATCGAAAACTCAACACCCTCGGCGAACGTAATTACACCATGCGTACTGCTTGCTTGCCCGGCGCCGATACCGGCACTGAACATGCTCATGGCCGTAACCGTACCGCCGTTAATCGTGACCGTACCGCCGTTACCTTCGCTACCGCCGCCGATGCCGGCGCCGCTATTACCGATGGCCGTAATCGTACCGCCATTAATCGTAATATTGCCGCACGCGTTCATATCGCCGCCGCCGATACCCGCTTCATAACTGCCGCCGAAGGCAATCAATGCGCCCGTGCCGCTCGCCTGGCCGTAGATCGTGAGCGACTTGCCCGACGCGACATTGATACCGGGCTTGAGTGTATCACGGCCCGTCACCTTAAGCTCCGCGCCATCGCAAAGGATAAGGTGTGCCGCGCCATTGACGGTAATCTTTCCGAGCTCGACGGTGTTCGTAACGACATACCACGTCTTATCTTCAAACGTCGCCGTATCCTTCGTCACGACCGTGTAGCTCGTGGTGTTCGTCGCGACCATCGACTTCGTCTCCTCATCCCACGTCAAATACTCAATCGGATCCGGGCCTGCAATCCAACCGGACGTTCCCTTGTTATAGGAGGGATTATCATCAACCCTAAGATCCCAGTCATTATCAGTAACCACCTCAAACGCCTGCGCGCTACTATTCTCAAAGAAGACTACGGCCAAGAAATCCTGGCGGTCAGCAAATTCTTTGTACTCATGATAGAATCTATACTCACCATCATTATCATTATAAAAGGCGTCTGTGAAAGTCGTCGGATTAAACACTGCATTGGCAATCGTAGCTGCTTTGTTGTCCGCAAAGTTCGCCTGGAGCCAAGTGGCATACCCGTTATAATCAGAAGCCGAAGTCACCTTCCCCGCAGTCGCGGTCTTGACGGCATTCAAATCCAGAAAGTAGAGGGAATACCAACTCAAGTTTGCTTCCGTCGGATTTTTATCCGCAGAGTATGCCGTAATATAGGACATGCTTGATGCGCCAGCATACATTCCTATCGCCATCATGAAGCCCAAAAGTAAAAAACGCACTTTCATCATACTTATCGTTCCTTTCTTCACATATTCTCGTTAAGGAATTTCAACATACAACCGAGCGCAACGCCACCCTTGTAAGAGCAGACATAATTCTGCTTCTTGGTCTTGTCGGTTTCCTTCTCGGTGCTCGTCACATCAACATCAAAGCGAACGAAGCGATCGGTGATAGGTGAGACAAAGAATACCGGGACAGCACCTCCATATGCGCGATCGGCAACCATTCTGACAACGCCGTGTGTCGTTTCAATACCAATCGGCGTTCCAAACGCAGACTCACCAACCTTAGCCGCTTCCTTGTAGAAAAGGCCATAGGCGCAACCGTCGGCAATCGGATACTGCTCGTAATTTGTGATATTGACGACGCCGACACAGCACTGGTCGTCACCGGCGGAATAACGTAGCTTCTGTGCCGAGGACTTCGGAACCCGAGGTTCTGCGTTGAGTAAGCCATTGATCTCGTCAACCAACTTGGCATCATTCATCAAAGCAAGAATCCCTTTAGCACCCTTGGCCTGCAATGAATAGTATTTAGTATTCGCGGTCGAAGCATCGCCAACTTCAAGCTTGCTCATCTTCACAGTCGGCACGCCCTTGTTGATCGCGCGGCAGTCCGCGACAAAGAAACGGTTGCCGACGTAAACGCAACCATTCGCCGAGCGAGACGGATCATCGTCGTTCGTTGCACCGCCCTGACCCTCGTAGGTCGACTCGCTGGTACTGACACTGAAGATGAAATCGGGCCTGACCTTGCCATCAAGGAAGTTGTACAGATAGTTGTGCTTAAGCTCGGAGTTAGACGAACTCTCGCCCGGCTTCCACGGCAGATCCCGCTCAAGGCAATAGTATTCGATATCAAGATTGGTAAGATCCATGAAATCTTGATCGCCCAAAACCTTTCTCACGCCGTCCACGACACCACCGTTTTCGAAGGTCTTGTTGACAAGCACCATGATTCGTTCGTGGGGACGTGCACTCAACCCAAGGGAAACCGGCTTGTTCTTCGTTGCGGCATCGAGAAAATCATAGAAGTCTACGAAAGGCTGACCGCAAACACTCATCGTCTTTGGCGTTACGTTCGTTGCAAGATCGACCCTGCCGCCGTTAATGATACGAAGCCCCTCTTGGTTCTTGTGGCTATCAAGGTTTAGCTTCGCTTCATGCGTGGTGTGCAGCATCACATGAGCACCATTGACATCAAGACCGGGGAAATTGCTCCCGATTAATGTTGATTCACCGTCAATCTCAAGATGCGCTCGAAGAGTGCCGTGCCCCTTGCGTACAATAAAACCGAGCGCCGAGTGCCACTCTTTCGCTCTCCAGTTGCAATTCTTCAGTGTGACGTAATAGGTCTTTTCTCCGCTTGCGTCTTCATTGAGGAAGTTAATGCAGCCGCAAGCCGCATTCGACCCAGTGATCACATAGTGGAATCCAGGATCGGATATATCCATTGTGTCTCTCCATTCCGAGAGATTCAATTCTTTTATCGGTAGCGTTATGTTCATGTGTTGGCTTCCTCCGGTATTACATTGTGACAAAAAAGATTACGGGCAACGGAGACCAACCGATCTCCATCGCCCGTCTAACCGAGATAAGTTAACGTTTTTAAGCTTTGAGGGGGGGGTATGGCAAGTTTTGCGCGCCGCCCCTGAGGCCGCGCGTTATCGCATCAGCAATAGATGAGAGCCTCATCATGCGGCCTCCGAACTTGTACGAAGAAGATCGAAGAATAGCGGTATCGTCGGAGATTCCGGATCGTCTTCTATCTTCATTCTAATAAAATCGTTTCGCTCGTAAAATCCAACGGCGTGGCTATACGCATCAACCGTAATGAAACGGCACCCGGTTCTGTTGTCGACAATGAAGAACCTCTTGATTGCCGTTAAAAGCGCGGTACCGACCTTTAGCCCATGAAACTCTTTTCGTACGCCAAGTCGAGTAATCTTAACGGCAGGGAATGTATGAAATCCGCGCTTCTCGAACGGGATGTTCTTCTTAGGCCCTGTAGTCATGCTCGCCTTGGGCAAAGCATCGTTACAAAAGTCGACGGTTGCAACGACAACATCGCTACCGGTTTCATGAAAAACATATGTCTGAGTCAGCAACTGGCGACGATACTTCTCCGAGTCGTCCCGAAAATATTCATTCAAATCGGGATCGCCGCAATCAACGCGCCCCAAATCGAACTTCTGAGACACCTTCTCAAGTGTCCAACCCCCAAACTCGAAGGAGTTACGCATCATTTGCAGGAGAGATTCCTCTGAATAGTATGAATGCAATCCCAATCGACTTTGGGCGCGACGAGAGAAACCTTGTGCTGAAGGCCTTCGGCGACAACACGATCAAAGCGCTCCGCATCCGGACCGGTCAAGCAAGGCGTAGGTGCTATCGGCAAAGCCATCGTTCTCTCCTTCGTTCTTTATCTCAGGGCACACTGCCCCTAGAAATAATTTGTAACATTATACCATTTCCCCGCCTTTACTGTCAATCCCCGTGTTAAAAATCTAAATCACTGTGCGTACCCGTACGAACAAGCGAAAGCACAAGTCGACTTTCAAGAACCTGATATACTAGCAACCAATCCGGTTCAACGTGACATTCGCGAAAGCCTTCCCAGTTATTGTGGAGGGCATGATCGCGGTTCTTTGCAGGTAGCGGCTCTCGGCGACTCAACTTGCCAATTATGTCATCAAGTTCATCAATATTCAGATGACGTCGCATCGCTAGCTTATAGTCGCGCTTAAACTGCGAAGTCCATTCGATATTGAGGGGATTCATCGCTTAAGCTCCGCCAACGCATCTTTGAGCGACACGCCTGTACGAGAATTATCGGCGGCAATTTCTTTTGCCTCACGCCAAGCAGCATAATTCTCACGGCGATATAACGGAAGTCGAACTTCGAAAGGGAACCCACCCGCATTTACTGATTGAGTTAGAAACACCTGAATTGCGGAAGAAAGCGTCATCCCTAGCGCTTTGTAAATAGCCTCACTTTCCGACTTCAAATTGCGATTAAGTCGAATGCTGTAGTTAACTGCAGGTCTTTCCATCGTTTGCATACTGATATCCTCCGTAAATGTAATATATTATACCACAATTGCGGCACAATCGCAATACCTATTCCCCTATTCGTGGATATTCCGAATACTCTGGAGGCTATTCGTGTCGATTTGACATAGGAGAATCCCGCTTGCGGGATGCGGATGACGAATAGCGAACCTTCAAGCAACGCTTGAAACAGATTCGCTATTCGTTAGCCGTATGGCGTAGCCTTCTCCTATGCCAAAGCGATTCGTGCGCCGCGGCGGTAGCCGCCAACGCCGCAGGCAGCCATATTTCGCGTCTTAAAAGCAATAGGATGTTTGGGGAATGCGAAAATCCTGTACAATATTGCGCATCAAACTCCGAGATGGTCTCGGAAGAAAGGAAAAAGAAAATGCAAGAATAGAGGCCATAAGCTCAAGCGTTCCGCCGCATAAAACAAAAGAGACCGCTTATTGCGGCCTCTTATTGGTCGGACTGGCGGGAGTCGGACCCGCGACCCCAACATTAAAAGTGTCGTGCTCTACCAACTGAGCTACAGTCCGAGGTCATTTAATGGCGTATATTATATCATATTTTCCGGCGTAATACAACACCCGTTCTTGCGGGAAGATACATTTTTATTTGTTGGACGAGTTCGCCCCTATCCTCGACAAGCGAAGAGAAGAACTTCTGTTTCGGCGCGATTCGCCCCATTCCTTCGAAACGAACCTCGTCCGTATCGAAGAGATGCTCCCAACTCGACGCGGGCGGAACGAGTATTCCGTAGTCCGTGTAGGAGTTCGAGTGATGGAAGTTATAGACATACATCTTATCGCCGCGAATATAGGCGAGAACCTTGTCGGGCTCGTTCGCGACGAGCTTGATCGCGTCTCCTTCGACGCCCTTCGCAAGATAGCGCTGCATTACTTCGTCGAAGTCGGCGAGACCCTTGAAGCGCAAATCGGGATTGTCGCGTAAGGACCACTGACGACGAGCGTGGGAATAGTTCCAGCCGTTCTCTTCGCGCGGGAAGTCGATCCATTCGGGGTGGCCGAACTCGTTGCCCATGAAGTTAAGGTAAGCGCCGCCATTTAAAGATAAGGTCGCAAGACGAGCCATCTTGTGAAGAGCTATCGCGCGGTCGATCTCAAGCGCATTTTGGCCCTTGCCCATCCCATAGTAAATCGCACTGTCGGCAAGCGTGAAGAAGAAGGTCTTTCCGCCGACAAGCGCCTGGTCGTGGCTCTCGACATACGAGACGACCTTCTCTTCGCGGCGCTTGTTGGTGAGCTCGTAAAAGAGCCCGCCCATCGACCAGTCATCATCCTTTGTCTTCTCGGCGAGTTTGAACCAGTAGTCGGGCTGACCCATAGCCATGCGATAATCGAAGCCGATACCGTTATCTTCGACTTTCGCCGCGCACCCGGGCATACCCGAGACATCCTCGGCAATAGTGATCGCTTTCGGATTAACTTCGTGAATGACGCGGTTCGCCATCTGAAGATAAGCCCAAGCGTCATCGTCCATCGAGCCGTTGAAGTACATTCCGTAATTCGAGAACGCTTCGCCGAGTCCGTGATTCCAAAAGAGCATCGAAGTGACTCCATCGAAGCGGAAACCGTCGAACTTATACTCCTGGAGCCAGAACTTGCAGTTCGAGAGGAGGAAGTGAATTACGTTCGTCTTACCGTAGTCGAAACAACGAGAGCCCCAGGCGGAGTGATGGCCCTTCTCGCCCGAATGGAAATACTGATAATCGGTTCCGTCAAAGCGGCTAAGCCCGTCGCGCTCGTTAGCAACCGCGTGAGAATGGACGAGATCCATAATCACATAGAGCCCCATACCATGCGCGGTATCGATCAAACTCTTAAGCTCATCGGGCGTGCCGAAACGCGAAGACGCGGCAAAAAAGCTCGAGACATGATAGCCGAAGCTTCCATAATAAGGATGCTCCATGATCGCCATCAATTGAACGACGTTGTAGCCCGCCTTCTTGATGCGAGGGAGAACGTTGTCACGAAATTCTGTATAAGAAGCTACCTTCTCTTCTTCGGAGCCCATGCCGACATGAGCTTCGTAGATACGCGGGCATTTCGGCTTCTTGGGAGCGGAATTCTTCCAAACATAAGCACGCTTCGGTTCGTAAACCTCGGCGGAAAAGAGCTTCGTCTCGTTATCTTGGACTACACGGCGAGCGAAGGCGGGAATGCGCTCACCCTTCCCGCCTTCCCAACGGACTTCGAGATGATACTTGTCGCCGTGATGAATCTTGGAGGCGGGAATCTTCGCTTCCCAAATATCGCTGTTGGGAATACGAAAAGCTTCAAAAGCGGGATCGATCTTCCAACCGTTGAAGTCGCCGACAAGCCACATCGAAGTCGCTTTCGGCGCCCATTCACGGAACACCCAGCCCTTCTTAGTCTTATGAAGACCGAAGTAATCGTGAGCCGAGGCCCACTCGGCCAAAGTCTCTTTGCCGCCGGTCAGTTCTTCGGCGCGGCGGAAAGCGTTCATCTTACGGCCCTTGATCGCTTCGGCGTAGGGCTGAAGATATTGGTCGTCGAGGAGGTGAAGCATTACCCCTCCTTTCTTCGATTAGTTGTTTTTAACGAGCGGGCGATCAAGCATCTTTTCGTAGAGCTTGATGTATTCCTCAGCGCAAGCGTGATGATTGAAGCGACCGAGCGACTCCGACATAATGCGGGAGATCTCGCGCTCCTTGACTTCGCGGGGCTGAGAGTGGAATTCAATCGCCTTGTCCATCGCCCACATAAGACCCGTCGAGTCGTAGAAGTCAAAGACGAAGCCGTTGCCGCGCGACGAGTTCCAATCGAGCATTTCAACGGTGTCGTGAAGACCGCCGGTGTTGTGGGCGATAGCGAGAGAGCCGTAAATCGGCGCCTGCATCTGAGGAAGACCGCAGGGTTCGAAGAGAGACGGCATAAGCGTAAAGTCACTCGCGGCAAAACCGAGCTGGGAGAGACGGCCGTCGAAGTTGTGGACGGCGAGACGCTTATGAATACCGTGGAAATTCTGAATATCCCAGAACGGCTGCTGATAAGGACCGTTCGCGATGACCGCGAGCTGAGCACCCTTGTCGGCGTGCTTCTCGAGGAAGCGGTAGCAAATGTCGGTAAGAAGCTGCGGGCCCTTCTGGACAGGGTCGAGACGCGAAGGCCAGAAGAACAAGGGAGCGTCGGGATTTTCTTCGAGCCCGAGCGCGTGCTGCAAAGCGAGCTTGTTCTGACGCTTCATTTCCCAATGGTTTTCAGGACCGTACTTGAAAGGAATCTTGTCGTCGGTTACGGGATTGTCGGCCGAGTCGGGAGCGTTAAGAATACCCGAGGCACAACCCGCGTAGAACTTGCTGCGCATTTCGTTACGAATCGAATCGGGAACGAACGAGTGATAGCCGTTCACGATTTCGGTAAGGAACGTCGGCGAGACCGTGTTGATGAAGTGAGACGCGAAGACGCCCGACGCCTGGAGGTCGACCATGTTGTTCTCGCGCGACTCTTCGTAATTATACGGCGGACGATCGAAATAGAGGTGCTGCCAAAATTCCGCCGCGTCGATACCCGCGTCTTCAATCTGAGCGAGGGTAAGCTTCTGGGTATGGATATTGTGAACCGTAAAGAGGCAGGGAATACCCATGCGACGCGCCGCAGCAGGAATAAGCCCCGTCATCCAGTCGTTGCAGTGAATCAAATCTGGCTGGACGTACGGGATGCAGTTATTGATGACTTCGCGCTGGAACGCGAGAGCGAGCTTGATGTTGCCGTCGCCACGCGAATAGACCGTGTCGCGATAATAGAAGCAGCGGTCTTCGGCGAGGTGGATTCGCTCGTCGGAGAGGTGGGTCTTGTACTTGCGAAGTTCCGACGAGACGAGCTGAGCCGTCTCGACGTGGAACATACGACGGTAGTGAGGTAAGGCGACGTGAACGTCGGCGCCGAGGTCATAGAGGGCCGCCGTAAGCGAAGCGGAAACGTCGGCCATACCGCCCGCTTTCGCGGACATCTTGCCGGCGAGGTTACCCATGCCGTCCGGGAGATACGTGATCTCCGGAGTGACGATAAGGATTCTCGGATTTTTCGACTTCGCTTTAGGTAATGCCATCTTTTACCTCCAACTAATCACTAACCACTAAGCACTAACCACTGAATTGCTACGGTCACTCGACCGCAGCAATTACCTGACCCTTAGTAACGGCCTTGCCGTGCTCGACGAAGAACGTGATCTTACCCGCAGCGGTGGACTTGATCGGGTTGAAGAGCTTCATCGCTTCGACGACGCAGACGGGGTCGCCCGCCTTGACCGCGGCACCATCGGCAGCCATCGGCGGCTTGCCGGGAGCATCGCTACGGTAGAACGTACCGTTCAAGGGAGCAAGGACCGGAGTACCCTTCACCGCAGGCGCGGACGTTTGAGCGCCTTGACCTTGAGCTTGAGACTTGACCTGCGGCTCTGCAGCCGCCGCCTTCGCCATCTCGAGGTCGGCGGGGATCGGGTCGCGCTTCGCGGGGTCGGTGTTGCGCCACTTGAAGTAGCCGAGGGCGACTTCCGGGAAGAGCGCGTAAGAAAGGATATCTTCTTCGGCCTGAATCGTGTTCGGCGGGATCGCATCAGCGGCGGCAACAAGGCCGGGCTTGAGGAGATCGGCAGGACGGCAGGTAATCGGCTTCAGATCACCGCAAAGCTGCTTCTTGAGCTTCGGGGCGATGGGCGCGGGAGTGCGGCCGTAGTAACCCGCGGCATAGTGCTTCGTTTCGTCGGTGACCATCGAGAAGCGCTTACCCGAGAGGACGTTAAGAACCGACTGAACGCCAACGATCTGGGAGGTCGGGGTGACGAGGGGCGGATAGCCCATATCGGCACGAGTCTTCGGGAGCTCTTCCAAGACTTCAGGGAGACGATCGAGCGCGTCCTGCTGCTGGAGCTGGGAGCGGAGGTTCGAAATCATGCCACCCGGAATCGCGTGGATAAGAACGCCCGCGTCGACGGCTTCGACCTTCGAAGAGGACGAGGGCTGACGCTTCGCCTTGAGAGCCTTGAAGTAATCGTTGATCTTGACGAGCGCCTGACGATCGAGACCAGTGTCGAAGCCCTCGGACTCGAGGATCGAAACGATGGACTCGGTCGGCGGCTGGGAGGAGAACGAGCTCATCGTCGATATCGCCGTATCGACACAGCCCGCGCCCGCTTCAACGGCGGCCATGTACATCGCAGCGGCCATACCCGAGGTCATGTGGGAGTGGAGCTGGATCGGCATTTCGGGGAGGTTCTTCTTAAGAGCGGCGACGAGTTCACGCGCGGCGCCGGGAGTAAGGATGCCCGCCATATCCTTGATGCACAAGGAGTCGATGCCCATCGCTTCCTGTTCCTTCGCAAGCTCGACGTACTTCTCGACCGTGTGGACGGGAGATGTCGTGTAGCAAATCGTACCCTGAGCGTGACCACCGTATTTCTTGACGCACTTGATCGCCATCTCGAGATTGCGAGGATCGTTTAAGGCGTCGAAGACACGGAAGATGTCCATGCCGTTCTCGCATGCGAGAGCCGTGAAGCGCTCGACGATATCATCCGGGTAGTGCTTGTAGCCGAGGATGTTCTGACCACGGAAAAGCATCTGCAAGGGAGTCTTCTTGCAGACCGACTTGATCTGGCGAAGACGTTCCCAAGGATTCTCGCGTAAGAAGCGCATGCAAACGTCGAACGTCGCGCCGCCCCAGCATTCGAGCGAGTAAAAGCCCGCGTTATCTACGGTTTCGGCAATCTGCAAAATGTCATCGGTACGCATGCGCGTCGCCCAAAGCGACTGGTGCGCATCGCGCAAGGTCGTGTCTGTGATTCTAACCTTCTTAGCTAATTCGCTCATCGTATTTTTCTCCTAATGTCGAACTTTGGTTCAACGCGTAATATTATATCATATTCAGACGCTTTTTGGAAGACTCTTCCACTTCGGCAAAGAGACTTTTTCCATGAGAATCCATCGCGACGACGCCGACGAAATCCTCGACATCGAAGTGCCAGACGGCCTCCGCGGCACCGAATTCTTTAAGATGGCTTACGCCCGCGACTTGTTTTACGGCCGCGGCGGAAATCGCGGCAGCGCCACCGACCGCCTGAACGTAGACCGCGCCGAACTTCGCGCATGCGTCCAGTGTCGCCTTATCCATGCCGCCCTTTCCGATAATTACGCGGACGCCCGTCTTCTCGATAAACTTGGGCTCGTAGGGATTCTCGCGTACTGACGTCGTGGGGCCCGCCGCCTTAACGATATACGGGTCGGCTACAACGCCGCTTCCTATGATAACAGGGCCACAGTGATAGAGAGCGCCGTCCTTAAAGTCGACACCTAATTTTCCACCATCGGCGAAAAACTTATGTAATTTATCACGCCCCGTATAAATTCGGCCGGTTATCGAGACCGCATCACCCGCTTTAAGCGCGCGAATCGTCTTCACGTCAAAAGGATATTTAAGCTTGATCATATTTGGATAGTCCTCCGTCTCGCGGCCCAACACATGTAGGCAACGGTCACGAAAAACGACGCGGGAACGCGAGGACGAGAGGCGATTTTGACGCCTAAGAGCGTCGTCTTCCCGCCGAGTCCCATCGGGCCGATTCCGAGCGTATTCGCATCCGTCAAGATATCCTTCTCGAGCTTAGCCAAGGTCTTATCGGGATTCTTGTCAGCGAGATTTCTTAAGAGCTGTTCCTTCGCGACTTCATAGCCGGTCGCACGATCACCTCCCACGCACACACCCAAGATGCCCGGCGCGCAACCGTACCCTTGAGTTTTTTGAACGGCATCGAGGAGGCACTTGCGAACCCCCGCGAGGTCACGTCCGGCCCCGAGCGCGGCATCGGGAAGCGAATACTGGCGCGACATGTTTTCGGAGCCACCGCCCTTCAAGATCAGCGTCACACCAGGTTTATTATCGACATAATGAACGACAGGAGCGCCTTCGGCACAATTGTCGTCGTAGCTCTTTCCGGTAATCGAGTCGATGCAGTTCTTGCGAAGATAACCGCGCTTCGTCGCAATCGCCGCGGCCTTCTTGATCGCGTCGACGGTAACCTTTTTCTTAAGCGATGAGTCAACAAAAAACGTCAATGTTCCCGTGTCCTGACAAAGCGGAGTAGACTCTTTGCGAGCAAGCTTGCAATTGTCGATTATCGTTTTTAGAATAACCGCCGCGCTCGAATTCTTTTCTTCCTTCTTCAAAGCCGCTTTAATCGCCTTCTCGATATCTTCGGGAATCGAGGAAGACGTTTCGCGTATAAGCTCCACGAGTTTCTCTACAATCGTCATTTAAGTTTCTCCAATACTTCCAAAGCGAATTCTTCGGGCGATTTCGCCTCCACGGCGCTTACGCCCATGCGGCCTGCAGTGTTCGCAAACATGCGCGTATTCACGTACTTTGGCTCCAGCGCGAGAACGGAAACGCCGCGAGACTCAAGCTCGACATTAAGAGCGCGGCACATCGCAGAGAGTGCGCCCTTCGACGCGCAGTATGCAGCGCCTCCCGCCCAACCTTCAGTCGCACTCACCGAAGAAATCGCGATAATCTTCGTGCCGGGAAGATAACGCTTACCCTTAACAAGAGCGCGAACAAGCTTTAGAAAGAGACCGACATTGACGCGCAGCATTTCTTCGAAACTCTCGTCGGAAAGGAGTGTCACGGGCTTTACTTCGTTCATCCCGGTCGAAAAAACGACAGCATCAAAAGCGCCTTCGGGAAGCGCAGCAAAATCATCACCGCGATTAAGTTCTTTTACCTCATAGCCCGCTTTAAGCGCGGCGGTTTTAACGGCCCCACCGATTCCGCCAGTCGTACCCGTAATAAGAAGACGCTTCATCAAGCGATCACTTCCTTAACGGCTTCGATCACAGCTGCGGGAGCTTCCGCCTCAGAATACTTCTTTACGGCTACACCATCGCGATAAAGCATGAATTCGTTCTTGCCACCGCAAAGCGCGATCTTGGCACCCTTCGCTTCGCCGGGGCCATTGACAATGCAGCCCATGACCGCGACATGAGGAAGAACTTTGCCCGATTCTTTGGCAAGCTTTTCAAGCTCCGCTTCGACTTCGTCGGCGACCTTGAAGAGATTAACCTTCGTTCTTCCGCAAGTCGGACAGCTCGTAATCGAAGGCCCGGGAGCGCGAAGACCGAGCGAACGAAGGATCTCGAGACCGACCTTCACCTCCTTTTCGGGAAGATCGGTCAAGGATACACGAATCGTGTCTCCAAGACCTTCGGAAAGGAGAATACCTAAAGCGACGGACGAGTGAACCGTGCCGCGAGTGAATGTGCCCGCTTCGGTAAGCCCCAAGTGAAGCGCACAGTCGGTCTTTTCGGAAAGTTCGCGGTAAGCCGCTAAAGTTTCAAGAACATTCGAGGCCTTTACGGAAATGACGATATCGCGGAAGTCTTCGTCCTCGAGCAGCTTCACATGCTTAAGCGCGCTCGAAACAAGCGTTTCGTCCTTTTCCAAGGAGCCCTTATTAACGCCGATGCGAATCGGAATGCCCTTCGCTTTTGCCGCGCGAGCGATGGCCTGAACATTGGCGCGACCACCGATATTGCCGGGATTAAGACGCAAGGCATCGGTTCCCGCTTCAATCGCCGCGAGAGCACAGCGGTAATCGAAGTGAATATCGGAGACGACGGGAACGGAAATGTGCTTTTTTACTTCCGCTAGAGTCTTCGCCGCCTCGATATCGGGAATAGTCACACGAACGATGTCCGCACCCGCTTCTTGACAGCGGTTGAAGTGAGTGATGAGCGAGGCCGCATCATGCGGATCGTCGTTGAGCATCGTTTGGACACTAACGGGAGCGCCGCCACCTAGCGGCACTTTCCCGACAAACATCGTTCGTGTACTGTTTCTATTCATTTCTTTTTATCAAACGCTGGGCAAGTGCCAGTCGTAAGGACCGAAGTAGAGGTCGAAAATCTTGATGCCATCCGGCGCACAATTACGCTTGAAGGCCTGCGAGACGATACGGGTCTTAAAGACCTTGTACCACTTCTCGATGGTAGCGGCGTCGTACTTACCCTTGAACGCCTTCTTCGCCGAAGCGATGGTGGAGGCATGGGACTTCTTAAAGCCGCAGTATTCCATCATGAAGTGATCATGAAGTTCGTAAGGGCCGATCTTATCTTCCGTCACCTGGCCGGGAACGAGTTCGGGGCTGATCGGGGTTAAGATAATATCGTTAATCGCATCAGCCGCTTTACCGGGGTTCTTCTTCGCCCAATAGGCGCAAACTTCGCGGACAGTCGTTTTCGGAACGCCCGAGTTGACGCCGAAATTGGCCATGTGGTCGCCATTAAAGGTGCACCAGCCAAGCGCGATTTCGCTCATGTCACCGGTGCCGATGACGATCCCGTTCACCATATTGGCGACATCGAAAAGAATCTGGGTGCGTTCACGTGCCTGAGCGTTCTCGAAGACGACATGATACTCTTTAGGATTGTAGCCGATATCCTTGAAGTGCTGCTTGCAGGCCTTGGTGATATTGATCGTTTTGATCTCGAGGCCAAGACCTTCAGCGAGAAGTTCGGCGTTCCCCTTCGTGCGCTTCGTCGTACCGAAGCCGGGCATTGTGAAGAGATGAATTCCCTTCATATCCCACTTTTGGGCCTTGAAAGTCTCGTACGAAACGAGCAAGGCGAGGGTCGAGTCGAGGCCACCCGAAAGTCCGATAACGACCGAGTGGCAGTTCATCTTAGTTAAACGCGTCGTCAGGCCTTTGACCTGACGCGCGAACACCTTATCCGCTTGTCCTTCAAAGGGCAGGGAAAGGTACGGTTTCATTGTTTGGTTCCTTTGTTTAAGTTAGACGCTTATACTTATTCAAGCGCCTTGTAGAAAAGCACACGCATCTTGTGGGGCGGAGCCGACGGATCGAGACCGGAATTATTGTTCTTATTGTTATTGTTTCCGGTTCTTTCCGGTTCCTTCGGATCACGCCAAACTACGGCAACAGCGCGACCACCCTGACCGGCACCGGCCTTGCCACTACCAACGGAAGGTTCCGCGCGAAGGAAGATGATGAAAAGTTGCTGCCGATTAGCGAAGCACCCCTTCCAGAAGCCGTAGAGATACTTCTTGTCGGCAGAGGAAAGGCCATAATCTTTGAAGATATCCGGCTCGTTAGCAAAGCCCCATCCGAGATCGTTATAGGCCTCAACCCAGTCATCCGAAGAGGTGAAGCCCTCGTGAATCTCAGAAGCGATTTCTTTAAGATCGGACATCGTAAGCCGCGCCGAGGGAACATCGGAAGACTCGGAGAAAGTATGCTTCACCGCTTCAGTGAACTTCCAATTATTGTCGGGCGAGGCGGCGCTCCAATTGTAAGGAGTATATGCAAGCGCAGCGAGGAAGATATTAGGATCATCACTATAAGGATTGATTCTAAAGCCGCCCGTACCATCGGCGAAGAGACTTTCCACGGCCTTATCATCACCGTCATAAGACGCGCAAAGATAGACATTTTCTCCACGAGCATCGGCGATCTTCTTCGTTAACGGCAGCGACTTTGCGAAATTAACATCGTCACTCCGACCTTTAGCTAAGGAGCCGGTAAGATTCTTTGAACTCTCGGAGAAGTCCATAGTGCGCGGCAACATCGCTAGTTCGGCAACCGACTGGAGCCATTCGGAATCGGACACCCCTTGGAAGAAGTCGCTATCCTTACCGACACCTTTAAAGGTATCGATAATATCATCCTTAATCGACTTGTTTACAATCGACCAGTTGAACACATTATGATTCCATTTCGGATCCTTACAAACACGCGAAGAATCATTAATCATAAACGAAAGGTCGTTTTTCTTCTCAGTGTTCGCAAAGGCAATTCCCTGAATATAGCCCTGAAAATCTTCGGCGGAGTAGCGAATCTCAGCACCGTTTGTCGGGATAATAAACGCGGCGCGATTCATATCAAGATAAGGACTGACCGCAGCGGGAACGGAGCCGAAATTATGCACATCATCCCAACCGCAAGCAGGAGCCAAATCAACGACACCTTCATTATTCTTGACCATAAACCTAACGGCAAGATATGGTTTATAGATGGCATTAGGACTGACAGAGGAATTATGGTCCTTAGCGAAGATACCCTTGATCGTGCCATTGCCGGCATCGATTGAGGAACTTTCGTGTTTGGGCTTATACGATTTTTCGCCAACCTTCTGAGCTACCCATGTTTCATTGACAACGGCAAAAGGAATCGTCCCGGACTTATTCTGAGCATTAAGCGAGAGCGAGGTCAGTCGAAGAGCATCTTCCGGAGTTTGCGCGTATCCACCGCTAATAGATTTCGTGTCAGGCTTGAAAGTAAAGCGATTGAATTCATCGAAGCCGCCATCTTCTTCTTTGTTCTTTTCCGTGAAAAGTCCATGAACAACAAGATCGTCTTCGGATTTTTGAGGGCTGCCGCCCTGCATATTCATCGCCTGACATACGCCATTGGCGACCGAATCAGTCCCGACCGGGCCCCAGAAAATGTGCGCAGCGGCGGAAACTTCAAAGCCGGAAGGTTGCGCTTGAGCAAAAGGAAACAGCGTAGTCACATCAATTTGGAGATTATTCATGCCTTCAAATTGAAGCATATATTTGACCGGAACAGTAACCGACCAATTCGCCTCAACCGAAGGAAGCGAATTCGGGTCAGCATCACCTTCATTCAGCATCGCACGAACAACCTTAACCTTAATCGCATTTCCACCCTTTACCTCGTAACCGGCAATGACAGGAACCTGCTCGACCGAAGGAACCGCAAGCGAGACCGGAAGAGAATCTTCATCAAGATAGTCATAGAGGTTAGCTAATGTCGGAGCGCTTAAATCGATTTTGTATTCTTTTTGAAACGCCTTGTAGAAAGAGCGTCCCTGCGCATCCTTATAAACTTGCTGAATGTTCTTCTTGCTATATGAACCGAAGGGTTGACAATCGTCTTCATTAAGATCAAGAAGATCATCGGAAACCTCTTCTTCAGGGAAATAGCTTTCGGTCACAAAAGTAGTTTTCGCAATCGAGTTCGTATTGGCGTTACCGAAATAGTGATCGAATCGGCCATTTCCGGAAGCATAGTCACCGAACGGCGAAACAAAACCATACTTTTCATGAGCTTTGGCATTGCCGATCTGATTGAACATAACGAGATTAAAGTCGGCAAGCGAAACGAACGGGCCATAGCTATCGACAATATCGCGGCGGAACTTATCTGCTTGCTTGGGGTCAGAGCCGAAAAGATAAGCGAGCGAAACACGATTCGAAGGCGAATAAGTACGCGCCTCGGCAAAAGGAATGTTATTGATGTCGAAGTAATCGGAAACGTTAATTGCCGTATATGCATAGCGACCGGCGTCATACGCGAGCATCTTCCATTGCGCGGTAGGAGTATGACGCGAGAAATAACGCGCTTCATTCACCAAACAAGGCGGCAAATAAGCAAGACCTTCCATCGTCAAAGTCGAGATGGTATCGTCATGAGGAATCAAGACCTCAGTGCTGTTGGTATTGATATTGACCTCGTAACGCGAACGAATCTTACCGACGAAGACACGCCCCTTCCAGGTATCATCGATATATCGGTTCGCAGTACCCTTAAGAAGTCGAGTACCATGCTCATTACCGGAATCGACTCCGGGGAAAGGATCGTCACCGATAGCGCTATCGAGTTCATTCATCGCACGCGCAAGCGCGGCATTAAGAAGTTGGTGCGCAGTAGTATTGCGACGAACGAAAGAGCTTGGAAGACGATTCTGGCGCATGAAAACGGAAAAGCCGATGGCCGAAATGACCATAAACGAGAGCATGCCGAGGACAATCAAGAGCGCCGAACCGGAACGGAAATTAATCTTCATCACTTCACCCCCCGATTCATATTAGGCAAAAAGAAGCTCACATTGACATCCTGCAAGCGAAGTTCGGGATCGCTTCCCGCTTCTTCAACGCGGACACGATAAGGATGACCCCAAGGATCGAGAACTTTCCCCGAGCCGGAGAACTGAGCATTGTACAAAACAGGGACTTCGCCGGATTCGGAATTCGGAGCTTCGCCGACAATGAACCCGATCGTAGACTTGGTAACTTCGCCATTGGCAACACCGGCTACACTCTGTAGCGAATGATCTTCGGTATAGTTCTCGTAAGCCAAAATCGCATTCGTCATTTCCTTGACGTCGGCAGTCGCCTTCGCCATTTTCGCCTGTTCACGCGCACGAGCGAAGCTCGCCGCAGCGCCACCCATAAGGACCGCAATCATACTGATTACGACCAAAAGTTCAACTAATGTAAAGCCCTTTTTCATCGTTATTATCCTCACTCGTCAGTGGGCCAAGAGGTGATATCATCCCAAGTATCGAATTCGCCATCAGGACCGGCACTCGTGACACCAACGACGTAGTTCTTGGCTTTTTCACCGCCGGAACCTTGATTGCTGACTTTGATCTTCTGCCACTTCGAAGGATCTTTAGCGGCATCGGAAGGAAATTTGTTGGACTCCCATTTGGTGGATTCCAAGTAGCCACGCTTCATGAGACGACCGGTTTCCTTATCCCAAATGCCGCAAAGACGACGCGTCTCCCCCTTGTGCAAGATAGCGTTATCGGCATCACGCTGAATCGCGCTTATGTCAGCTCGCATCTGATCAAGTTCGGCAACACCCGCCTCACCCGTGCGCCACGCAATCGAGCTCTGAGAGAAAAGCTGAGTCAAAATCGTCACAAGCATACTTAAAAGCAAGCTTGCAATCAAAAGCTCAAGTAAGGTAAAGCCCTTCTTCATTTATTGGGATCTCCTTGGAAGTGGACTTCAGTGTAATAAAGAGGTTGGCTCATAAGCGCGCCAAGACGATTCCCGCTTCGAAGCGATAAGCCGATAATCGGCGAATTCTGCTCGTGCTGAACGACGAGAATAACCTCCAAATTCGAGTCGGGCATCGAGAAATTAAGCTTACCGGTTCCCTTATTCGCATGAGAAAACGCAGAATTGGCCAAACTCGAAGCATTACGCTTTACTTTGGGCGCACTTATCCCGCCAAAAGAACGATTGTTCTCGATATATCCCGCCCAACCATTTTCAGGAGAAGACTTAATCGCATTAAAAGTCGACCACGGGAGATTAGGATCGGAGAGAGAAGCAACAAGCGGGGCTAAATAAAGTTCAGCCGTAGCTGCCGCGTGAACATCTTCCTTACCTTGGGACTGTTCACGATAGCCAAGCGAATACAAAGACACCATCGAAAGAACACCGACCGACATGATGAAGATCGCGATATTGACCTCCATCAACGTAAAAGCTTTTCTAAAGATAAGTTTCATCAGTAGGTGTCCTTTGCCGAGCCAACCGACTTCGAAGTAAGCTTACCCTTATCAGGGCGAAGCGAGAATATCTCGATATTAAAGACGCTCTTATCGGTGGTCTTGGGCTTCGAGTAGAGTTTCTTATCCCGTCCGCTGATCGGCTGGGACATCGAAGTCGGAGCTTGAGAACCGAAGAGATAACCATGAGGAAGCGTTATATTCGCGAATTCCATCCCGTATGCGTCCCCCGCATCAAACGAGGCGCTACCGCCAAGTTTCTTGAACGCAAAAACACGAATACCTTCCTCGGTCGAGCCGGAGCTACTCGCGTCGCTCTTAAGCTTGCGCTCATTAGGATCGGACTTAAGGTAAGAACTCCTATCATCTTCATAATAAATCTCGGCGACCTGAGTGGAAACAAGCGCATAATCACACTCGGTAGACGAGATATTGTAAAGGCGCATATTCATTCGAGTATCGGGATTGGTGCCGTCAGGCGCGACTTCATAACCCGCATCAAGATCGGCAAATTCATCGATCAAAAGATCACCGTCGATGCCTGAGATGCGGCCGGTTTGCTGAACCGCAATCGCCTTGCCGACTACAATCGCCGGCTCATCCTCGGTTTCGGCTTTAAGCATCTCATTCCACCAAAAGATGCAGATCGGCTTGTTATCGATTTGGGCACGCTGACGAGCGGCACGAAGGAAGGCGCTGGCGCTCGAAATGGCGCTACGCTCTTCCATGCCGCGCACTACCGCGCGATAACCGTTAACCGAAATCGTCCCCAGCATCGACATAATGCCGACGACAATCAAGAGTTCCAATAAAGTAAAACCTTTTTTCATCAGTATACCTTTACCGAGTCACCGGTTATGGAGTACTTCATACGATAACGAACGAATTTACCGTCATCTTTCGCGGGATAGCCGAAAACCATCGAGCCAACGCCGATCGTTCTTGTATTACGCTTACTCGTGCCTTTACGCGCGGCATTGAAATCCAGACCTCGTTTAGCTCCGGCAGGCGCGACGAAAAGTCCCGTAACGTCCATTACCGGATTTTTCTTTTCGGTAGAATGCTTGACGATTTCGCGGAAACATTCATCTACGACCGATTCGGGAAGATCATACCACTCGGTAGCGTCACCGAAATCACCGGAATCAACGATGGTTTCGAGCGCTCGAGGCCACTTATCGCGGTTCTTCGCACGATAGGTTTCCATGCCTTGCTCGAGCACTGTAGCCATCGATTGACGACGACGATCACGAGCATCCTTAATCGAATTGCGCGCCGCAGTCGTAACCAAGCCCATCAAGACCCCGATAACCGAGATCACGATAAGCATTTCAACAATGGTAAAGCCGCGCTTCATCGAACCTCCTGTCCTCTCGTCCAGCTGTAGACATCATCGCTACGACCGGCTTTCGAATAGGGCTGAAAAACGCCATCGGGACCGCAACTCCAAACGCAAGCCGTGGCACGCACCTTCAAGGAAGCGCCATTGACCGAGACTTCCGTAATGCCATCACCATCATCATCGACCGCGAAACGCAAAACGTGATCGTCGACCGTGCCGCCGGTACGAACCTTAAGACTTCTCGCGCTCGAAGAGGAAGAGACCTTCTTAATAGCGTCCATCGCCCAGGGGTCGACGATACCGCAACGATCGACGCCGGAAAGACGATAGGAAGCGATTCCGTTACTATCTTCGGTCTTGACCGAGGAAAGCGACATAAGCTTATTGCGAGCAAGCGAAACCGCCGCTACGCCATCGAGCTTCATTTCACCGAAGCTACCGGTTTCACCTTCGAAAATCGATTTCGGCCAATAGCCCTTATCTTGGAAAAGCGCGGTAAGAGCAGTCGCCGTGTTGAGAACGAGCTCACGCGCCTTGGTGATTTGAGCGCGCTTCGTCATGGTCGAAAACGCGGCGAGCGACGAACCCGTCAGAATCGCGATGATTCCGATGACGATTAACATTTCAACTAAAGAGAAACCTTTTTTCATAGTTTTAATGACTCATTTGAATGATATCGTCCGCCATCCATACGCCGGCGGTTGTGGCCTCGCTCGAATTAAGCGTATCCAAGGGAACCCAAGGACAAAAAGTTCTACCGTTCTCACCCGCACTCCAAAGCGTGTAGCTCTGATAAGGAGGAGCCGAGTAATAATAAAATTCACGTCCCCAACCGTCGACAATCGTAATCGAGTTGAGAATATATCCGTTCTGACCGGGATTATTCACGGGATCGGGATAACGAATCATCCCCGCAACACCTGGATTGTCGGCACTAAGCGCGGAAGCGGAGCCATCGCCAATCGAGATTCCAAAGAATTTTTGACCCGTAACGACGCTACAACTACCTTCCAGGTTCGCCATCCATCTCGCGCAAACCGCTTGAGAAGGAATCATCGCGAACTTCCAAGAATCGCCGGACTGATTGGATGAGCCATCACGTTGAAAGCCCCAACCTTGGACAGTGCCCCAATCCGAGACGGAACCTCCTGTTTGAGGGTCTGAAGGAATCTCGTTATTATCACGCCACTCGTCACGATCCATAAACCGCTCATTGCAGCCAAGCATAAAGAAATAGCGCGGCAAAAGGAAGCTCATGACGCCAAACTCGAAAACGGTATCGCTCGAGTCGAGCGTAGCACCGATGTTCGTGGTACCGTCATCAAACCCGGCTTTTAACGCGGCACTATCGAAACCGAGATCTTTCCAATGCTTTTCGCCGCTCGTCGCCTTCTTTTGGAGCTGCTTGGAAATATTGCTGATATAGTCCTTCATGTCGCTACGAAACGGGAAGCGCGTTCCGATCGGTTGAGCGCGGCAAGCCGCCTCGACATTGCGCCAAGACAATGTCGATTCTTCCTGATCGGGGTCTTGAACACCGTATTCGTTGACTTTAAGGCGGAAGTTTCGCGAGCTACGCTGCAAGGGAACCTGAGGATAGGTTCCGAACGCGGCATAATATCCGGACAGGCAGTTCTCAAGGCGTTGCAAACGCGAAGCGGTTACATTGCGCTTTTGAGTGTCGCTGCCGATTCCGGAGAGACGAAAGACAATGCTCATCAAGATCGAGATCACAACGACCGCGATCATGAGCTCAATAAGTGTAAACGCTTTACGCTTCATTTTCTTAGTTACCACCGCCCGAAACGGAGGAGATGATGTCGACCATCGGCATGAACATAGCGATAACGATCGTACCGACAACAACCGCAAGGAAGCTCATGAGCGCCGGTTCAATCGCGGCAGTCATACCCGCAACCGCGTTATCGACTTCTTCATCGTAGATATTGGCGATACGAGTAAGCATATCGGCAAGAGCACCGGTTTCTTCACCGACTTCGACCATCGAAACGACCATCGGAGGGAAGACTTTCGCGGCAGTCAAAGGCGCCGACATCGATTCACCTTCCTTAACCGAGTCATGTACGGACTGAATCGCTTTCTTGAGAACGCGGTTGCCGGTCGTATCGCGGACGATGACGAGCGACTGAAGAATCGGGACGCCGGAAGAAAGCAAGGTGCCTAATGTACGGGTCATTCGCGCAACACCGTTACGCTGAGTAAGCGTGCCGAAAACGGGGGCTTTGAGCTTGATCATATCGAACATATAAGCGCCCTTTTCGGTCTTGTTGATGATCTTACACGCAACGACAATCGCCGCTACAATAAGTACGATCATGATACCGTTATGCTGAATATATTCGGACCACTGCATGACCATCTGGGTGATGGCAGGAAGCGGCTTACCGTTCATCATATCCTGGAAGACCTGCTGGAACTTCGGAATAACGGCAACGAGAAGGAAGCCGGTAATACCGACCGCGGCAAAAAGGACGATGATCGGGTAGGTCATCGCGCTCTTGACCTTATTGGCGATCTTCTCGCTCTTTTCGGCGAATTCGGCAAGACGACCGAGAACGACTTCCAAGACACCGCCCGCTTCACCGGCCTTGACCATGTTGACATAGAGGTTATCGAAGATCTTCGGATAGGCGGTAAGCGCTTCGGAGAAAGTGCCGCCCGAACCGATGTTGTCGATGATGCCGTTGATCGCGTCCATCATCTGAGGATCTTTCATCTGGCGCTTAAGAACTTCGAGGCCGCGCATCAAAGGAAGTCCGGAAGTTACGAGCGTCGCGAGCATACGCGTGAACTGCGTCAAGGTCTTGGTCTTGATTTTGCCGCGCATCCATTCGGGCATCTTGATATTGATGTCCTTAGACTTGGCTTTCGACTTCGCCGCGGAAGCGGCCTTCTTGCCCTTCGAAGGAGCGCTCGAGGGTTGAGGCGCCGCGCTCCCCTTCACTTCACCCAAAGCCGTCGGCATGAGGCCCTGCGCACGAACGGCCTGAATCGCACTGCCGCGGTCACCCGCTTCAATAGTACCGCTGACTTCGTTGCCTGCGGCGTCCTTAGCTCTATACTGAAATGTCGCCATGGAAATATTCCTTCTCGGTTATTTGCCTTTATTATATCATTTCCCGCTAGAATTCTCAACGGTTTTTCTTTTTGCGGACAATAATTGTTCGATTGGCCTTGGAGCTGCCGATACGCGACCAGTCCTTCAAGAGCGAGAAGTACTCCACTCCAAGCTTAGTTTCTTTGCGCTCCAAAATCATGCGCGTCAAAAGCACCTTAAGGTGTCCGTCTTCCTTGGTCGTTTCGACGATATAACGATGCCAAAGTCCCGATCCCGAGGGATCGCGGAAGTCATAGCTTTCAGGAATATGTTCGATGATATCGTAGCCCTCGGGGAATTCGACTTCGACGATCGTAACCGTCGTATCGCTGCGAGCGCCAACTCCAAGCGGAGTTTCACGCACAAGTCCCGTAAGCGGGAACAAGGGAGCCGAAAACTCGGGAACTTCGAGCGTTATCGCGCCTTCGGAGACCGTTGCGAACTTGTCGACGTGCGCCGAGAACGAGAGCGTTGCCGGATAGCTTTCGATATCGGTCTTAAGTTCGCTCGTAGCCTTCGCGCCCTTCGCGAGAGCATTTACGAGTTCGAGATAATGACGCGAGCGATCCTCGGGAAGCATTTCGGCATATTTCTTTCTGAAGCCGCCGACTTGCGCGCCCGTGCGGGTTTCCTCGAGGTCGAAGTCGACGCCACCATCTTCATCCACCTTAAGCGTCATGCGATTTTCGCGCGCGGCGATAAGCTTCAAGTCCTTCGCAACGACCGTACCGAACGTTCCGGTAGCGGCGCGAAGATATGTCGAGCCGTCGAATTCGGTCGTCCCGACAGGCGTATATTCGTTCTCGATACCGATAAACATGCCGTAAACTTCGACAAGAGGGAAAGCGAACTTGGCGACGTTAACGTATTCGCTATCGGCGACTCGCTCATCGATACTGTTACCCTTATCGAGCGAGGCGAAAACGATGTCGGCATCGTGCCCCGCGCCTTTCAAGAGCGAAGCGAGCGTACGAATATAATCGAGATTGGAAGCATAACGCTCCTTAATCACGGTTTCAGGCGGCGTAAGCTGATCGGCAAGCTTAACCTCGTAGAGGCCGGGACCGGAAATGCGGATATTCTTCGCCATCCAATCACGAATTTCTTTAACCGACTCACCCGCTTCGTGATAAAGATAGGGCTCAACCTGAAGATCGACACCCGAGAACGTGCCCGACGAAAAGACGAGCTTATTGCGCCAAAGCTTGGCCTTCGGCTGCATCGGCTCACGCGCGATCTTCTTCGGATTCTTGACAGTGCGTTTTACGCCATCGACCGTAATCGAAAGAATGTCCGTCGGCTCGACGACATCGAGATAATACGTCGCGTAAAAAGGAAGCGGCGAATCTTTAACCGTCGAAACCATCTTATACGAGATTACGCTTCCGATTTCGACCGAAGGAAGATTGATGATGAGCTGCTTGGTTGCAGGATAACGCGGCGCTTCGCGAACCCATTCTTCATCCATAAGGTTGATTTCTTTCTCGGTAACCGAGCTCACAACACCGTTCTTATTGGAGACGGTCGCATAAACGAGGTCGACCGTCTGCCAGCTCGGGTTATAGTCGAGAATGATTTCGGAGCTCTTCTTCTTGCCGTCATAAGTGAGAATTTCCTTATCGACGATAGAAGTCGTCGTCCAGCTATAGGGATCTTCGCCGCGCACAACTTCGATTTCATTGCGAAGGAAGTGAACGTCGGCGCCTTTAAGCGAGTTCTTGGCGAAGACGGGAGTTTCGCGCTCCGCAGCTTCACGGCGTTCAAGCTCGGCCTTAAGTTCAAGATATTCCTCAGGGCTGTACTCGATCTTATCGAGCGAGAAGCGATGCTTCGCGATAAGCTTACCCTCTTCAACCGTCGTGCCTTCGGGAAGTTTGATCGCTTCGCCTAAAGAAGAGCCCAAATCAAGTTCGAGCGTTTCTTCGATCATCGCAGTCGCCGCGAGTTGCAAGGGGAAGCGGCGCTTTTCGAGCGCGGTCTTCCCTTCGACAAGCCAATTAACGACGCCGATTTCTTTGGAGAGCAAAGGAAGCGTAAGTTCATCGCGGCTATTGCCCTTCATCACCATTTCAGGTAAGCGCGTCATAAGTTTGAAGCGAAGTTCTTCTTCCGTATTGCGCAAATCCTGCGGCATGATTTCAACGCTCATCACTTCCGCGCCCGCACCCACGCGACGCATAATGCGCTCGAACACCTTGCGACAATCATTGGCCTTCATACGAAGGAATTGACTGCGGAAAGCGTTATCATTGATGCCGTGAAGCTGAATATCATTCTCAAGGAGAATCGAACCATCGGCCTCAACCGAGCCCTTCGAAGTGATGAAAACGCCGTTTTCTTCGGCTTTGATGGTAGGCGTCGTCTTCAGCGTTTCGCCTTCCGGGCGGCAAACGAGGAAGCTAGAATCGGAAAGATACGACGGGAAAAGATCACGGCTCGATTCGTCGGTCGGATCCATAAGCATATATTCGCCGTCAATGTCGACCGCGACAATCGCATGATTGAAGAACGGCTGAGGAACCTTGTATTCGAGCTTCGCACCGTGATTGATGAGAACGGGGAACGCATTGAAGCCGGCAATACGAAGCATCGCGACCAAAAGTCCCGCCTTATCGCGGCAAACGCCATAGCGATTATTGAAGGTGATATCGACATCGTGCGGAGCGTAACCGGGCGACGTGTCTTCGAGGGTAAGACCCATGTAGCGGATTTCCTGCGCGACCCACTTGTAGATCTTCGCGATATCGTGGCCTACTTCCTCGACTTTATTGGTGATATCTTCCGTCGTTTTCTCGAGATGCGGTACGCTCAAGTCCCAATACCACTTCGAAAGCTCTTCCCAGCTCTCGGAGGTCGAAACGCGAAGATGCTGAACCTGCGTATACAAAGGCGGAGTATCGGGTTCGTCGAAAACCTGCGCGGAATTGTTGATTTCCCACTTGTAAAGAAGATGTTCCTCGTCGAGGTCTTCTTCGGACGAAGTGACGTTTCCGAGCGGATTGCAAATCGCCATCGTCTTCAGAGGACGAGTCTTCGGACCCTTGATATTGATCGCGGTGTGGATAATCGGATAAGTATATTCGAGGACTTCAAGCTCGCTCCACTGATCCTGGAAACGTGCTTGCGAGACCGCCTTATCGATGATGATATGAACGACGTCATTGATCTTGATACCGGGAATCGCGCACGTAAGATCCTTGTTCATCGGATCGAAGATGTTCTTGTCTGCGGAAGAGTTGTCGGTCGTTTCCGTAAGCGTCGCGGCAAAATCGATTGGTGTAACCGTTCCATCTTCACTGATAAGTTCAACGAGTTTTATTTCGCCCTTACCATAACGAAGGTTGTAACTGATAGTGATTGTCGAAGATTCGCGGCGCCCTTTTTCGGTAAGCACCTTGACCCACTGCTCATCGTGGCAAGTGTAGGTGCCATCAGCGAAATACTCGTAATCAATGATTTCATCCAGAACTACCTGATCGGCGTCAGGATATACTTCGCTCGTTACCTCTTCCCACTTCGCGAAAAGCGAGAGCGACACGAACGCGGCCAATATTGCTAACAGTTTCTTCATGATTTTCTCCTTATAAATTGGCAAACGGATTGCAGCTAAAGCCCCCTTTAGACGAGCTAGGCGCGAAGGAAGTCGGACGTGAACGGCGCGGCGAGACGCTCGAACTCCCACTCGAACTACCGCCAAAGGTCGGCTTCGACTTCGCGGAAAGCGAAATTCTGCCGCGTTCCTTATCGACTCCGATAACGGTCACTTCCAATCGATCTCCCGCCTTGACGATGCTCGCAGGATCGCTAACGTAATTATCCGAAAGTTCCGAAAGGTGGATAAGCCCATCCTGATGAACGCCGATATCGACGAACGCTCCGAACGCGGTAACGTTCGTAACGACACCTTCGAGCTTCATCCCCTCCTTGACATCTTCGATCTTCGAAACATCCTCTCGGAATTTCGGCGGCTCGAAGACGGCGCGGGGATCTCGCCCCGGCTTCAAAAGTTCTTGGCAAATATCTTTCAAGGTCGGCTCGCCGACTTCCGCCGTAATGTAGCGCTTAAGATCGATTTTCTTAACCGCGGCAGAATTGCCGACGAGTTCCGAGAGCTGAACGCCCAAGTCCGCGGCAATTTTGCCGACTAGCTCATAGCGTTCGGGGTGAACGGCCGAAGCGTCGAGAGGATTCTTCGCACCACGAATTCGCAAGAATCCCGCGCACTGTTCGAACGCCTTGGGCCCCAGTCCCTTAACCGCCTTCAAGTCTTCGCGACTCGAGAACTTACCGTGCTCGTTGCGCCACTCGACAATCGCTTTCGCCAAGGTCGCGGAAAGGCCGGAAACGCGCTCGAGAAGCGGAGCTGACGCGGTATTAAGCTCGACACCAACACCGTTCACACACGAAACGACGACTTCATCAAGTTTCGCCGAAAGTAAGGGCTGATGAACATCGTGCTGATATTGGCCGACGCCAATCGCTTTCGGATCGATTTTCACGAGTTCCGCAAGAGGATCTTGAAGTCGACGGCCGATGGAGATTGCGCCTCGAACGGTAAGATCGAGGTCGGGAAATTCTTTACGCGCGATTTCCGAAGCGGAGTAAACCGATGCTCCCGCTTCCGAAACCGAAACGACCATGGGAGTCGGGATTTCGGGATGTTGAGCGTGGAGTTTCTTCAAGGTCGCCTTAACGAAGCTTTCGGTCTCGCGTCCCGCCGTGCCGTTTCCGATTGCAATCGCTTCGGGACGAAATTTATTGACGATCATCGCAACCGCCTTTTCGGATTCTTCCGGTTTTTGCATCGGGTAAAGGACGGTCTTGCCGAGATATTTGCCGGTCGAATCCATCATCGCGACCTTGCAACCCGTGCGAATGCCGGGGTCGATCGCGAGAACCGCCTTTTCGCCTAAGGGCGAAGCCAAAAGGAGGTGCCGAAGATTTTCGGCGAAGACTTCAACTGCCGCGCGATCCGCCTCCATCTTCTTATCGACCGTAACGTCGATTTCGCAGCTAGGAGCAAGGAGGCGCTTATATGCATCGCGTGCGGCAAGTTCGATTTGTTCGTCGTCCTTATCAATCGCCTCCATAATTTGATCGATAACGCTTTCGGCGTCAACCACGAGCTTCACCCAAAGAACCTTTTCGTTCTGACCGCGGCGAATCGCGAGATATCGATGGGAAGGAATCGTCGAGATCGGTTCTTCGAAGTCGTAGTATTGCTCGAACTTGGTCGGCGTCGTGGGCTTCGGGGAAACGACTTCACTCTTGACGATCGATTTCGTGGCGAAAGCGCGGCGCACAAGTCCGCGCACATTCGCATCATCGGCAATCATTTCGGCGATGATGTCACGCGCATACTGAAGCTCTTCTTCGCTTCCCTCGTATGCCTTCCCTTCCCAAATATCGAGCGCGAGCGGCTCGTAGCCCTTTTCTTTTGCGACTTGAGCGCGCGTGCGGCGTTTGGGCTTATAAGGCTGATAAAGGTCTTCGAGTGCGCTTTTGACGAAACAATTCACGATCTTGCCGCGAAGCTCGTCCGTGAGCTTACCCTGCTCGTCAATGGACTTAAGAATCGTTTCCTTACGATCTTCGAGTTCTTTATAATAGCCGAGGCGATCTTGAATCTTGCCGATTTGCACTTCATCGAGATTGCCGTGAGCTTCCTTACGATAGCGCGCGATAAACGGGACGGTCGAACCCTCGCCCAAGAGTTTTTCGACGGCGAGAATCTGATTCGCGCCAGCACCGATTTCCGTCGTAAGTCGACTTAATATTGCCGTACTGATCATTTGAGAATAACTCCGATAATTGCCGAGAGGTAGATGGCCGTCATCACTCCGACTTTCTTCGATAAGACGGCCGCTACCACCAAGGCGGTGATAAGAAAATTCGACATTGGAATAAAAGCGATAATCGCCGAAATCATCAGCGCGATCGAGCAAGGTTTCACACCCGCCATTATGCCACGGACGATTTTCGAGGTTTTGAACTTATCCAAGCTGCGAAGCGCCATGATCGCGAGCACGCTTCCGGGAAGGAGGAGAAGTATCGAGGCGAAAATAGCGCCCATAACTCCGAAAAGCTTGAAACCGAAGAAGGTCGCGTTATTGACCGCAGTTGGTCCCGGTGTCATTTGAGTAAGCGCCACAAGATTAGAGAACTCTTCCGTCGAGATTTGCAGGTACGGCGCCATCGGCCCCACAAAATCGGCCATATAAACGGGAACCAGCACGAACCCACCGCCGAAGCCGATAAGTCCATACTTGAGAAAGACGAGAAGAGCCAGAATCGACGAGTTGAAAACCTTCCCCTTCGGGAGATATTCGCGTGCAATTCCGACCAAAATCGCCGCGATAAGAACATAGACGATATTGATTTTAAGGTAGACTATCGCAAAAAGCGCCGCGAGCATCATCCCATAAGCGGGAAGCGCCGGTAAGGATTTCGTCCAATTCTTTAGCGTAGTCGCGAGAATGACGCCGGTTACTGCCGACCTAAGTCCGCAAAAAGCGCCTTTGAGATAAACGTTCTCAACCGGGATAAAGTCGTATCCGACTGCGACGAAAGTGAAAATGACGATACTAGGAATCGCTACAGCAACTACCCCGATTGCCGCGCCGAGCTTTCCGGCCATCTTATTACCCATATAAACGGCGGTGTGAGTCGCGATAAGCCCCGGGATCATCTGGAAGATGGGAAGATGCTCAAAAAGCTCGCCTTCTTTTATCCAGCCCTTTTTCGAAAAGACCTCGTCCGCAACCGATAGAATCGCGTATCCGCCTCCGATCACAAAGAGCGATATCTTGAAGAGTTCGAAAAAGAGGACGATGAGCTTTTTCATATCATAAGTCTCTTCGCCAATTCCGCGCAAGCTACCGCGTCATAGAGCCCATCGTGCCAAGTTCTCTCCCCCATCTCGGGCACGCAACCGAACGCTTCACAGAGCGCTCCCAACTGATAACTCGGAAGTCCAGGATAACGCTTTTTCGCCAGCTTCAAAGTGTCCGTCCAAGGTCCCCACTTGGTTAGGGGCGCGACTTTCGTCAAAATCGTCTTTTCGCAGGCGATATTGTGAGCGACCAAGTTCTTCCCGATCAAATACTTTGACCACTTCTCCCACTGATCCATCATCGGTTCGAAGTCGGGTGTCATCGACGTTCCGAAAAAGAACTCGGTTTTCTCCACGATTTCGCCGCCTTTAACGACGGCGATACCGAGCTGCCAAGGATCGTTATGCTCCAAGTCTTCAAACCCGGTCGTTTCGAAATCTATGGCGACGAAATCGTTCATTACCCTTCCAACGCTTCGACTACTTTAAGCGCCTGCACCGTTTCTTTGACGTCATGGACGCGGACGATATCAGCCCCTTTGATCGCACACCAAATCGCGATGCCGAGGTTTCCGCCCAAGTTCTTACCCGTAACCTTCTCGCCCGTCAGCTTTTTGACGATGCGTTTTCTGCTCGCGCCGATAAGCACTCGGCCCATTTTCTTAAATTCGGCGGTCGAGCGAAGAAGTCTAAGATCCTCATCACGCTCCGTCCCGAACCCAATCATCGGGTCCCAAATGAGTGATGAACTATGAGCGATGAGTGATGAGTGAAGGAGGTCGTTTTCGTAGCAGGAGGTCGGGAGGACAAGCTCCGCTTCAGGGAACTTATCGAGGAGCTTCAGCATTTCGGGAATCGGCTCCGCATAAACGCAGTTGATGATCTTAACTCCCGCCTCAAGCGCCTTTTCCGCCGTTTCCGGATGATAAGTATCAACCGAAAGCACCAACCCCTTTAGCCCCATAATTACCGGCTCTAGCCGTCCCCACTCTTCTTCCCAAGTTATCGGCGTCGAACCGGGGCGCGTTGACTCACCTCCCAGGTCGATAATTTCGGCGCCTTCTTCCACCATATTCTTGGCGCGGCGAATCGCCTCTTCGGGTCTGAAATACATGCCGCCATCCGAAAACGAATCGGGCGTCACGTTAACGATTCCCATTACTTTGCATTTCATCTTAAAAAAGTCCTAATTCCATTTGCGATACTGGGCCGAAACTGCGACGATGCTCAGGACAAGGCCCAAGCTTCCTTAATGCTTCGAGATGTTCGGGAGTCGGATAGCCCTTGTGTTTCGCGAAGCCGTACCCGGGATACTCTTTCTCGAGCCGAAGGCAATCCTGATCCCTCGTCGTCTTCGCCAAAATCGAAGCAGCCGCGATAAATAAGCTTTTCGCATCTCCCTTGACGACGTTCTTCGAATTCGGTAAACTCGGCACCGCTAGCCCATCAACTAAAATATGGCCGGGGCCGATTTGATCCGCCGCGCGGCGCATCGCGAGATGCGTCGCCTTGAAAATATTGAGCTTGTCGATTTCGATGGGGCTGGCGCTTGCTACCGCCCACTTGCAGCCAGGCGTCGACTTGATGATTTCGGCGAGCTCTTCACGCTTCTTTTCCGAAAGTTTCTTCGAGTCGTTAATACCCTTCCACTCTCCCGTCAAAAGCTTTTCGGCTTTTTCGAGCGGCACCGAAACTGCCGCAGCATAAACACCCCCGACGAGCGGACCACGTCCCGCTTCGTCGATTCCCATAACGACGTCGCCGAATTCCTTTTCGTACTCGAGAGATACCGCCATTAAAGTCCGAGAAGTCTTTCGGCGTTGAGGTGGAAAACGTATTCCCAGTCTTCCTCGGCGCGAATCGACTTGACCCACTTGATCGCTTCCGGGTAGTGAACCCAGGGGAAGTCGGTTGCGAAGAGTATCCGGTCCTTGGGCCACGAACGAAGAAGCCGCTGCTCTTCGTCGAGATTCCAATTGCGATGAATAGCGGAAGTATCGATATAAGCGCCGAGCTCCAGAAGCTCATCGGTCGCATGCGCTTCATAGCCGTTACAGCCACCCAAATGGGACGCTACGAACTTAAGCCCCGGGACGTTCTTCATTAAAGTCGCGATTTGCTTCGGACCACACGCGTCCATACAACCCCTGAACCCGAGATCGAGTCCCGCATGAGTCGTAACGACGAGGCCCAATTCCGCGATCTTCTCGAACATCGGGAAAACGCGCGGATCATCGAGGCGAAAGTTCTGGTAGCAGGGATGGAACTTAAGCCCCATGATTCCTTCCGCGGCGATTATCTCGAGGTGACGCGCGACCTCACGATCCGCCGGATGCACCGAAGCGAAAGGAATTATGCGCCCTTTTGAACGCGTACTTATCTTCCCGTCTCGATGGGCAATAGCGGTCTTGAGAATGACCTCGAATTGCGTCGGCTTCGTCGCTATCGGGAGCATGACGGCCTTGTCGACGCCTGCCAAATCCATCGCATCGAGTTGGCCCCTAAGCGTACCGTCGGCCTGAGGCGTCGCATAGGGCGCGACCATCTCAGCCATCGCGTTCATCGCCCTCGGAGCGATCGCTTCGGGGAAGTTGTGACTATGAAAATCGATTATCATTTTAACGGAAGAAGGAGGCGGCCTTCTTTTCAGGTCGCCTCCTTCTCGTTAGCACCAAGCACTAAGCACTTGGCACTAATGCCTTAATTACTTGCACTTCTTGAGCGCGGCAGTGACGTCGGCGAGAACCTGACGGAGAGCCTTCGGGACGCGGTGAGCGGTCGCCGACTTCTCGGTCGAGTCCTTCGAAGCCTTGGCATCGTATTCGTCGTACGAAGCGCCGATGGTTTCGATTTCCTTGATCCAGCCCTTCTTGTCAACCGTGAGGATGTCCTTGAGGAACTTAGGATTGACGGTGTCCTTGCCGGTGTTGTTCTCGAGCGAGATATCTTCGACCTTGGGGAGGTTACCGATCGCGGTAGCGCGAGCTTCAACCTTGCCTTCGATACGGTCGCAGACCCACTTGAGGACGCGCGAGTTGTCGCCGAAGCCGGGCCACATGAATTCGCCCTTGTCGGTCTTACGGAACCAGTTCACGAAGTAGATCTTCGGGAGCTTGGTCGCGTCGGCGGAGGTGCGCTCCATCTCGAGCCAGTGCTGGAAGTAGTCGGCAACGTTGTAACCGAAGAACGGGAGCATGGCCATCGGGTCGCGGCGAACCTGACCGATCTGGTCGGAAATGACGGCAGCGGTGACTTCGGAACCGGCGGCGGAACCCATGGACACGCCGTGAGTCCAGCTCTTCGCTTCGTTCACGAGCGGAATCGTGGAGGGACGACGACCACCGAAGAGGATCGCGTCGATCGGCACTCCCGTGGGCTTACCTTCGAACTTACCGCCGAAGCCTTCCTTGTCGAGAACAGGGCAGTTGACGGCGGGAGCCGTGAAGCGCGAGTTCTTGTGGGCGGCGACATAACCCGAAGCCTTGATTTCGGCCTTGGTCATACCGGGCTTGGGACCCATGCGACGAGGATCGTCGGCGCAAACATAGCACTTGTTGCCCTTCCAGTCGATACCTTCCGCCGGAGCGTCGATACCCATATCTTCCCACCAAATGTCACCATCGGGCGTAAGAACGACGTTCGTGAAGATCGTGTCCTTCTTGCAGGAGTGGAGAGCGTTGGGGTTCGAGTCCATCGAGGTACCCGGAGCGACGCCGAAGAAGCCGTTTTCGGGGTTGATGGCGTAGAGACGGCCATCAGCGCCGGGCTTGAGCCACGCGATATCGTCACCAATCGTCTCGAGCTTCCAGCCGGGGAGCTTCGGGAGCATCATCGCGAGGTTGGTCTTACCGCAAGCGGACGGGAACGCGGCAGTGACGTGATACTTCTTGCCCTCGGGATTCGTGAGCGTGAGGATGAGCATGTGCTCGGCCATCCAACCCTGATCCTTAGCGAGCTTCGAAGCGATACGGAGCGCGAAGCACTTCTTGCCGAGGAGCGCGTTGCCGCCGTAGCCCGAACCAAACGACCAGATTTGGCCGTCTTCAGGGAACTGGGTGATGAACTTGTCATCGATCGACTTGGCGCAAGGCCACGCGACATCCTTCTGGCCCTTCTTGAGCGGAGCGCCGACGGAGTGAATGCAAGGAACGAAATCGATACCCTTATCGAGGTACTTCATGACCTGGTCGCCCGTGCGCGTCATGATGTTCATGTTGACGACGACGTAAGGCGAGTCGGTGACTTCGATACCGTACTGGGTGATGGGGTTGCCGATCGGGCCCATGGCGAAAGGAATGACGTACATCGTACGGCCCTTCATGCAGCCCTTGTAGCTCTTGAGCATGAGCTTCTTCATGACTTCGGGATCCATCCAGTGGTTGGTCGGACCCGCGTCGATCTCACGCTTCGAGCAGATGAAAGTGCGGCCTTCAACACGGGCAACGTCGGACTCGTGCGAGCGAGCGAGGTAGCAACCGGGGCGCTTCTTCTGATCGAGCTTGATGAACTGGCCATTCTTGACCATCATTTCGCAAAGAGCGGTGTGCTCCTTCTTGTCACCATGAACAACGACAACGTTGTCAGGCGTGCAAACCTTGATCCACTGATCAACCCAGGCCTGAACCTTGGCGTTCTTGAACTTCGGCGTAGTAGCCATGTGTTTTTTCTCCTTGATTTACCTTTGTTAGGTACTTATTAGAAATCAACGCGCGAATTATATCATATTTCCCGCCGCTTTGTCAAATTAGAAGCGGAAATCGAGCTGCCAACGGACATACCACGCGAACTTGTCGGACGCATAGTAGTCGCCGGGCTGGAAGCCCTCGGCCTTGATATGACCGAAGATTTCGAAGCGGTCACCCTTTTCGGGAATGAGAATCGGGAAGGAATAGGTGATATCGCCGTCGAGACCTTTGTAGAGCGAGTCTCCGCCACCAACGTGATCTTGCTTGTCGGCGAACATCGGACCGATCTTACCGGCAATCGAGTGACGACGACCGAGTTCGAGACCGCCGCGCAAACATACGAAGTGGAGGTTCGACCACCAGCCGGTACCGTAGTGAGTTCCGTAGAGCATCATTTCCGAGTCGGTCGCGCCGCGCGCCCACATCGGATCCCAGTTCTTGTGACCGCCGTCATTACCCTGAGCATCCTTATCGCCCGACATCGTCATATAACCGAGCGACCAAAACGGCTTAATCGAAGACTCGGTAGCCGACTTCCAATTGAGTCCCGCATAAGTGCTCCAACCGCTAAGCGTGTCACCATCGCCATTACGACCGATCTGGCCCATACCTTCGAACTGCAAGGAGTATTCATCATTAAGCTGCGGAACGACCTTCGCGCCAAGAAGCGTGCGGTCGGTCCAAGTGTGCTTGACGCCTTTGTACTTGAACGCGTGCGTGTACTTGTTCATCGCGAAGAGCTGATACTTGACCGAGTCGATACGCGAGGACCAAACGATACCGGCGCCGAAGTCGTCCATATCACGCTCCGCGCCCTTGTAAAGCCCCGACATCGACTTTGAGCTCTCTTCGTGCTTCTTGCCCCAACGAAGCGGGTTCTTATCGAAGTTCGCAAGCGCGAACATATCGAGCTGGGAAACTTCGTCGACATGATAGGTCATGCGCGCCATATCGGTGTAGGTCGAGCGGCTGCCGTCACCCGGAGTGCCGTCGATGAAGATATGGTTAAGACCATAGAGCATGAGAAGATCCTGACGACCGACGCGGAAGTCGACCTTGTCATCGAAAAGCCCCGTGCCTTCGAGGAAGAGATTATCGATGATGACTTCGTCCGGGAAGCTGTTGCCGTTGTTGTGACGCGGCGCGAAGTTGGCGCGAAACTCATCCGTGAACTTCGTAAAGAGGCGATAATGATCGAACTTGATTTCACCCCAAATGTCAGGACGAAAACGCATATGATTATAATGCGCGGTCGTCTTCACCGGCCCGTAGGCGCCTCCGTGCGGATTAGCGCGCGGCGCATTGCGAATGACTTCCTGACGAACGCGGAGATCCGCGCCCGCGTTGAATTCGAGGTCGGCGAACGCCGCGGTAGTAAGCGCGGCGAAAGCGGAGAGAATCACGAGCTTTTTCATTAGGGATTACTTTCGGTTGTTACTTGATGGGAAGAAGCTTTTCCTGACCGTTCATATAGGGACGAAGAACTTCGGGAATCGTAACCGAGCCGTCTTCGTTGTAATTCTGCTCGAGGAGCGCGACGACGAGACGCGGCAAAGCGACGCCGGAACCGTTCAAAGTGTGGCAGAGCTTGGTCTTACCGTCCTTCGGGTCTTTGAAGCGGCAGTTCAAGCGGCGCGCCTGATAATCGGTGAAGCAAGAGCAGGACGAAACTTCGAGCCACTGCTTTTCGCCGGGCGCCCAGAGTTCGAGGTCATAGCACTTCGCCGCCGAAAAGCCCATGTCGCCCGAGCAGAGCTGAAGGACACGGAAATGAAGCCCGAGGCCTGTAAGGACGTCTTCCGCTTCCTTGACGAGAATTTTGAGCTGATCGAAGGAAGTGTCGGGATGAACGAAGTTCACCATCTCGACCTTATCGAACTGGTGAACGCGAAGCATGCCGCGCGTCATCTTACCCGCCGATCCCGCTTCACGACGGAAGCAAGGCGTATACGCGGTAAGCTTGATGGGGAGGCTCTTTCCGTCCAAGATGTCGTCGCGATAGAAATTGGTAACCGGAACTTCGGCGGTCGGGATGAGCCAGAAGTCGTCGATCTGGCAGTGGTA
>JAZLMG010000045.1:0-4212 GCA_045598585.1 Kiritimatiellia bacterium
AATTATATCTAATATTATATCACTTTTTAAACCAAACCGCCATGCCCTTTTCAATCTTTTTCGGGTCGAGCTTATTGCCGGGAATGATTTTATCGCGAATAACATAATAGGTATCTGGCTTATTCCACTTATCTCCGGCAATCATAACCGCAGTCTTGCCCGGCATAACCTTGCCTCGCTCGGCATAGCCGGGGAGGCGCTTAAGTTCGGCGAGAGTTTTGGGCGCAGCAATGCTACGTGGCGTAGTAGCGGTAGCTTTAACGGCAGGCGTCGGCTTGGTAACTTGTGCTTTGCTTTTAACCGCTTTGGTGGCAGGCGGCGCTGCGCTCGAAGAGGCTGAGCCACCGAACTTCATCCAATCGAACCAGCCCTTGGTCGGGGCAGGAGACGACTTCGGCTTGGCCATACGAAGCGCTTGAATCTGAGCTTTCATCGTGTCGATATTGCCATAAAGGACTCGCGCGAGATAGTCGTCTCCGATAACGAGGCGCCGCGCTTTGACGTCCTGATCGACGCGCGGCTTAGATTTAAGATTCAAGGCCTCGCGAACGGACGGCATTGCGAAGAGCATTCCGCAACGCTTGCGCCCTCGATGCTTTTTCTTTTGCCATTTATTGGGCATACCATAAGCAACGTGACTGTGGGCAATGACCTTATCATCAGAAAGATGATACATCGACTTAAGCTCTGCGACAAGGTCACGAATCGCCGCGAGTTGCACCGCGCTCATCGCCTTATCGTGATAGCCGACGCACTCGATACCGATCGAAAACTTGTCAACGTCCTCTTTCCCGTTCCACATCGAACGTCCCGCGTGAAACGCTTCCTTGTCTCGGTCGATGATACGATAAACACGCCCTTCTTCAGTTACGCAAAAGTGACATTCTCCACGATCCGAGAGCTTGTTAAGAGAACTGCGCGCGGGGGCTTCGGTCGTATGGAGGATAATGAGCTCGGTCGACTTTCTTACGGCGCGTTCGGGATTTCGGGGACTACGATACTGATTCGACGCGTCTATCGCCGAACTGACAAGCGACAAGAGGAGCGCCGCGAAAAAAAGTATCGATCTACCCATCTACATGAAACACGCCTACGAAAAATGCCGGAGGCGGGACTCGAACCCGCACGTCAAAAACTTGACAAGGGATTTTAAGTCCCTGGTGTCTGCCATTCCACCACTCCGGCGTCAAGTTGGGTAATATTATATCATTTTACCCAGCCCCGCGTCAAATCTGCAGTCGTATTATTAGCTTTATGATTTGAAGCGGATAAGGGCTTCGAGGGCGGTTGCGGGGTGAGGCGGACAGCCGGGAATATACATATCGGGTGTGGGCAAGGTAGAGCCTGTGCCGCTTAAGGTCTCGGGGCTACCCGCGTAGAGACCACCGGAAATCGCGCAAGCACCCGCGGCAATCACGTAGCGCGGTTCGCTCATCGCCTCATACGTCTTCTTTAGGGCAAGCGCCATATTCTTCGAAACGGGTCCGGTCACATAGACCGCGTCAGCATGGCGAGGAGACGCAACCACTTTCATGCCGAAACGCGAAAGATCCCAAGCGAGCGTGCCGAGGACATTGAAGTCGAGTTCACACGCGGCGCAACCACCCGCCGAAACTTCGCGAAGCTGGAAACTCTTGCCGACGAGGGGTTTGACTTTAGTGTTCGGGTTCTTAGGAGGCGTATATTCGCCTTCTCCCGCCTTAACGACCAAGTCTTCGCGCTTGAAAACGGCGAGGCGATACTCCTTCGTGAACTTGATTTTCGGGCAAACTTTCGCGCACTTTCCGCAGAAGATGCACTTCCCCATATCAAGGCAAGCTTTCCCTTCTTCCATAAAGAGCGCGTCAACGGAGGGACAGACCCCTTTCGCCTGGTTGAGTTCCTCTTCGGTAATCCCTTCCTCGAGCTGAGGACGACCGATGAAGTCTTCGGGAAGTTTAGGGCCTGTCAAAGTCGGGAACGTACCCGTACGATAACCTTGAGTAAGACGAGCTAAAAGCGATTTGAAAATCATTTGTCCACTCCGCAATAGGAAAGATTGAAGGACTTGTTGCAGATCGGGAAGTTCGAGATCTGTTCGCCGCGCAAGGCCTGAGCAAGACCGAGCCAGTTATGAACCGAAGGATCGACGATCTTATACTGAACGAGCTCCCCGTTTTCGCCGCGAATCGCGATATGAACGAGTTCGCCGCGCCAGGCCTCAACAATTGCGACGGTAATCGAATTAGGGGTAGGTCGAAGGTCTAGGTCTACAGAGGATGATTCTGTTTCCAAGAGCTTTTCGACGATGGAATGGGAGATTTTGAGCTCCTCATAGCGCTGACGAGCGCGGGAGAGAACGTCGCCCGTCATCTTCTTCTCGCTTACGAGCGTTTCGGTAATCGTTTCCCCTTCCAACGGGAAATCGATGCGCGAATCGGTAGTAAGACCGCTCGCACGCCCCGCAACGCCGACAAGACCAATTTTCGACGCGACATCCTTGGGAACAGTCCCCGTATGCTCGAAGCGGTCGATAGCGCCTTCTTCCGAGAAAAGCAGGTCGAGCGCGTGGAAAAGCTCCTTCTTCGTGCGAAGGAACCATTCCTTGATATCGGCACTTTCGCGCTTCGCTCCCCCGCGTCCAAAACGATTACCGCAGAATGCCGCGGTCATATTAAGATACTCGCCGCGAATTCGTCCGCAAAACGCCGCAGTCGGGAGATACGCGACATCGCCGGAGAGAGCGCCTAAGTCACCGACGTGGTTGGCGATACGCTCGAGTTCGAGGAGTAAGGTGTAGGTCGTAGGTGTAGGTGTAGAATGGAGGCCGAGGGCTTTTGAGGCGGCGAGGCGGGCGGCAATGGAAGTATCTCCCGCGACAGTTTCGGCAATGGCGAGGCGACGCTCGTCATTGTGGGCCTTAACGATCAGCTCTTCGGCGCCACGCGTCTGATAGCCGAGCGTGATTGCGAGCGAGTGGACGTCTTCGCCCATACACTGAAAGCGGAAGTGACCTGGCTCGATAACACCCGCGTGCACGGGGCCAACGGCGACTTCATGCGCGGCTTCGCCCTTGAGGAAGCTCGCGGGCGTCGAGTAGCGCTCCGGCTCCTCGTCCCCATAAGTCATCGCGTAAGCTTCGAGCTTGTGAGTTTCGGCATTGCCGAGAATCGTAAGAAAACGTCCGTCGAAGAGTTTGAAGGAAGCGAGCGTGCGAGTCGCTTCGCCTTTGCGCGGCGCTTCAAGGACGGTCGGGATATTCGAGAGCTTGACGCTCTCACCATTTAGAAATTCGATATTCATGCGTAAAAGCAACAAAGGAAGAGAATGGCAAAAACGAGGAAATGAACGACAAGAGCGAGGACAGGGACAATCGAGAGCGTCCAAGAAATGTGCTTCGCTTCGGCGCTATGGAGCTTGTCGCCCTGACCGAAGATCATACCGATAGCGACCTTCGACATTCCGGCAAAGACGACGAAGAGAAGCACCATCACGAGCGAGGCGACCCAAATCGGCGCGGAGCAAACGAGACCGATTTCGGTAAAGAAGAGCGCGCTCGGGGGCATTCCGCAGATAAAGAGAATGCCGAGCATCCACAAAGCCGCGTGAAGCTTCATCGTCCGCCCGAGTCCATGGACGGAAGCGATATTGCGCGTTCCGTAGGCAAGGAGCAAGTTACCCGCAATAAGGAAGAGCATCATCTTCGTCAAGCTATGCGCGGCGATGTGGCTTTGGAGGATAAAGTCCTCGGCATGCAGGGAGTACATGATCGCGATAAGGCCCATGTGCTCGATCGACGAGTAAGCGAGAAGACGCTTGTAGTCGGTCTGACGAACGATGAAGACCGCGGCAATAAAGAGCGAGAAGAGACCGAGCGCCAAAATCGCGTTGTCGGCAAAGATTCCATGTTCTTCCGGCATCAAGTCCCTGAAGCGCGTGATTGCAAGGAACGAGCAGTTAAGGAGCGCACCCGAAAGGAACGCCGACACAGGACCGGGAGCTTCGGAGTGAGCGTCGGGGAGCCAAGTATGGAACGGGGCGAGACCCATCTTTGTCCCGTAGCCGGCGAGCACGAAGACGAAGCCGGGGACATACCACCCGTTCATGAAAAGGAGCGTACCGAACAAAGCAAGACCGATGCCGATCGAGCAGATGATCAGGTACTTCCACATCGCCTCCAAGCTTTCCGCCGTGTAGTGATAGCAGATCAAGGGCGCGGAGAGAAGCGTCGTC
>JAZLMG010000046.1:0-37797 GCA_045598585.1 Kiritimatiellia bacterium
AGCCATTTAGCTATCTCCTTTCTTTTGCGAGTCTCATTTTCGTTAATTTAAATTCCGTGCGGCACGCGAGACTCTTTTCGTGCGGCACGGAAATACCTTGCCGTGCGGCAAGGAAATTCTTTGGCGTTATTATCGGCAGCAACCGCCGCAAACTACGCCCATAACCGCTCCGATAAGCGCGGCCAACGCAGGCTTGATCTGCGGCTTCACGACTTCCCAAATAGCTTCAAAGATATCCGACCAGTTCATATTTCGTATTTCCTTTCTTTTTCCAATAATTATCGGAAAGTAGGTCTTAAAGTGCCGCTTAAGATTTGGGGTATACAAGGGGGCGGGAAATATGGTATAATGGTTGTAATGAGGGAGTTGTTAAAACACAAATTTCTATTTGAGGAGCTCGTGAAACGAGACTTCAAGAAGAAATATAAACGCACAGTGCTCGGCATGGGGTGGAGCATGCTCTCCCCTCTTTTGATGCTTTTGGTGATGAAGGTCGTTTTCGAGCAATTTTTCGGGCGTAGCACACCCCATTATACTACTTACCTCTTCTGCGGACTACTTGTTTTTAACTGGTTTGCCGAATCGACTAATTCGGGGATGCGTAGCTTGTATGGAAATTCCTCGATTTTCACGAAGGTGAATGTGCCGAAATATCTCTTTCTCTTGGCAGGTAATGTTCAGACTCTTATCAACTTCGCGCTAACTCTCGTGGTCTTTTTCTTCTTTTGCGTTCTTGATCATATTGCTTTTTCGTGGAAATTTATCCTCCTTTTGTATCCGATTGCTACGCTGCTCGTTTTCAATATCGGCATCGGTATGATTCTTTCGGCTCTTTTCATCTTCTTTCGCGATATGGATTATCTCTGGAGAGTCTTTATTCAATTGTTGATGTACGGATCGGCGATTTTCTATACCATTGATAATATGACGGGTAAAATCACTTACGTTTTCGCTTGTAATCCGGTCTATCGGCATATCGCTTACGTGCGCGAATTGGTTATCAATGGTACGATTCCGTCTTTATCGACGCATCTTGTTTTGGCCGGCTTCGCATTCGCGGCGCTTTTAATCGGTTCCTGGATGTACAAGCGATACAACACGAGGTTTCTCTATTATGTCTGATGTTATTTTAGAGTGCAAAAACGTCTCGATTAGATATCGCGTTGGCGACTTTAAGAACATCGGGCTTAAAGAGTGGATAATGCGCCATCTTACCGGTAACTTTAAGGTTAAGGAGTTTTGGGCCGATCGTCATGTCAGTTTCAAACTTGAGCGCGGCGATATGCTTGGGATTATCGGCACGAATGGTGCGGGTAAGTCAACGATTTTGAAGGCGATTTCCGGTATTATGGAGCCGACGGAAGGTCGGGTTATTCGAAACGGCAAGATTTCGGCGCTCCTTGAACTCGCCTCCGGATTTGATGGGGATCTAAATGTTAAGGAAAACGCGTATTTGCGCGGCGCCATGCTCGGTTATACCCGCAAGTTCATGGACGAGACATATGATAAAATCGTCGAGTTCGCCGAGCTTGAGGAGTTCGAAGATCGTCCTTTCAGACAGCTGTCGAGCGGTATGAAGTCGCGCCTCGCGTTTGCGATTGCCTCGCTTGTCAAACCCGAGATTCTGATTCTCGACGAGGTTCTGTCTGTTGGCGATGGCGCATTCAAGGCAAAGAGCGAAGCGAAGATGCGCGAGATTATTCAAGGCGGGGCAACGACGATTCTCGTTTCGCATTCGATCGCTCAGGTCCGTAAGATGTGCAACAAGATCCTTTGGCTCCACAAAGGCAAGCAGATCGAATTCGGTGACGACGTAAAGGGCATCTGTGACCGCTATGAGGAATTTCTGAACAGGAAGTCTGACGTCAAACGATGAGAATCTTTGAGAACATTACCGAGACGCGTAAGGCGGAGCTTATCAAACAGCTTCGTGCCGTATGGACACATGACTCGACCGCCATCGAGGGCAATACGCTCTCGCTCGGCGATACGATGTTCGTGCTCGAATATGGTCTTACGGTTAAGGGTAAGCCGCTCAAGGATCAGATTGACGTTCAAAATCACGCCAGGGCCGTTGATAAGGTCTTTGAGATTTTTACTCGCGGCAGCTTAACGGAGGATGATCTCTTCGCGCTGCATCGTCTCATTATTAACGAGCAGACGTGCGATATTTATAAGCCGGTCGGTGCCTATAAGCGAGAGGATAACGGAACCTATTTGCCGGGACCGAGTGGACGAAGCGTGTATCACGCGTATCTGCCTACTGACGAAGTTCCCGCGGCGATGCGGAAGTTCTTGGAGGATTTCAACCGCCTTTATCGCGCCGATGCCGATAAGGAATCGCTTGTGGAATCATACGCCGTCTCGCATGTGGCCTTTACCTCGATTCATCCGTTTTACGACGGTAATGGGCGACTCGCGCGCCTTATCTCGAATCTGCCGATTCTTTTCGCCGGCTATCCGCCGATTGTGATTCCAAGCGAATGTCGCGAAGATTATCTGAAGGCGCTTTGGACCTACGAACAGTCCGGGCATGATCTTGAGCCGCTCAAGACGCTTGTCCGCGCGGCTTGGGAATCCTCGCTCGCACTCGTCTTCGACGCTCGCAAACTGCCTCAGATAGGTTGATATTATGCGACCGGAGGCGAGGTATGACTGATCGGAGGCGTATGTTTAACAAGAGAGAAAAATGATTAATGTTGGCATCATCGGTTGTGGTTTCGTTGGCGGAGCCTTCGCATGGAGGCGATTAATGCCGAGAAGTCGCGCAAGCAGGCAGCTGGAGGGATATATCTGACAATGAATGTCGTGTCTGATAAAAGGGTTCCTGTAAAAAAACAGCCTTTAGCTGTCTATTCCGCGTATGCACGCGATGCTAAAGTGCGGTGGAATGCAACAAGTGGCGGTGCTGTCTCGACGCTTGTCAGACATCTGTTGAAGGATGGATCGTATGCGCGTGCTTATGTTGTAAAGTATGACAGGTATGACGGCACGCAAGCGAAATTGACGGCGATTACGGATCCGGAGGAGATGTTTGCCGCTGCGAAAAGCAAATACATTCCGGTCTCGGTCGAAGAGGTTGTCAAAGCCGTAAAAGCGAATGAGATCGATGATTCCATTATCGTCTGTACGCCCTGTCAGCAGAAAGCGATTCGCAAGGTAATGGAGAATTCTCACGTCTCAGACGAGAAAGTATTGTTTATTGGACTTTTCTGTCAGTCTATGTTCTCGTACGATATCTATGCTCGATATGAGAAGGATTATGGCCCGTATGAAAAACTCTATTTTCGAGACAAGGAGCCAACCGGCTGACCCGCTGATACGACGCTTCTCCAAAGTCTGGGATGAAAGTCCGATTCCTCCGATCGATCTTTCTGGACAGAGTGATTTGGTGAGGACCATTCTGCAAACGTTTCTTGATCATGTGAGCATTTGCTTCAAATCCTTGTATCCTCATTCGAATACGGATTGTATGAGGGTAGGAACTAATGTTGCGTTGGATAAGGAGTTGGCAAGAACTAAGGCGCAGCTTCAGATGAAGCGAATGGAAATCGCGGCGCTTGCTAATTCCACCTCATATCGCATTGGATTATTGCTTACCTGGCCTGCACGAAAGATTTGGCGCGCGTTTCGCGATAATTCGAAAGTTGACGCTTGGTTCAAGCGCCGCGGGAGATAGGTGGATTGAGGAGGAAGTATAACCAATTATAACTAATTATAAGGGACTGTCCCCGGCTCGACATTTGAATGCTGTTAGTTCGGGTTTGAAATCGTGAAAGTGGTCATTTAAAAATGGTGGGCTGGAAATGCGCTGGGGATTGTGGAAGGCGAAGTATAGGGGGTATGCGAAGCGCGAGCGGGTAGTGGAGCGGAGGTGTGGCTGGTGTGAAATGTGTAGTGAGTAGAGGCGTGGGGTTGCGGTATTTGTGTAGTGAGTAGTTGACTGATGTGGTCGAAATATGTTATAATATCGGCATATGAAGCGAAAAATATACGATAGACTGCTTAAATGGAAGGCCACGGAGGCGCCGCGCTATGCGCTGATGTTGGAAGGTGCGCGTCGTGTCGGTAAAAGTTGGATTGTTAAGGAGTTTGCGGAAAAGGAATACGCGCATCATTTGATTTTGGATTTTGCAAAAGTCAAGAAGTCGATTAAAGACATTTTCGAAGAGCATCTTGACGATTTGGACGAGTTCTTCCTCTTGTTGGAGGCGCGTACGGGACGGACGCTTGTGCCGGGAAGTACGCTAATTGTGTTTGATGAAGTGCAGCGTTTCCCGAGGGCGCGCGAGGCGATCAAGTATCTGGTGGAGGACGGAAGATTCCACTACATTGAGACCGGATCGTTAATCTCCATTAAGAAGAATGTGGAAGGAATCGTTATCCCGAGTGAAGAGCTCAAGGTCGAGATGCATCCGATGGACTTTGAGGAGTTTTTGTGGGCAATCGGCAAGGAAGGCGCGTGGCCGCTTGTAAAACGGAGCTTCGAGACGCGTCGTGTGATGGCGCAAAGCGATCATCGGATGATGATGGAGTATTTTCGTCAATATCTTGTGGTCGGAGGGATGCCTCAGGCGGTGGAAGCGTTCGCCAGAGAAAAACGATTGGATGAAGTGGAGTTGGCGAAGCGGGCGATTCTCGATTTGTATTACGAGGATATCGGCAAATTTGCGGGGCGGCTTAAGAATAAGGTTCGCGCGATTTGGCGGGCGATTCCGGGCGAGCTCAGCCTGCAGGATAAACGATTCAGTTCGGGAGCGGTAGGCGAGGGCGTCAGGATGCGGGAGTTGGATGCGCCGTTCGAGTGGCTCAAAAGCGCGATGACGGTTAATCTCGCGTACAACTCGACGGATCCGAATGTCGGCTTCAAGATGACGGCGGATCGCGAGGGTATGAAGTGCTACATGGCCGATACGGGGCTATTGGCTACGCATGCGTTTTCCGATACGCCCGAGGCGACAAAGGATGTTCTCTGGAAGATTCTCACCGGCAAGATCGAACTCAATAAGGGAATGCTGATGGAGAATGTCGTCGCGCAAATGCTGCGAGCGGCCGGGCATGAACTCTATTTTCATAAGACGTTCGATCGAGAAGATGAGAAAAAGAGGATGGAAATCGACTTCTTGATTATGAAGTCGAAAATATCCAGCCGCCGGAATGTAATCGCTATTGAGGTTAAAAGTGCGAATGATTACACGACGATTTCGCTTGAACGGTATCAGGCGCGGTATCCCGGTTATTGCGCTCAACGCGTGGTTCTGCATCCGGGGAATGCGGACTTTGATGGAGATATTACCTATTTGCCGCTCTACATGGCTTCGTTAGTTGAGTAGTTAAGGTGCTGGTAACGATCGGGATAAAGTGCTTTAACCGGGAAGCATCGTTAATGCCGATAGGGGAGTGATTAGTGCCTAGTGCTTAGTGCATTTGAGTGTGAAGCGTGAGCGGGGATTTAAAGTTTAAGAAGTGGGGATTGACTGCGGATGGGGGAATGTGATAGAATATTCGCATAAAGCGAGGATTTGTTGTGAGAAAGGAATATTGCAAGAGAATGGTTGATGAGGAGTGGAGTGCGTGAGGCGTAGTTGTTAGTTGATAGTCGGCAGTCGATAGGGGGTAGGACAATCTAACTTGAAATTTGAGAGTGTAGTCTCTTAAGATTTGCGGGGACGGTTCCCGAAATAAGGCGTTTTACGGTTGATAACAAAAGATGTGAAGATCTCTGTTCGCCAAATTCACCAACGGAAACGCGCCAAATTCACCAACAGAAACGTGCCAAATTCACCAACGTATTGACATGAATTCGGTTTTGTGATATAATATCGCACAAAATGAGACAATATAGAAAAAGAATTGCAGATGCGCTTTTGGCCGAGAAACTTTCCTATATGGGAGCCGTTTTGGTCCAAGGAGCTAAGTGGTGCGGGAAGACGACAACTTGCGAGCAGTTGGCAAAGAGCGTCTTTTATTTAGGAGATTTGGAGCATCACGAAGAGAATGTCACTTTGGCGAAGGTAAATCCCAAGGCGGTATTGGCCGGCGCTTCGCCACGTCTGATTGACGAGTGGCAAGAAGCTCCTCATCTATGGGATGCGGTTAGGTTTGCGGTTGATCATGAGGATGGGTATGGGCATTATATCTTGACCGGCTCGTCGGTGCCCCCAGAAGCGGATCCCAATGCGGGATCGGATCATCGCGTCATTCGCCATACCGGGACCGGGCGAATCGCCAGATTGACAATGCGTCCGATGACGTTATGGGAATCAGGTGACGTCAAGGGTGAGATATCCTTTGCCGACTTGTTCTCGGGGAGGGATGTCGTCGGAGCCAAGTCGAGCATCGGTTTCGAGGACGTTGCCGATTTGCTTTGTCGAGGTGGCTGGCCGGGTGCTATAGGACTCAAAGGTCGAGCCGCGAGAGGTCCGTCGAAGGAGTATCTTTCGGCGATTTGTGAGAGCGATATCTCGCGTGTCGACTCGACATTACGTGATCCGGAACGCGTCAAAAGACTCATGCGCTCGCTGGCCAGATTGCAAGGAACGCAATCTTCTGCTTCGGTTATTAAAGCCGATATAGAAACAAATGATACAAAGGGACTGACCAGCAATACGGTATATTCGTATCTAAAAGCACTGGAGCGGATTTTTGTGATTGATGATATGCCGGCGTGGTGTCCTAACTTGAGGAGCAAGACGCCTCTTAGGACGACGGAGACTCGTTATTTTACGGATCCTTCGATTGCGACGGCAGCGCTTGGTATCGGGCCCGGAGATTTGACGACTGATACGAAAACGTTTGGGCTTTTATTCGAGACATTGGCCATTCGGGATTTACGCACTTACGCGGAAGAGCTTGACGGCAAGATGTATCATTATCTCGATAAAAGCGGGCTTGAATGTGATGCGGTAATGCATTTGGCTAATGGCTCGTATGGTCTTATTGAGATGAAACTGGGAGGTGACGCGCTAATTGCCAAAGGCGTGGAAACCTTGCAAGAGCTATCAGCGAAGATCGACACGACTTGTATGAAGGCGCCTTCGTTTAAAATGGTGCTGACGGCGCATGGTGATTTCGTTTATCCATACAAGGACACTGGGGTGTTGATTTGTCCAATAGGATGCCTTAAGGGAAGCGAGGTTGGTGATTAATGACGAAAATTTCCGTCATCATTCCGGTCTACAATGTCGAAAAGTATCTTCGGCAATGCTTGGATTCCGTTGTCAATCAGACATTGAAAGACATCGAGATTATTTGTGTTGATGACGGCTCGACCGACTCTTCGCCGGCAATTCTTGCTGAATACGAGGCGAAGGATCCGCGCGTCAAAGTTATAACGCGCGAGAAATCCAACGCGGGAGCGGCGCGAAACGCCGGTATGGATATTGCCACCGGCGAGTACCTCGGTTTCGTCGATTCGGATGACTTCTGCGAGTTAACACTCTTCGAGAAGGCGTATGCGAAAGCCAAGGAGACGGATGCGGATGTCGTCTCGTGGCAGTATGATCGATATGATAATATCACAAAAAAGTTCGGAGTGACGCTGACATTTCCGAAGAACAAGACTGAGAAAGATTTCTTCAATCCGTTGGCATATGGACCTTGGCAACGGTTGGTATGTCATAAGTTGCTAATACAAGAGAATCTGAAATTTCAACCCTTACCCCGATTCAACGATGTATTTTTTTGTTGCATGGTTTTAGCGGTGGCTCGTAAGAAGGTTGATTTGGTTGAGAATCTATATCACTATCGTGTCAATACGAGGGCCAATCTCCAAGCCGGTATCTGGAAGACGCCGTCAAGCGTAGTGGAAGCTTGGGCGAGGGTAGTGGTTGAGCTTAAGAATAGGGGTCTCACATCATTGCTTCCGATGTTGTTCGATGCGGCGATGAATTCCTTGTTCTATACGTTACACTCAATCGACGATGAAAAATCCGCATGCGAGTTCTTTGTTCGCTTGAATAAGGAGTTGTCGGAGAACGGATGTTTTTCTAACGTTGATCAACACGATATTCAAAATAGTCATACGCGATTCTTTTTAAATACACTCAGATCCTCCGAGACGGCAACTCAATATTTCGTATGCGCTACAAAATTTTTGCGAAGCAGCTACTCCGAGACCTATTGGAAGCTTCGAGAGCGAATTTCCAACAATGCATTAATCAGCGATCAATGCGCCAGATTGCAAAATGAAGTGGAAAAAGCTCGAAAAGAGATTTCTTCGCTACGTAAAAGTGCTTCGTACAGAGTTGGACTGTTTGTAACATGGCCATTAAGAAAACTCAAATCGATTTATTTATGCTTACCGCGACTTCTGTGGTTGTTAGTACCTACGGGCATTGTGCGTTATAGATTAATGCATAAAGGCTATGATATTAACCCCATAAGTAAGATAAAGCTCATTGATTTGATCGCTAATTGTCTACCCTCGTTTTTTTGGGCGATGGTTTTCATGCGGGCGGAGAATGACAGAGCTATCATCAAGTATTTCCTGCCGTATGGCTATATGCGGGCATTTATCATAAAACATTATTATGCAGATAAGGCATGCCAAATCAAGTTTAAAAACAGGACCGGTCTTTCGCGAATCCTAAGTTTTCTCTTGCCCTACGGTCTGGTGCAGTGGTGGGATTTTGGGCAAGAGAGGTTGGCCGATTTTTATATTGGCGTTGCCGATAACGACAAACGCCAAGATTTGTGGGGTCGCGTGTTGAATCGCAACAATCCGCTTGAGGCCGATTTGCTGAGTGAGCCGAGTAATGGCGCTGAATTAGAATGGCTAAAATCACTAGGCGAAAAGATTTTCGCTCAGGATCGATTGGATCTCATGGGATTTTATCTCGAGATCGTAGCCTTGCGCACACTAGAGAGCTCCTTAAATCATGAAGATGTCGGACGGCTGATTAAAAGCCTCGGCTGGCCTTTCATCCGCGCATTGATCAGTTCTTATGGGAGAGTAAAGTCGCTGGATCGCATACTGCAAGAATGCGCGAATTTGGCGGTAGATGTAAGACAGCCGATTTTTGGCAGAGACGTTATGCCGAAGATCGACAGCGCCGGGATAACCGAATCGGCCAATGGCGATCCGTTGGTTTCCGTGATTATGCCGGTATATAATTGCGCTCCTTATCTGATTCGTGCAATTGAATCGGTACGTAAGCAGTCGTATTCGAACTGGGAATTGATTTGCGTTAATGACGGTTCGCTCGATGAATCGGCGTCTATATTAGACTGGTATGCAAGCGTAGATAAGCGAGTTCGTGTTATCCACAAGCAGAATTCCGGTGTCTCGGATACTAGAAATCAAGGGCTTAAGGCGGCGTTGGGTGATTATGTTCTGTTTATTGACGGTGATGATTGGTATGAGCTTAACGCCTTGGAGGAAGCAATCAGGGTTGCCAAAGCGCACGATTTGGAGCTTTGTTTGTTTGATTTCCGTTGTAGAAAGTTTGACACGCTGAAAGAAGTGTTTCATTTTTGGACATTCTCGCATTTATCTAAATGTTGGGGCATCAACAACAGGGTTTTTGCGGCTTCCATATTAAATAAATGGTTCTTTTATGGGTCACTTTGCCAGATGGCGTGGAAAAGATCTTTTCTGCTTGAACGAGATGCAAAATTCGCCAAGATTCCCTTGGGGGAGGATTTTACGCTTATGTGTGAACTCTTCCCATACGTGAAACGGGCATTTATCATCAATAAGCCGTTTTATAATTATCAAAGAGGAAATCCTACCTCGGCCGTCTCGCGTATCGGGGCCGAGAAAGGGGCGGCGTTCATAGCGAAGTACGAGCGTCTGTGTGCGATAGATCAAGAAGTCTATTCTCGTGAAGACATCGCGCCGATGCGGAATTTGTTTTTAGGCAGAGTGGTAGCGGAGCTTTCATACGATTGCAGAGTTGCGCCAATTGTCGCAGACTGGCTGAGAAAATATGGCTATAAAGCGCTTAAAATCGATGAGATGGATTCGCGCTATGTATTAGACCCCAATCACCTTGACGCTCTACGACGGATTTATCATGCCAAGGAGCAGGAAGTCGGGAATGTAGCTGACCGGCCTTCGCCGGAGATCGTTGGGAAGCTTCGATCCGTAGAGGCGAAGCGAGATAAAACATCTGAAAAATCCGTTTATTTGGTGTCTGCACAATTGGGTTCTCTTAATGATGATGCTATTGACGGATGGTCTTTCTTCAAATATCTGAAAAAGTGCGGAAAAGACGCGAGGTTTGTAATGCATAAGAGGCATCGTCGGTATGCCGAGTTTAAGGCGGAGTTCCCGAATGATGTGATTGCCATAGACAGCGCTAAGGATTTCAGTTATTTGACCGCGTGCGAGGATATATTTCCTCGAGTCAAGGCCATTGCAATGGAATGGCCTATCACGAATTCGTTTCTGTCGCGGTGGATATCCAAGTTAAGTAATTGTTGTTATGTTTTCTTACAGCATGGAGTTACATTCAATCCTCCTCGTGCAGTACATCACCATTATTGGCAGGAATTCAATCTAATGAACTTTTGCTCTGAAAGGGAAAAGACGATGGTAATGCCCGCAATTGGCGGATATGATCGAGGCATTACTCCTGTCGTCGCCGGACTTCCACGGTGGGATGTTTTGAAAGATGAACAAGATGTCTCAGAGCGCATTGTTTTCGTCATGTTTACTTGGCGTCCTACATTTAATCAAATTCCCAAGAGGTTCGCTAATTCGGCGTATGCCAATGGATTGAGAAGATTGCTCTCGCCCCAAAATGTAGCAAGGTTGAAGGCGAATGGCCTTAAAGTGGTGTTGGCGCAGCATCATGCGTTGCGTGATGTAGATTTGCGGTCTCTGGAATTGAGTAAGGATGTTGTCATAGGCGGGGATCGACCTGTCTCGTATTGGATTCGTCATGCAGCTTGTTTGCTCACGGATTTCTCAAGCGCGGCGTTTGATTTCTGGTGTCTTGATAAGCCGACCGTATACTGGATTCCGGATTTATATGACAGCCTACTGTCAGACGATGATCAAAATAAAGTGCGGCAGGCGGATACTTTCTTAAGCAATTTCGTCAATCAGGTTGCAACTCCGGACGAGGCTATTGGTTCGATTATCCGTTATGCCAAAGCCGGTTTTGCACTTGAAGAAGCTACGAAGGAAATCACGCATACATATTTTAGACAAGACAAAGACGCTTGTCAGAGGATTGTGGCGGCCATCGATGAAAATCTTACTCGATAATCGTACATTTGTCTCACGGCTGAGAGGATATATAAAACTCTTTCTCCCTTTTGCGCTTCAGACTCACGTGATGCGCAAAACGTATGGTATCGAGGAAGTGTTGACGATACAGAACAAGCTTTTCAAGAAACTCGCTCTATTGTTGCCTTATGGAATTGTTCGCCGTTTTCTCGTTTGTGAGGAGCGTGCGTTGATAGAGTCGAAGAAGATTGTTCTTGCGCGTCATAAATTCGGCGAAAAGAAACTTGGCGTAGTTTACACTTGTATCACCGGTGGATATGAAGGACTTATCCCCCAATCTTGTGTCGATGATAGGTATGATTATGTTTGCTTTACCGATAGTGAGAAACTTCTCAACGAGAAGACCTACAATGGATGGGAGATTCGTCCGCTGATGTTCTCCGCGCTTGATAATGTTCGTAATGCCCGCTGGCATAAGACTCATCCGCATATTCTTTTGCCGGAATACGATCACTCGATTTGGATAGATGGTAACATTCTGATTAAAGGGTCTCACCTCTATGATCGCGTCGATGCATTGATTGCCGAGGGGGTGGAGTTGGCGATTCCGCGACATCCCCAAAGAAACGATATTTATGAAGAGGCTAAGTCCGTTATCGAACAAGGTAAAGACAATAAGGAGATCGTGGATCGACAAATTTCTGAATATCGTTCGATCGGGTTTCCTGAGAATACGTCTCTTCATGAGACCAACATTATCTTTCGCAAGCACTCTCAAGTGATTGCGCTTATGGAAGAGTGGTGGAGTTGGATAGAGCGATATTCTCGGCGAGATCAACTCTCGTTTGACTTCGTCCTTTGGCGACATAAGTATCGGATGACGGACTTCTGCGGCTCGGATGGGATTTGGGGGAACCCGAATCAATATCGAGTGATCGGATTTACTTCGCATGGGAGTAAGCGTGGTTAAGGTCTCGGTTATTATTCCGGTTTATAACGCGGCGAAGTATCTTAAGCTTTCGCTTGATTCGGTGCTGGGACAAAGCGTCCGCGACCTAGAGGCTATTTGCATCGACGATGGTTCGACAGATGAGAGCGCGGCGGTTTTGAGTGAGTATGCGGCAAAAGATTCTCGACTTAAGATTCTAACCCAAGCGAATGCCGGACAAGGCGCCGCGCGAAATCGCGGGCTCGAAATAGCCCAAGGCGAATACGTCTACTTTATGGATGCGGACGACAAGCTTGCCTCGCCCAATGCCTTCGAGCGGTTGATTGAGGAGATGGATAGGGATGCGCTCGAGTTGCTTTTTTTCGATGCAGCCATTAAAGTCGACGAGGGCGTAACACTTCCCGAAGAGCGCTCGAGAAAGAATGAATACGAGCGATTTCACAGTTACAACGGGGTTTATCTCGGAGTTGACTTATGGCGGAAGATGCTTGAACATCGAGAGTATTCGGTTAGCCCGTGTTTGATGCTTCTAAGACGAGATTTTGTGGAGCGTTATTCGCTACGATTCCCCGAGGCGAGACTGTTTTACGAGGATAACATCTTCGCTACGCGTGTGATGTTGAGCGTTAAAAGGGCATCCCATCGCAATTGGAAACTTTACAATCGCTATTATCATGTGGGCTCGACCATCACCTCCAAGCCGACGCTTCGCCATCTTCGCGGATATCTTGCCTGCTATCTAGATATGCGATCGACCTTGATGCGCGGCGGTTGGGGTCTTGTCACGCGCTTTCTCTTTCTTGAACGAATGGCTGCCTATAGATATCAAGCGCTGGCCATCATTCGAGATAATCCTAAGCTTACGGAAGCGTTGATTTCGGAAGAAGCGGCAATATTGCGCACAAATCGTATTATCGCTCCGTTTGTTGACTTGTTTTGGTGTTGGCGATTTAGAGGGTTAGCTTATACCCTTAACCGAATCGCTTGGCACGTGACACGCAAATTTGCGGGCTTGAAATCCTGAAAATGGCGATTTCAAGCCCGAAAACAAGAGGGTGATTGCGGGCTTGAAATCCGAAAAATGATGATTTCAAGCCCGAAGCCATTGACGGATATTGATATATTATGGTATAATAAGGCCAAGTATGACATAAAAAGGTATATTTATGTTTGTTGGACGTACTCAAGAACTTGAGAATTTAAGCCAGTTGTGGAAGAAACGCACGGCATCATTGGTGACGTGTCGTGGTCGTCGTCGTATTGGAAAGAGCAGCTTAATTGAAGAGTTTGCGAGACGCAGCAAATGCCGCTTCATCGAGATTGCCGGGCTTGCTCCGCAGCCCAAAATGAACAATGCGGATCAGCTTGCTAATTTTGCCACTCAGTTGACACTACAGACTGATTTGCCGCGCAGTCTTAGATTTGATAATTGGATAGAGGCATTCACCTATCTGGATTTTGCTTTGCGAGAAGATGTACCTACCGTAGTTCTGTTGGATGAAGCGTCCTGGATGGGGAGATATGATGATAACTTCGCCGGGAGTCTGAAGACGGTTTGGGACACTAAGCTAAAGCACCATGATAAATTGATTCTTGTCATATGCGGATCCGTTTCGACATGGATTTCGCAGAATATTCTGGAAAATTCTGCTTTTGCCGGTCGTCTTTCACTTAATATGACGATAGAGGAACTTCCGCTTAAGTCTTGCGTCGAGTTCTGGGGCGCTAAAAAGTCGCGCCTTGCAGTTAAGGATATTCTCGACATTTTGGCGGTTACCGGAGGTGTGCCGAAGTATCTTGAGGAGATAGATGGCTCCGTTTCTGCTGATGAAAATATCAGACGCCTTTGCTTTATTCCCGAGGGCGCTCTAGTGGAGGAGTTTGAACAAATCTTCAGTGAAATCTTTGAGGAGAGTGCGCCGATCAAGAAGTCGATTTTAAAAGCGTTGAGTAAGGGATCCTTGACCGCTGGGGAAATTGCAGCGCGTGTTGGTGTTGAGCGAAATGGCCACTTATCACGCCATTTGAAGGAACTCGAGACGGGTGGCTTTATAGCAAGGGAAGGTGGATTAAATCCCGAGACCGATCGACCTTTGAAGATTGAAACTTTTCGCATACGCGATAATTATACACGATTCTACCTTCACCATATTGAGCCGCGGCTATCGGCGATAAAGGCGGGGACGTTCGCGTTCTCGACAATGAACGGTCTTGAGGGGTGGCAAGGAATCCTCGGCTTGCAATTCGAGAATTTGATTGTAAGCCACTATCGCGAGATATTGCCCTTCTTGCATATGGGAGGTCGCCTTGTTTTGTCTGCTGCTCCCTATCAAAAGCGAGGCACAATGAAAGAACCCGGCGTGCAAATCGATTTGCTGCTACAGATGAAAAGCGCGGCATACTTTATCGAAGTCAAGCATGCAGATCGAATAGATGTGTCGATTGAGAAAGAAATGCTGGATAAAATGGAGAAGGTCGCTCTTGTCGGTGCGAAGAGTCGTCGTGCCGTGCTTGTGACAGCCGGTGAGGTTAATCCGCGCGTTATTGAGAATGGTTTCTTTGACGCAATCATATCGGCTCGAGAACTTTTGGGATTGTAAATCCGCGGCGGGGTAGAAATTATGATAGATGTTCTTCTAGCTACGTATAAAGCGCCAAAAGAGTATCTGAAGGCGCAGGTCGATTCGATCCTCGGTCAAGTCGGTGTAGAAGTCAATTTGCTTCAACGCGAAGATACTAAAGGAATCGGGGCGTGTCGGAATTTCGCTGAGCTTTTGAAGGAATCGAAGGCTGAATATGCCGCGTTCTCTGACCAAGATGACATTTGGATGGAAGGGAAACTCGCGCGTGAAATGAAGCTCATGCGCGAGATGGAGGAAAAGTACGGCAAGGATACCCCGATACTCGTTTTTTCGGATGTGAGAGTCGTGGATGATGAATTGAAATATCTCGACCTTTCGCTCTTCAAGCGCTCCAAGATTGATCCCAAGCGACTTAAGCCTCGGCAACTTATCTTGCAGAATGTCGCGAATGGCAATACGATGGTCATGAATGCCGCGCTTAGAGAAAAGGCGAATCCGATTCCCGAGGGCGCGTTTATGCATGATCATTGGGTAATGCTGGTCGCCGCCGTCTTCGGGAAGATTGCGTACTTGAACGAGCCGACGCTCTTCTATCGTCAGCACAAGCACAACGTCCTAGGGGGCGCGAAGGTCGATTCCGTGTACTTCTGGCATCGTTTCAAACAGGGGCGAGAAACATTACGCAAACGACTTTATGCGAACATTCGCCAAGTCGAGGCCTTCATTAAGCGCTTCGGCGAAAAAGCGCCGCGCGAGTTTCATGCGCTCGAGGAGCTCGAAAAGCGTGCGTGGCCAGTTCGCGTTTCGATACTTATGCGCCATCGAATCTTCAAGAATGGATTCATTCGCAATCTCGGAACTGTCGCAATCATATGAATAAGAAGCTCATAGCTTCGGTTATCGCCTATTGGCTGATTGTTTCGGCAATCGCGGTGCTTGTTTACCCGGTGCTTATAGCCGACACGATGAATCGCTATGCGCCGATGGCGGATGCTTTTGCCGCGGGTGATTGGTTTCACGCGTTTCATCCGCGCTTTGGCGTTTTATACTCCGTTTTGACGGGGACGTTCGCAGTGCTTGGCTTTCGCGGCGATCAAGCTTGTCAAATCGTCGCCATCGGATTTCTGGCGCTTTCCGCGATTCCTGCATGGTATATAATGCGCAGAGTCTTCGATGAGAAGGTCGCGTATATAACCGCCGCGCTTATTCTTTTGATGCCGGAATATTTCGTTTTCGCGATTGATGGGCTTAGAGATACGGCGAGAATATTTGCATCGCTTTTGATGGCCTATACCTTCGTATCCAATAAACGGCCATGGGCTCTTGCACTTGGCGCGTTCATCATGGCGACCTTAAGAACCGATACGCAGCTTCTGGCGATTATCGCCGTTGCCGCGTGGACGATATTGTCGCTCGGAAAGAGAGATTTGAAAGCGATGTGGCTACCGATTTGTGCGCTTATATCGGGTCTGTTATTGTGTTCGATTATGGTTTACTCGTTTACCGGCGTTTTCCTCCCCAACGCGCATGCGGTTATATATCTGGGAGGTGCGCGATGAGTTTGACGATTGCCATTCTCTCCTTATTCGTTTTCGGATACCGACTTAAAAAGGGCCTCGTTAGCCGCGAAGAAAAAATTCTTTGGCTAATGTGGTTATTGCATCTCTTGATAGTTCTGCCGCTTACTATAATGGTGCGAGTGACCCATACTTTTGAAACTAGATATTTGAAGCCGGTTGATTGTTTTGTTTGGGGCGCGGTCGTGTGGGCGCTTTTCAAAATCAAGTACGGAAGATATTTCGTTTATGGAGTATTGAGCTTCTTGGTCGCTTACAACTGCGTTATGTTTACGAAGCATCTCGTTCCCGGCTCGCGGCGCAACGCGAACTTGATCGCCTGCGACTGGGCGCAGAACAAGATCAAAGCGGATTGGTACAGGCATGATACTTCTGCCTCGAAAGTCTTTACGATTAACGAATATACTTCCGGCGGAAGTCCCTCGATAAGTCCGATTTCGAAACGAATGAACTATCTACTTGGTGCTCGGAATGCCAATGCCGTCTTTGGGAAGAAGTTTGGAACTCCCGATTATATTGTCGAAGAAGACAAGCGGCTTATGTTCGAACCTTGGGACAAAGAGGATTATGTCTTAATGGATGAGCTCCAAATCAAGAAACGTCATTATTCGCTTTTTAAGCGTAAAAATCTAAAGAGATAAGGACGAACAACTATCCCCTCGACAGGCGGATGGGAAATATGATATAATGTTTCCTTAAAGGAGAAAAAATATGCTTAACTATTCGCTTTTGGTAATCTATTTCGCGGTGCTGATCTATATCGGTATCAAGTGCAGAAAGTCGACCGATTCGGTCGCGGGCTTCGTCCTCGGTGGACGCGGCGTCGGCGCGTGGCTTACAGCGTTCGCGTATGGTACGAGCTATTTCTCCGCAGTCGTGTTCGTCGGTTACGCCGGTCAGTTCGGTTGGCGCTATGGTATCTCGGCGACTTGGGCGGGCATCGGTAACGCCGTGATCGGCTCCTTGCTCGCGTGGGTCATCTTGGGCCGCCGCACGCGTCTTCTGACACAGCATCTCGATTCCGCTACGATGCCCGAATTCTTCGGCCGTCGTTTCGACTCGAAAGCGCTTAAAATCGTCGCTTCGGTCATCATTTTCGTCTTCCTCGTTCCTTATACCGCGTCGCTCTACAACGGCCTTTCGCGCCTCTTCGGTATGGCCTTCGGTATCGATTACGCCTACTGCATCGTCCTTATGTCGGTTTTGACGGCGATTTACGTGATCTTGGGCGGATATCTCGCGACGGCCGTCAATGACTTCATTCAGGGCATCATCATGCTCTTCGGCCTTACCGCGGTCATCGCGGCAATCATCATGTCGAAGGGCGGCCTTATGGCGGCGATGGATAGTCTCGCTCGCGTCTCCGACCCGGCGGTTTCGACGACGCCCGGTATCTTCACCTCGTTCCTCGGTCCCGATCCCTTAGGCCTCCTCTTCGTCGTCATCCTCACCTCGCTCGGAACTTGGGGCCTTCCGCAGATGGTTCAGAAGTTCTACGCGATTAAGAACGAAGACGCGATTCGTAAAGGTACCGTCATTTCGACCTTGTTCGCGTTCGTGATCGCGGGTGGTTGCTACTTCCTCGGCGGCTTCGGTCGCATCTTCGCCGATACCGTCGGCACGAAGGTGGGGCCCAATGGCGCCGTCCTTCCCGCGGGCGGCTTCGACGCGATTATCCCGGCGATGCTCTCGAACTTGGGGCCCGTCCTCATCGCGCTTACGGTCGTTCTCGTCCTTTCCGCGTCGATGTCGACCTTGTCCTCGCTCGTAATCACTTCGAGCTCGACTTTGACGAGCGACTTCATCAAGGGCACCATCGTCAAGAAGATGTCCGAAAAGCGCGAAGTTCTCATCATCCGCATCTTCGTCGTCGTTTTCATCATCATTTCCGCCGCGATAGCTCTCGTTCAGTACAAGAGCCGCGTCACTTTCATCGCTCAGCTTATGGGTGTATCGTGGGGCGCCTTGGCGGGTAGCTTCCTCGCGCCTTTCCTCTATTCGCTTTATTGGAAGGGCACGACGAAGGCCGCTTGCTGGGTCTCGTTCATCTTCGGCTCGGGTCTTATGATCTACGATATCTTCGCGCTTAACGGCCTCGCGCCCATGCCGAAGTTCTTCAATCCGATCGTTCTCGGCGCGCTCGCGATGCTCCTCGGCTTCATCATCGTCCCCGTCGTCAGCTTCTTCACGAAGGCGCCCGCTCGTCAGTTCACCGACGCGCTCTTCGCCTGCTACGATAAGCCGCGCGAAGTCGCCGCGAAGAATGACCTCGGCTAATGCTTGCAAACTTACGGTATTTTTGATAAAATAAACGTATCAATCACTAAAAAACAAGAGGTGGGTTATCCAACAGCAACAACAACAGTCGTTCACTCGTGTTAACTACAAGATTCGCGTTCCTATGGTTCGCGTTCTTGATGCACAGGGTAGCATGCTCGGCGTCATGCAAACCCGCGACGCTCAGCGTCTCGCGGAACAGCGCGGACTCGACTTGGTCGAGATCACTCCTAATGCCAATCCCCCGGTCTGCAAGATCATGGATTACGGCAAGTATAAATATGAGGAGTCCATTAAGGCGAAGCAAGCTCGCAAGGCCCAGAAGGTGCAGAAGGTCAAGGAAATCAAGTTCCACCCCGGCACCGACACGAATGACTTCAACTATAAGCTCACGCAGATTCGTGGCTTTATCGGCGAAGGTTGCAAGGTCAAGCTCACCCTCCAGTATCGCGGACGTGAAAATGCCCACCGTGAACTCGGCGAAGATGTCATCAACCGCGTTCTCGAAGAACTCAAGGACGAGTGCTTCGTCGAACAGGCGCCGAAGACGCTCGGTCGTATTCTCGGCGCTTTGATCGGACCGCCTCGCAAGAACGCCCCGAAGGCCGCGCCCAAGATTCAGGTCGCCGCCTCTCCCGCGCCTGCGACTGCCGCGAAACCCGGCGCAATCCACATTTCGATCAAGTAAGAAAGCGTAAACCAATGAGCGAGAAGCGCATTCCGATCAGGATGATCATTCCGAATCTCGTCACGTCCACTGCGGCGTGTGCGGGTATGATGTCGATTACTTTCTCTTCGGAAGGGCGCTTCTTGCAAGCGATGTGGGCACTTTTGGTTGCCTGCATCTGTGATGGTCTCGATGGACGCGTTGCGCGTATGCTTAACGCGTCTTCTAAACTCGGCGCTGAACTCGATTCGCTCGCGGACTTCGTGAATTTCGGTGTCGCGCCTGCGATGTTCATGTTCTTCTGGCTTACGGGCGGTCCCGCGCACATGATCGGGGGCGAGGCCGTTTCGCCGGCCGTGACGCGCATCGTTCTTTGCTGCTCCCTGTATTACGCGATGTGCGACTGTTTCCGCCTCGCGCGTTTCAATACGATGCTTGAACAGCCGCCGATTCCTTATTGGAAGCATTTCTTCACGGGTGTTCCCGCTCCGGGAGGATGCTGGATGGTGCTTTCGCCCGCGATGCTTTGCTATGCGCTCGATTTGAAGGGAACGCTCCCTGCGTTGCAGAATGTCCTTCAGAATCCGTGGTTCGGCGTCTTCATGCTCCTTTTCGTCGGCACTTTGATGGCCTCGCGTCTTCCCACGATTTCGCTTAAGGCGTCGTTCCATATCAAGAAGTCGTATATGCCGCTCGTGATGGCGTCGCTTCTTCTCTTGATTGCGTCGCTCGTCGCCAATATTTGGCTTACGCTCGGAGTTGTCGGTTGCCTCTATATTCTCTCCGTTCCTTTAACCGGTTACGCTTTCTTGAAGGTTCGTTCGAAGTATGTTTCCGGATCTCATTGATATCGGGTTTCTCCACTTGAAAACCTACGGCGCTTGTATGGCTGTAGGTTTTCTTGTTTGTTGGACTTTATTGGAGAAACTCTCGGGGCGCAAAGATCTCGGTAACCTCGTCCTGGCGATGATGCTTTCGGGTGTTCTCGGTTCGCGCCTCGCTTATGTGATCGAGCATTGGAGTCAAGAATTCGCCGCGAACCCTTGGCAAATTGTGAGAGTCGATCAGGGTGGGCTCATGTTCTACGGCGGACTGATTCTCGCGATGCTGACTTTCGTCGTTTGGTGTAAAGTCACCAAAGAAAGTTTGAAGGATCTCGCGACTTTGTTTATTACGGTCGTTCCTTTGGGGCACGCGTTTGGAAGAATCGGCTGCTTCTTTTATGGTTGCTGTTACGGGCGAGATAGCGAGGCGTGGTGCGCAGTGACATTCCCGGCGGGGAGCCCGAGTTGGTATGAGCATAACCGCCAAATGGTAAGCGTCCTCCCGACTCAGCTTTTCGAGGCCGCGGCGCTTTTAATTCTCTTCGCGGCGCTTTTGTATCTCTATAAGAAATATAAACGCTACACGTTTCCCGCGTACCTCGTCGGCTATGCGATCATTCGCTTTTCGCTCGAATATCTCCGCGGCGACCCACGCGCGGTAGTGGGGGCGCTGTCGATTTCGCAAACTATTTCCATCCTTATGCTTATTATCGGAGTCGCGTCTTTTGAATGTGCACGTCATCATCGGTGAAGACGACTTCCTCGTCGAAGAAGCGGCGAAGAAAGTTATCGGAGATGGGCTCGGTCTCGAGGTCGTCGACTCGATGAATTCCTCGAACGAGGAGCTTCGACTTAGGGACATCAAAGAGGCCGATGCGAGCTTTTCGACTCCGCCGTTTCTCGATCCGAAGAAGGTGACGTGGTGGAAGAACGTGAAGTTCCTCCCGGGCGGAGGAAAGGGCGGAAAAGAAGAAAAGGTAAGCGAGGCGGTGAAGCTCGCACTCGAAAAGTTCGTGAAGAAACTTTGTTCGGAAGAGCTTCCCGAAAATCAGCATTTCATTCTTTCGGGACCTTCGATGCTTAAAACTTCGATTGTCGCGAAGACTTTGCAGGCGAAGGCGGAAGTGATCGTATTCGCGGCGGGGAAACCTTGGGAGCAGAAGAAGATCGCGGCAGGTCGAGCGATGGAACTTGCTGAAGAGCTTGGACTTTCCTTCGCTTTCGGAGTTGTCGAGAACTTCATCGATCGAGTCGGTGTCGATACGCGCTCGATCATGAGCGAGCTGAATAAGATGCGCGCGTTTCTCGGGAGCGAGGGGAAGACAATCACCAATGCCGACGTGGAGGCGATAACTTCTCAAGGCGCGGGAGTTGAGCCGGAGATTTGGAATGTGACGGGCGCAATCGGGGAACGAAGCGCGGCGAAACTCGTCGCGGCGTTGGAGCGCTTCGAGGGCGAAAACGGATACGGCGTTTTCATGACGACGATTATCGAACGCTTCTTCCGTAATCTCCTCGATGTTAAAAACGGCGTAGCCGAAGATCCGCGTGCCGCGAGATACTTAAGCGCGTGGACAGTAAACGAACTTAGGCGCGCGAGGGCGAAATTCGTCGAGCTAAGAGAGCGTGCGGTCTCGGGCGGCTCTGTCGATAATCTCATTTTAACCGAAGCGTTAAGAGCCATTCAAAGGAGACGGATATGATTCGAGGAACGATGAGTTTGAAGCAAGCCTCGGAGCATGTGCATCTCGAGGAAACAGAGCTTAAGCATTACGCGCAACGCGGCGAAATCGAAGCGACGAAGCGCGGCGATGATTACATCTTCGAAGTCGCGAAGCTCGACGAGTGGGCGCAACGTAATCTTCTTTCGCAGTCGCGCAAAGCTCTCGCTGCGCAACATGAGTCGATGCTCGCGGAATATCGCAAAGAGAAGAAGCTTGATTGGAGCGTAACAGAGTACTTCAACTTGGAAGCGATGACTCTCGATCTCGCGGCGAAAGCGAAGGGCGGCGTTATTCGCGATATGACCGAACTCGCCGATAAGTCGACGCTTTTGTACGATCCCGAAACTTTGTACAAGGAACTCGTCGCGAGAGAAGAAATCGCTTCGACCGCAGTAGGTGGCGGTGTCGCGCTTTTACATCCGCGCTTTCACGACCCTTATATCTTCTCCGAAAGTTTCATCGCTTATGCGCGCAGTCCTCGCGGAGTCTTCTTCGGAAGCGCCGACGGGGAAGCGACGCGGCACTTTTTTCTTATTTGCTCGACCGACCACGAGGAGCACCTCCACATCCTCGCACGGCTCGCGATGGTCGCGCAAGACTCGTCAACCCTCGAGAAGCTCGACGCGGCGGAAACGGTTGAAGAAGTTCTTAAAGTCATCGGCGACGCCGAGAAAGGTTATCAGAAATGAAGAAAGTTTGGTTCTTCGATCTCGACGGAACATTGGCTGATACCGACCGCGATATTCGCGAAGCTTGGAAGGCGGCTATTGTCGATGTGGGGATGACTTGCCCGCATTTCGATAAGGAGTTCGTTGCCGGCCCCTCGATTGACGAGATGGCGAAAAAGCTCTTTCCTTCAGATTATACGCCGGAACTTTCCGAGGGGATTCGCGTCAACTTCGGTAAACATTATGATGGCGACGGCTTCCCGAATACGAAAGAATATCCCGGTATTCTTGAAGAAGTGAAGCGTTTGAAGGCGGAAGGCGCCAAGGTCTTCATTGCGACCAACAAACGCTTCGCGGGGGCTTCGATTATGGCGCAAAAGTTCGGCTGGGACAAAGTGTTCGATGGGCTTTACACGGGCGACATGCATAAGGATGACGAGATCGGAAAGCTCCGTAAGCCCGCGCTTCTTCGCTTCATCATGAACGAGCAAAATGTGAAGCCGGAAGACTGTGTAATGGTTGGAGATACTATCAACGACTTCGAGGCGGCCAAGGAAAACGGGATTTTCTCGATAGCGGTCCCCTGGGGATACGGGACGGATGAAGAAAAGAAAAGTGCGGATATTCACCTTAAGTCCTTGCCTTTTCCGCGCTAAAAGAGTATAATTGTTAATGTGAAAAAAGCGAAATCTAAGCTGAAGTATAACCGCATTCTCCTGAAACTCTCCGGAGAAGTGCTTGGTAATAAAGAAACGGGCGAGTGCATCGACCCGAAGAATTTGGCCTTTATGGCCGAACGCGTGAAGAAAATTCACGAAATGGGTTGTGAAGTCGGTATCGTCCTTGGCGGCGGCAATATCTTCCGCGGGCTTACGGGCGCAGGTAAGGGTGTTAATCGTGTAACGGGCGACTCGATGGGGATGCTCGCGACGATCATCAACGGCCTTGCGATGATGAACGCGCTTGAATCGATTGGCGTGCCGACGCGCGTCATGACTTCAATCGAGATGCCGAAGCTCGCCGAACCCTTCATTCAGCGCAAGGCGATTCGCCACTTCGAAAAGGGTCGCGTTTGCATTTTCGCGGGTGGCACCGGTAACCCCTATTTCTCGACCGATTCCGCCGCAGCGCTTCGCGCGAGTGAAATCGGCGCCGATGCGCTACTTAAAGCGACAAAGGTCGATGGCATCTACACCGCCGATCCGAAGAAGGATCCGAATGCGAAGAAGTACGGCTCGCTCAAGTACGAGACCGCGCTTGAAAAGCGTCTTAAAGTTATGGACAGCGCGGCCTTCGCGCTTTGTATGGACAATGATATCCCGATCGTGGTGTTCGATTTCTTCGATGGTGCCGCGCTTGAGGGCGTCGTTAAAGGTAAGAAAGTTGGAACGGTTGTAAGTTCCGAGGAGAAGTAAAGATGGAAACTGTCAGTGAAGTTTTGAATGATACGACTTCGAAGATTCAAAAAAGCTTCGAGGCGCTCAAGAGCCAGTTCGCGGGCCTTCGTACCGGCAAGGCGTCGCCCGCCATGGTCGACGGCATCAAGGTCGAATATTATGGCTGCCCGACTCCGATCAAGAACCTCGGTACGATCTCGACTCCCGAACCTCGTCAGATCAAGATCACGCCTTTCGATCCCACTGTCCTTGATGCGATGAATAAGGCGATTCTCGCCGCCAATATCGGTGTCACGCCCCAGACCGACGGTAAGGTTCTTCGTATCACGGTTCCGGAACTTAACGAACAGCGTCGTAAGGAAATTGTCAAGGTCGCCAAGACCCAGGCCGAAGCTCAGAAGGTCGCGATGCGCAATGTCCGCCGCGATGCGAATGACGCGGTCAAGAAGCTCGAGAAGGATAAGAAGATTTCCGAAGACGATATGAAGCAGGGTCTCGACAAGATTCAGAAGGCGACCGATGATGGTATCGCCAAGATCGATGCCGAGCTCAAGGCCAAAGAGGCCGAAGTGATGGCCGTCTAATACTTGTTTTTCCTAATTGGAGGCAAAAGTCATGGCAGAGGAAACCTTAACACCTGTAAGTGCAGCCGAACCGCCGAAGGCGAATCCGCTTTCGAAGCCGGTTTCCGCTCAGGGCGGCATTAAGCTTCCCGTGAAGCCGATGATCAAGAAGCCGGTCGTCGGCGCGGCAGCTCCCGCAGCCAGTGCCGCGTTAAAGCCCGGACTTAAGCTTCCTCCGAAACCTGCTGTTGGTGGGGCGATTACGCCCGGCATCAAGCTTCCTCCGAAGCCGATGATTCGTAAGCCCGGCACTCCCGGCGCTACCGCGCCTTCGCTCCCGAAGCCGCTTCCTAAACCCATTGTCGGTGGTGCGCCTGTGGCTACGCCTGCGGCACCTGCGTCGGCTGCCGCGCCTGCCGTTACTTCCGATAAGCCCGCGAATGTCACGAGTTCTTTGGAACAGCTCAAGCACGTCACGCAACGTCTTAAGAGCGTCACTCAGCCGATTCCTCAGCAGGCGATTCTTCACAAGACCGGCATCATCAGCGAGTCGGGACTCTCCGATTTGACCGATGCCCAGAAGCAGGCCGCGAAGTCCAAGACCGCGCGTATCTCGCTTTCTGAAGCGATGGGTGCCGCGCCCGTTAAGAACGATGCTGCGCCCACTAAGACGATTCGCATCAAGCGCCCCGGTGATCTTCCGCTTGGAGGGCCGGCTTCAATCGCGAAAAAGCCCGTTGCTCCTGCTCCCGCGACTACCGGAGCGACGCCTGCGCCTGCAGCGGCAAGCACTACGATTACTCAGAAGAAGACGCTGAAGGTTGCGCGTCCGTCGGGCATTGCTCGCCCCGGTGCTCCCAAGCCGGCTATCAAGAAGCCCGGCGCTCCTGCAACGGCTACCGTCAAACCTGCTGCGCCGGCAAAGGCGAGTGGAGACGTTCCCGATATTGCCGATATCCCGGATATCCCCGACATTCCCGCGACTGCGCCTGCGACGGCTGCTGCCGGAGAAGCTGATGTCCCGAAGGCGGTCGGTCTTGCGAGTCTTATTGTTCAGATTGCCGCGTGCGGTGTTGCAGCCGCGCTTGTTAAGGCGCTCTACAACAGTTGGCTCCTTCCGATGGTTTACGGCGGCTGCGCGTGAAGCCGATAAAGGCCATAATAAAGGCGACAGCGCTTTCGATTATTTCCGAACCGCTGTCGCTTTTGCTTTTACTTACGGCGCTTTTAGTGTCTACGCTGGCGCCTGCGTTCCATTATCATCAGTTCGGCGACCCTACTCGCATGGCAAAAGATGCCGGGATTTCTTCGCTTGTGGTTTTCGCTCTTATCTTCGCGGCAACCGGTGCCATCAAAACTTTTCGTCGCGAGATTGAGAGCGGGACAGCGGCCTTGGCATTATCTCACGCGGTTTCGCGTAGAGGTTTCTTTGTCGCTAAAGCACTTGGCGTTATGGGCGCACTCTCGCTTTTCGTGCTGGCTGTGAGTGCAAATTCCGTTGCAATTGTGAATGGCGCATCTATCGGGGGAAAACTAGCGGCTAGTAATGGTGATATCGCGCGGCTTTATGGTCCGTCTTTTTTGATAGCGGTTGGTGTGTTTCTTCTCCCTTCAATCATCGCGGCAATACTCAACCGTTTCGCGAGATTTAGATTCTGCTTAACGGCGTTCTTGCTCATGGTGCTCTTTTCGTGCGGTTCGACGATGTTTCGCTTCGATTCGAAATTGACAAGTGAAATCTTTTCGCTTGATCTCCTTTCGGCGACACCTTCGTTTATAATCGCTGCAGCTGCTTCCGCGTATGCATCGCGATTTCGTATTAACGTGGCAAGTTTGCTGACGATGGTAACGATTGGGCTTATGTGTCCGATAATGATCAATTATACGCGAGCGACTTCGCCGTTAATGTCCTCTATCGCGGCAATTTCGCTGATCGGATTTTTTCTTATCGTTGGCGCGGAAGCTTTCAAGGAGCGAGATATTATATGAGCAAGGTTATTGAAATCGATGAGGTCGCCCGTACTTTCAGGGATTTTTGGCTTCGTCCTACGGTAGTAGCGGTAGATGGAATTTCATTTTCCGTGGAGAAGGGAGAAGTTTTCGGTCTTTTGGGTCCTAATGGTTCCGGTAAGTCGACTACAATCAAGATGCTTCTTGGACTTATAGCTCCTTCCCGTGGTAAGGTGAAACTGTTCGGTCTTGGCCCTCGCACCATTGCCGCGAGAAAAAAAGTCGGTTATCTTCCGGAACTCAGCTATCTCCATCCGTTCTTGACGGCGAGAGAAACCTTGATGTATTATGCAGGGCTTTGCGATTTGACGCGAGCTGAAGCGAAGAGTCGGACGGAAGAGCTCCTTAAGATGGTCGGCTTAAGCGAAGTCGCGAATCGTCCTGTCTCCGGCTTTTCGAAAGGTATGGCGCGGCGTGTCGCTCTCGCGGCAAGTTTAATCGGGAAACCCGAGCTTTTGATTCTTGATGAGCCCACCAGTGGCCTTGATCCCGTATCGACCAAAGAAATGAAGACTTTGATCAAGGCTTTGCAAAAGAAGGGTATGACGATTCTCATGACATCGCATCTTCTTGCGGATGCTGAAGACGTTTGCGATCGAATTCTTATTTTGAATCATGGTAAGGTAGCTGCGGAAGGTAAGGTTTCGGAGCTTGGCGAGTCGCTTGAAGAGTTCTTCCTCTCGAAAGTAGGAAATGTCGATGAATTCGTTTTGGCGGATTTTCTCGCTTGAGTTAAGCGGCCTTTGGCGCTCGAGGACTTTGCCGATACTGTTATTGGTATCGGTAGTGTGGATGCTTTTCGCTCCTGAAATCCTCAAAGGTGATGGAACGGTTGAGGGAGCACGAGAATTGTATCTTCGCTTCTCGCTAGGAGGCGTTTTTACGGTACTTTTATTGACGTCGGTTTTTACCGCAACTGTCGCCATCTCCAAAGAACGAGAGGAGAAACGACTTCAACTTACGATGGTTCGTCCGGTGCGCTATACCGTTATAGCCCTCGCTAAGTCCCTCGCGCTTACTTTCGCAGGCTTCCTTGTGTTGACGGTATCCGCTATGATTGCAGCGGTAAAAGTCGACACCTCGACGCTATGCAGTCATCTGGTTTCGCCGAAATTGGAAAGCGCTCGTTCGGAAGCGGAACGCATGTACAAGTCATACATGGAGGATCCGACCACGGCTCCCGAGATCAAGAAAGCGAAGAGGTCTCTCGTTCTTCGAATCTTGACTCAGCGCGCCATCGACCATTTCCAAACAATTGATACGAAGGGCGAAGCCGAATGGACTTTCGACATTCCGGAGAGCTTTGCCGCGAAAGACATAAGTGCGCAAATTCGCTTCACGAATCTTTATGATATGCGCTCTTCGGTCTACGGGAAGTTCTTTTTGGAAGATAGAACGGGAGTTGTGAGCAATATCACGCAGGCCATTCTAGCGGTTCCGTTGAAAGCAGAGAAAGATGCGGAAAATTTCGTTTATGGCGAGAAAAAGCTCAAATTTGTCAATGAGGGTAGCGGAGCGGTCATGTTGAGAAGTCGCAAAGATCTCCACCTTTTGATCCCTGCGGATACGCTTTTTAAGAACTTGATTCGCTCGGTAATCGAGCTTACATCGATTCTTGGTTTCGTGATCGCACTTTCGGTATTCCTAGGCGCGGCATTGTCGCGGCCGGTCGCGACTTTCGTAGCAATAGTCTTGTTGTTGGTTACCGAAATGAGTCCTAGCGTAATCGAGCAATACCCTGATGAACTTGAAACGAAGACTATCGATCGAATCGGACTCGTCCTCACTCGTGGGGCCGAAAAGGCGACGCGTCCACTATCCTCTTTGAATCCGCTCGAGGCGCTTTCTCGCGATGAATGCGTCGAATGGAAGGATGTTCGGGAAGCGGCATTCATAAATCTCCTTTTGGCACAATTGCTTTTTTCGCTCTTAAGTTCTTTCGTTTTGCCGCGAAATATGGTATAATATACTTTCGATTAGGAGGAATATTTCCCTATCGAAAGGATTACCATGAAGCACTCCGACATTGACAAGGTTTTGATTATCGGTTCGGGTCCGATTGTTATCGGCCAGGCTTGTGAATTTGACTATTCCGGAACTCAGGCATGTAAGGCCTTGCACGCTTGCGGATATAAGGTCGTTCTCGTCAACTCCATCCCCGCGACAATCATGACGGATCCCGTCATGGCTGATGCGACGTACATTGAGCCTTTGAACGTTGCGCGCCTCGAGCAGATTATCGCGAAGGAGCGTCCCGACGCGATTCTTCCCAATCTCGGCGGCCAAACGGGGCTTAATCTTTCGATGGAGCTTTCGAAGAAGGGCATCCTCGAAAAGTACGGCGTTAAGGTTATCGGCGTCAATTTGGACGCGATCGAGCGCGGCGAAGACCGCGAAGTTTTCAAGGCGACGATGGAAGAGCTCGGCATCGAAACTCCTCGCTCGGGCATCGTCCATACCGTTGAAGAAGCGGTCGAGCTCGTTGAGACGAAGATCGGTTATCCCGTCGTCGTTCGCCCCGCTTACACGATGGGCGGCGCCGGTGGTGGTTTCTGCTACAACATCGAAGAGCTTCGCACGATCTGCGCACGCGGTCTCGATGCCTCGCTCACGCATCAGTGCCTTATCGAAGAATCGATTCTCAACTGGGAAGAACTCGAAGTAGAAGTCGTTCGTGACTCCAAGAACCAGATGATCGCGGTCTGCTTCATCGAGAACATTGATGCGGTCGGCGTTCACACGGGAGACAGCTACTGCGCGGCGCCGTTCCTCACGATTTCGAAGGAGCTTCAAGAGCGTCTTCAGCGCGATGCCTTCAAGATCGTCGAAAAGATCGGCGTAATCGGAGGTACGAACGTTCAGTTCGCTCACGATCCGAAGACCGGCCGCGTCGTCATCATCGAAATCAACCCCCGCACTTCGCGCTCGTCCGCTCTCGCTTCGAAGGCGACCGGCTTCCCGATCGCGCTCGTTTCGGCGAAACTTGCCGCGGGCATGACGATGGACGAAATTCCTTACTGGCGCGACGGCTCGCTTGAGAAGTATACTCCGGACGGCGATTATGTCGTTCTTAAGTTCTCGCGCTGGGCGTTCGAAAAGTTCCGCGGCGTTGAGGATAAGCTCGGCACTCAGATGAAGGCTGTTGGCGAAGTCATGTCGATCGGTAAGACTTACAAGGAAACCTTCCAGAAGGCAATTCGCGCGCTTGAACGCGGCCGCTCGGGTCTCGGCTTCGCGAAGGACTTCCATGAAAAGACGTTGGACGAGCTTCTTAAAATGCTCTCCGTCGCCAACTCCGAGCGTCACTTCCAGATGTACGAAGCCGTCCGCAAGGGCGCGACCGACGAGCAGATCTTCAAGGCCTGCGGTGTGAAGGCGTATTTCGTTCAACAGATGCGCGAACTCGTTGAACTCGAAGAGAAGATCCTCAAGGAAGGTCTTAGCGACGAACTTCTCGCTCAGGCGAAGAAGGACGGATTCTCGGATAAGTACCTCGCGCAGATTCTCAAAATCAGCGAGAAGGATGTTCGCGATCAGCGTAAGAAGCTCGGCATCCGCGAAAAGTGGTTCGCGGTTCCCGTCTCGGGTGTCGAAGGCCAGGCGTATTACTACTCGACTTACAACGAAGCGAAACCGGGTCCTGCGGCGTTCGGCGAAGCTCCCGTTTCGAATAATCCGAAGAAAGTCATGATTTTGGGTGGCGGACCTAACCGCATCGGCCAGGGTATCGAATTCGACTATTGCTGCTGCCATGCGGCAATGGCGATGAGGAAGATGGGCTACGAGACGATTATTGTCAACTGCAACCCGGAAACCGTTTCGACCGACTACGATACGTCCGACAAGCTCTACTTCGAGCCTGTTACCGTCGAAGACGTCCTGCAGATTTACGAAGCCGAAAAGCCCGAGGGCATCATCGTTCAGTTCGGTGGCCAGACTCCGCTCAATATCGCTCGTGGCCTCCAGGAAGCCGGCTGCAAGATTCTTGGCACTTCGGTCGACTCGATCGACGACGCCGAAGATCGCGATCTCTTCCACGCGACGATGGATAAGCTCGGCATCCCGATGCCCGAGTCGATGATGGCCTCCGATTTAGAAGGTGCAATGAAGTGCGCCGAGAAGCTCGGCTATCCGCTTATCATTCGTCCTTCGTTCGTTCTCGGTGGTCGCGGCATGGAAGTCATCTACGACGAGATCATGCTCAAGGAATATATCGCGAAGGCCGTCGGTGTCACGCCTGATCGTCCTCTCTACCTCGATCGCTTCCTCTGTCATGCGCTCGAGTGCGAAGCGGATGCGCTTTCGGACGGTAAGGATATCTTCATCCCGGCGATCATGCAGCATGTCGAACTCGCGGGCATTCACTCCGGCGACTCTGCCTGCGTCCTTCCTCCCGTCACGATTCCCGAAGACGCGAAGGCGACGATTCTCGATTATACGCGCAAGATCGCGACCGAACTTAAGGTCGTCGGCCTCATGAACATGCAGTTCGCGATCGAGAACGGCAAGGTCTACGTCATCGAAGCTAACCCGCGCGCCTCGCGTACGGTCCCGTTAGTTTCGAAGGTTGCCGGTACTCAGATGGCCGGTATCGCGACGCAGCTTATGTTGGGCCACACGGTCAAGTCGCTCGGCCTCGACAAGAAGCACGTCGTTCCCTACTTCGGCGTCAAGGAAGCGGTTATGCCTTTCGAGAAATTCCCGGAAGTTGACCCTGTCCTCGGTCCGGAAATGCGTTCCACGGGCGAAGTCCTCGGTCTCGCCGACACCTTCGGCCTCGCGTACTACAAGGCCCAGGAAGCTGCGGGCTCGCCGCTTCCGACCGAACCCGGCAAGCTCCTCGTTTCGCTTTCCGAAAAGCCCGCTGATGCGGTCGAAGTCGTTCAGCGTTTTGCGCAGCTCGGTTTCGAAATCGTCGGCACCGAGGGTACGATCAAGTTCCTCGAGTCGAAGGGCGTGAAGGGCAAGATTATCGCCAAGATCGGCGAAGGTCGTCCCGACGTCCTCGACGCGATCAAGAACCGAGAAGTCAAGCTCATCATCAATACGCCTTCGGGTCGCCGCGACGCGCGTGCCGATGATTCGCGTATTCGTCAGAACGCGATCAAGTACAAAGTTCCGTATTTGACGACGATTGCCGCCGCTCAGGCCGCGGTCGAAGGTATCGCTGCCGCGATGAGCGGTAAGGGCGAAGTCCGCTCCTTGCAGAGCTACCACGCCTCTATCCGTTAAGGAGAGAAAATAGAATGATGCGGGTTGTGTTCATGGGTTCTTCGGCGGCTGCAGCCGAGTGTCTTCGCGCGATTTTGCGCGAAGAGACGCTCGAAGTCGTCGGCGTCGTGAGCCAGCCCGATCGTCCGGCGGGTCGCGGCAAAACGCTTACCGCGAATCCGCTGGCTCAATTTGCCGAAAAGTCGGGTCTTGAAATCATCAAGCCCGAGAGCGTCAATTCTCCCGAGGCGATGGAGAAGCTTCGTGCTTGGAAGCCCGATGTTTGTGCGGTTGTCGCTTACGGCCAAATTCTTAAAAAAGAGCTCCTCGATTTGCCGCGCTTCGGCTGCGTGAATTGCCACTTTTCGCTCCTTCCGAAGTATCGTGGCGCGGCGCCTGTTATCGCGTCGGTGCTCGCGGGTGACCGTATGACGGGCGTAACCGTTATGCACATGGGCGAAAAGCTCGACGATGGTCCCATCATGCTTCAGAGCTTCGAGCCGATTTATCCCGATACGACTGGCGGCGCGTTGATGGACGATCTTGCGATTGCGGGTGGCGTCGCGCTTGCTAAGGCGCTCCGGCTTTTGGAAGCGGATAAGCTTCCTCCCGAAGTTCCGCAAAATCATGACGATGCGACTTACGTAAAGAAGCTTAAAAAAGAGGATGGCCATATTATCTGGGATTCGCCTGTCCTTGAGATCGAACGTAAGATTCGCGCCTATTCTCCTTGGCCCGGATGCTTTACTTTCCTTCCTGAGCGCCTTCGTAAGAAAGGGATGCAAGGCCGCGTGGTCGTGACTCGCGCCAAATTCGCGAAAGTTTCCGATAGTGAGCGTGAGGCGCTCCCCGGGACCGTTATTCGCCTTGAAAAAGATGGTCCCGTCATCAAGGGCCACGATACGGCGCTTGTTTTGACCGAGCTGAAGCCGGAGGGCGGCTCGACTATGGATGGCGCGGCGTTTCTGCGCGGCCGTGCGCTCAAACCTTTCGAGGACATTCTCTCGTGAAAAAGCTTATCATACTCGGTGCGACCGGTTCGATCGGCATGAATGCGATCGATGTCGTTCGCACTCATCCGGAAGCTTTCAAGATCGTCGCTTTATCCGCGCTTCGCAGTAAAGAGAAGTGCGAGGCGTTGGCGAAAGAGTTCGGCGCATTAAGCTACGTCGGCGAGGATGCCGCGGTTAGAGCCGTGGAAGAAAACGAGGCTGATATTTGCCTCGTTTCGACGGTCGGTGTTTCCGGTATTCGTCCTACCTTGATTGCTATCGAGAAGGGAATGGACATAGCGCTCGCAACGAAAGAAGTGATGGTCATGGCGGGCGAGCTCGTCACGACGAAGGCGAAAGCGAAGGGCGTCAAATTTCTTCCGGTCGACAGCGAACACTCGGCGATTTTCCAGTGTCTTATGGGTTGGGACGTCTCCGAGGTCGATAAGCTTATTTTGACCGCCTCGGGTGGTCCATTCTTGAATGGCCCCGAAGATTTGTCGAGCGTTACCGTTGAAGAAGCTTTGAATCATCCGCGTTGGAAGATGGGCCCGAAGGTGACTATCGACTCCTCGACGATGATGAACAAGGGTTTCGAAATTCTTGAAGCGCGTTGGCTCTTCGATGTTCCCGTAAAGAATATCGATACGGTCGTTCATCCCGAGTCGATTGTTCATTCGCTCGTCACTTTTAAGGATGGCGCGACTTTGGCGCAACTCTCCCCGCCCGATATGCGAGTCGCGATTCAATATGCGCTTACTTTCCCGAAGCGTCTTCCGTCCGTGCGTGAGACGCTCGATTTGGCGAAGCTTTCGACTTTGACGTTCCGTGCCCCCGATCCCGTACGTTTCCCTTGCCTTCGTCTCGTCAAGGAAGCTTGCGAAATGGGTGGGTGCGCTACGGCGATTATGGCTGCTGCGGACGAGCGGGCGGTCGCGGAATTCCTCGCGGGCAAGATCAAATATACCGAGATTGCCGCGTTTATTGAAAAGTGTCTGGAGAAAGCGCCGCGTTTCGAGTGCTCTTCTTTCGAAGAGGTAATGGAAGCGGCGAAGTGGGTGGATAATGTTTGAAAGTTTGATAACAGTATTTTATATTCTCGTTTGCATAGCGCTCTTTTCGCTTGCGGTAATCGTTCATGAAGCGGGGCATCTGATTGCGGCTTTGAATTTCGGTCTTAAAGTTGAAGCATTTTCGGTCGGCTTCGGCCCCGTGCTTTACCGAAAGAAGATTCGCGGTGTTGAATACCGCTTAAGCGCGATTCCTTTAGGCGGCTATGTCTCGATTCCTGATGTCGATCCCGAGGGGACTAGTACTCTTGAGGGCGCGAAGAAGGCGAAGGACGAAGGGAAACGCGAGATACCGGCTTATCAAGAATTGGTGGTCGCGCTTGCCGGCCCGATGATGAATGTCGTTTTCGCGGTTATCTTGGCGTTCGTGCTGGCGCTTATTCCATCGGCGAAGTTCGGCGTCGTTTCGACGGAGATAGGTGATGTGATTGAAGGCGGACCTGCTGCAGAAGCCGGGATATTGAAGGGCGATATCGTAAAGGCGATCGGTGGGCACGCCGTTACGAGCTGGACCGAGCTTCAGACCGAAGTTCAGATTGTCGGTGCGAAGACGACCGAAGTCGAGGTTCTTCGTGGAGAAGAAACCTTGACGCTTACGCTTACTCCCAAGATTGACGAAATTACGGGCGCTGCGTTCTTGATGGCGCTTTCGACTCCGAATGAAACCCAGGCGGCTGCTTGGATGCCTTCCAGAAACCCCATCGAGCAGCTAAAGTGGGATGCAGGTAGTATTTTTCGTGTTTTAAAAGGTCTTGTCACGCCGAAGGAAGCGAAGTCGACCGGCAAGGCGCTTGGTGGCCCCGTGATGATCGCAACCGTTCTTTACAAACAAGTACGTCGCGATATTTGTGATGGTCTTGGGTTTATGCGCTATCTCAATGTCAATCTCGCTATTTTGAATCTACTGCCGATTCCGGTCTTGGATGGCGGGCTTATCCTCTTCGCGCTTATCGCGATGGTGATCCGTCGCAAGGTTCCCGAGTTTATCGTCAAGTATTCGTCTTTGTTCTTCATGGCGGTATTACTGGCATTGATGGCACTCTTGATTTTCCGCGACAGCGTTCGCTGTTATTCTCTCCACTCCAAGACGGAGACTATCAGTGCAAACTCTCAGCCGTAATTTTTTACCTATTTTCATTGCCGTTTTCGCGTCCGCGCTAGCCTGGGTCTTTGGCGGCACTCGCGGCGAGATGCTTCCTTCGTTCGTGCCTTGGCTTGTGGTGTTTACGGCCGAGCTGATGCTTTGTTTCCCTCAACAGCACGAAGGTGAAACTTCGGCTGATGCGCGTACGCGTGTATGGAAGCGGCTAAAAAAAGATCCGCTCGTTTGGTGTACGCTCGCTTTCCTCGTCCTCTTATTGATACCTTTCATTAATGTCGGGCTTTGTCCGATTTGCGATTATCCGGCGATTATGGCCGGAGCGAAGCCGGAGCCGCCTGTAAAGTTCTTGCCTTATTGCGTCACTCCGCTTGAGCATCTTAATGTGACCTTGTGGTTCTTTGCCGCGTTCACGATGATGCTCGCCGCGAAGCATTCGCTTACCAAGGTCGGAAAGCGACTTACGCTCGAAATCATAATGTGGAATGGCGCGGCCTTGGCGATCTTGGGCTTTTTGCAACAGGCGACCGAGGCGGAGGGGCCCTTGTGGCAGGAGTTCACGAATGTTCGTAGTGCCGGAGATTTCTTCTCGACTTTCGGTTATCCGAATATGGCAGGTGACTATTTCACGACGCTCTTCGCGATTGCAATCGGAATTTGGCGCGAACGAGTAGACCCGATTATTCAAGAGAATATACAACGTCGTATTAAACATAAGTCCGGCAAGTCCTATGGCTCGTTCTGGAAGCTCAATTACCACCTTATGCCGGCAATCCTTTTTTACTTTGCCGCGTTGGCTACTTTGTCACGCGCAGCGATTTTGCTTGTGACGTCGCTTGCTCTTATTTTCTTCCTTCATTCGTTTGTCGCGATCTTTGCGAAACGTTCGAAGGCCGTTCGCTTCAAGGCGTCGCTCTTTGGTGTAATCGGGCTATTGCTAGTCGTTTTCTCGGCTTACACATTCATGCCTGACGATGTTCGCCGTGAAGTCAACACTCTCGACACGATGGGAGTTCTCGACCGAGTTTCCGGGCGCGGTCAGTACCATACTCGTGTCGCTTTTGAAGTCTTTAAGGATCATCCGCTTTTCGGGTGCGGAGGCTGGGGCTATAAGCACCATTGTATTCCTAAGATGACCGAAGCGGAGCTTCGCAATATCCAGCAAGTAGGCGGGATTAATGTTCACAATGACTACCTCCAGTTCTTAGCCGAACATGGCGCGGTAAGCTTCATTTTGCTCGTCTCGATCATCGTCATGCTTTTGCAGCCTATAGTGATCGTCTGGACGGAGTATGCGAAGAGCTTCCGCTTCAAGGTCGCTGACGAACAACCTCCGAAGCCAATCATCATCTTTGCGCTTCCTGCCGGCGCGTTTGCTGGGCTCGCGGCGATTACAGCGACGCTTATTCACTCGTTCGGAGATTGCCCCTTGAGGTCTCCGGCGGTATTATCACTTTTCTTTATCATACTCGCTTCGATTGATGGCTACATGCCTACGATGCATAAATCAAAGGACAAATAATCATGTTACATGTTAACGAGAATTATTCGAAGATCAAGCCGACTTATCTCTTTGCTGAAATTGCTCACCGCGTCAGTGCTCATCAGGCCGCGCATCCCGAAGCGAAAGTGATTCGTCTCGGCATTGGCGATGTCACCGAGCCTCTCGCACCGAGCGTTATCGCGGCGATGCACAAGGCGATTGATGATGAAGCCGGTAAGGGTGAAAAGTTCTACGGTTATGGTCCCGAGCAGGGGTACGCCTTCCTCCGCGACAAAATCGCGAAGGTTGATTTTCAGGATCGCGGCATGGACATCAAGCCCGACGAAATTCTCGTTTCAGATGGCGCGAAGTGTGACTGCGGTAATATACAGGAACTCTTCGGGCCTGATGTGAAGATTGCGGTTGGCGATCCCGTCTATCCCGTCTATGTCGATACTAACGTCATGGCCGGTCGTCACGACATTACGCTTCTTCCTTGCACTGCCGAAAACGGCTTTGTCCCCGGTCCTGAAGCGGCGGGCGACGCGGACGTCGTTTATCTTTGCTATCCGAACAATCCGACCGGTGCGATCGCAACTCTCGATCAGCTTCAGAAGTGGGTTGATTGGGCGAACGCGAATAAGAAGCTTATCCTCTTCGATGCCGCGTATGAAGCGTTCATCCGCACTCCTGGAATCCCTCACTCGATCTTCGAATGCAAGGGCGCTCGCACTTGCGCGATCGAATTCCGCTCTTATTCGAAGACGGCCGGCTTCACGGGTATCCGCTGTGGCTACACGGTCGTTCCTTCGGAGCTCAATGCATACGCGGCCGATGGTACGCCCGTTCCTTTGAAGCCGATGTGGACGCGCCGCCAGACGACGAAGTTCAATGGCGCGAGCTACATCACTCAGCGCGGCGCCGAAGCGATTTACTCCCCCGAAGGTCAGGCCGAGACGAAGGCGACGATTGACTTCTATCTTGAAAACGCGAAGCTCGTTCGCGAGGCCTTATCCGCGAAGGGTTATACGGTTACGGGCGGTGTCGATTCCCCCTATGTCTGGGTTGACGTTAAGGGCGACAGCTGGGAATTCTTCGACAAGCTCCTTAAAGAAGCCAATATTGTCACAACTCCCGGCGCCGGCTTCGGCAAGGCGGGCGAGGGTTATATTCGCATTTCCGCGTTCAACTCGCGCGCTAACGTCCTCGAGGCGATTGAGCGCCTTAATAAGGTTCTCTAATGAAGATCACGGTTATCGGTGATGGTGGCTGGGGCACCGCGAATGCGATGCTCCTCGCCGGTTACGGCCACGAGGTCACGCTTTGGGGCGCTTTCCCCGAATATATCGAGGAGATGAAAAAGACTCGAAAGAACGAGAAGTTCTTAAAGGGCGTCACTCTCCCCGACAACCTCGCGCTTACCGGCGACAAGTTAGAAGCGATGAAGGAAGCCGAGATCGTCGTTCTCGCTCCGCCTTCGAAGTTTTTCGCTTCCGTTCTCGAAGGCTTCAAAGGGCTCATTACCGAG
>JAZLMG010000047.1:0-63273 GCA_045598585.1 Kiritimatiellia bacterium
TGGTCAAACGTGCTGACCGAGGCCTCCTACGGCGTGAATCCCGTCGGGCCGAAGATTGCGGATGCGAGTGGGGATTACAGAGTCTACCGCGGCGGCTATTTCAATTCGCCCGCCGAATCTTGCACGCTCTATTGTCGCAGCAAATCGGATTTTCGTGAGCCGTTCCAGGGTTTCCGCCTCGCGCTGCCGCTCGAGGTCGCGGACTTCACGGGCACCCTCGCGAGCGGCTCGGTGAAGGCGACGCTTGTGACCACGCCGACGCTCCTCGCAAACGGCGGCATGATCGAGTTTGCGGACGCGGCGAATTGGAAGAATGGCACCTTGCCGAGTGACGGTGATGATATCATTATTAAGAACACCGCCGGAACGTGGATCATGGTCACAAACTCGCTTTCGCTCGGCGTGATTAAGATTGACGGCTCGGCGACGCCCCAGCTTCGTCTGATGAACGGAGCGAAGCTCTCGCTTCAAAATACCGAAGCTCCGTTTAATTGCAGCGTGAATCTTGCAAGCGTCGGTGCGGAGGTGTCAGTACCCAGTTCGCTTGGCTGGTCTTATGTCGTCTCGGCGATTTTCCCCGGCAATGTCAAAGTTGCGTCAAATGGTGATACGAAGACGTATCATCTTAACACTTCTGTTCCTCCGGGCGGTTCTTCCATTGCCTATGGTAAGACGGCGGAAGAAGCGATGGCATTGGTTGAGATTAGTATCGCCGATAAGGCGGCCGCTGATGCAGGTCAGGCAGAGGTCGTGAAGAAAGTCGCAGTCCCCGATTCGACATATGGCGAGAATCTATGGAAGGTCACGCTCGCGATCGACGAAGAGAAAATGCCCGAAGGCAAGAAGCTCGCCGATTCCGTCGCTGCGTTCGTCTCGAGTAAGAACGGCATGACCGCGATTGCCGGCGCGACCGAAGCGAAGACGATTGCGATTCCTTGCGCGTCGCTGACGAGCGGACTTTACTACTCGCTCCTGTACTCCTCGGCTCTGAACTTCGCTTCGCCTGTGGAAACGCCGCGCGCGCTTGCTGACGGACAGCACGACGTCTCGCTCACCGTCGACCCTGCCGCCGACCCCTCCGCCCCGCGCTTCTTCAAGCTGAAGGCAAGTCTCCTCAAGGAATGATGAAAAAGGAATTGTTAATCCTGTCCAAAGAAATTGTGCACTACACTGCATAATTATCTGTGAATTTGTGCAGTGTATTGCACAAGATTGTAGTTGCTTCTGCCGCGAATGAGTGGAAATATGATATAATAGTGTAACCTTCTCTGAACTTGTGCGTATACAAGGCAAAGGAACAAAACGATGGATAATTTTCTTAACAGCTTAAAGAGTCAGCTCCCCGAGGCGGCGAGCTTGGAGAACGAGCGCATCATTCCGCTCGGGACGAGCGCCGGCGAAATCCTTTTCATCCTCCCCGAGAACGATCCCGAGACGGTAATCGCTCGCGCGACGGTCGGCTCGCTCGAAGGCGTAAAGGAGCGTGGCGAATTCATGAAGTCCGCCTTGAACGCGAATCTCTTCTGGGGCGCGACGAATGGCGCGACCCTCTCGATCGGAGAAGAAGATACGCTCGTTCTTTCGCGTCACTACGAAGACGCTCAGTTCGAAGTCGAGACGGCGCTCGGCGACGAAGTCGAAGCTTTCGCCGCGGCCCTTGATACTTGGAAAAAGCGTCTTGAACTCGCAGGAGGTAAGCTCGTATGAACAACGCTATCGAACAATTCCGCGCGGTTTTAGCCGAGTTTTCCGCCGCGAGCGGCGTTAAGGCCGAGCTCGAAGAAGACAATTCCGTTTTCATCAAGGCGGGCGAAGATATGCTCGTGCTTAATTATCTCCCGAAATCGGAGCAGGTAGTTGCCTGGGCCTCGGTCGGCTTTTTGGGTCAGGACGAGAAGAGCGACAAGCGTCTCGAGCTCTTACTCAAGTGGAACGACGACCCGAAGAAGACCGAGGGCTTCTCTTTCGCGTTCAATCCGGAAGAAGATCGCGTCCTTCTTCACGATCGTCGCAGCGTCCTCTTCCTCGACTCGGGCGACAAGCTCGCGACTTGGCTCGGCATTATGCTCGATGTTATCGAGAATGTTCGCAAGGCCTTCGACGAAGAATTGCCTTTCGACGCTCAGGAAGAAGTCGACTTCAAGATTGAAGCCGCTATCGGGGAGGAGTGAAAATGGACGGGCTTTCCTCAACTCACCTCGGCACGCGCTTCTGGATAACTTCCGATACGGAAGGCGTTAAGAAGCTCGGCAAAGTCGAGAACGCTCCCACCGAGAAGGTGGAGCTCAAGAAGATCACGGCTAAAAGCGAGCGTATTTTCTCGCTCGCTCAAGACGGCATCTCGGGACGCTTCTCGAACGTCCTCAATTCGGCGAAACTTTTCGGCGAACGCATAAACGCGTATCGTTGCCAAAATCTCGAAACGCTCAAGATTTGTCTTGCCGGTACGGAAGATGAGTTCAATCAGCTCGATACTATCGAGAACTACGATAACTTTTTCACTCGTCGTCTCGACGCGATGGTGGATAAGATTGGCAAAATCAACGGCGTCGGGGAAAATTTCGGTAGCGCCGAAATCGTGCAGCTTATTCACATAATGTGCGACACCAAGGACTTCGCCGCCTTTGCCGCCGAATATGAGGGCGGTCTTCCTGACGCTAGGGAGCGCGAAAATTACATCGCGTCGCTTATGAACGCGACGGCGGGCGCGCTTAAGCTCATTAAGGAGCACAAGCTTACGGCCGGCTCGATCCTCGAACTCGATAAAGGGCGCATTTATGACCTTTCACGCGAGTACGATATGTACGAGGTCGCGTACAAGGCGTATAAGATGGTTGCTCACGAGGTCGACATGCCTTATTTCGACGTCGGGGACGGTTCGGCGAAAACGCTTAAGAACAAACTTCGCGATATCAAGACCAAGCTCGAAACGAAATTGGTTCAGAATTTTAATGATATCAATCAGGATGTGCGCGAAGCGCTCCGCTCCACGATCAATCAGATAAAGTGCTGTCTCAATCGCGGCTTCAAGATTCGCAATGAAGATCGATTCTATGCCGACGCTCATAAGGTCTTGGATCCCTTGATGGCGAAGTGCGGCAAGCGCTCGGTCGATGTCAAGATTCGCGCTTCCGGCAGCTTCGGAGTTTTGGCGGATCTCGCGAAAGTCGAAGTCGCGGGAAGCTATACGTATCAGACCACGATTGAGAAAACGCTCGATGGCTATAAGCTCACGGTCAATCACAAAGGTTCGATCGACGGCTCGCTTTCGGCAAAGGCCGGCTTCGCATCCGGCGATAAGACCGGAAAGCCTGAGGGCGAGAAGGTTCAAGGTCTTCAGGCGAAGGTCGGCGGGAACATCGATGTCGGCGGCGGCACTTCGAAAGTCTTCGCGACGCTGGACGATCTCATTGCCGAACTCGGGGATAATGCCGAGATCGTTTGCGCCGGTAAGAAGTCGCTCGGTATCTTGGGCGGAATCGGTCGCGCCGTCCGCGGCGCTTGGCGTAAGTTCTGGTATGGTAGGACGAAGGACAGCGAATTCGATGCGCGTAAGTGCCTCTCGGATTTGAAGAAAGTCAATGCTCTCAATAAGCTCGATGACGTCGTTTCGCGTCGTGAAGTCGGTCTTAAGATCAGTTCTCGTTCGAGCTTGAAGCTTGGCGGCGGGATTAACGCTTCTCTCTCGGCTAATTTCGGTCTTTCGCGTGGGAAGGGCTCGGATGACAAATACGATGACGTTCGCCTCGTGGACGCGAATATCTCCGGCTCGGGCAGTATCGCGTTCGAAACCAATGTCGTACAGGAGAACTATCGCTCGATCACCAAGCAAATGATGCTTCGTTCGGACAGCGGTCTTCGAGAAAAACTCGACGACAATACCGAATACAACCGGGTCATAAACATGGATGCCGACGAGGCCATCGACGCACTTAAATCGCTTCAAGCGGACTTGTTGAAGGCCGAAGACGCGGCGACCGAGAAGGGTGATGACCGCAAGCGAAATTTCGTGTCGGAGTGGACCAAATTGGCCGCCAAGGCCGAAATCTTGATGCGGAAAATACCTACCGATACTCAGGATAAAACGGTCAACGAAAAGAATCTTGCAATCAAGGCGCTTATCGTCGATCGTCTCGATCATCCTCGACTTCATGAAGGCGAGGAGATATTGAATGAGCTTAATGCGAGAGCGAGCACCGGAAAAACCGGCACGCGCACTTATACCGTCCAGCTCGATCTTTCTTATGACGTCGGTAGCGGGGCGAATGAGTTTGTCGATGATAAGCTTAAACTTCCCGATGGCCTTGGGAAAACGGCTGCCGATGGGGCGCTCAAGCTTGGCGCGGAGTCGATCAAAGCGGGCTTCAATCAAATTTCGCCGCTTCCCGCGAAGATGCATTTCGGCGTTACAGGCACGCTCACGACCCTCAATGACGACAATCCCGCGCTTCCTTGGGATGGAATCGAGGTTATGAACATGTCGGTCAAATTCTCGCCGAACATGCCGCTTCAGAAGGTGATCGAAAAGCTCTATGAAGCGAATACGAAGATTTGCGCGAAGGCGAAGAACGAGAATAACGGCAAAGAGCTCAAAATTGCCGCGAAGGATAAGTTCGTCAACGATCTTCTCTCCAATCTCGGCGTTACCGCAACCGATTCGGTCCTCGGCACTGCGATCGGCAAGCTTTTGAAGGACAAGGCGCTCGATCCTAAGGCCGCCGCGGCATTCTCGATCGACAACGAAGTATCGCTTTCGCTTACCTATCACGACGGAGTACTCGTTTCGTTTGGCCAGTCGAGAAGCGAGACGACCGCTTCTTCGATCGGCGGCGAAGTCACGGTTCCGCTTTTCGGCGCGGATGTCACGGTCGGGCTTAAGTGCTCCGAGTCGATTACCGAGAGCGTTTCGACGCGCTTCAGAGTCGGCGCGATGCCGATCGACAGCGTGCTCGCGAATATCTCGAAATATTCGGGTCTTACTTGCCGCGAACTTACCAAGAACTATTTGAGTTCGAATAAGGCGAGCGCGTTACGTCTCTTGAAGGAAGTGCTCGATTCGGTAAGAGCGCAACGGGAAGAACAGGTGGGGCTTAATGTCCTCACGACGAGCAAGCTTCGTTTGGATACCGTCAAGCGATATCTGAGGGATAAGGCGAATTCGACCAATTCCTACTTCGAACGCGTGCGGGATTTGTTCAATTTGGCACTTAACAAGCTCGAGAACCTCGTGAATAACCGATATCAAGACACCGATCCTCGGCAGCTTGATGATAACTTAATTAACACACTCGCCGATTACTTGATCGCGGTTAACCAAGTCTACACCTACAAAAAGGAACACGCATAATGATGTTCAAAGAACTAATTGAGGGCCTGGGCGAGAAGATGGGCGTCATGGGCGAAATCGAAATCGACGATGAGGGTCGTTCGCTTCTCGAGTTCGATGGGATGGGCGTCGTTTTGCAGGGCGTCGACGAGGTGAACAAGTTGACGCTTTTGTCTCCCGTCGGACTGCCTCCGCCCGAAGATCCGGCGCGGCTTTATAAGACGCTTCTTGAGGCGAACTATCTCTTCGAGGGGACGGGCGGCGCGACCTTGTCGATTAATCCCGACGGAGGTGGGGTAATGCTCGTCAAGTGCCTCGATACTCGCGCCCTAACGGTCGAGGATTTGATGGACGCGCTCGACAAGTTCCTCGATTCGCTGATCGCTTGGCGCGATTTTGTTAGCGAATATCGTGAACTCCCGCCGGAAGAAAAATCCTCGGACGAAGAGAATTTCTGTAACCTTACCGCCTTTCGCGCGTAATCAAGGTGAAAACAAACTGAACTAAAACAGTACAGAAAGGAATTTAGCCATGGAAAGTGCGAATAATGATTTTTACAGCTTCGCTAGCCAGGTGCAACCAAACCAAGGACCTTTGCCGCAATATAATCTGAAAGACCAGTTTAATTACTCGCTCTCGTCAGCAGTTGGGGAGCTTACCGAAGTCGCGGCGATGGCTTACGGAAGCGGTATTTTCGAAGGTGCCGGTGGCGGTAAAGGACATATCGGGCTTTTGAATGGTAAGGTGATTAAGTTCAATACGCACAGTAACGAACGCGATGCCGTCGAAAAAATGGGTGCGCAAGGTGAGGCTTATGCGAAGATGTTGGAAGCCAGCGATAAATTGAGAATTTCCCTCGTCAATTCGCTTAACGCGGTCCTTTTTGCTACAAAGGGAGGTAGGTTTAAAGATGAGAAAACCTCGCAGTCCCATATTATATCTAAAGTGGCGGAACATTTAGGTCTTAAGACCAAGACGGATAATGGAAACGTATCGTTTGCCAGTAATAACGTCGAAAACGTTATGCAAGAAAATCGAGGCTTGCTGACTCGAACTGCGGCGGCAAAAGTAGTGACACTCGTCAGAGACTTTTTAAGGCAGCATTATCCGGATCAGCAGACATTGTACAAGGCCAATAAAAGCAATGATCGTTATGGTAGTGGTCATTTCCAGATTTGGCGAAATGTCACGAAGATGAAGGATAAACTTTCGTCGAAGTCGATAAAGACCGACTTTGCGTACGTTAGTGCAATGTCCGAAGCTTTTAAGGCGGTAGACGAATTCAAGAAAAAAACGGATGTAGTGAGGGATATACGTGCTGCCGGTAATGACGTGATGAAGGAAGCGTTGGCTTCCTCTAAAATTCATTTGGATTACGAAAACGGCTTCAATAATCCACCCAAAGTAATAATCAACAATAAAGATAAGTTCGCTGCCGCGCATGCCGATCAGGCAAATGGTATTTGTCGATATTTCCAGACAAAAGCGATGGTGAATGCGATGGATAAAATGTTTGCTGAATTCATGGCAAAGAGTGGGTCGGCACGTGAAATCGAAGCGGCCTTCGGTAAGACGCCGTTTACGACTTCCTTCAATTCCATCATGGCTACGATTTCCAAAAAGGAACTGAAGAAGGGAATTGATGCGTACATTAAGGGACATGAAATGCCTCAGGATGTCGCGAGGTCAGCGCTGAATGCGGTTTTCAAGACAGATGAGGATATCGTTGCAAAGGCGGAGAAATATCCATTAACTTTCCTCGAGTTTTCTCCGAATAGAAATCGCGTTTTCGTTTCGCTCGTAAGAGATAAAATCCTGGAAATGATTGCGCCTCGGGACAATGAAATTTTGCGAGATGATACGGGGAAGGAAAACGGAATCTCCAGCACGATTCTTTTGGCCAAAGATTTCTTAAATCAATGTGCAAATATGTTGAGCGTTAAGGCGGATAATGACTTGCTTATTATCAAAGATCCCCATGGCGGACAGACAAATAAGCTTTGCTTCAATCCCGCTGAAGTGCGCATCTTCAACGAGCAGTTTTACACCTGATTCAGTAAGTTGACGTGATAGACATTGAGCGGTATCTCAAACGAATCGGGTATGTGGGCGGTAAAACGCCCACTGCCGATAATCTTGCCGCGCTTATAAAGGCGCATCGCCGCGCGGTGCCGTATGAGACGCTGGAGCTTTGGCGCGGCGAAAGTTTTGAGATATCGACCGAGGCGATCTATAAAAGAATAGTCGAGGAAGGGCGCGGCGGATATTGCTTCGAGCTGAATGGACTTTTCGCGGCGCTTTTGCGCGAACTCGGCTACGAAGTCGAAGAATATGCCGGGCGCTGGTTCTATCGAAACGACACGAAACTCGAAGTGCCGCGTTTTTGCCACCGCGTCATTTGTGTTCGAGTCGAAGGCCAGGTCAAAATCGTCGATGTCGGGCTCGGCTACCCGATTCTCCCGAAACCCCTCGACTTAAAGCTTAATCTTCCGCAAACTCAAGATGGTATCGTTTACCGCATTGTTAAGAATCCGCGCTTGGGGCTTGTGATCGAGATGATGCTCTCCGGCGCTTGGACGAAACTTTGCTCGTTCTTCACCGCGCCCCAAGAGCCGACGGATTTCGACTATCCTCATTGGTGGTGCGAGACGAGCCCCGAAAGCGCTTTCCGCCGCGCTCTTCTCGTCTTCAAGTATGGCGAGGAGGGGAATTATATGGCGATCAGAGCGAAGTCGTACCCGAAAGCGGAGGAAAAGCTCGAGGCCAACTATTTCGAGGGGAATATCAAAGGTGGCGAGACGCGAACTCCGATTCCCGACCTCGAGACGCTCAATAAGCTCCTCGCCGAAAAGTTCGGGATAAATTCTCTATTGCGTTTGAGGTGAGGAATATGGTATAATTATCCATGTTGGCAAATTTGGAATTGAAATCGAAAAAAGTCAATATGGCAAATTACATTCCTCGCTTTATGGAACGGCTTCTGAAAAAAGCCGTAGAAACGTGCAATGTAGTCCTTATAACCGGACCTCGACAAGTCGGTAAATCGACTATGCTTGCTCATGAACTTCCGTCTCGTCGCTATGTCACGCTAGACGATCCTTTCGTTGAGGAGCAAGCGCGTCAGGACTCTCGCACTTTTATTCAGCTTAATTCGCCGCCGGTGACTATAGACGAAGTGCAACATGCTCCGATTCTTTTTCGTTTCATCAAGCAGGCGGTTGATGAGAATCGTGCGGAAAAAGGCCTTTATTGCCTTTCCGGCTCTCAGCCTTATCAGCTTATGGAGGGCGTAAGTGAGTCGCTTTCCGGTAGAGTACGCATCCTTGAGATGAGTGGTTTGTCCTTGCGCGAAATAATGCGGGATGACTTTTATGAGCGAATGCTTCCAACTGATGAATATCTCATGAGACGAGCTAAATCTGCAAAAGATCCCGGCTCGATTTGGCAAATTATCCACCGCGGCAGTTATCCCGAACTTCAAGATCCGAATATGGATTGGAGCGCATATTATGCCGACTATGTAAAGACATATCTCGAGCGTGATGTACGCAGCTTGAAAGCCGTGCATGATTTGACCACATTTCGTCAATTCATGGTAGCCGTGGCCTCTCGCACCGCGCAAGTTATCAATTACTCGAATATTGCCGATGAAGTAGGTAAGGATGTCGGTACAATTAAGAGTTGGGTATCGATATTGGAGACATCGGGGATTATCTATCTTCTCAATCCCTATGCTTCAAGCGAACTCAAGCGGGCGATTCGTGCACCGAAATTGCATTTTCGTGATATGGGGTTAGTCGCATATTTGACGCGTTGGCTTAGCCCGGAAGCACTGGCCTGCGGAGCTATGGCGGGCGCGGTGTTCGAGAGTTTTGTAGTTTCCGAGATTCTCAAGAGCTTTTCCAATGCCGGAAAGGAGTATCGAGATTTCGTGTCTTATTATCGCGGACGTGACAAGAAGAAGGTGAAACGCGATGGAGTGGAAACGGAAGTGGAGTGCGAAATCGATTTGGTGATAGAAGAGAATGGTGTTCTTTATCCTATAGAGGTAAAGAAAGATTCCGCACCTAAAGCCAATGATGCGGAGGCGTTTGTTGTTTTGGATAAGGTCAAAGGGAAGACGCGGGGACAAGGCGCTATTATCTGCAATTCGGCCACCCCCTTACATCTACGGGAAAATCTTCTCGCTCTCCCGGTTTGGTATATATAGTTATTGCCTACCACCGGCGGCGGATAAAGAAAAGTTGTAACCTTTCGAAAGTTAGTGCGTATACAAGGCAAAATATGATATAATATCACTAAAGGGGAAAAGCTATGATGAGTAAAGCTATGATCAGTCTCGATAATTTCACTACGTTTGCTAATACGGCGCTGCAGGGCCCTTCGGGGGAGAAGTCGACGATCAGCGTTGGTCAGGATGGAAAGTTGCTTAATGCCGGCAGGTGGTATCGCCTCGGCACGAGAACGGCTGAATTCAAGGCGCATAATCTTGAAGTGCGTACGCATTTCTATGAAGCGGTTTGCAAAACCTTCGGAGGACGCGAAAAAATTCCCGATAGCGTAATGGCGGTGTTGAAACTCAATGACTTCGGTCTCGATGGCGACGGCAAGGTGACCAGTAATCGTCCGCTTACAGCGCGTCGCATTTTGGCGGTAACCGAAGCCATTCGTCAGACCGCTCCGGAGGCAATCGCTTCGGGTTTGGCGACTCCGGGTAACAGAGGTGCCATTGCGCGTATGGCCCCGGTCGAGAGCAAGATTATCAAGGCCACGGGCTTCGCCTCCGTCGAAGAAATGAAGGCACATGTCGCGAACAAAATCGAAACCTTTTATCGTACCGCCCAGCAGGTTAGGTGGGCTGATGTCGAGTCGAATAGCGCTCAGACCTACGCTCGGACAATTACGGGCATGGGCGCGCTCGTCGATATAATGAATGCGCGCCTCGATTCGATCGATCAGAATTTGTGCCGCGGATTGTTCGACAAAATGCTTGATTGCGTTATGATCGGTAAGTTCGCTAATGCGGCAGATAGAGTTGATACGAAGGGCAAGATGGCTTCGATTCTGCATTGTCAGTTGGATATGATCGATGAAGCGAAGAGCGATCTCAATGACGGTTTTGTAAATGAATTCGAACGCTTGATGAAAGCGGTCACTCCCGAATACGAGAATACTTTTGAGGGAATCGCCGAAGCGTATGACAAGATGCTCGATTTGATGGCGAGCACCGGTGAAGGCGGTATCTCGAATTATGCGGTCGCACGTTTTCAGGACATGCTCGTTCGTCCGGCCTTGATCCAGTGCAATCCGAATAATCGCTCCTACACGATCACAATCGACGATCTTGCGAAAAATACTCCTTTCGCGAGTTCGGACAATCTCGCGAAGTGGTTGAAAGCGGGGCTCGGCGAAGACGCTACCACTATCAACTTCATGACCGGCGTCGGCTCGCTCGCAAATGATCTCCCGCGTGGCGTTAACGGCGACTTCTTCTTCACAATCGGTTCGGGAGAAGAGGCGATTAAAGTCGATGGTAAGGTCACGAGGAATCAGGGGCAGCAGACTGTTGATGAGTGCTTGCAGGTTTCGAAGAATGTTCTAAACGCGATTAAAACCAAATTCCCGAATTCGACCAAGGAACAGCAGAATATCGTGATGCAGGCGCTTTCGCAAAACAGCTTGATGTGGGCGAGAACGTTCCTTTTCCCCGGAGCCGAACATGCGGCAGGCGATTTTACGATTGAAGAAGTTCCCGGTTCGAGCGATATTAAGGTCGGCTTCAAGGCAAAGGAAATTAAGGGTGCGGGGATCGTTCAAGATTACAGCCACGCCTACCTCATTCATACGGATGGCACGGGCGAAATGGTTGAGTTCGAACGCTCGAAGGCGATTGAACCCGACTCCGAAGCGTGATCGATTCCAAAAATCCGGCGCGACTTTAAAAGATGCTCCTCGCCGAAAAGTTCGGGATAAATAATTTGTAACTTTTAGTGCAGTTCGTTGGTTGTTGATGTTCCTGAACGGGAACAATCGGCTTGACAAACGCCCGTCAAATATGATATGATACCTATCGGTAACATTTAAGGGTCGAAGGTATGACTGTAAGCGAGATTGGAAAACTTATTCGCTTGGAGCGAAAGCGCCAGGGAATTTCGCAGCTTGAGCTTTCTCAAGCTGCCGACGTAGGACGTCGCTTTATCGTCGAACTGGAAGGCGGGAAAGAAACTTCCCACCTCGGCAAAGCCCTAAAGGTCATGGGCGTTTTAGGAATGACGGTTAATCTTTCCGGCGCGAAAGGATTTTGATTATGGCCCCTCCGATCGTGCGAAAAGGAAAGTTGGTCGTTTATCTTTTAGGTAAGCGCGTCGGAATGCTCGATTATTCTTCGCATCGTAATGAAATGCGCTTTAGCTATGATGCCGAATACATGAACGATGGGAAAGCCATTCCTCTTTCGTACGCTCTGCCGCTAAGTGTAGCGTCGTTCGATTCGGAAAAGACCACAGCATTCTTTGAGAACTTGCTTCCACCGGATTCGGTGCGCCGTAAACTGGGACCTGTATTACACCTTTCGCGTCATAATATCTTCGGGTTTCTTGAGGCTATAGGCGGAGATTGCGCGGGAGCGATATCGCTTTGGCCGGAAGGCGCCAATCCAACTCAAGATGACGAGAAGCTTTTGACATTGTCGGAAGATGAAGCCGATTCGATTCTCAAGGCGCTTAAGAAACGCCCGTTATACGTTAATGGCATAGATGGTTATCGTATCTCCGGCGCCGGAGCGCAGAATAAGTTAATTGCACGAATCGACAGAGAAGGGCGTCTCGTGCTGCCGCTTTTCGGAGCACCCTCGACGCATCTCATCAAACCTTCGGTGGAAGAATATCCCGATACGATTTACAATGAGCATTTCTCGATGGAACTGGCAAGAAAACTAGGTTTGCCAACTGCCACGAATGGTCTAATGCGAATTAAAGATTCTGTTTATTATTGGACGGAACGCTATGATCGTGAAGTTAAGAGAGGCGAAATATTACGACTGCATCAGGAAGATTTTTGCCAGATACTCGGCGTTCAGGGCGAGATGAAATATGAAAGTGAAGGCGGCCCCGATTTCAAGAACTGCACGAAGGTGATGACAGACATGAAACTCGGTCTTAATCATCTTTTAAGTTTCGTGGACCGTATGATTTTCAACTTTCTTATCGGTAATGCCGATGCTCACGGTAAGAATTCCTCGATTCTCTATCGCGAAGATAAGGCCGGTTTGGCGCCGATATACGACGTTATGAGTACGGCCATTTATCCGAATCTTTCAAAGATCAATGCGATGTCGATAGGTGGAGCGAAAAACATGTCGGAAGTTTCTCGTCGAAACTTTGAGATAATGGCCGAAGAAGCGAATTTGCGACCTCAGCTTGTGCTGAATCGTCTCGACAATATGCTCGCAAAAATAGGATTATATGCCAAGGAGCTCGTCGAAGCTTTGAACGAAACTTGGCCAAGCGAGGTATACGGCAAGATCGTTTCTGTGATCGAAGCGCAGTCTCGACAAGTTTCCCGGGATTAATAATCAAATGAGTTTCTGTCTATTGGTGAGATAAAAAACGGGGAGGGCTCTTTAGGCCCTCCCCGCTTGGGTTTTATGAAGGTGTCCAGGTTGAAGGATCGACTCTCGCTACAATCTTGTGGCGCTGAGCATTCGCATCGTGAACGCCCGCTCGGCTGACCATTTCGATCTCAATCGAGAAGGGCGGTTCCGATCCCATTCGAGGACAGGACTTGGGCGACATAGGCCACGGAATACGAAGCTTCGTGCCGTTGTCGAAGGGCTTCCATTCGCTGATGGTCGAGCAGCAAACTCCGCCGTAGATCGAGTTAAAGCGTACATACATATTTTCGTACGCTTTTTCCTCCGCATCAGGGGCGTTCCAGAGGTTCTTGCCGGAAAGAATCATATCTTCGCCGAAGTTGAGCCAATCCTTCTCCGGCGCCGAAACGCTGTGAAGCGAGTCAAGAACTACGAGCGGAGCACGATTTTCGATTCGAACATCGAAAGTCGGGCGGAACTGACGGAAGCGAGCGAGCGGAAGCATGTTAAGCTTGAGCTTGTGTTCGCTAGAGTCAAATCGGCCTCCCTTTTTGCGGAATCCGCCGCGCACACCTACCGCTAGCTCAAGGTAATTCCCGAGCTGACGAGTGTGCCCGTCTGACTCGATGCCTTCGATAGCCGTATTCATAACGGTATCGAAGTAAGCGCCGAGGAGACTCGGGCTAAGGTTGAGCTTGTGTGAGGCTGAGGCGAGGACTTCGCTCCAACTGACTACTTGCTGATCGAGTACGTATCCCTTGAGTCCGCCTCCCTTGATGAAAGACGTAGGGGTCTCGTTTACTTTAATTACCAATGGTGATGGCATAACTTTACTCCTTATACCTAAGAACAAACTGAAAGCTTGCGACTCAAAAAACGCTAGGTAGCGCTTTAAGAAACCTTAGGTTGCATCTTCAAAAAAGATACGTAGCGTTTTTATGTTCGCAACCTTGCGCGAGACACTTCGCTACGCGGCATTTCTTTAATCGCAACATAATTTCTCCTTTTCGAGTCCTAGTTCTCATGTTTGCTCAATTAGGTGGATTATCTGTTTCCTGTTGATACCCAGTTGACCACCAGTTAGTCACCAGTTTACCGCCAGTTAGCTGTCAGTGACAGTCGTTATAACTGATTGGATTCGGTGACATACCGGTGGTGAACTGGTGATATACTGGTGACGTACTGGTGATGAACTGGTGGTTAACTGTTGATGAGGTGGTACATCGTCTTGCCGCGTTCACAGGCCTCGCACTCGATTAAATTGCACATTTCAAGCGTCATAATGATTTTCTTGAAAGTTACCGAATCGACTCCGAGCTTGTGGACGAGTGTGGCACGGTCGAGAGACCCTCCTGCCTTCGCGAGGAGCCCCATCGCGCGCTTCTTGAGGCGGTCGAACTTACCCTCCGCTACGTAGAACTGGGACATGTAGAGCATTCGGTTCGTGAGGTGAGTCGCGAATTTCGTGCCCCAAATAACTCCGTCCGCCGTAATCTGCGGCTTCGTTGGGACGAGGCGCGACCTTCATCGTGTATTCCTTAAGCTCATTTACGAAACCGGGAACGCTCAAGAGCTCATTCGAGACGATTCCGGGGTCCTCGAAGTCGAGGACGTTATTGTTGTTAGTTGCCATTATTTGGCTCCTTTCTTGTGGGTTTAGTGAAACATTCAATTGTCAAAGATCTATGAGAGTATTGTACGGCTCAGTAGACGATTGGGAGAATAGGGGTATTCTCAAAAGTCCGTTTCACCCCCGATAAACATTACTCGAAATAGCGGTAGACGATAATGTTTTTCGTCTACTGCAGGTTATCTCCTGTGGCAGATTTATTCCCTTCGCGGCAGTTTTTTATCCTTTCCGCTTCCAAGATAGACGGAAATTTGGTATAATATTATCAAATTAGCAAGATGGGTCTTGCTCATAAAAGAGAATTTCAAAGGTAAAGCATGTAATGGCGAATTCAAGAAAAAGTAAAGATAGTGAGCTTGATTTACAAAAATCGAGCACGGCGCAGTATTTGACATACATAGCTTCATTTGGGATTACGGACGAAAAATTCGAGATTCGTTATGAAAATGAGTCGATTTGGATGAGCCAAAAGATGCTCGCCGAGGTGTATGGTGTCGATTTGCGAACGGTCAGTTATCACATCAACAAGATTTTCAAAGATGCAGAATTGAACGAGGAATCAGTTGTCCAAAAAAATTGGATAACTGCCGCTGATGGCAAAAGATATCTGGTTAATCATTATAATCTCAAAGTGATTATCGCTCTTGGCTTTAAAATTGATAATGAGCGAGCGGTAGCTTTTCGCAAGTGGGCGAACGAGATTGTCGATAAGTATACGATTCAGGGCTATGTTCTGGATATGCCGCGAATGAAGAGCGGCTCTCCCTATTCCGACGAGTATTTTGAACACTTGTTGGAAGATATTCGTGAGATTCGCTTAAGTGAGCGTAAGTTCTACCAGAAGATAACAGATATATACGCGACTTCGGTAGACTACGATCGAACAGCTCAACGAACGCGGCGGTTTTTCGCGACAGTTCAAAATAAGATGCATCAAGCAGTTAATGGACTTACAGCCGCGCAAATCATCTATTCGCGAGCGGATGCGGCGAAGGATCACATGGGGCTTAATACTTGGGCACAAGCACCGAATGGAAAGATTCGCAAAAGTGATGTCATTGTTGCGAAGAACTATTTGAAGGCCGATGAGCTCGATTCGCTTGAACGATTGGTCAATGCATACCTTGAACTTGCTGAAAACGCCGCTAAGCGTCATATCCCCATGACGATGGAGTCCTGGGAAAAGCGACTCGACAAGTTTATTCAACTATGGGATGGTCCGATTACTGTAGAACATGTCGAAAATGTTACGGCGGAAGTCGCACAAGATCATGCCGAAGCGGAGTTTGAAAAATTCCGCCCGCTTCAAGATAAGCTCTTTATGAGCGACTATGACCGATACCTCTTGGCTCTTGAGGCAGAGGCTAAAGGCGAGAGTTGATTTGGGCAGAAAAGAGGCGAAGTACGAGCTTTTTGGTTGTATAATATAGGCATATGGCGGACATAAGAGGTGATTGGAACGACCCGAACTTGGCTGAAAAAGCCAAGCAGTTCTTTCTCGATAATTATCGGGAGCAGTATCCTGATTTCTTGCGGAATAGAAAACGAGAAGAGAAACCAAGCTCGAATCCTACCGGCGGAGGTACAACATTCGAGCTTGCGGTCGATAATTACCCGAAAGAGGTGATATCCGAGGCAAGTGTTCGGTATTTATTGAAAACGCATCATCTTCTTGGAGAGATGCTCAATCGAGTCCCGCCGGAAAAGGTTACTGCCGAAGCTGCCGCGATAATTTTGGTTAGAAGGGCGATACTGAACATTGCAAGAAAATTTCTCTTTCGCCTTATCGCCTTTTTGATGTTCGATTCTCGTGTTACCAGCAATAAGTCTCAGGTTAAAATCAATGGAGATCAGGTATTTGATTTCGGCAAGGATTTCCCTTTGAAATTCGAGACGATGACACTGGCGGCAATTCTCTGTAATGTAATCTTCAGTGAACTGCCAATCAACTCGACTTTTGCCGAGGAATTATCGATTCTTTCCAATACGATCGCGGTCTTTTTCAGTACATTCGACAATATTTACGACATCAAGGCGATCAGGAAGTGTCGAATCGGGTTCGAGGAATACTTGCAAGTGTTCGGGACGACCGATGCTCTCGCTGCCGCGGAGAATTGCCTTCGTCGCTTGAAGACGATGTATCTTGAAATCACGAAGCCGAAGGAGGAGCCTAAGCCGGCTCAGCAAGATGACGATAAACTTAAGGCGATTGAAGCGCAACTTGCGAAGCTTACCGATCAAGTGGAAAAGAATACTCAATCGGTCGAAAAGAACACTTACGCGGTCGAGAAGCTCGATCGTCACCAGACGGATTTCCTTGCGAAATTGAAGCAAGTTCTTAACGCTTTCGTTAAGCTCTTTAGGCCCGGCATGAAGACGCCTACGAGGGAAACGTTGGTCGGTAGTTTGGCCGATAGGTACAAAGGACTTGAGCGATTTAAAGAGCCGCACCGCTCGCAAATAAAGGCGGTCGTCGATTTGACGTATGAGCGGCCAATCGTTCGCGAGTTCAAGCACAAGGACGACTTCACGCTTGCAGCCGCGGCAAAAGTCGTTTGGGATAAGAATCACGAGAAGTGGGATAAAATAACGGGCTCATTCGAGACATACGAACAGCTCAAGTCGTCGTGCTACAATCTTCGCGAAAAAGACTATGATCCATTTCATTACGCTGTGTAAAGATTGTAGTTGCAATTGATAGGGGAAGTGTGGTATAATACTAGGTGAAATTACATCCATAGATGTATTTAGGCGAATATAATGGCGAAGAACAACATCAATAGCTGTATTCTATATCACGGTTCTGAGTTCAGAATCGATAGGCCTGTATTCGGCCTCGGGAAGGCGCATAACGATTATGGGCTAGGATTCTATTGCACGGAAAAGAGTGAGATGGCGAAGGAGTGGGCGGTAACGGAAGCTCACGATGGATATGCGAACAAATATGAGCTCGATCTCGAGGGACTTAAAGTTCTGAATCTTGCCAAAGCGCCTTACAACACGCTTCATTGGCTCTCGGTTCTAGTTAAATACCGCGTTTTCGATATGGGAGGCGGGATTATCGCTTCGGCGGCGAAATACTTGAACGAACATTTCTCGGTCGATGTGGAAGCGTATGATGTGATAATCGGGTATCGCGCAGATGATAACTACTTCTCGTTCGCTCGAGGATTTTTGAACGGCACGATTTCTTATGAGCAACTCTGCCGCGCCATTCGCCTGGGAGGACTTGGCCTTCAGACGGTTCTTAAGTCGCCCAAAGCTTTCGATCAAATAAAGTCGATCGACTTCGAGCGAGCGCTTAGAGCCGACTGGCTCAAAACGCGTCGAGAACGAGAGAATCGCGCACGAGAAGCTTTTGGCGATATCTTAAGACGCGGCTTTAAGGTCGACGAGCTTTACATGATCAACATCCTGCAACAAGGAATTATGCCTGATGATGCGCGCCTATAGAGAATATTATCTGGAAGACGCGATGGGAGTCTTGGGTGCGGCAGTTGAAGCGGCGGTATATCTTTTTAATGTTCCGCTCGAGAAGTTTTGGCCGCTTTTTCTCGCTTCGCCTTATTCGCGGCGATTCTCGAAAGGCGATCCCTTTACGATTGCGGGCCAGTCGGGCTGGGAGCTCGCGGCAAAAGTTCTTGAAGATGCGAGCGTCGAGTTTCCTCGCAATTTGCCGGATGAACTTCGTGCACGCACGCCCGAATATTGGGCTGGATGGGCGCTCGCTCAGTATCAGTGGTATCGCGGATTTTCGTTCGAGGAAATCGAGGAGTTCGCGCCGATAAAGTTCATCGTCTCGTTATATATTCCTTATCATGAAATGAGTATCTTGAGTTTTCATGAAGCGCTTGATAAGGAATATCGCGTCCGTCACCCGGAGACAAGACTAAAGGAATATCGAAAAGCGGCGGGGCTTACGCGAGATCAACTTGGGGCGCTCGCGCAGGTTTCTGCGCGGCGCATCGAGCAATACGAACAGCGCTTAAGAGACATTAATTCGGCAAGAGCCGAGGATTTTCTCGCCCTCGCCATGGCTTTGGATGTCGAACCCGCGAACTTGATCGAAAGATTGTAGTTGCGCTCCGCTTTGGTACCGCGGAACGGACAAGGTCGGCGAATGGTGGTTTTAGACAGGATTTACAAGATTAACAGGATTGTTTATCTATGGGGCTTTTGCCCCATACCCCGATATATCGAAAACGGTTTTCGCGGTCAGCCGAAGGCAGAAAGAGAAATGATGTAACCTTACGAAAGTTAGTGCGTATACGGGGGGAAATATGATATAATGTATGATGTAAAAATAGAAGAGAGAGAAGATATAATGCGATTCTTGAATAAGATTTTTGTGATGATGCTGGGGCTTGCGCTCTTGCCCGCGGCAGTTTTCGCTTTAGAACCCGTCAAGTATCTTGACTATGATGCGACGACCAAGACTTTTGCTGAAAAGACTTGTACGGACTACGTAGTCGTAACAGCAGACACCGCAACGTTCGAAGACGGTAAGTGGTATGTCGTAAACAGTGAAGTTTCTCGCGGAACGATTACGGTCAATGGTGCGGCACGATTGATTCTTTGCGACAACGGAATTCTTAATGTAACGGGGGAAGCCTATTATTCGGCGGGTATAGCAATAGGAGCGAATCAATCACTTACTGTTTATGGACAGTCGGCATGTACCGGCAAGCTCAATGCCGGTGCTGAATCTTTTGCGGCGGGAATCGGAGTATATGCAGATGATGCTACAGGAGATACTTGTGGGAGACTGACTATTAATGGTGGCGTCATAACGGCGACAGGTGAACGGAATAGCGCCGGTATAGGTGGAGATGTAAAAAATTACATGGGGATTGTCACTATTAATGGCGGAAAAATAAATGCGACAGGCGGAGATTGTGGTGCCGGTATCGGAAGCGGTGCTTTCGTTAAATTCGGCATCGTGAATATTAACGGAGGTTTTATCAAGGCATCCGGTGGAGATGAAGCGGACGATATTGGTTCCGGTTATGAAAGCCGTAATATATCGGTATCTATTACCGGGGGTAAATTCGGTCTAAATGTTAAACGCGAGTGGCTCTCAGATGGTTGCGAGATATTCCCTAATTACGAAGAGCAAAGTGCAGCAGAATATCCATTCGAAGTTTTTCTCGCCCATTTTATAAATGTCGGATCGTTGGATAGTCTGATTGTGTCGTGGACCGGTGGTGATCGCAGCGTTACTAACATAGTATCCGAAGCAAGATTTCCCATTCCCGATGATACGCAAAATCTTGAAGTCATTTTCAAGGTTCGACCGGGTTTTGCTATGGAAGGAGAGAGCGTATGCACTCTAGGTTCTTTGACGCAAGATGTTGATTTGGTTGAACTAGGTAAAGTGCCGACAACTCGTTCAGCGCCGGTTGAATATGTTGACGAGAAAGGCCAAAAACAATTTTGCGAAAACTTCAAGATATTGAAAAAGGGAACTTATACCCTGGAAGATGGATGTTGGTATATACTTAATTCGAATATCGATACATACGGACCGATTATTGCGAAAAGCGACGTAAAACTTATTCTGTGCGACGATTTCACGATGACGATTCGTGATAGTTCATACAAAGCCGGTGTGGAAGTATGGGGGGCACTTAAGATTTATGGGCAAGAGAAGGGTACAGGGTGTCTATCTGCAGCCGGTGGACATAATTCGGCCGGTATTTGCGTAAGCTATAACCAACATAGCGATCTGTCGATTAACGGCGGCATAGTGATAGCAAAAGGAGGAAACGCCGCTGCCGGCATCGGCGGCGCGACTGACTATAATTGCGGCAAAGTTACAATCAATGGCGGCGTAGTTACAGCAATCGGCAAGTTGACCGGAGCGGGTATCGGAGGCTCGCACTATGGCCGTGGCGGTGAGGTGATTATTACCGGCGGTAAGGTTTACGCTGAAAGCGGTTCTGCTGATAGTGCAGATTCGATCGGCGGTGCTCTTGGCGGTAGTGCCGGTAGTAGCGTGAAGATTTCCGGGGGCATGATAAAGGTGTCGCGATTAGGCGGGGCTATTGATGTAATTGGCGGTGTATTCTCGGATTCGTTTGATCCGAACTGGTGCTCCAAGCGTTGTTCCGTATACGACAACCCGGATCCGCAAACCAATGCGGATTATCCGTATGCGGTTGGGTGCAAGATTACGATAGATAAAATTTCGAATGCGATTGTAGCTTGGACCGGCGCAGACGGATCGGTTACCAATACCGTTAATGATACGAACTTTTATGTTCCTGCTGATACGGAAAACGTAAAGTTAATTGTGACCGCTTTTGAAGGATTTTTCCTGGAAGGCAATTCGGTTGGAGCTGATGGTGTAGCCACAGTCGAGCTTGGGACGATAACGTCAAATCTTAAGGTCGAGAAGTCCAAGCTTCCGATTGTCAAGTTACGTCCGGAATATCCTATTACATATGTTGACGAAAATGGGGTTTTGCAAACTTGTGGTGACTACATTTTCGTGACAGAGACGACGGATGAATTTACGGATGAATGGTATGTGACGAAAGGTGATATCTCGCGGGGTTCGATTAAGGTGAAGGGGGATGCGAAGCTTATTCTCGCGGATGGAGCGAAGCTCACCGTACAAGGCGCTGACAACGAGGCCGGACTTGAGGTGCCCGAAGGGAGCTCGATAACGATTTACGGCCAAGTATTTGGAAGCGGAGAACTTAATGCGTACGGCGGTTTTGACGGCGCCGGTATTGGTGGTGGGAAAAAACAGATTACCGGTTTCATTACGATTCTAGGTGGTAAAATCACGGCATTAGGCGGACCTGACGGTGCCGGCATTGGAGGCGGCTTTGAAGGATCCTGTGGCACAATTACGATTAAGGGTACAGCAGAGATAGTCAAGGCAAAAGGTGCAATCGCGGCCGGTATTGGTTGCGGAGCCTGTTTTCCTCACGGAAATGGAAATAAAACCGATGGAGAGATTACAATTAGCGGAAAGGCAAAGATTGTCGAAGCCAAAGGCGGAGAATATTCTGCCGGCATCGGCGGTAGTTATTGTAATGAGGGGATCATCAAAATTGTAATAGAAGAAGATGCGGAAGTAATCGCAATTGGAGGCGATAGCGGAGCCGGCATCGGCGGTAGTTATAAAAATGATGGTGGTACAATCACAATTAAGGGCGGGACAATAACTGCAAAAGGCGGAAGATATGCTGCCGGCATAGGCGGCGGTGAGAGCGGAGCAGGTGGTGCGATAACCATTTCCGGGAAGGCGAAAATAGTAGAAGCAAAAGGCGGCATCAATGGTGCCGGTATCGGCGGCGGCGATCAAGGTAACGGCGGAGTTATTACGCTGAATGGGGGCGTTGTCGAGGCGAATGGTGGCGCTAATGTGGAAGGTGGCGCCGGTATTGGCGGTGGACATAAAGCAAGTAGCGGAACGATTCTTATAAGAGGGGGAATCATCACGGCTTGGGCATATGGCTTTAGCTCGGCTTCCGGCATCGGTGGAGGGTATCAAAGTGGGTGTGACGAAATACGTATAAGTGGAGGTGCGATTAAAGCTGTGGGTGGGGATGGCGCGTTGGGTACGGCGGATGATATCGGCGTCGGATCGGGCGGAATGGATAAAGAGGGACTTGAGATTTCCGGCGGTATTTTTGCGAGAGATTTGAAGGATGAGTGGCTAAAGGCGGGATATAAGGCGGTAGAGAATACCGATGATGCAACCAAAGAAACTTATAAATGGGCAATCGTGTCGTCAATTCCAAGCGACTATACCAGAGTGAAATATATTAAGGCGTTAAATGGCTCATATATCGATACCGGCTATAAGCCGAATCAAAATACGCGAGTCGTTATGGATGTAAAGGTTTACTCGGGGGATGAATTTTGGTTCGGTTGTTGGAACGAATCCAGCGCGGGTAAAGATAATGAGTTTATGCTATGCAATAACGCAACACAAGATGACGCGTTGTATGTAGGATATGGTAAAACTACGAATAAAACGCATACGGTTATTTCGCCCGGTAGACATAAGATCGAGCTCGATCGCGGCAATGTGAAAGTCGATTCCCATAGTATTCTTATAATCGGCAACACTACGGCCTTTTCCGTTACCAATAACTTGTATATGCTTTCGCGGCAGAATCGCAAGGGAACTGCGTTCATGCGAGGATATTGTACGGATGTAGTCTGCTATGGCGCTAGAATCAGCGAAATCACCACTGTCAATAGCAAGACAGTTGAGACGATGAAGCGCAATTTCATTCCTTGCAAGCGCAATTCCGACGGTCGATATGGTTTCTACGATACGGTGGAAGGTAAGTTTTATTTGAATGCAGGTACCAAGTTCTTTACCGGCACTTCGGTTTTGGAAGAATCGCCGCGTAAATATACGATTCTCAAGTCAATTACCGCCCCCAGTGGAGTATATATCGATACCGGTTATAAGCCAATTCCTTCAACGCACACCTGGATGGATTTGAAAACCGATACGTTAAAGGCGTATTGGTTCGGTGCCACAACCGGCTCTGCCTCAAATACGTTTGGTCATCCGGCATATTGCGTATATTGCCATGGACTCACAACACCTGAAACCGTTGATGTTCATTACGGGAACGATGGCAAGCAGTTCAATCAGATTAAGGCCGGAACTCGTTATAAATTCGAGGTGGATAATGAGTTTTATTCCTCTAACGGAACGGGAAATATTCGACTTAATGGAGCATTGAACGGTACAACTCTTTCGAAGTGGAATGCTACTAGTGTATTGGGATCGAATATGTATATCTTCGGGCTTAACGTTAACGGTACGTTCATGTGCCTAGATAATCAACAAATTACTTGTTATGGCTTTAGTATCGGCGAGCGAATTGATACCAATAGTGAAACCGTTAAACATCGATTTCTGCCGTGTAAGCGCAATTCGGATGGAGTGTGCGGACTTTTCGATACGGTAAGTGAGAAATTCTATACATATACAAAATCCGCAAGTGGAGTGATTACCGGCGGAGAAGAAGAACCCGAGCTTAATAAGGACGATGAGAGCGACGATCCTGTAGACCCTGAGCCAGAGCCGCAAGAGCCGGAGAAAGTGCCGAGTGCAATAGTGTCGAGACTCGGTCCGGAAGATACGAGCGATCCCCTTGGTAACACGATTGAAGAAGCGTTTAATTATGCGATGACCCACGGCGATGATAACGAAATCAAGTTCGCCGCTTCGCTCTTCAAGGACTCGACCTCGATTACGTGCCAGGTCGAAAAGGTCATGTCGCTTACCGATGCGGGTTCGAAGGTCGTTCTTAAGACTCCGCCCGGCTATGAGATCAAGCTCGTGCCGTATTTGAATTATAAAGTCAACGAGTATTATGGAACGACAGTGTTGGTAAATCCGCCTTCGCGTTGTTTCGTCGTAAAGAACGGAGCGACACTGGTTCTCGATGGACTCGAAATCACCGATAATAACGGCGAAGGGTTCTTAGGCGTGTCACTCACAGGGCTGAATACGAACGGCGGAGCAATCGGTTGCGAGGGTGCGCTAGTCGTGACGAATTGCACTTTCAAGAATTCACTGGCGGGACCGAGGGCGAAAATCACGTATTCGCCTACCGGGCAAGGGGGGGCAATCGCGGCAGTTGGCACGGGTGCAAACGTCACGATCGTCAATTCTCGCTTTGAAAACAATCAGGCGGAGAACGGCGGCGCAGTCGCGAGTCTCAACGGCGGAACGATGAATGTATACAACTCGACTTTTAAGAATAATAAGGCGTACAAGAGCTTCCCGCTCGGACAAAGCTACGGAGCGTCGGCCTATAAGGACGTTGGCTCCACTCTCGCGCTTCATGGCTGCGAGTTCGAGGGTAATTCGTGTTGGGATGTGAACGAGAGGAAAGAAATCGAAGATACTTCGGAGAGTTTGATAGCGGCGATACAAAGACTGGGGGTTAATTGGTACGATCTCGAAAGTGTCGGCGGAGGGAAGCTTAAGATGGCGCTCAACAAGAACGCGACGCCTGAAATCGCCGCGGAAAGCGAGGCGGATTTCGAAGGAGAAGTTGTGACCCTCGTCGTCGATAATGTCAAGCCGGGACTTAAGTACGCTTTAGGATATACCGATACGCTCGCAGGCGAGTTTGTCGCGGATAACTGGGTCGTCGCGACGAGCGACGAGCCGCTCGTGGTCAGCGCGCCGAAGGGCGATAGCTCCTCGCGCTTCTTCCGCATCTTGGTAAGCGACTGAGATGATTGAATATTTTCCTCAAATATGGTATAATGTTGGAAAAATATTTCCTATAGTAGGGTGATTTCAGTCTCAAGATGGAAAAAAACTTGCAAAGCGTGGGTGAAGTTATAGTGGGATCGTCAGATCCTGCAGTTGCCAAGCTTTTGTCTCAATTAAAGAGAGAGAGACGTGTAGTTAAACTCGCCTCGCGTCTTTATACGACCAACTTTACTGACACTCCCGAAAATATCGTTCGTAGAAATCTATGGTCGATAATCGGACAGCTTTGGCCCGGTGCGCGGTTAAGTCACCGAACGGCGTTTGAATATGCCCCCAAAGACGGACATATTTTTCTTGGCTATAAATACACGCGAAAAGTCGCCTTGCCGGGACTTACGATTCACTTTCTTGAAACTTCTCAGTCGCTTCCTTCAGATTACCCGTTTATGGAGAATCTGGGCGTTTCTTCTTTGCCACGTGCAATCTTAGAGAATCTTGAGCCCGATAAGACTCAAGGTGGTGTAGAAAAATGTTTGCCGACTGAGAGTATTGAGGATCGTCTTGAGGCGGAGGTCGCGACCGGAGGAGAGGCCGCCCTTAATAAGCTACGCGATCAAGCTCGTGAAATAGCCAAAGAAGCAGGTCTTGAATATGGATTTTCGCGTCTTGATAAGATGATAGGTGCCTTACTCTCCACTCGCCCCGCAAATGTTCTCAAGTCCTCGGTAGCGCTCGCGAGAGCCATCGGCGAGCCGTATGACAGTTCGCGACTTGAACTTTTCGAGGTATTGCTTCGGAAGCTTGTTGGAAGTTCTTTTCCCGAATATACCGATGCGAATGTTTCAAAAACGGATTATGATTCTTTCGCTTTCTTTGAAAGCTATTTCTCCAATTATATCGAAGGAACCGAGTTTGAACTTGAAGAAGCTCGCCGAATTGTCGATACGGGAGTAGCGATCCCAACTCGTGATGCCGACAGTCATGATATCCTCGGTACGTATGCTATCGCATCCAATCGCTTGGAGATGTCAAGACTCGCCAATTCAGCCGACGAGTTTCTTGAACTTCTTAGAGGGCGTCATCGCGTAATTCTTTCCGGTCGTCCTGCGATGGCTCCCGGGCAATTCAAGATGCAAGATAATCGGGCAGGGAATACACATTTCGTTTCTTTCGATCGAGTCATCGGTACCTTAAAACGCGCATTTGACATGTCGCGAGTACTTCAGCATCCATTCGCTAAAGCGATATTCATTATGTTCGTTACGAGTGAAGTTCATCCGTTCAACGATGGTAATGGGCGACTATCACGAATTATGATGAATGGCGAGCTTACTGCGGTAGGTCAGGCAAAGATTATAGTTCCAACGGTGTTCCGCCCTGATTACATTGGAGCATTGCGTCGTCTTTCGCGGAATCTGGATCCGGAACCTTTTGTAGAAGCGATGTTGCGTCTTTGGAAGTTCAGTCATTGGCTCGCTAGTGGTGACTTTGGGACATTAAAAGATCGTCTGGAACGTAGCAACGCTTTTCACGATGATGAAGGATCGATTCTTCGTTTTTTGTAACCTTCGCGGAACTTGTGCGTATACAGGGCAAAGGAGAAAAACCTATGAACATTAATTTGAATACCTCAACAGTCGGCGCGGGCAATATCGCGCTCGGTCAAGGAAGCGAAGTAAAGCCCCATGGCGCGGCGCTTAAGCCGCTTCTCGGCGGCGGGAATATCGAAGTAAGCGAGCCGTTTGTGGATATTTCGAAGCTGATCGACACGCTGAATGAAGAAAACAAGTCGGTCGCCGAGAGTATCAAGCGCCGCTTCAATTCGATCAGTATCGAGGTCCTTAGGACGCTTAACGGCAAGGATATCGATGTCATCAACGCGCTCTCGCTCGAAATCGAAAATCTCGCGAAGCTTAATGAAGCGCTTCGCACGAAGCAGGAAGATCGCATCAAGTATTTCGATGACAAAGAAAAACTGGACGAAATCGACGAGAAAATTTCGGATATCAATAAAGACATTACCGGCTCCACGGCGCTGATTGAAAAGCTCGCGACCCAGCTTTCGTCGGCGACCAAGCGAGAACTCGGCGCGCTCTTTGCGGATATGGGAGTAATCGAAGCGCCGCCGGAAGGTAAGGAGCGTCTTGAAGAAGACGAAAAGGCGATTGTTTTCGCGTTTCTCCATATCCCCACCGACCAGCACGACGCCGTAATTCAGCATCTTCAAAAGCAGCGCGCTTCTCTTGAAGAAATGCAAAATATTCTTAACGATATAGACAGTAACCGCCAAGAAATGGTATAATATTATTCTATTTAAGGAGAGTTAAAAATGAACGCTGAAACCAAGAATATTATCGACGCCGCTCTCGATCAGTTCGCGAAGGATGGTCTTACCACAATTCGCGAGCTTAAAGGCATTTCCGACAAGCAGATGAATGCGATGTACGCGGTCGGTTTCAACCTCTTTAATTCCGGTCGCCTCGAAGACGCCGAAAAGATTTTCAAGGGACTTCTTCTCCTCGATCACCTCGAGCGCAAGTATTGGTTCGGCTACGCCGCGATCAAGCAGCAGCAGAAGAATTTTGCCGAAGCGCTTAAAGCCTATCAGGTCGCGGCGGTCTTGGATAACACGAACCCGAAGACGGTTTATCAGATTGCGGAGTGCCACCTCGCGCTCGGAGATAAGTTAAGCGCGGAAGAAGCGCTCGGTATCATGTTCGAGAACTGCGACTTCTCGGGCGAAACGGGCTCGAAGTATCGCGCCAAAGCCGAGACGCTTAAAAAAGTTATTGAGAATATGAAATAAGTTGTAACCTTTCGTATGCGTAAAACGTATACAGGGCAAAGAAAGGAAAACGACAATGGAAATTTCTCTTAACACGACTCAGCCGATTCTTCCGGCGAACACTGAAGAGCTCGAAAAGAGCACTTCGACTGAATCTACCGCGCAGGTTGGCTCGATTCTTAACGAAGCGCTCGGCGTCATGGTTCAGAACGTCAAGGCCGCTCGCACTACCCAGACTCAGTCCGTTCAAATCGAACTCGATGAAGTCTTGGAAGCGTTTGATGAAGATCTCGAAACCTTGATCGGTTTGTTGCAGCTCGAACAGAGCGAGAAAGATGCCGCGGTAGCGAAGGAACGCATCAAGCAGCTTTCCGCTCAGTTCCAGTCGATTCACGACGGGCGCATGAAAAAGATCGACGAAGCCATCAAGAAGCAGGAAAAGGCCGATAAGGCCGCTAAGCGCAATAAGTGGCTCTCGATCTTCGGCGCGGTTATCGCCGTTGTTGCGGCGGTCGTCACTTCGGTATTTACGCTCGGCGCGAGCACGGTCGTTACGGCGGGTATTATCGCGGCATCGCTTTCGATCGCCAGCGCGGCGATCGCAGTTACCGGGTGTGCGCTTACGCTTTCGGGCGGAGACGAAAAGCTTATGGAAGCGTTGGCCAAAGTCCACCAGAAGTGCAGCGGCTGTTCCGATAAGACCGCCAAGAAGTTCGCTTCCGACTTCTATGCTTACTTTGGTATCGCTTTGAGTGGTCTCTGCGCAATCGGCAGCCTCGGTTCGGGAGTCGTCAACTCCATTCAGCTCGCCGGTAAAGAAGTCACTTATCTCGTTTCGGCCATTGCACAGAAAGTCATCAATCACACGATGCAGGGAATCGGCCTCGTAAACTCGAGCGTCTCGACCGGCTTCGGAGCGGATTCGATGCACAAGAACAGCGAGGCGTCTAAGGCCAATGCCGAGACGAAAGAAATCGCCGCGTTCATTCAGCTCCTTCAGAAGGAAATGGATGATGCGCAGGAAATGCTCGAAAATATCGTCAACTCGCTCCAGAATACGGTTGCGCAGATTCTTGATATTCTCGATAATGTCGCCAACTCCAAGATTAAGATCGAAGAGACCGTTATGATGGTCTAAGGTAAGGAGAAGGAGGGTAAAGCCATGGACATCACTTCGATTAACAATTTGAACGCTCAGCTCGTCGACTCGATTAAGGGAATGGATCTTCCCGAGGGAGTGACGGTCGAAAGCAAGGTCAGCGAAGACAATAACCTCGTCATCACGATCAATAATTCGGATACGAATAAGTCGACCACGCTTACTTTCACGCCGGCGGAACTCGATGTGCCTGGAGCAATCGATACGAATGGCGATGGAGAACTCGACGCGTCCGAGATTGTCGCGGAAATCGACAAGAAGATCGCCGAAGTCGAGAAAGCCGTAAGCGAGGAGAAGGGTGAAGGCTCCATCTCGAAGATTATCTTCGATATCTTCCAGATGATGGCGCTTTTGATCGTGCTGGCTCAGACGCAACGCGAAAACGCGGCAAAAGCGCGTCATGCCGAACGCGAACAGCAGGCCAAGCTCGCGCTCGATAGTGCCGAGCAAATTCGTGATGCCGCGAAGCAGGCCTGGACTCAGGCGCTCGCTGGCTGCATTACCTCGGGTATCGGTACGCTCGCTTCGATGACGATGGTCGGAGTTTCGACCTACAAGGCCCTTAATTCCGAGGTTGGGGCAGCGCTTAACGAATCGACCCAGGATTTGAAGCTCGCGAATATGGAGCTGAGCCCCGACACGACTACGACCAATTACACCGATGCGCTTAAAGGCCTTCCGTCGAGCGAAGCGGCTAAGATTCAGAATCAATTTTCGGTTTCGGCCGACCCCGAGAAGCCGACCGCTATCGATTCGAAAGTCTATGCGCTCGAGACGCTCGAGAAGGAGCTCGCTAATCCCGACTCCACGATGACGAACGAAGCATGCAATCAGCATTGCAAGGATATCGGAATCGCCGCACCGGAAGACTACAAGACGCTTACATCGGAACAAAAAGCGGAATTGATCAGCTCGGCGCGCGAACAAATCAGAGCCGATATCAAGGCGACCTCCAAGGAAATGATTAACGCGGTCAAGCTTCGCCTCGAAAATAAGGAGATCACTCCGAAACTGGCGGCCAAGCTTATCTATGCGATCAAGTCCGGCGCGACCGCTAAAACTGCGAAAGTTTCCTCGCCCAATCAGGTGGCGGTCGATATCAATAACGCGAAGGTTAACTTCGATAAGGCCAATGCGGCATACAACAATAATAGCGACTCGATTAGAGTCAATACGCTTTCGAACTTGGTCAATCAGACTCAAACCGGTTTGATCGGGGCCGTTACGAAGATGATCGACGCTTCGAGCGATACGATTATGCGCCTTGCCGAGGCCAAGGTCAAGGAGAACGACGCTGAGATCAAGATGAGCGAAGCACGTGAAGATCAGCTTCGCGAGGTCATGGAAAAGTGCAAGGAAATCATGAACAACGCTCGTCAGCTCATGATGGAAGTCAATCAGTCCAATGATCAGCTTATGAATCGTATCGTCGGGAGTTTTGCCTAAGCTATGACAAACGAAATCGAAACGGTGAAAATCAACGGTTCGACCGTTTACGGAGTAGACCAGATGGCCTACTCCGTAAATGGCGTTAAGGACCTTAACCTCGGGGACGCGATTTTTCACGTTTCGACGATTCGTGCTGCCGCGCTTGAAGAGGATGCGGCGGTATTCTCGAGAGCTATCAAGCTTCGCCAGCAAAAGCTTGAGGATCTCGGTAAGGCGATGGCGTTAATATCGCAACAAATAGCCGAAGCTGGGAAGAAAATGACCGATAAGGTAGATGCCAACAAATACGGCTATATGACCATATGTAATCGATATGGCATTTCGCGCTCCGTGGGTACGAAGGGGCAACTGATGAGTCTTCAAACCGATGTTCAGTACGCTATGGACAAGGAAGATAACGATCTTCAACAGGACATGGTCAGCTTGCAGAGCTTATTCTCGAAGCGCGACCAAGCGTTTTCGACCGCATCGTCGATGATGAAGAAGTTCGATAAGGGTTTGGCGGATACAATCCGTCAAATCGGGGGCTAAAGGAGAATTTCGTTATGGCAGAGATAGAAAAAGTCGTTGTCGACGCTAATCGATTCAAAGGCCTTTGGAATATCGAGGTCTACGATTACAATTACGACGGCAAGAATCGTGATCTCCAGGATCTTCTTGTCGCGATTGCCAATAATCGCGCGGCGAAGATCGAGTCGGAAATCAATCCTCAATCCGTGCGCATGCGTACTCGCAATAAGCAGCTCGAAAAGCTCGGTACGGCGCTTTCGGAACTTTCAACTAGGCAGGCTGGATTTAGTTCTGATGCTGGCGGTAGTACTCCCATGCCTGACAATGATTGGTTTTCCGAGGAAGTGTCAGAGACGATTGTAATGGCCGGTTACACGCAATATCATTGCTTTCACACTGTGAATGGTAAAACAACCAAGGAGCGTTGTCTTACGAAGGCACAGATTGAAGGCGCGATTCAGATGGTCAAGGCGAGAATGGACGCCCTGAATAACCAAGCGCAGACCGATATGACGCGTCTTCAAGGTCTCGTCGATAAGCGCGACGAATCGTTCACTACCGCCTCGACCTTGATGAGCGGCGTTTCGGATACACGCGGCAACTTGATCAAGAGCTTGACGTAAAATATGATCGAAATTCAAAATATCGGCTATAGAGATAGCGCTTACACCACCGAAATTTCGGGGGCGATCAATCTATATAATACCGATAAAGCAAGCGGTTTAACGCTCGGTCAGCTTATGATTGCGGTATCTTGTCGCCAGGCGGCGGCGATCGAAGCGCGTGGTGTCGCCATGATGAACAAAATTTCCCGCGACGCTTATTTGATGAAGGATTACGCGGCGGCGATGGACGCGGTCATCAAGGCCTCCGAAACGGATGATTATGTCGATAATTTGACCTTTGTCGATCAGGCGGGCAGAGAGCTTGGGCTTTACGATTATTTGGTTGAGAACTGCGGAGTTGGGACAAGTGAATTACCCGCTAAGAACGACGCAAACACCAAAGCACGCAATAAGATGACGCCGACGAATAAGACGCTTTATATCGGCGTAATCAAGACTTTAATGGAGAAGACGTCGGCGACCAGCCAGCAGGATAATATCCAGCTTAAGTCGCTTATCAATTCGCGCGACATCGCTTTCAAGACTTCGACCGGACTTGTAAGCGCGCTCGGCAATAGCCAATCGAATATCGCGGAAACGTTGTAAAGGAATACGGAAATGGCGGACTTTCAAACTAACAAAATCGAGCTTTCGATGACCAACCCCGAGACCGGTAACTACATTACCGCGAATGTCTACACGGTCGACGGCATCGTGGGCGACAATGGGCTCCCGCGGCAGCTTTCAATCGGCCAGCTCGTGATGGCGGTCTGCTTGGAGCGCGCGGCGAAAACCGAGTCGGAAATCGTCAAGATCATGGAAGAGATGAACGAGGCCTCGGGAGTTTTGGAGGCGATTACGAAAATCGAAGACGCGCTTTCGAAGAAACTTTCGGAAACGGTTATCGCGAGTAAATACGAAGTCTACTCTTTCGAGCAACTCGGCTTAAATCCTTATGATTTTACCGTTCCGAAGAACGGAATCACTCATACTTACGCGGACTGGTATGAGTATATGAATGATAAGTTCAACCTTACGCTTCCCGCTCCGACGGTGAACGGAACTGAAAAGTATTATACTCAGGCCCAAATCGACGAGTGTATCTCGGCAATGGAAACGAAGATGGATGAATATAATACGCTCAACCAGAAAAAGATGATCGAGCTTCAGTCCCAAACGAATAAGCGCGACCAGAGCTATGACCTAATGTCGGCGATTCTTAAGAGCTTCAATAACACGATGACCGGAATCGTAAATAACTACTGATTAAGAAATGTTGAACGTCGTTAATAGACTTATTGAGGCAATCGGCTACCCGAAGGACGAGGTTCATTCGGGCGTAGGGTCGGTTATTCTCAAGGTCGACGCGTTCGAGATAGCCGCTTATGAATCGGCAGGTCGCTTAGTACTCACGTACGAGATCAAGAAAGCACCGGAGGAAGGGGAGCTCGCGAAGTATGCTCAATTCGCCGCGGGTAGGATTTTAAGAGAAGACGCAACGCTCGCCTACGACCCGACTAAGGACGCGATTATCCTTTGGCAGGCGGTTGAGGCACAAGCGGGAAGCGCGATTTTACGAAGCTTTTTCGAAGATTTCACTCACGCGGTTGATTGGTGGCGCGAGCGCGCTCAAGAAGCCGAAACGAAAGCGCCGGAATTCCCGGATATGGTCTTTCGACCCTAAGGCGGGAAAAGGAAGAGAAGATGAAGAAAGTTTGGTTAACGATAGTTCTTTCGATGATGATCGGCTCGATCTGGGCCGGCACAATCGCTTGGCGTACGCCCAAGTACACGCTCGTCGCGCGGCAGATGCCGGTCAGGGAGGCGCTCGATGCGTTCGCGATCGCCGAGGGCTTGAGCGTCGTCATGTCCGACGGCGTTCAGGGCGTTTTTTCGGGCGACTTCCAAGATGTCGAAGCGGGCGAATTCCTCGATCGTCTCGCCACAATCCACAATCTTACCTGGTATCACGATGGCGCGGCGATTTACGTCTATACGGCAGGAGAAATCCTTACCAACTTGACCGATCTTCGTTATATGAAAGCCGAAGACGTCGTAGGATTATTAAAAGAACTCGGTGTCGAGGACGAGCGCTTCCCGATCAAGACGGCGATGAACGGCGAAATCATCATGGTTTCGGGTCCGCCCAGATACGTTCAGCTCGTTACCGAGACGATCGCGAGAGCCGATCGCCTCAAAGAGATGAGGACCTTTAACGAAATCGAAACGCGAATCTTCCCTTTGCATAACTCATGGGCGGATTCGGTATCGCTCAATGTGACGGGACCTGAGTCGTCTTTGCAGATTCGCGGCGTTGCCGAGCTTTTGCAGGAAATGATGAATCAGAGTGGAGTCAATGCTCGCGAAGCGGATACGAATCGCGTTGATTCCGCCGAGCAGCGTCTTCAGGATGCGGCGCTTCAGGGCATCAAGCCCGTCATCCGCGCCGAGAATCGTCTTAACGCGGTACTCGTTCGTGACGCGGCGCCGAGAATGGCAATGTACGAACGGCTTATCAAGGAACTCGACGTTCCGCAGAAACTTATCGAAATTGCGGTTACGACGGTCGAGCTTTCGAAGAATGATGCGCTCGATTGGCAAATGTCTTTAAAGGTAACGGGTTCCAAAAGCGATTTTTCGGGCGCGGCAGGGCAGAACGTCAATAACCTCGCCTCTCCCGCTTCGATTATGGGCGGCGGTCTCGCCGGAGCTCTCACCTATATCGGTGACGACGTTTCCGTTTCCGGCTCCTTGATGGCGCTCAAAGAAAAGGGTAAGGCGCGCAATATTTCCCGTACGGCGATTCTCACCATGAACAATATGGCCGCGGAACTTACCGATACTCAGAGCTATCACGCACGCGTCGTCGGTACGGAAGTCGCCAATCTCGCAGAAGTCTCGGCCGGCACCAAGCTCGCCGTCAAGCCGAGACTCGCGCCTAAACTTGACGAGAACGAAAAGGCCCAGGTTTGGATGACTATGCTTCTCCAAGACGGTGGCTTCGAGACTGTAACTGTCGATGCGATGCCGGTTACGCGCAACTCGACCTTGGAAACGCAGGCGGCGGTACGAGAAGGAGAATCGATTATGCTCGCGGGCTACATGCGCGACATCAAGGAAGAAGCTGGATGGGGAATTCCGTATCTTCGCGATATTCCTTTCCTCGGTTGGCTCTTCGGCGGCTCGTCGACAAAGAATCAAACCGTACAGCGCTTCTTTATCTTGACACCGTATGTTATCGAACTCGGCAAGGACGATCTTGTCGGCGTTCAGGCCTCGCGCCACCGCGATATCAAGGGCGAAGATTCGCTCTCGCGCAACCTCGAATTCGATGATGATGCGCGCGCCGAACGCGAACTTTTGCAGAATGAACGCGACGAAATCAAGCACGAGCAGAATCGCGACAAGCTCGAGAAGGAATCGAAAGAAATCGAGTTCCGCCGCGAACAGCGCGCCGATGAACGCAAGAAAGCGAAGAAGGCGCACCAAGACAACTTGAACGAACGCCGCGAAGAGTGGCTTAAGGAGAAAGACGCGAAGTAAAGAATGATCGACGCCGCCCAGATATTTCGGCAGACGATAAATACCTCGCAGTTTACTGCCGAGGTCAATTCGCTTCCGAAGGACGTCCCCGCTCAGACGGGGGCGGCGATGGGCTTTTCGGCGGTAGTCGAGGCAGATCCGACGGCGGAACTTATGGATTCGATGGAAGAGCTTTCATTCCAGTTCGAAGAGAAAGAGGCGAAAAATGTCTCGGAGCGTAAGCTCGGGGAAACGAAGAGCTCGCAAAACGCGTATGTGAAGGCGATAGAAGAGTGGATGAAGCTGATGCCGGATATGCCGGACGGAGCGTTCATGGCGCGACTTCTTCGTCAATGTCGTCAGGCCCAGCCGATGCCGAACGCGGCGGAATTGCTTAAACGGCTCGCGCAGCCGGGCGGAAGCGAAGACCCGTCGCATCAGGCAGCGATGCTCGATTGCCTCGAGAAGCTCGCGGGAGAGGGAGACAAGGAACTTACGCGACTTTTCGCCGACGCGCGTCAGACGCTTGAGCGCACGAAGGGCGCCGAAATGAGAGCGGGTTTCAATCTCGCCGAAGCGGTCAATTCGCGCGCCACGAACGCGGCGGAAATGCAGGACTTGCGTCAGCTTTATCGCGGAACGGTCATTGGCTTTACAACGCCACAGCAATGCTTCAAGTCGCTTCTCGCGACGCGAGGCCCCGGAGCGCTCGCGAAAGCGCTCGAGTTCCTGATCGAGGGCGCGGGTGCGGATTTAGGTAGCCCCTCGCCGTCGCAGTCGACCGCCGAATTAAGGCGCATTATCCTCGATTTGCAGTGTGTCCAGGTCTTGAAGACGGTCCTAGATAAGATGGACGGCCTCGCCGCGCGTATGCTTAAGGAATTTCAGAATCCTTGCCTTATGAACGGCGAAAAGATGACCGGGAAGATCGTCGATTTTACCGAAGAGCCGTTTATGTCGCGCGAGACGATCGCTTCGTTCGTCAAGGGCTGCGGAGTCGAAAAGCTGATGGCTCGGCTCGATTTCTTAATCCAGCTTACGATCATCTTCCGCCAACTTTCGCCGCGTCTTTTCGCGAGCGAGAAGGATCGCTTCAGAATGATCGACAGCGCTCAGGAAGAACTCGACGAGGTCGTCGACGAGTCGGAAGTCGAAGAAGAAAAGAAGCGCAAGCAAGAGCAGGAAGGGGGCAAGAAATGACGATACCTCCTTGGATAGACGGCGCGATTCTCGGCTTCGGTCGTTCGATGGGGATACAGAACTTAACGCTCAACGAACGCGGAGTCGCGGCACTTACGTTCGAAAACGGCTTCACACTCGCGCTCGAATATGCGCTCGAGACGTTTTCGGTTTCGGTTAAGGTACCCGTCGAGCCGACGAGCGCGAGCTTAAAGAAGATTCTGGTCGCCGCGCATCCGGAGAATCGTTTCCCGTTCCGCCTACGAGCCGCCTATCTCGCGAAAACGGGAAGAGCCATTTTCCTCGTCAAGCTCGCCGAAAGACAAGTTACCGAGACGACGCTCGCGAAGGTCTTTACTTCGCTTTGGCAGCTCGCGAGAGATTTGGGAGGTGAAAGATGAGCTCGCTTAATCGCGTAACCTCCGGCGTTCAGTTCAATACCGGTATTTCGACGACCGATTGGAATACGGGCGTAGTCGGCCAGACTCAGGGTCAGACCCAAAGCCCGCTTCTCCCCGGTTCGACGACCGTTTCGGAAACCTTGAAATCGCTTTTCCCGCCGGGAGGTGGAATCAGCGCCGAAATCATGGCGGAACTCGCCGCAGCGGGAAACTCGATACTTTTGAGGTCTTCCGCCGGGTTCTACAGTACGGCGAAGAAGACGATTCGCTCCCTCTACGGAAAGAACACCCCGAAAGCAACTGCCGCGGCCCATGAGCTCGAAACGCTCTTAGCCGATACCGAGCTCCTCGAGCAGTATCGCGCGGCACTCCTCGAAACCTAAGATAAAGGCAAGACCAGGTGAATAACAAGTTTACAGGATTTACGACAATCTTCTCGAAGTACGGCGACCTCGTACTCGCGTTTATGGTCGTCGCGATTATCGGACTTTTGATTATTCCGCTACCGACGGCAGTTGTCGACCTCCTCATCTCGGTTAACTTGATGGTTTCGACGGTGATGCTTATGCTCTCCCTTTATTTGCCGAGAGCGCTCGCATTCTCGACCTTCCCGTCGATGCTCCTCTTTACGACTCTCTATCGCCTCGCGCTCAATGTAACGACGACGCGACTTATCCTTCTTAAAGCGAACGCCGGCGAAATCATCTTCACCTTCGGTAACTTCGTCGTCGGCGGTAACTTCGTCGTCGGCGCGGTAATCTTTTTAATCATCACAATCGTTCAGTTCGTCGTTATCGCCAAGGGCTCGGAACGTGTCTCGGAAGTCGCCGCGCGCTTTACCTTGGACGCGATGCCCGGTAAGCAGATGTCGATCGACGCGGATATGCGCGCGGGTGCGATCAACCTCGAAGAAGCGAGAGCGCGCCGCGCCGAACTCGCCAAGGAATCGCAACTTTACGGCGCGATGGACGGCGCGATGAAGTTCGTCAAGGGCGACTCGATCGCGGGTCTTATCATGACGACAATCAACATTATCGGCGGTATCTGCATCGGCGCGTTCATGAACGATTGGGATGTTTCAAAGTGCGTCAAGACCTACGGTATTTTGACGATCGGCGACGGCCTCGTCTCGCAGATTCCCGCACTTCTCGTCTCGATTACCGCAGGCGTAATCGTTACGCGTGTCGGCGAAGAAGGGGCGAAACCGCTCGGCCAAGACATCGTCAACCAATTCTTCGCGCAGCCGAAGGCGATTCTTTTGGGCGCCGTCATGCTCGTCGGTATCGGCCTTATCCCCGGCTTCCCGAAGTTCCAGATTTTCGGACTTGCCGCGGCAGTCGGCCTCGTCGGATGGTCGCTAATCGCGAGAGCGAAGATGAAGAAGGCGGAAGAAGCGAAAAATGTCGATCCGCTTTCGGCCGCGAAGCCCTCGGGAGACAAGTCCGGGAATAAGCCGAAGAAGAAAGACGGCGATGACTTCGCGATGGTGACGCCCCTTATGGTCGATATCGATGCGGAAATCCGCGGCGCTTTGACGTATGACGAACTTAACGATAAGATTATGGAAGTTCGCCGCGCTCTCTATCACGATCTCGGCGTCCCGTTCCCGGGTATCAATCTCTCGTTGAACGAATCGGTCAAGGGCGGAAAGTATCGACTTCTCGTCAACGAAGTCCCGGTCTCGGAAGGTGTCCTTAAGAAGGGCTATGTCTTCGCGCTCGAATCGCCCGAGAACCTCGAAGCGGCCGGTATCACCTTTGAAAGCGGTAAACCCTTCCTCTCCGGGTACGCGACGAGCTGGGTCGAAGAGTCGAAGAAGGCGGAACTCGACGCGAGCGGCATTCGCTATCTCGACTTGAACGGCGTTCTTACGCTCCACCTCTCGAGCGTCCTCAAGCGCTATGCGAACGAGTTCATGTCGCTTCAGGAAACGCGCCTTTTGTTCGATCACATGGAGAAGGAAGCGCCTGAACTCGTCAAGGAAGTTCAGCGCGTTTTGCCGCTCCAGAAGATCACCGACGTTCTCCAACGTCTCGTCCAGGAAGGTATTTGCATTCGCGACTTGAAGCAGATTACGCAGACCTTGATCGAGTGGGGGCAGAAGGAAAAAGATACCGTCCTCTTGGTCGAGTATGTCCGAAGCGCGCTTTCGCGTTATATTTCCTACAAGTTCTCGGGCGGTCAGAACATTATCGCCGCGTATCTTCTCGACCCTGCGCTCGAAGAGAAGATCAGAAAGTCCGTTCGACAGACCTCGGGCGGCAGCTATCTCGCGATGGACCCGACCTCGGTTCGCCAGATCCTCGCGACCGTCAAGCGCACAATCGGCGATATCTCGCGCGTCCCGCACAAGCCCGTTATCATCGTTTCCGTCGACATTCGCCGTTACTTCCGCAAGATGATTGATAAGGACTACTACGAATTACCCGTCCTTTCGTTCCAGGAATTGTCGAGCGAAATCAACATTCAGCCGCTCGGGAGGATTAAGTTGTGAGTTTTTTGCTGAAAATCATCAAGGGAGAGAACGCCGGGCTCGAAATCGCTTTGGCGGAAGGTAAGGTTACCTTCGGCTCGGGAGAGGACTGCGATATCGTGCTCGATGACGCGACGCTCCCCGAAAAGGCCTTTACGCTCGAGACTATCGGCGAACAGGTTTCGCTTATCAAGGATGGTGAAGAAGCGAAGGCGATCGAGCTTTATACGGTTTTTACTTCCGGAGAAATGGAATTCGCGGTTGGAGTCGAGGGTAAACGTTGGCCGAAGGTTAAGAGGGAGATAGAGATAGGTCAAGGTCAAGATCAAGGTCAAGGGGTGGAAGAGAAAATTGATCACCCGAAGATGGAGGAGATTAAGGCGGAGGAGCCGAAGAAAAAGCGCTGCGGATTCGGATGCTTTTCCGTCCTCGTCTTGATAATTCTCGCGTTTATCGGTGGCTATTACCTCGCTCAGCGTTATAACGGGGAAGTCAAAACGCTTGTCGACGAAGCGAAAGAATTCTCGTACGACAAGATCGATAAGGACGCCGTTAAGCACTATTACGGTATCGCAAAGGATAAATCGACCGAATATTACACCGCAGGTAAGAATAAGACCGCGGGTTGGCTCAGCACGCTCAAGACGAAGATGCCCTGGTACGTCGAGGAAGTCGATCCGTCGACTTTGCCGCCGCCGAGAACGCTCGAAGACGTTGCCGCTGACCACGCGCTTACCTTGACGACTGAGGGTAGCGTCACGACGCTTTCCGGAAACTTCGTCAAGCGTATCGATAAGGTCGCCGCGATGCAGGACGCATACGAGGTCGAACCTCTCGTCAAGCTCGATTTCTCCGACGATGAGTCGCTTAAGTCCGGCGTCGAAGATACGCTTCTTACGATTTCGGAAGGGAAAATCAAAGTCGTCGAAGCCAAGAACCGCGCGGTCAAACTCGTCGGTAAGGTCGAAACGAAGGGCGAACTCGTAAGAATCGTGACGGCGATTTGCGCTGATGTCGCGAACGTAAGCTCGATCGACGACTCGGGAGTAGAAGTCGGAGAGCTTAAGAAGATCGAAGAAGAAAAGAAAGTCGAAGCGAAGGTAGAGGCAGAAACGAAGGAAGAAGCTCCCGCCGAGCCGAAGGAAGAAAAGCGTAAAGTCGAGAAGAAGACTGTTTCGACGCCCAATTGCCCGATCTCGGGTATCATCACCTCGCCATATCCCTGCATCATTATGCGCGATGGTTCGAGGGCAATCGAAGGAGCGTACGTCGGCGAGTGGCTCGTCGTTAAGATTGAAGCTAATCAAGTCAAGTTCCGCAAGAACGGCAAGGAGGTAACGTGGAGACCGTAAACGAAAATCCGCTGCGCCTCCTGAAGATCGAGGAAGAGCTTGCCGGCTCTGACGCGGACGAGGCTGTCCGCAAATATGACGCGGAGCTGCTCGCAATTGACGCGAGAGCGAAGGAAGCGATGAATCGCGGTCTCGCTCCGGAGGATTTCGCCAAGGTCGAAGAGCTTAAGGAGGCGGTACTCGTCGCTCGGAAGCTTATTCGACTCGCGGCAAAAAAGTAAACGATTTCGAGGAAGCTCGGAAAACAAGAACACGAAAATAAGCAAAGGAGTAAATAAAATGGCAGTATCACTTACTAATGGCGAAGGCCTTAGCGTCGTTACGAATGTCAAGTCGACGATTCCGACTCATTCGCAAATCAGCGGTAGCGTTCTTCACACCGATGCCGTCTATAATGCGCTTATGACTGCGGCGTTGACGATGGAAGAAAAGCTCGCCACCTCGCTTAAGACCTACAACGAACACCCGGACGTTCAGGCGAACCTCCAGCAGCTTCAGTACGATCTCCAGCAGTGGAATCTCGCGCTCACGACCATGACCAATATTCAGAAGAATATGGCGGATGCGCTTGCGTCGGTTGCTTCCAACATGCGCTAATAAAGGATTTTCGTGTTCGATCTATCGTCAGATGAAGCACGGCTCCTTTTAAATGTCGCTTTAATGGCGACAGGACAGAACCGCTTTCAGAGCGCGGCGAAAATCATCGCCGTCCTGGAGCGGTTCCGCCCGGAGTCCGAGAGCGTAAAGGTGGCGAAGGCGATTCTCATGATCAGCATGCAGGATTTCGTCTTGGCACTCGAGTATATTGATGAAATAGCCCTTGTAGCCCACCCCGAATCGGGGATGCTGAAGGCGTTTCGCGGTATGGCGCTCATTCGTTTGGGGAGAAAGTCGGAGGCGGAAAGTTGCTTGGTGGAGGCGGCCGAGTCGAGAGATGAAGCCGCCGCGAACCTGGCGAAAGGACTGCTATCGTGATGGATATTGCAGCAGTTGAAGCGCTACGAGCCGCCGGCTCGTCCCAGGCGATTCAGTTCATGAATCAGCCGATGGAGGCAGCGAAGGTCGCCGATCCCAAGGCCGTCGAAGCATTCAATGCGGCGATGGGGCCTCAGGCTTCCGAACCGGTGCCGTTCGCGAGTAAAGTCGCGGAAACCTGGAAAGCGGCGCAAGACAATAATCAGGCGCTTTTGCATCGAATTACCGCCTTGTCGGAGATGGGTCAGTCTCCCTCGATCGTTCAATTATCGCAGCTTCAGTATGAAATCGCGAATTTGAGCTTTCAGCAGGAAGTCGTGACCAGCGTCGCGAAAAAGGCGAGCGGTGCAATCGAAACGTTGGTAAAGAATGGATAACGACGAAAAGCAATTGATGCTTACGGGCGCGTGGCTCTTCGCGAGGCATGGACAAGCTTCGCGTTCGAGAGCGCTCCTCGAGGCACTCGGAGAAGAAGACCCTAAAGACGGGGTCGTCGCTTCCGTTTTAGCTCAATTGCTGATGGATGAAGGTCGCGCCGAAGAAGCACTTAAGGTCGTTAGAGGAGCGTATTTCCCCGAACGACTCAAGCGCGCGGAAGCGATCTTGGAAACGCGTGCGTTAAGAGCGCTCGGAAAGGCGGACGAAGCCGACATGCGTTGGCGTCGGTATGTGAACGCCGCTCAAGGCGCGAAAAGAGAGTGGGTCAGTTAGGTCTAGAAGAAAGGTGTAGGTCGATATGAGGAAAATCTTAACACCGATTGTGTCCGCGGCTTTGCTTTTAGTTGCGGGCTGTGAAGAAGAGACGACGCTCTATTCGGGGCTTGAAGAGCGCCAGGCGAATGGCGTTATGGCGGCCTTGTTGGAGAACGACATCTCCTGCCACAAGCTCCCCGGCGAAGAAGGAACGTGGAACGTGATGATCGGGGAAAGTAAATTCGCGAAGGCGATGGATATCCTCGAACAGAGGGGACTGCCGCGACGTCAATATATGGGCGTATCCGAGACCTTCAAGAAGACCGGCATGGTCTCGAGCCCGACCGAAGAGCGTATTCGTTTTATGGACGCGCTCGCTCAGGATCTTTCGCGCACGATTTCGCAGATCGAAGGCGTAGTGGACGCGCGAGTTCATGTCGTTCTCCCGCAGAACGATCCGTTCGCGAAAAACTCGAAGCCCTCGAGCGCGGCAGTTTCGATTCGTCATCGCTATGATGTCGAGATGGCGGATTTCCTTCCCCAGATCAAGAGCTTGGTGAAGAACTCGATCGAGGGACTTGATTACGAGAAGATTTCGGTGACGCTTTTCCGTGATGCGCCGCCCAAGAAGAAATAAGAAAGAACGCGCAGATGGACCTTAAGACGGCAAGAGAACTGGTGAGAGACGAGCGGATTTGGCCGCTCGCCCTCGAGTTCGCCTTGAAGCAGGAAAAGCCGTTTTTCCATTCTTTCCCGAAGGAAGATGGAAGTCGCCTCGCGCTTATCGACGAAAGTACCAGAAAAGAAATCGCCGCGTGGCTGGAGGTCGTCGCGAATTGGAAGGCGCTTAAAGATATTGTGGATGGAGCGAAAGTAAGAGAGCTTAAAGCGCGGCTCGGGAATGCTTTCCCGGCGGCGATCAAGTACGCGCCTTACTTCGCGAAGTGGAAACTTCCCGAAGGGGAAGGAGCTGCGCTACTCGCGACCGCGATGAAAAAGGCGCCGAAAGAAGTCCTCTTCGCTCAGCCCCTTAAAAAAGGCGAAGTTCCGCTCGCGGCGGTTATGAAGCTCCTAGAGATGAAATTTCCGGAGGCCTACAAGTTATGCTTATCATGAATAAAGAATCCTTCGAACTTAATTCGGCCTCCCGCGTCGTCAAGGCGTCGGATGTCGAAAAGATCGAGACTATTGACGCGGTTATCGAAGCGGCGCGTAAAGAGGGCTATGAGGCGGGGCTTCAGGAAGGACGCATGAAGGCGGCAATGCACCACCTCAATCTCGTCGAGGCGGGTGTCAAGTATATGGAAAGCGTCGAGCAGACGATGGCGGATATCGTTCTCAAGGCGCTTAAGAAGTGTATCGACTCGATTCCCAACGAAGAACTTATCGTCGGCATTACCAAAAAGGCGATGAAAGCGATTGTCCGCAATCAAGCCGAAATAACGATTCGCGTTAACCCCGCGATGGTCGAATATGTGAAGACACGCGCGGCGGATATCATGAAGGAATTTCCCTCCCTTAATTATCTCGATGTTCAGGAAGATGCGAAGCTCGGAGAAAAGGCGTGCGTCGTCGAAACTGCTGCGGGAAGCGTCGACGCTTCGATCGATGTGCAGCTCGCCGCGATCGAGCGCTCGATCAGAAAGAATTTCAGTAAGGAAGCGTAAATGGCCTCATCGTTCGACTATATCACTCAGGTCTTGGACCGCGCCGTAGAGGACGCCGACCCTATCGAAGTAAAGGGTCGCGTGATTCAGGTCGTCGGCACGATCATCAAGGCCGCAGTCCCTGGAGTCAAGGTCGGCGAGGTGTGCATCTTAAGAAATCCTTGGGAGAATTTTGAAGTTCAGGCCGAGGTCGTCGGCTTTACCAAGGACGCGGCGCTTTTGACGGCGCTTGGGCAGATGATCGGCATTTCCGCGCAGACGGAAGTAATTCCGACGCGTCGCGTTCACATGGTGCCGGTAGGATATTCGCTCTTGGGACGCGTCTTGGACGGCTTAGGGCGTCCAATCGATACGGAAAAGGGCCCGATTCGTCCCGAGGGATATTACCCCGTCTTCGCCGATCCGCCCAGTCCCTTGCAGCGCAAGATCATTTCGAAGCCGATTTCGCTCGGTGTGAGAGCGCTCGATGGCATGCTCACTTGTGGCGAAGGTCAGCGTATGGGTATTTTCGCCGCGGCCGGTGGCGGTAAGTCGACATTGATGGCGCAGATTGTGCGCAACACTTCGGCGGACGTTACGGTTATGGCGCTTATCGGCGAACGTGGACGCGAAGTAAGAGAATTTATTGAAAAGGACTTAGGTCCCGAGGGTATGCGTAAGTCGGTCGTCGTCTGCTCGACTTCGGATCGCAGTTCGATGGAACGACTAAAGGCCGCTTATGTCGCGACGTCCATCGCAGAATTCTTCCGCGATAGAGGCGAGAAGGTTCTTCTTTTGATGGACTCCGTGACGCGCTTCGGTCGTGCGCAACGCGAAATCGGCCTCGCGGCAGGTGAGCCGCCGACACGCCGCGGCTTCCCGCCGAGCGTTTTCTCGGAGCTTCCGAAACTTATGGAGCGCGCCGGCAATTCCGACAAGGGCTCGATCACCGCGCTCTATACGGTGCTCGTCGAAGGCGACGATATGACCGAGCCGATTGCCGACGAAACGCGCTCGATTCTCGACGGCCATATCATTCTTTCGCGCAAACTCGCGCAACTTAATCACTATCCGGCGATAGATGTTCTCGCGTCGGTTTCGCGCTGCCAATCGGCGATTGTGCCGAAGGAACACAAGCAGGCCGCTTCGAAACTTCGTCAGATTTTGGCGAAGTACAACGAAGTCGAACTTCTCCTTAAGATCGGCGAATATCATAAGGGCGCGGATCCGGCGACTGACGAGGCGATTTCGAAGATTGATAAGGTTAACGCCTTCCTTCGTCAGAGTTTGACCGACAAGCCGCAGTATGACGATACGATTCAGAAGCTTATGGAGGCGGTAAGTTAATGGCGTATTTGCTCCAGAGTCTTCTCAACATTCGCGAAATGCGTGAGGATCGAGCCGGCAAGGCGCTCGTCGCCGCGCGGCATAGTCGCGATTTGGCGAAGACGGAGCTCGAAAATCGTCGAGTCAAGCTCGCGCGTTATGAAGGCGAGAAGGAGTCGCGTCGCGATAAGGTTTTCGCTGCGATTATCGGGCGCGCGGTTTCGCGGCAAGATATCGACCTTGCCCGCGAGGCGGTCGCGAGAATCGACGAAGAAGGCGCGCTCCTTAAAGATGGCGTTGTTCGCGCCGAAGGTGAGCTCGAGGCGAAGGAAGTCGAGGCCGATAAGGCGAATAAGCTTTTCGTTGTGGCGACGAGAAGCCATCAAAAGATCGTGCAACATCGCGCGATTTGGGAAGCGGAAGAGAAGAAGCTCGCCGAGCAGGCGGCGGATCGCGAGATGGAAGAATTTACCGGAAGGAAAATGACGGATGACGATTCCGACGATTTCGATTGATTTCGCCATGCCGACGATTACGGGTGTGCAGGACACGGCTTCGACGATTATGTCGATGCCGGAGCTTGGTACGCTCGCGAGACCGCCGGCACCGCCTTCGCCCGAAGCGGTTGCGCTTTTCGAGAAGGCGATGGCGGATAATGTCATTATCGCGAAAGAGTTCGAGACGGTTGTCGCCGAAAAGCCCGTCGTAATCGCCGCGAAGCCGCAGGTAGTTATCAAAGAGAAGCCGGTATTCCCGGAAGCGTTTTTGGCCACGGAGAGCACAAAGGTTGCAGAGTTCGTTAAACCGGAGGTTGCCGAGAAGCCGATCGTTCAGGCGCCGATTTTAGCCACAGAGAACACAAAGGTCACAGAGACGACCGTCGTCGTAGCTGATAAGCCGATCGTTACCGAAAAGCCGGTGGTCGTTAGCGAGAAGCCTGTCGTTTCTGACAGGGCGCAGGACGTGGTTGTCACGACGCCGAAGGCTTCTGAGTCCTTTGTGAACTTTGTGGCTAAAGAACTGCCCGTAGCGACGCCCCAGACGTTTAAAGCGGTAGTAGTCGAAACCAAGGAAGTCGCCAAAGCTTTCGAAGCACTCGTTATCGAGAAGCCGATAGTTGCTAACGTTGAGAAGCCTGTCATCGTTACCGATAGGCTGATTGATCAGGTTCCTGTTTTAGCCACAGAGAACACAAAGGTCACAGAGGCGACTGTAGTTGAGAAACCCGTAGTCGTTGGCGCCGAAATGCCGAAGGCCTTTGAGAACTCTGTTAACTTTGTGGCTAAAGAACTGCCCGTAGCGACGCCCGAGACGTTTAAAGCGGTAGTAGTCGAAAACAAGGAAGTCGCCAAAGCTTTCGAAGCAGTCGTTATCGAGAAGCCGATAGTTGCTAACGTTGAGAAGCCTGTCGTTTCCGATAAGCCGGTCGTTCAGGTTTCTGTTTTAGCCACAGAGAACACAAAGGTCACAGAGGCGACTGTAGTTGAGAAACCCGTAGTCGTTGTCGCCGAAATGCCGAAGGCCTTTGAGAACTCTGTGAACTTTGTGGCTAAAGAACTTCCCGTAGCGACGCCTGAGACGTTTAAGGCGGTGGTCGTCGAGAATAAGGAAGTCGCGAAGGTTTTCGAGACGGTTGTTCAGGTTCCTGTTTTAGCCACAAAGAACACAAAGGTTACAGAGACGACTGTCGTCGAGGCTAAGAAGCCGGTCATCGTTAGCGAGAAGCCGGAAGAGTCGAAGGAGAGGCCGACGCCGGTTGTTATCGACTTGACGCAGCTTCAGCCGATTACGGCGCCGATTAAGGAAGTCGACGTCGCGCCGGTCGCGCAAGTTTCCGCTTCGGTTGTCGAGCAAGTCGAGCGTGTAAGCGCCGCGTCTGTCCTCATTGAAGCGGCTACCGCAGTCGCCGATACGCTCGTCTATAATCCCGGACTTGTCCGCGGCGAAGGCGAAATCAAGGTCGTTCTTAAAGAGAATGTTCTCGCGGGAACGGAAATCAGCGTCGCTATTCATAATGGCGAGCTTTCGGTCAAGTTCCTCCCCTCTGTCGACGCTATTGCCACGCTGCTCACGAGTTGCCAGGGCGAGCTCGCGCAGCTCCTCTCCACTCACGTTCGCAATTTCAAAGTTACGACTTCGGTCGTGAAGAAGAATGACGATGAAACCGTTTGAGCTTTTCAAGAGTCTGAACCAAATCAAGGCGATGTCTAAATTGGATATCGTTCTACATCCCGCATGGTCACGACCGATTATTGTCGAGGGCGAGGAATATACCTTGCGCGTAGCCGAGGGTTCGATGCAGGGCGTTAACCTCTTGGTTTCGTGGGGTCAAGAGAAGGGCGTATTGACGCTTTTCGATTCGCCCAAGTTCCCTGACTTCTCGCGCCTTTTCCCTCGCCAAGCCGAAATCCCCGATTCTATCTTGCTCGCGGTTATCGAAAAGGAAGCGGGCGTTCTTTTGCAGGCGCTCGAAAACACAATTCGCGCGGAACTTTCGATTTCGGGGCTGGTCAAAGAGTCCGGCGACGCGAAGAAATTCGAGGTCGTTAGCGAGAAGGGCGAAATCGTTTTCACTTTCGCGCTTACGCTTACGGAAGCGATTTTGAGCGAATTCGCGCGTCTGGAGTATCTGGATCTCTCTCATGAATCGATCGCTTCGATGAAGATACCGGCCGAAATCGAATTCGCCGCGTTTCCCGTGCAAGAAATCGAGGGCTTGGAAGTCGGCGACTCGCTGCTTCTCCCCGAACTCGATACGCCGAGCCCGGGTACAGCGGTCTTGAGGGGAGCGTCGACTTCCGAGCAAGTTCGCGTTCTTTCGCCCGAAGAGGGCCAAGTCACTTTCGCTCAGATCATTATCGGCGGTGACGCGGTTCGCCGCGAAAGAAGCGAAGAGCTGAAGCTTATCTTGAAGGGAGAAGAAATCGGCCGCAGCGTTGTCGCGAAGGTCGGTAGCGCACCTGCCTTGAAAATTATCGCTTTAAATAGAGGACTCTGACATGTTTTCCCAAGACCCATTTACACTTATAGTTCTTTTCGTCGGCATGTCGCTCTTGCCGTTCTTGGCAATGATCGCGACGAGCTATTTGAAGATTGTGGTCGTGATGTCGCTGATTCGTAACGCGCTCGGCATTCAGTCGATTCCGCCGAACATGGTGATCAATGCGCTTGCGCTTATTCTTTCGTTCTACATTATGGCGCCGCGTATCGACAAGTGTTGGACGACGATGCAGGAAGGGCTTAAGGACAATAAGCCCGAGGTTCTTTACCAGACCGACTTGGCTGTTCGCGCGTCCGAGCCGTTCCGCGAATTCCTCGAACTTAACACCTCCGATCAGCATCGTGCCTTTTTCGTTCGCACCGCCGAACGCCTTTGGGGGCAGGAGAATAAGGTCGATGAACGTAGCTATTATATCCTTATCCCGAGTTTTTGCGTCTCGGAACTTACACGCGCGTTTATGATCGGCTTCCTCGTTTACCTCCCGTTTATCGCGATCGACATCATCGTCTCGAATATATTGCTCGCGATGGGCATGATGATGGTCTCGCCGGTAACGATTTCGCTTCCGTTCAAGCTTCTCCTTTTCGTGATGGTTAACGGTTGGTCGCGACTTATTCAGGGCCTCGTTCAGAGCTATGTGGTTTAATAGGAGATAACCTACATGGATCTTTCGATGCTCTTAGATTACGCGCAGACGACGCTGATAATCGTTCTTAAGTTGTCGATGATTCCGATCATCGTTGCGACGGTCGTGGGACTGCTCGTCTCGCTTTTGCAGGCGCTTACCCAAATTCAGGAGCAAACGCTTGGCTTCGCAGTTAAGCTGATAACGATTTCTTTGACGATCATGATCGCCGCGAGCTGGATGGGCGGCGAACTCCTTCAATTCACCGAAAGTATTTTCACCAACTTCCCCGGAATAACCCGATGAATATCGAGTCCTTATACAACGAAATCGCGCCGAAGTTGACGAACTATCTTGTCGCTTCCGGTATGGACTACTCGTCCGCCTGCGATGTCGTGCAAGAAACTTTCGTCCGCATTTGGAAGCGCCGCGACGAGCTTATTGACGACGCGAGCCAAATCAGCGGCCTCGCCTACACGATAGCGCGCAATATCCGCACGGATATGGCGCGTAAGGCCGCGAAGATGACTTATCAGGCTGAGATTACCGACGAAGATATGAAGGAAACTGCCGCGCCGGTCATTCCAGAAGAGCAAAAGGAAGAGAACGCGAAACTGAGAGAGAAGTTGAACGCGGCCTTGAAAGAGGTTCCGCCGCTTTTAAGAGACGCTTTTTTGATGTTCCAGGTCGGTGGGCTTTCGATTCGCGAAATTGCTCAAAAGACTGAAGTAAGCGAGAGTTTGGTTAAAGTAAGGATCTTCCGCGCCAAGGAGAAGCTCCGCGAGTTACTGAAAAATCAAAATCTTTTGTAACCTTTTTCAATTTGACGCGTATACGAAGTGTTATGAATATTTCACCTAACATAAATATCGGTGGCATCGGTGCCATTAATCAGATCGGAGGATCCGATTTTAGGGCGCTCGATACCGGCAAAACCGAATCGAAAGCGCTAGACGTCACGGTTAACGCGTTCAGCGATGTCGAGGATGTCGATCCTGTAGTCGAAGCGGCGCTCAACCCCGCTGACGATATGGGTAAACTCTTCGGAACGGCCTACAATCTTCCTGCGAGGGAGTTCAACCCCGAGTGGTTCAAGTAATGGAGGCGACGATCGAGAGCGGTTTCGCGCGAGTGGGCGAAGGGAAGTGGCTTTTCGGCGCTGACCAGCCTGCGGCGGAATATAACGGCGAGTATCTCTGCTCATCGCAGGAGCGTCCGTTCTTGACGCGCATCGATCTCGGCGAGAAAGTGAGCGTAGTTGCCGCGAAACTCCTCGTGGCGCCCTTGTCGGCGAAAAAGAAGCGTCGAATGGTTAGAATCGTGCCGTTTTCTTTCAAAAACGCGATTCCTACTTACGAGATGGAAGTCGGCTGGGCGATTATGGCGACGAAGTCTCGCGTTAGGACGATAAAGGTGGAAGAAGGGGAGACTTTGACGGTTGCGCCGACGTCGGTGGTCGCTTGGACGGGAAATCGCCCGACCGGTTTTTGCCCTCGGCTTCGCCTTCGCGATTTGCTCCTGCCGAGAAAGCCGCGACTCCTCCTACATTTCTACGGCCCCCAGATCGTTTGGATCGAAGGCGCATGACGGAATACATCGATTTTTATCGAATCATTATCGCTTACGCTTTGGGTGCGGTGCGAATCGGTACCGCGCTTTTGATTTTGCCGGCGACTTCCACCGCGATGATTACGGGTTTCGCGCGTAACGCGGCGATTCTTTCGTTCTCGACTTTCACGCTTCCGTACATCATGGACAAATTGCCGGCGGGCGAGATTCCGCTCGCGCTCCTCGTTCCCGCGGCGCTTCATGAGGCGCTCATTGGCTTTCTTCTCGGCTTTTTCGCGGCGATTCCGTTTTGGATTGCGGAGAATGTCGGTAATTTCATTGACAACCAGCGCGGCGCGACGATGGGCGAAGTCTATTCGCCACTCTCGGGAACTCAAGTTTCGACGACCGGCATCTTCTTTACCCAAATCGTTTCGACGATTTTCTTTGTCGGCGGAATCGTTCTCGTTTTTCTCGGAGCGATATACGCGAGCTACGAGATCTTCCCCGTCTTCGGACCATTCAAGGGCTTTCAGATCGGTGCCGATTCGCTCGCGCTTGAGACGCTTGACGGGATGATGAAAACGACTTTCATTATCGCCTCTCCGATTATTCTTCTCATGTTCCTCGCGACGATCGGCCTCGGCTTCGTCAACCGCACGGCGCCCCAGCTTAACGTCTTCTTCCTCTCGATGCCGATCAAATCGGCGCTAGGGGTCGCGATGCTGGTAATTTACTTGCAATTCATTCTGGATATGCTGATGTATACCGATGAAAGCGCGATCCTAAAGCCGATTCAATCGCTACTAAACTAAAGGACTTGACCGATGGCAGAGCAAAGTGGCGAGAAGACGGAGATGCCGACAGCGAAAAAGCTGCGGGATGCGCGCAACAAGGGCCAAGTCTGCAACTCTAAAGATATCGTCTCCACCGCGCTTTTGGTGGTGCTCATGTACTTGACCGCGGCGCTTTCGTATATGCTCGTCGATGATATCGAAGAGCTTATCAAATTCATCGGCTCGACTTATTCGATGGATACGAGCGGCGCCTTAAGACTCGCGGGAGTTAAGTCCGTCGTAATCGTCTGTAAACACTCGTTTATCTTCGTTGTCGTGGCGGCGTTTACGGGTGTCGTCGCGAACATGTGCCAAATCGGCTTTCTCTTTACCGGCGAACCGCTGAAGCCGACCTTGAATAAACTCAATCCCGTCGAGGGCTTCAAGAAGATCTTCTCGATGAAGAATCTCTTCGAATTCTTGAAAAACTGCCTTAAGGTGACGTTTCTCGGCTATCTTATTTATAAGCTTATCGCTTCGTCTTATCGAGAACTCTTGACGCTCTGCTATGGAACGCTCGATGACTTGATGGAGATCGTGAAAATCATTATGAAGCGACTCGCGGGCTATACGGCTTTCGGCTATATCATAATCGCGGTAATCGACCGATTCTTCCAACAGAAGAACTTCACGAAGCAGATGATGATGACGAAGGACGAGGTGAAGCGCGAATATAAAGAAAGCGAGGGCTCCCAGGAAATCAAACAGGCCCAACGTCAATTTCGCGATGAAATCTTGCACGGCCCCGACCCAATTGCCGCGACGAAGAAATCGAAGGTTGTCATAACGAATCCGACGCATATCGCGGTCGGCATTTCGTATGATCCCGAGGTAGCGCCGCTACCAAAGATCGAAATCATGGGTGCTGATAAAGTTGCCGCGATCATTAGGAGAACTGCGATGGAAAACGATATTCCGCTCTTTGAGAATAAGCCCCTCGCGCGCAAACTTTATGCCGAAGCGAAGGTCGAGGATTTTGTTCCCGTCGAGTTGATCGAGCCCGTAGCGGAAGTTCTCAAATGGGTCAAGAAGCTCAACGATGCGAAGAAGGAAGAATCGGAACTTGACGCAATTGAGTTGTAATTTCCACGAATTTATGGCATAATATTAGACGTATGAAAGATCAAAAAGAAATTCAGGAGTACCTCGCCAAGATTCGCGCAACGATTACCGCGAGTGAGAATCTTATTTCAGAGGCCGAGCTTCGCATGCGTGAAACCGATCGCATGTTGGAAGCGCAGGGGCTTACGCGCGAACAGGCGCTCAACTTTCGAATTTCGGCTGAGCAGCGTCGACTTGTGAACGAGGAACTTAAGCGCCGCGGTCTTCCCGAATTGGAAGACGATGAATCGACGGAAACGGCTTTCGGTGCGCCTTTGCCGCTGGATAGCGAGCTTCCCGATACTCAGGGCGATCTTGATAATCGTCGCCGCCGCTTCGGTAATATGATGCAGGAATTTCGTTTGTAAGGAGTAAGAGATGGATATCGTCAAGACTAAAGATAATTCGAAACTCACGATTCAGCTTAAAGGGCGGCTTGATACCCAGACCTCGCCGCAGCTAGCTTCGGAACTTAAACTTGAAGGTGTTACCGAACTCGTCTTCGATTTAAGCGAACTTGAATATGTCTCTTCCGCCGGGCTAAGAGTCTTTCTTTCCGCGCATAAGACGATGATGGCGCAAGGCGAGATGGTTATCATGAACGCCGCTCCAATCGTAAAAGAAGTCTTCGACATTACCGGCTTCAGCGACATCTTCACGCTTAAGTAATCGTTGATGAATCGAGTTCTTTCTCTTTTCGTTTTGATGTTCCTCGTGCTCGGTTGCGAGGAGCGCAGGGCGTCGAAGGAACGGAGTCCCGCAGAAGGAGGACTCGTTCTCGTGACGACGCTCGGAAGCGCGCCTTACGCTTATCGTGACGAAGCGACGGGAGAAGTCGCGGGAATCGACATCGATATTGCACGAGCGGCGGCTAAGAAGCTCGGGCTTAAGCTTACCATCGAAGAAAGAGAGTTCCCCGAATTATTGCCGGCGGTAAAGTCGGGCAAAGCGGATTTTGCTGCGGCTGCGATTACGATTACGCCTAGTCGTGCGCGGGATGTCGCGTTCTCGAAGCCCTACGCGAGTGACGGTAGCGCGTTCATTTATCGCACCGGCGAGAAAAAGCCGACGATTCCGAGCGCGGCGAATATGCGTATCGGGACTCAGATGGCCAGTATCAGTCATTTTTACCTATGCTATCATAATATCGATCCTTATTGCTTCAATGAATATGAGGAGGCGTTTAACGAGCTCAAGAAGGGGAAGCTGGACGCTGTCTTCTACGATGCCGAGCCGATTCGCGAAACGGTTAGAATCTCTAACGGCGAGTTCGCGATGACCTCGCTCGAAACGCGCGAGAATTACGGAGTTGCCATTCGTCAAGATTTTCCTGAACTTATCGAGGCCGTAAATCAAGTGATTATTGAAAGGAGCGCGAAATGAAGCGTATAAATTTGCCGCGCAAGCTCCTTTTCAAGCTGATCGCCTCGGTGATTTGCGCTTTCTTCGTCACGATGGCGATTACTTGGATTATCCACGTGACGTTCGCGGATCGTAACGCGATGAAAGTCATTAACCGCGTACTCGACGATGTTCAAGGCGAAATCGAAGATAGGGTTAATCAAAAGCTGATTATGGCGGCTATGGTCGCCCGTGATCGTTTGCCGGAAATAACGGATTGGAGCTCCGAGCGACTTCGTACTCTCGCCGAGGACTTGCGCGTCGATGATGTCTGTGTTGTCGATAAGAACGGTATTCTTATCGCGTCGGCGCATCCTCATGAAGTCGGCTTCGATTTTCATAAGGGAGATGGCCAGGCGAAGGATTTCTTGGTACTCTTAAGTACGGAGACGGAATATTGCCAGAAATTACTGCCGAGTTCGGCTAATGGCGAAGAGCGCAAGTATGTGGGCGTGTGGCTTCCTGAAGGCGGCTTCGTTCAGGTGGGTATTCTCAAGTCGACTCTCCGCGTTTTCGCTCAATCGGCCATCTCGGGAATTACGCACAATCATCACATCAGTGGCGTAGGGACGATTGCCATCACGACCGAGCAGGGCCAAATTCTATCCGACGCGAAAGAAACGGGGCTCGAGGGCTCGGTACTTAATCTTCCCGACAACGCCTATACCGTCAAGCGTTCGATCGAAGGCTTCGATGTCTACGCGATTTTGCCGAAAGCGGTTGCCGCGTCCGAGCGCAATACGCTTATCGGTTCCTCGGCGATCATGACGATTCTCGCTTTGTTCTTCGTCGCGATTCTCGTCGGCTTCGCGATTTCCCGTTTTGTGAAAGAGCAAGTTGAAAAGCGTCTTAGCGCCGATATGGAGATGGCGAAGACGATTCAAGCGGGGTGTCTGCCGAGCGTCTTTCCGCCGTTTCCGGAACTTGTCGACAAAATCGACATCTTCGCGCTGATGCGAACGGCGCGTGAGGTAGGGGGCGACTTCTACGATTTCTTCTTTGCAGGACCGAACCACCTCGCTTTGGTGATTGCCGACGTGTCGGGGAAGGGCATTCCCGCAGCGATGTTCATGATGAGAGCGAAAACGACGATTCGCGGTTATTTGGAATCCGATCGTGATATAGCCTTTGCAATGTCGAAGGTAAATGAGATTTTAGCGGAAGGCAACGACTCGAATATGTTCGTTACCGCGTGGATCGGCATCGTCAATATCGAAACGGGAGTCGTCAATTACGTGAACGCGGGGCATAATCCGCCGCTCGTAAGCCGAAACGACGGCCAAATCGAATGGCTGAAAGAGCGCTCGGGCTTGGCTCTTGCGGCGATGAGCGGGGTAAAGTATCGTGTGAAGACGATGAAACTCGCGCCGGGCGAGAGTCTTTTCCTCTATACTGATGGAGTGACGGAAGCTACCGATATGGAGGAGAAACTTTTCGGCGAGGCGAGATTGGAAGTCGAGCTCGCTTCCGAGGCGAAGACGGCTGAGACGAGATGTGGCCGGGTGCTTAAATCGATTGATGATTATCAGGGACTCGCACCACAGGCCGACGATATCACGATGCTCGGCTTCACTTTGAAGACGCTGGAGCGGACTTTCCCGGCGATAGAGAGCTCGCTAGGGGAGAGCGCTGATTGGATGTCAACGATTTTCGAGTCCCCGAAGCCGTCGATTATCGTCGATGAAATCGTCTCGAATATCGTTCGTTGTTCGGGCGCGACATTCTTCACGATCCGAATTCGCGGAGACAAGGAGATTGTCATTACCGACGATGGCAAGCCATTTGACCCGACCGTGGTTCCTGAGCCCGACGTCACTCTTAAGGCGGAAGAGAGGGGAATCGGCGGACTCGGACTTTTTCTCGTCAAGAAGATGTCGAAGTCGGTCGAATATTCTCGAGTCGGCCATTGTAATTCCTTGCGTTGCGTTTTAGGGTAGGAATATGGTATAATATGTAGATAAGATAATGGCTCAGGAACAGCTTTTCGCCGATGAATATAAAGTGACTCTCGATGTCTTCGAGGGCCCGTTGGACCTTTTATTGTATTTGATTCGCCGCGAAGAGCTCGACATCTACGATATCCCGATCGAACATATCACGGTCGAGTACATGAAATTCATCAAGGAAGCTCGTGAACTCAACCTTGATATTGCCGGGGAATTCATCGTTATGGCGGCGACTTTGATGGTTATCAAGTCGCGTCTCCTCTTGCCCGTTTCGAAGCGCACGGCGAATGAAGGCGGCGAAGAAGAATATGTCGACCCGCGTCTCGATCTTGTCCGCCAGCTTATCGAATACAAGAAATTCAAGGACGCGGCAATTCAGCTCGAGCGGCGCGAAGCGCTAAGGCAAAACGCCTTCGAATATGGCGGAGGGCGGCCCAAGTTCGAGAAAACCGCGGCAGATGCGCGAGGAGCGCTCGCTCATCTTGATCTCTACGACCTCTTGAGTGCGTTTCAAGATGTGATCGCTCGAGCTACCGAAATGCCCAAGGAAGAACTTAAGGGTATTCGCTTTTCGGTTCCCGACAAGATGGACTATGTCCTTCATCGTACGCGCACCGAGGGTCAGGTTTCGTTTCTTTCGCTTTTCGATGTCGAAACCGCGCCGAAGGGCGAGATTATCGTTACCTTCCTTGCGCTTTTGGAACTTTTGAGGCAACACCGCGTCGTCGTTTATCAGAACGCGGCGTTTCATGAGATTACGGTCGTCGCGTCGAACGAGATTCAGGACGACAAGCCGCTGGAAAGGCCGGATGATTATGAGTGATGAAGTGAAGATACCTTTGCCGCGCAGTTTGCAGGAAATTATCGGCGCATTGCTCTTTGCGAGCGAGAGCCCCTTGACCGCCCAAGAACTCCGCAATGCCGTCCGCGCCGTCGAAGCGGAAGAAGGCGAAAACAAAGAGATCATGGACGTCTACAAGTCCTGTACTTCGAAAGAAATCTCCGAGGCGCTAAGAGGTCTCGAAAAGGCCCTTAAAGTCGCGGGCGTCGGTTTCGAACTAGTTTGTACGGGCGGAACATATCGTCTCCAAACGATTCCTTCGACGGGCCGCTATGTTAGAGCGATGCTTAAGCTCGACCGCCCGAGTCGTTTGGGCCGCGCTTCTTTGGAAACGCTCGCTATAGTCGCTTATCGTCAGCCGATTACCAAGGGCGAAATCGAAGAGATTCGCGGCGTTGACGTTTCGGCGAACATCAAGACTTTGATGGATCTTCAGCTGATTCGCTTGGTCGGCAAGTCCGAGCTTCCCGGTCACCCGTTCCTCTATGGTACGACGCCGATTTTCCTTGAGCATTTCGGCCTTTCTTCCTTGCAGGAACTCAATAAGCTCGATCCGACCTTGCAGAGAACGAATCCGCGTCTTAAGGCCGAGAGTTATAAGAAGGTCGAGAAGAAGACCGAACTTGAGAAGGCGGCCGAGGCCAAGGCCGAGGAAGAGGCCAAGGCGGATGAGGCTAAGGAGCAAGTTGAAGTTCAAGGTGAAGCTGAAGTCGAAGGGGAAGAAGAAACCACTCTTGAACTTGGACTTGAAACTCCAACTGCGAGCGAGAACGCGAGCGACGATGACGATGATTTCTTTATTGACGATACACCCGATGAATTTGATGAAGAAGATGAGGAGGATGAAGATGAAGAAGAACTTGAAGATGGCGACGATGCTGATGGCGATGACGACGCTGACAGCGTGTGATTACCTCGAAAAGAAAGAATTCGAAAAGGAGCGTAGCGACAAGGGCTACCAGTCCGCTATGGCCGATTATTCGGCCGGCAAGCTCGACGAAGCTGTAGCGGGGCTGAAGAAAGTCGTAAAGTCCAACCCTGCGAACTCGTCAGCGCGTTTCCAGCTTGCTTGCCTTCAGCAGGATAAGCTCAAGGATCTTTGCGCGGCGTTTTCGAATTATACGGAATATCTTAATCAAGAGCCGACTAGCGACAAGGCCCAGCTTGCGAAGGATCGTCTCGATCTTTGCGAGAAGGATCTTGCGAAGGCGCTTGCCAAGAAGTACGGCATCATTTCGTCGACCGCCATCGCCGAGGAGTATCAGCGTTTGGAAGAAGACGTTAAAAAGCTTACCGCCAAGAACACTCAGAATCAGAAGGAAATCACCGAGCTGACTCAGGAGCTTGCGAATCTTCGCGCTGAGAATGAACGCCTTAAAAAGCAGTTCACCTCCATTGGGCTCGATGAAACCGATTTAGCTCAGCGCACAATCGATAAGGCGGCGCTGCTTGATGAGGCCGATGCCGATATCTCCGAGTCGCGCTTCGTAGCTGACGAAATTGCCGCTTTGAAGGCCGAGGAGCTTGATGAGCGCGAAGTTTCTGAAGAAGCGAAGGAACTTAAGGCGGAAGTCCTCCCGGAAGAGGATGCTGTCGCGCCTATAAAGGTGGCCGAGACGCCCAAGACTGAAGCTCCCGCCGCGCCGAAGAAGCAATCTTCCAAGTCGATGATCACGTCTTTTTCGAAAGAAGAAGTAAAGGTCGAGAAGCCCGACACCTATATCGTTGAGGAAGGTGACACCTTGTATAAGATTGCCGTCAAGTTCTACGGTCGTTCTGCCGCGTGGCAGATGATTCGTGAAGCCAACAAGGAAACCGTTTCGACGGATGGCCGTGTTCGCGCGGGCCAGGAGTTGAAGCTTCCGTAAAATGAGTTCGATCCACACCGCTACGCTTCGCGATTTGCATCCTTACACGCGCCGCAAGGTGCCGTGGAAGCTTGATGCGTTTGCGGGCTCCAAGCTCTTTCACTACATCGCGGGCGGTGGCTCGCGTCAGTTCGGAAGAAGCGCCGCGCAAGATGAGCGCGAGTGGCGGCAGGGTCGGTTTTTGGTTAGAGCCGCGATCATTCTCGTATTGTGGCTCTGGTTCTACATCTTTTAAGTTAGGAACAAAGAATGAAGAAATGTTTGATAGTTCTAGTCGGGATCGCGGCCTTGGAAGTTTTTGCCGCGCAGCCCACCGGCAATAATTTCATGCAGTCCCAGGCGATGGCGGAAGTGAATCGCGTTGCCGGTCAGCTCGATGTCGTTAACAATAACCTCGACGATCTTTCCCAGCGCGTCCACAAGCTTGAATCGAAGGGGAATGATAGCTCGCTTCGCCAAGAAATCGACGCTCTCAAGGCCGCGATTCAAGAACTTCGCAAGGAAATGGCCAATCAGCGCGCCGAAATCGTGAAGGATCTTTCCGGCCGCATCGCTTCCGCTCAGGCCGCGCAGGCGAAGGAAGAAAAGGCGAAGGCGAAAGCTGCCGCGCAAGCAGCTTCCAAGAACACTTATGATGGCCCTGTGATGGAATATGAAGTGGTCTCGGGCGACAATCTCTTCTTTATCGCCAAGGCCTTCAATACCTCGGTCAACAAGCTTAAAGAGATGAACAATCTCAAGAACAATAATTTGCGCGTCGGGCAGAAGCTTCTCGTCCCGAAACAGTAAGGAGAAAAATTATGAAGATTTTGGTTGTCGGTTCGGGCGGTCGTGAACATGCGATTACGTGGCGGCTTTCGAAGGACGCGGAAAAGCATGAGCTCTTTTGCGCGCCCGGCAATGCGGGAACGACTTCGATAGCGGCGAATCTCAATATCGGCGCGGAAGATGTGGCGGGAGTAAGCGAGTGGGCGAAAGCGAACAAGCCCGACCTCGTAGTCGTCGGTCCCGAGGCGCCGCTCGTGAAGGGACTCGTCGATGAGCTCGAAAAGCTCGGCATCCCCGCTTTCGGTCCCGTTCAGGCCGGTGCGCGTATGGAGGGCTCGAAGCGCTTTGCGAAGGAGATTATGGATGCTGCGGGTGTGCCGACCGGCATGGCGAAGACTTTCACCGCCGCCGCTGAAGCTAAGTCCGCGCTTCCCGAATATGGCCTTCCCGTCGTCATCAAGGCCGATGGTCTCGCGGCAGGTAAGGGCGTTATTGTCGCTGAAACCTTAGCTCAGGCGGAAGAAGCGATTGATGATATGCTTATTTCCAACAAGTTCGGCGCGGCCGGTGCCGAAGTCTTGATCGAAGAATTTCTCCATGGCGAAGAGTGCTCGATTCTCGCGATGGTCGATGGTGAGAACGCGGTCCTCCTCCCTAGCTCTCAGGACCACAAGCGTGTCTTCGACGGCGACAAAGGTCCGAATACGGGCGGCATGGGCGCTTACTCGCCCGCTCCCGTCATCACTTCCGATAAGCTTCCGATGATCAAGGAGAAGATTATTCTTCCCGTCGTTCGCGAGCTTAAGAAGCGCGGCATCACTTATCGCGGCATTTTGTACGCGGGTCTCATGGTTAATAACGAAAATTCTTATCCGCATGGTCCTACCGCGAAGTCGGGCTCCGACATCAATGTCGTCGAGTCCAACGCGCGTTTCGGCGACCCCGAGACTGAAGCGGTTTTGCCGCGTCTTGGCGGCAACTTCGCAGCGGCGCTTTTGCACGCTGCGACCGGATGCCTCAAAGATGAAGATATTGTCGTTAAAGATGAATGTGCCGCGACTGTCATTCTCGCTTCGGGCGGCTACCCCGGCTCGTACGAGAAGGGGAAGGTAATTTCGGGCTTAGAGCCCGAAGAGGTCAAGGTTGAAGGTCAAGGTCAAGAGAATACAGTGGTCTTTCACTGCGGTACCCGTCTTCGTCCTTCGGACTCCGCCGTGGCAAGCGAAACGATTATCGAAACTTCCGGTGGGCGCGTACTTAGCGTTACGGGACTTGGCTCGACTTTGCGTGAAGCGGTCGATAATGCCTACGCCCGCGTAGAGAAGATTTCGTTCGATACGATGTTCTATCGCAAGGACATCGCGCATCGCGCTTTCGAACGTTGATTATAACACCGATAGCGAGCTCCTCGAAAGGGAACGCGTACCTCGTCGAGCACGAGGGCGCGACTTTGCTTATCGATTGTGGAGTTTGTTATAAGAAGGTGAAGGACTTCGCCTTCGACTCGGTTCTTATAACTCACAATCATTCCGACCACATTTCAGGGCTTAAGGTTCTTCTTAATCAGCGAGGCGACGTCACGATTTACGCGAATCAGATGACGGCCGACGCGACTCAGGCGACTACAGGGATAGACCCCGAGAAAATCGTTTGTTTCGAAAACGATCAGAGCTTCGAACTCGGGCCCTTCGAGATTTCGCCTTTTTCGATTCCTCACGATGCCGCGGATCCCGTCGGCTACCTTATCAAGGCGGGAGGAGAGACGTATTTCCATGGTACGGATATCGGCTTTCCGCTTAAATCTATCGGCGAGAAACTCTCCGTGGCCGATTACGCGACCTTGGAATCTAATCACGACCCCATCATGCTCCAAACGAGCGGAAGACCGCGAGAGCTTAAGGAGCGTATTTCGGGAGATCACGGACACCTCTCGAACGAAGAGGCTGCCGAACTCGTCAAGACTTATTGCAAGAAGGGGAAGCTTAAAAAGCTTTATCTCGCCCATCTCTCGGGCGAATGCAACGCGCCGCATCTCGCCGAAAGGTGCATGAAAGAAGCGCTCGAAGAAGCGGGGCTTAAGGACGTCAAATTGGAGATTATCGGTTAATGCTCGACTTTAAGGGAATATCGGTTCACTATGGCCATCAGGATGTCCTCTCTGATGTCACGTTCCGCGTCAACAAGGGCGACAGAATCGGCGTTGTCGGCCCGAACGGCTCGGGAAAGTCGACGCTCTTCAAGATAGTCTTAGGCGAAATGTCGACCGATAAAGGCGAGCTTATAATCGAGGGCAATCCTCGCATCGGCTTCACGCGTCAGAATCCCGAGCCCGACACGCCCGAAGAAACGCTTCTCGAATATTCGCTCCGCGGCGTTCCGGGACTTAGCGAAATCGAAGAAGAGATGGCCGAGCTCGAAACGCGCCTCGATGATCCTGCCGCGCTTCAGAAGTATGGTGAGCTCCAGACGAAGTTCGAGCATTTGGGCGGCTACGATATCGAAACACGCGTAAAGGTCGCTTTGGGAGGCCTCGGCTTTACGACCGAAGAGTTCACGAAGCCGTTCAAGAGCTTCTCGGGTGGTTGGAGAATGCGTGCGGAACTTTCGCGAGTTCTCGCTTCGAAGCCCGATTTGCTCTTACTTGACGAACCTTCGAACTATCTCGATCTTCCCGCCGTCGATTGGCTTCAAAAGTTCTTGAAGCTTTACGATGGGACGCTCATGCTCATTTCTCACGACCGCTATCTTCTTCGCACGCTTACTTCGCTTATCGTCGAGGTTGACGCGGGAACGGCGACGCGCTATGAAGGCGGGCTTGATTGGTACTTGAACGAGCGCGAAGTCCGCTATCAGCATCTTCTCGCGGCGAAAGAAAATCAAGATCATCACCGCGAACAGCTCCAGCGCTTTGTCGATCGTTTCCGCGCTCAGGCGACGAAGGCGGCTCAGGCCCAGTCGCGCCAGAAGCTTATCGACAAGATCGATGAAGAGCGCATCGTCCTCCCCAAGCGCTACACTCAGTCGGGTAAACTTCGCCTCGCCGAGCCCCCGCCTAGCGGAATCGAAATGTTCCGCTGTGAAGAACTCGGCTTTTCGTATGATGGCGTGAAGCAGGTTTTGAAGGATATTTCTTTCAAGATCGAGCGCGGCGAAAAGGTCGCTTTAATCGGCTACAATGGCCTCGGTAAGACGACTTTGATGCGCATTATCGCGGGTACTCGTACTCCGACTGCAGGCAAGGCGATTATCGGCCACAACGTTATCCCGGGCTATCTCTCTCAGGAATTCGCCGAAACGATTCCGCCGGATGTCTCGGTTTATCGCAATGCCAAAAACGCGATTCCTCCGGGGATGAACGAAAAGAATTTCCGCAATCAGCTCGGCGCGTTCGGCTTCGACGAAAACGACATCGAAAAGCCTGCGGGTGTTCTCTCGGGTGGTGAGAAGATTCGCCTCGCGTTTTTGCGCCTCTTTCTTTCGGCGCCGAACTTCCTGCTCTTGGACGAACCGACGACTCACCTTGATCTCGATGGCCGCCGGCTTCTTCAAGACGCTTTACAGAAATACGCGGGTACGATTCTTCTCGTCTCTCACGACATCGATTTCGTCCGCGCGGTTGCGACCTCGATTCTCGAAATCACGCCCGAAGGCATCCGCCAATACCCGGGCGGTTACGACTACTATCAAGAAAAGAAGGCGGAGAGAGAAGAAGCTTTCGGTAATAAACCTACCGCTAACGTTGATTGTGATGCTTCGGCAGCGCCGAAGCTAACCTCGAAAGAACTTCGCCAGCAGCGCGCTGCGGAGCGTGCCAAAATCGCGCCGAAGGTAAAAGAGCTTAAGAAGCGCGTCGAAACGGCCGAAAAGAAGATCACCGAGCTCGAAGCGAAGCTCGAAGAAGCTTCGGCGGAGCTTTTCAACCCGACTCCGACGACCGATTTCGCAGAAGTGAATCGCCTTGTTCGCACGCTTCAGTTCGAAATCGACCGCTATACTGCCGATTGGGAAGAAGCGGGCACTGAACTCGAAGCCCTCCAAAGCTCTTTAGAAGCGTAATTTAAGACTGTTCATTTGAATTTCTCTAGCCGTTCTAGGCGTTTTCTCCTCGGCACTAATACAAGTTATCTAACGTTCGATTCAAAAATATCTAACGTTAGATTTCATAATATCATACGTTAGATTTTGAAATGTCTAACGTATGATATTACCTTTTCTAACGTTAGATATTTTGATATCTTAGGTTAGAACTTTTGAGATCTAACGTTGGATATGATATAATACTAGGCAAGAGGATTTAATTTGCCCTGTTCTCGCGTCTATTTCGATACTTGGATCGAAGCTTATCCGTAGTGCAAAGACGACGTCTCGAAAATCCACTGGGGCAGAGTCTAACACTTCTTCCGCAGCAAATACAAAGGTGCCGCGGAAGGGCGAAGAAGGTTTCCGTAGCCATATTTGCTAAATTGCTGCGCAATTTCCGGAGGATAAAGTCAGGTCGACATCGATTTT
>JAZLMG010000048.1:0-15555 GCA_045598585.1 Kiritimatiellia bacterium
ATGTCTATCTTCCTCTACGTGATTGTCGGCTATCAGCCGGTTGCGGAGTATTTCCTCCTTCCGACGAATCCCGATGGTGCACGGTGGTCGATTTTGCTTATGACGGTTGCGGGTAGCTTCGGCGGTTATCTCTGGTTCAACGCGGAGCCCTCGAAGATTTTGATGGGCGACGCGGGTAGCCGCTTCCTCGGCATCTTGGTCGGCGCGGCGGTTCTTATCTCCGGAAATCCCTTCCTTATTCTTGCCGTCGCTCCTATCGTGCTTGTGAACGGGGGAGGTGGGCTTGCGAAACTCGTCCTTCTTCGCACCGCGAAAAAGCTTAAGATGGACATCAGTGATGATGCCGTCATCAAGCGTATTCGCTTCCCCTTGCATGATCACTGCAAGAAGAATCTCGGTTGGTCGAATGCTCAGGTGCTCATGCGCTTCATTCTCCTTCAGCTCATCTTCATGCCGATCTTGCTTCTCATTTTCGTCAAGGTTCGCTAAGTGTCGATTCTCGCTTCCATTTTTCTCTTCGCGCTTACTCGCGCCGAGATGATCGACCGCCTATCGGCTTCGCCGACGGTGGTCGCGGATGGCCTCATTAAAGTCGTTCCCGATTGTCCGAGCGATATGCGAAAAGAGTATCAGCAACCGATCGGGCGTTTCGCGGCCGATACGATGGAGTTTCTTTATCAAGGTCGTGCCGTTCAGCGCAAGCGTTTCTCCGAGCCGGGGATCATCATTTATATCGGGGATGAGCGGCTTTCGAATGCGAACGTCGTCACGATGGTGAAAGAAGGTTCGACCAGGATTTATCTGCCATCTCCCGGGTATGCCGATATCAACAAATTCAAGCTCGAGCTCGTAAAAGGTTTCGCGCTCGCGCTCGAAGAAAAGACGCTTGATGACGAAGGCGCGATTAAATATTATCGCTTTGCCGATCCCGTATTACGCGTAGCGGACGAGCGCGAGAGTTTGGAAAAGTGGCTAAGAGCTGAAGGGGAACTTGATAATGAAGAAGGCATGAAACTTCTTCGCAAGGTCGTCGAGCCGGGGAAAGCGTCGCCGCGCGACCTTAAAGTCTTCGCTTCGCGTCTCTACCTTTATCCGATGAATTACGGGACTCCCTTCCTCGGGAAATATTCCTCCCTCTCTTTTGCCGACGCGATTACGAAAGCTCGCAAAGATCCCGCCGTGCGCCTCGCGGCCTACAAGAAGTCGATCGAAGTGCTCGTTTACGGGGGTGGAAAGGGCGAAAAACTCCAAGCGGCGTCCGAGGCCTATTCGAAGTTTCTTTCCGCTTTTGCCGCGGGAGAAGCGTCTCGCCGAGAACTCGTGAAACTTTTGTCCGAGGCCAATACGCTTTTACATCTTGCACGTGAGGAAATATATGAAAAAGACCATAACCGATAATACCGTCGATCCCGATATCTTGACTTACACGGTCGGTGAAGATCCCGTTCTCGATCTCGAGCTTGCGGTTTGGGACTGCATGGGTACGGCAGCCCACGTGACGATGCTTTCCGAAATGAAATTAAAGAAGCCGATCGTTACGAAGAAAGAAGCGAAGACGGTTTGCAAGGAGCTTGGCCTTATCGCGAAGTCGGCCGAAAAAGGCAAGTTCGTTATCCGCGTCGACGATCAGGATGTTCACATGGCCGTCGAGCGTCTTTTGACCGAAAAGCTGGGCGATTTAGGCAAGAAGATTCATACCGGCCGCTCGCGCAACGATCAAGTCGCCGTCGATGTCCGTCTTCATTTGAAAGATCAAATCCTTTCTTTGGAGGAGGAAATCGCGACGCTCGCGACTTCGCTCGTCGAGTTCGGTCAGCGCTATAATCTCGTTCCCATGGTCGGTCGCACTCATCTCCAGCCCGCGATGCCGAGCTCGGTCGGGGTTTGGGCGACGGGACATGCGGAAATGATCCTCGATCAAGTCGCGACGCTCGAAGCGGCGTATAAGCTTAACGACAAGTGCCCCTTGGGAAGTGCCGCGGGTTATGGTGTTCCGCTTCCTTTGGATCGCCGCCTCACGAGCGATCTCTTGGGCTTCGCGCGGCCCTTGCACAATGTCTTCGGCGCTTCGATGGCTCGCGGCGAAGATGAAGCGTCGATTTGCTCCGCTTGTGCCCAGCTTATGACCGTAATCTCGCGTCTTGCCGAGGATATGATTCTCTTTTCGATGCCCGAGTTCGGCTATTTCAAACTTCCTCGAGAGTATTGCACGGGCTCCTCCATCATGCCTCAGAAGTTCAATCCCGACGTCCTCGAACTCGTGCGCGGCAAAACGGCGCAAGTTATCGGCTGGGCGACGGCGGCGATGACCTTGCTTCATGCGATGCCGGGCGGGTACAATCGCGATCTCCAGGACGCGAAGCTTCTTTACATGAAAGCGCTCGAGACGACTCGTACGACCGTTCGCATCGTCTCCAAGGTCGTGCGCGGCATGACGGCCGATGAGGCGAAACTTCGCGGCGGATTCTCTCCCGGCGTTTTCGCGACCGACGTCGCGCTTCGAATGGTAGCCCAAGGAACGCCTTGGCGTGACGCGTATCACGATGTCCGCGATCATCTTGAGCGTCTTAACAGCGAAGATCCCGATCTCGCGGTCGCCGCGAAGAGCCACCTCGGAACGACCTCCGGACTCGATTACATGCTTTATTACGGTGAAATCGGCGCGCTTAAGAAATCCGTCGAACTTCGCCGCGCCGAGTTCGATAAAAAGCGCAAGGCACTCCTCGGATGAACATTATCGAAGTAAGAGGGCTTAGGGTCAAATACGGAGATTTCGAAGCCGTAAAGGGCGTGAGCTTCGCCGTACCGCAAGGCGGCATCGTCGGCATTGTCGGCGAATCGGGATCGGGGAAGTCGACTATCGCGAAAACTTTGATGGGGCTCGAGAAGGCCTCGGGGGGAAGTTTTATCGTCGCGAAGAGCGCGATGCAGATGATTTTCCAAGATGCGGTCGGCTCCCTCAATCCTCGCATGACCGTCCGCGATACGCTCGAAGAAGTCTTGAAGGTCAAGCGAATCAAGTCGACGACTCCCGAGAAGCTTGTCGAACTCGTCGGCCTTTCTCCGGCGGTTTTAGAGCAATATCCTCGTGAGATGTCGGGCGGCCAATGTCAGCGCGTTTCGATTGCTCGTGCGCTTGCAACGAATCCAAAGGTGCTGATTGCCGACGAGCCCGTCTCCGCCCTCGACGTTTCCGTTCAGGCGCGAATTTTGAATCTCTTACGCGAGCTTCGCCGAAAACTCGGTCTTTCGATTCTTCTTATCGCTCATGATCTCGCGGTTGTGAAGAATGTCTGCGATGATGTTTGCGTAATGGAGAAGGGAAAGTTCGTCGACGCCGGCAAAAGCGAAGACGTCTTTTCGAATCCAAAGAGCGAATATACGAAGAAACTACTTTCGGTGGTGCCGACCTTATGACGAACAAAAGAAAAGCTTTGGTGACCGGCGGCGCGGGCTTCTTGGGAAGCCATCTCTCGCGTCGTCTTCTTTCGGAGGGTTATGAGGTTACGGTCCTCGATAATCTTTCGAGCGGCAAAAAAGCCAACCTCGACGACTTGATCGGGAAGAGCGGCTTTTATTTCGTGGAGCACGATATCACTAAGAGTTTCGGCGGAAAGTACGACGAAATCTATAATCTCGCCTGTCCCGCTTCGCCGCCTTTTTACCAGAATCATTCGCTTCAAACGCTCTACACCTCGATTGACGGTATGCGCAATGTGCTTGAGAACGCGCGCTTAACGGGCGCGAAGGTGCTCCAAGCTTCGACCTCAGAGATTTACGGTGATCCCCTTGTCCATCCTCAGGACGAAAACTATTGGGGGAACGTGAACACGGTCGGAGTTCGCAGTTGCTATGATGAGGGGAAGCGAGTTGCCGAGACGCTGGCATTCGAATATCGACGCAATTTCGACGTCGATGTTCGCCTTATGCGAATTTTCAACACTTACGGACCTTATATGCTTCCTGATGACGGGAGAGTCGTCACGAACTTCATTATGGAGGCCCTGAAGAATAAGCCGATCACGATTTACGGGGACGGTAAGCAAACTCGCTCTTTTCAGTATGTCGACGATCTCATCGAGGCGATGCTTTTATTTATGGCGAAGTCGAAAGCGGAATGCGACGAGTTTTTCAAGGCGCTCCCGATTTTGAACCTCGGTAACCCGGGCGAGTTCACGATGATCGAGCTTGCCGAAAAAGTCATCGAACTCACTTCCTCGAAATCGGAAATCAGCTTCCTTCCGCTTCCCGGGGATGATCCGAAAAAGCGTCGCCCCGATATCACGAAGGCGAAATCGTTCCTTGGGTGGGAGCCGAAGGTGGCTCTCGAAGAAGGGCTTAAGTCAACCATCGCATATTTCAAGAACAAATGAAAAGAATCTTCCTCTTTCTCGTAACCAACTTGCTAATCATGGCTTCGCTCATGATTGTAGCGAATCTCGTTTCGATTTTCCTCGGAGTGCCGCTCGCGGAAATCTTCGGCGATTATACTCCGCTCGTGATTTTCTCGGTCGTTTTCGGTATGGGCGGCGCGATCATTTCGCTCTTACTCTCCAAAACCATCGTCAAATTCTCGACGGGCGCTAAAGTCATCGATGGGAGCGAAGGCGAAGCCGAGCGTTGGCTCGTCGCTACCGTCGAAGATCTCGCTCGCCGCGCCAATTTGAAAACGCCCGAAGTCGCGATTTACGAGGGCGACGCCAATGCCTTCGCGACGGGCGCTTTCAAGAACTCTTCGCTCGTCGCCGTCTCTACCGGCATCATGCGACAGATGACGAAGGAAGAACTGCGCGCCGTCTTAGGCCATGAAATGAGCCATGTCGCGAATGGTGATATGGTGACGATGACTTTGGTGCAAGGCGTTCTTAACTCGATGGTCATTTTTCTCGCGCATGTTCTCGCGATCATCGTCCAAAACGTGCTTCGCGGCGATAGAAAAGAGCGTCGCGGGGGTGGAAGCTATTTCATGTATCACATGATTTATAATCTTATCCATACGCTTTTAGGTATACTTGCCGCTCTCGTCGTCTGCGCTTATTCCCGTAAGCGCGAATTCGCGGCGGATAAGGGGAGTGCGCTCTTACTCGGCTCTCCGAGCTCGATGATCGCGGCACTTCGTCGCCTCGGCAATTTGCAACCGGGCGTCCTTCCCGATTCCTTGAAAGCATTCGGCATCGCCGAAGGGAAGCGCCACGCTTCTTTGTTCGCGACTCATCCGAGCTTGGAAGATCGCATCGCCGCCCTATCCGTATGAAGAAAGGAGAGGGCCGAAGCCCTCCCCAATTCTTTGCACTAGGCACTAGGCACTTCGCACTAGGCCTATCAAACTAACGGAAGGGCGATAGAGATGATCGATTCGTCCGGGAGCTTGACTTCGTACTTCATCGGATCACCTTTCACGATTATCGAACGATTGACTTCGGCCTTGCAAAACGCAGTGGAATATGCTATAATACTCTAAAAAGATATACGGGAGGTATACAATGACTACTACATTGCGTATAAGTGACGAGCTTAAAGCAGAATGCGATCAGGTGTTTGACGACATCGGAATCAATCTGTCTTGCGCTGTGACGATTTTCCTTAAGGAGGTCGCTCGTAGCCGTTCGATTCCTTTCCCTCTGCGGGCTAGCGAGCGAGTCAAAGTGCCGCGCCGTGCGTCTCTCACCGACCGAATAATCGAAAAGCGCCGTAATCATGGGTACGATTCAGCGGTAAGTGCGCGTGAAGGCCTTGATGCATTTGCCGCATTGCGTGAGGCCTCAAAAGGGCTTGAGGAGCTTACGCTCGAAGAGATCAATGCCGAGATCTCCGCTACTCGCAATGAACGCGTCAACAAGAGGGGTGTGTGATGATATTTGCGGTTATTGATACCAATGTTATTGTCTCGTCCTTACTGACGAAGCATCCTGATTCTGCAACTGCAATCGTTGTCTCGGCGGCGATGGACGGCAGAATCGTACCGTTATATAACGATGCGATTCTAGAAGAATATCACGAAGTGTTGTCAAGGCCTCGCTTCGGCTTCCCGGCGGAGCGTGTTAATGCTGTTATTCATGCCTTAGAAGTGAATGGCCTTGATCTTGAGTCGTCGACATGGCCGGATAGCTTGCCGGATGAATCCGATCGTGTTTTCTTTGAGGTGGCTTTAGCCGGGCAGAGTGATGACGCTAAACTTGTTACCGGTAATCTGAAGCATTATCCGCAAGTAAACTTTGTGATTACACCATCTCAAATGGTATCGTTATTGTCGAATCCTCGCTCTGCCACTGCCACCGAGTAATGCTCTTTCTTCCTACTGCGTTTGCGGCTACCGGCGCGGCGAAAAATTCCGCGCGGGGGTGGGGACGAGCGCGCTGGGCGAGGTTTATAAGAATGCCCGGAAGGTGATTTTCCGGCGGATGAGTTCAAGTGCCGAATGCGTGAAACGCCTTATTTTCCCGCGTCCTCCGCTGTTTCTCTCGGCCTCATACGCTATAACTTGCCAAAAATAGCGCTTTACAGACAAAAAAAAAAATGCTAAAATACGAGTAACAAGCACGGGAACTGTGCTGAAGGCGGCAGCTTGGTCAGGGGTTTTTTCTACATCATCATTCCTGCCTCGAGCTGGGCTGCTCGCCTTCAGCATAGCTGCCGCGCTATGTATAATTTCAAACCAAAAGGAATAAAATGATGAAAACGATAAAAATGATGTTGGCTTTTGCCGCGCTCCTCTTGTGTGGCGGAGCTTGGGCGGCGGTTACTCCTGTCGTGAGCTGGGATGCCGGCGAAATCCAGGCGGGAGAAAAGAACGGGTTCACCGTTTCTATTCGCGAAGCGGATGCTTCGGTGGTCTCGATTGAAGATGGTGTTGCGACGATCGAAAATCAGAAGACGACAGCGTCCTATGGTCTTCAGATTGCGTTCCCGAGTTCTTTCACGACCACACGTGCCGCAATTTTGATCGAGTACTCAGATTACTCGATTTCCACATCCGGCAACGGCAACAACTGTTTGATCGCGGCGAGCTGGGGTAATCAGGCCACCCTGCGCGAGACGATGGTACATGGCAATAGCTCCAAGCAGTTCTCAATTGCCGAGAATGTCCTCGCCAATAATGCCAATGGTGGAACGCTTCATGGCACATCCATCGGTATCCCGGAAAGCGGTTATATCTTGATGACGATGTCCGGGTCGGGAGATTGGATGGGTACCCGCGTCGCTTATGCCAAGAAGACAGATCTGGCAACTCCATTTGTCGAAGCCATCTATGCGCCGAACGTGAAGGAAACCAACGGTAAGTTCACCGCTATCAAGATCGGAGGTACAATCGCCAGCACCGGTAAATATTATCGTCCCGGAATGAAGATCAAGAGTATTAAGATCTTCGACACGGCGGTTACGGCTGCCGGGCTCAATGCCGATATGAAGGCCTCGATCGCGGCAGATTATCAGTGCTTTTATGAGAACTTCGCTGACCGTGTCGTGACTTGGACAACCGCTAACCAAGCGAATGCGGTGGATATGGGTTCGGCTATGGCGAAGTTTCAGAGTTTCAATCCTTACACGGGTGAGAATTACGGAACGGAATATGCCGGAAATGGCACTAATTACACTGAACTGCCCGGTTATTCCGGAGGTAATACATTAGCTTGGACAGCGTTTTGCTCTGGGCAAACAGGATATACCGCCCCCGGTCTTGTCTTGCGCTTCCCGTCCGGTGGTACTTCGCTTAAGGTGAACGGTTCGTTCGGCCCGTTCACTCTTGGTGGCCTTATGGTAGAAGCGAATGCATCGAGCGGAAGCACTTGCCCGATATTGGATTGGATTACTAAACAACGCGAAACGGCGTTTGGTGATAGCCGTACGTCTGGAGCCGTTCCGACTTTCTTTGTGCTTCGTGATAACTTCAAGGTTAACCGCGGTGATGAGATTAAGTTATATGGTGATATCACGTTTGATATTTCCGAAGGTAAGAGTTTGACTTTTGTGTATGGTAAGCTCCTTCCGCAAAATGGAGCAATTCTTCGATTCAAAGGCGCGGGTACGATTGTAACGACGAATAATAGTAATCAACCCGCGATGCGTACACTCGATCTCTCGGGTAAGACGATCGACTTCAGCGGTAAGACTTCGGCGAGTAATGTCGCATTCCTTGATGGAAATCTTACTATTGATGCGACGACGAAGATATATTTCCCCGCTGGCTTGAACGCAGGCGATACGTTTAAGCTTTGTACGGGTACATTGTCTGCGCCTGAAACGGCTGAGAATGTTGCGATCAAGGTCGGCGATAAGAGCATGATCGCGAATCTCACTTACGATGCGACGGAAAAGACCGTTTCGTATGCTGTCGCTCGTAATCCCGGCGATGTCTATTGGACGAAGCATGAGAACTTTGAGTGGGGCGCGAGCGAAGCGGGAACCTTCTCCTGCATCGATAACGAAGGCGCGAAGACCTCGACGACGCTCATCGAAGGTGATACAATTGTTATTGCGCCGACGAAGGCCGGAGTGACGGCCGATAGCGGAAAGTGCTATATGGGCCCCGGCTTCGCGGGTCACGCGATTCGAGTTGATGAAGACGTTGCATTCTGCCTTTATAACAGTACTCACAACATCCCCGCAAATATGGATGTTGAGATTGCCAATGGGAAGTCGCTTTCCATCTGGGTCGGCGGCACTTGGGCGACCGATAGCCATATCAAGGGCGGTACCAATATCCACGGTGCAGGTACCTTGACGATCTCCGGTACGACTCTAATTGACGGTGCCGTGACGATTGATTGCGCGATTTCGAATCCGTCAAACACAATTAAGATCAATACGGACGGATCGCTTAAAGTTCCCGAAGGGACGAATGTAGGTACGATTGCGTCAGCGGTCAACAGTGCGCATGTTATTCGTGCGACGAAGGATGGATATACGACCTACACGCTTAGCTATGCGGCAGCCGTTGCTGCGGTTGACGGCGTTGAGTATACGTCGATCAATGCGGCAATTGATGTAGCGGAAGTCGGTCAGGCGGTCGAGATTCTAGCGAATTCGTCGTCGGAGGCGCTCGCGCTTGCGAAGAATGTGACATTCTCTGTTGCAGACGGTGAATCCCGCACGCTTTCGGGTGCTATTTCGGGCGCATATTCCGTCACAAAGACTGGCGCGGGTACGCTCACACTCTCGGGCGGTAACTCTTATACCGGAGGCACGTTTGTCGAAGTCGGCACCCTCAAGATGGGCCATAATGCCGCGCTTGGCGGTAGCGGTAGGAGCGCGACCGTTTATACCGGTGCGACGCTTGATCTCGCAGGCCAGAATTCCAATCTCTTGAACGTGACGCTTGACGGAGGTACTCTTGCCAGCTCGACGGGCGGTCCTGGCTACAACTCGACGATGATGAAGTCGATTACGCTCACGAAGGATTCTGTCATCGATATTACCGGAACGCGTAACGGCATCGTCGCAAGTGGTTATGATGAGACGACGCTTGATCTTGCGACTCACAAACTCACCAAGACCGGTTCAGGTGAGCTTTGTTTGGCGAAAGTTACGTTGACTGAAGGAACCTTGCGTATCGAGCAGGGAACGGTCCGCCAATTCAATAGCCAGACCGACGGTGGTGCCAATCCGGCTTACGCCGCCAACGGGCAGGGCGATTTCTCGGCGGCAAAGGTCGAAATCGTAGGCGAAGGCACTAAGATTGTCGGTAGTTATACGCAGTCGTTCAAGGAAATCGACTTGACCGAATTCACGGGCGCTACCGCACCGTTTGAAAAATTGACTGATAACGGTTCTACTGTTTATCGCTTCCCGTCTACTCTTGAGGCATCTACTGCGCTTACGCTTGCAACGACTGAGCTTACAGCAACTGATCGTGATGCAATGGTTTATATCGGCACTGAACTTGAGAGCGCTCACCTTGATTTCGATACTTCCAGCAAGACGGTCACGTATACGCTTAAAGAAGCCGCCTCGTATAACGGGCAGAATTATTCGTTCGTTTCCAAGGCGATCACGGCTGCGGGCGCAGTGGCGTCGGCTCAGGAACCGAAGACAGTGACGCTTCTTGCCGCGAATAGCGACACACTTACGATTCCCGCGAATGTGACGCTCGATACGAATAAGAAGGCGTTCACGGGAACGATTAATGGTGCGGGTGAGATCATCTATAATGGTCAGGGTGCTGCAACGGTTCCTACGTTTACGATTGGCGATGTCTGGTCCGGCGTTATCACGATCAAGAACTTCGGTACACTTCGTTCGGCAGGTGATGCTGTCAATGATGACTTGAACGGTCTCTTTGCCTTTATTGGTGCTCGCAAGGTTAAGTTTGTCGGTGTTATGGGCTGGTATACCGGCTCGACCTATCCGACAGACTTGATCCTTGAAGATGGTGAGAACCAGAATGACAATACCAGTACTTATGGTTGGCGTAACGACAATGGCACTTGGAACGCGCTTTCGACATTCCCGAAGCTTTCGGGCGAAGGCACTTTCCGCGGCACACGCGCACAGGAGCAGATGATCGCTTTTGCGGATGTTTCGGACTTTGAAGGAACGATTACAACCGAGGGTAAGCGCGTAACGCTCGGTGGTAATGCCAATGCATGCACGGAGAATGCCCAGCTTTACATCAAGACCGCCGCGAAGATTTCGACCGAGTGGAGCGCTACGGGTGGAATTGTTGTCGATGGAGCGGGCACGATTTCCGGCACGGGTACGATTAACGCCGCGCTTACATTGAAAGATGGTGCGACGATCGATTTGACGGATGGTGCGCTTACGGCTTCCGGAACGGTGTCTTTCGGCAATACGCTTAATGTTACGGGAACGAATCTCGCGGCGGATACGGTTGTCTTGAATGTCGAGAACTTTACCGGCAATCTTCCTGCTTTGAGCGGTGATTGGGCGCTCAAGTATGAAGGTAATGCCATTAAGCTCGCAACTCCGGCGGTAAAGATAACGCGTGGCGAGAATAGCTATAACTTCGCGACGATTGCGAATGCGATTACTGCTGCGCAGACCCTTGGTAGTGAGACCATTACACTTGAATTCCATACAACCGAGTCGTTTGCATCCGATTCTGACTTGATTTCGTACATGAAGACGGCTTCGTCGAATGTGACATTCAAGTTCGTCGGCTCCGGTGATACGGGCGTGACGCTTGATTTTGGCTCGGCAAATGCGACTATCAACTCGCATGTCATCTTCGCCGGCGGTACGCACACGTACAAGTGGAAGAATGGCGATCGTCGTTGGGCGGCGAACGGCACGTACGAGAATCCGAATCTCCTCGTTGAGAATGAGACGACGCTCAACTTTGTCGGGCACGATATCTCCGGCTGGAGCGGCTGGGATACTGCCGGCGTACTGCGCGTTAAGAAGGGCGGTACGCTCAACTTCAGCAAGTATGGTAGTGGTACAACATACTTCACGCAATTGTTGGCGCTTGATCCCGGCTCGACGATGAACGTGACGAGCGACATGGATAATAATGGTTTCCGCATGTGGGGTGGTGCGGATGCGAATATGATTTCCGTTGCCGCGAGTGCGCAAGGCGCCTCGGAAGCGGATCGCACGGCCACAATAAACGTTGATACCACAAAGTTTGCGGTTGCCGATAATGGCGCCGGAGTTTTGGGCGTTTCGATCGGGGAGAACTCTATTCTCAAAATCGTCGGAAATGTGAAGGGCACCGATAGCGATCGTCAGATTAACAAGCGTGGAGCCGGCCACCTCGTCGTAACGGGTGATATGGATCCGACATTCAATCTGATTGAGGGTTCGGCGACATTTGGAAAGGTTCCGACCTCCTTTGGCGTAGTTAACGGCGCTCTCGCGATTGCCGATACGACGGCGACTTCAATCGATATGACGACCGCGACGCTTGGTGAAGGCGGTACCGTCGATCTCTCCGGTTGCACGGCTTTGACGGCGATCACCATTCCCGACTCGGGACGTGATGCGTCGGCGTCGATTCCCGGAATTACGCTTCCCACGCAAGATGTGACTCAGATTCGCGGCTATCGCGAGACGAATGAGGAATATGCGCTTGGCTCGTTCCAAGTCGCCAATGCGTCCGGAATGACGATCAAGGTTCGTCGCCCGGGTGTCGCAGAGGTGGCTACGGCGACTGTCGGAGAGGATGGTGTCGCGAAGCTCGACGACTTCGGCGAGATTAAGATTTCCGGAGGTGCAACGAACTTTGACCTCACTTTCGACGGCAATGCGAGGATCGATTATACGACGGTCGGAGGTTCGGTTGGAAATGTCGGAACGCTTACTTATATCACTAATGAGCGTGACAATACAAAGGGTGTTTCGCTCTTGAATCGTCCCTGGGTGAATGATGCGGGAAGCTTCTTCGACGTCAATCAGTTGACGCTTGCGATGGCCGGTGTTATGCCAGAGGGCAATAACAAAATCTTTATGCACATTGGTAATGCCAACAGCGATTTAGCCGGAAATCCTTATCATGGTGTTTATCTTGCGACCGGAACTAAGGATAATGAAGTTATTATCGGCTGGAATGAAGGCAATACCGGTCACGAAATCACGAAGATGACCGTTCCGAATGCGCGTTCCGAGCGTCATTGCTACGTCATTACCAAGGATGACGTGACGACGGATGGCGTGACGACGGCGACCTTTACGATTTATCTCGACGGGCTTAAGTGGAAGACGTTCGTCCCGGATGAATACTTCCGTATTACCGGCGGCTTCCAGGTTGGTTCGTGCTACGGTCAGCTCGTATCCGGATTTGGTAATGCTGATGGTGAGAACTCCTATGTGACATTCTTCCGCGCCTATCAGCGTATTATCACGAAGGCCGAAATCGACGCGTATGCCGAGGCCTATCCTTATACTTCGCCTAATGGAACGTACGAGCGTACGATTACAGAGAACGGTAACTGGGTTTCCGACGGCGCTTGGACGAGTGGCGCAGAGGCAGTCGAAAAGCCCGCGTCGAATGGTAATGTCGTTGTGACGGCTGATGCTGAGGGTGCGACAGCGATTTCCGTCAATTTGGCCGAAGAGGTCGAATATGAAAAGTTGACGCTGAAGGGTACGGCGATGAGCTTTGCTCGAATTGATACCTCGGCCAAGTCGGTTAAGTCCGTTTGCACGGTTGTCGGCGCGCCCGTAACGCTCAATCATCGCGCGGTTGTATTGACGGCCGGTCCGACGATCATTGTCGAGGGCGGTAGCCTTACCTTCGATTTCTCCAATATTACAGCTACCGAGGTCGCTTCAAACGATGCAGGCGAGCTGACAATGGCTGTGACGGGTGAGATGGATCAGCAGACGGCCGGCGGCATCTCGTTGACGAAGCCGACTGATCCGGATATCGAGTCCGCAGAGCTTGTCTACAATCAGAATCACTACGAGGTTGTTGTTCGCAATCATGCGTTCAAGGTCGTTGGCGAAACAACACAGTACTTCAATACGATTGAGGAGGCGATTAACGCGGCATCTGTAATTACTGATATGGTTATCCTCAACGGCACGAAGGTGTTGCCTGACGGCTATCGCGATTACGCCGTTGCCGACGATGGTCACATCGTGACGACGGTGAATGCCCGTACGGCGACCAAGGGTTTCGTCTCGCTCGCGGCGGCAGTCGCTTGCTGTGAGGAAGGCGACGTCATCGAGCTTTTGGCGAATGATTCGTCGACCGTCGTTCTCAACAAGGATATCACAATCGATATCTCCGCCGATCGTACGGTCTCGGGCGTGATCTCCGGCAACTATTCGATCACGAAGACCGGCGCGTCCACGTTGACGCTCTCGGGTGCGAATACGTTTACGGGTCTTAACGTGAACGCGGGTACGGTGAAGGGCGGAGCCGGCGCGAGCAAGAGCGCGACGCCGTTCGGCTCGCTCGAAGGTACGATCACGATTGCGGACGGTGCAACGCTCGATATTGGTTCGGCGACGCTCGGAACTGCCGATACCAATAACGGCTTCGGTTATACGATCGTCTCGAACGGCGGTACGATTACGAAGACGTCTCACAACAACGATAACGCGTATTCGAAGCTCATCAAGTCCTTGACGCTCAATAAGAATACGACGATTTCCGGCTACGCGATCGGTGTCGGCGTCAAGAGCTCGACTGTTCAGAGCTCGATTGCGCTCAATGATCATACGCTGACCGTCGATATGACCGGCGCTTGGAATAACAGTAGCGGACACGGGAACTTCTTCCTTTACAATGTCGAAGTCTCCGGCTCGGGTACGATTGATATGAAGAAGGGTAACCTCCTGATTCACTCCGTCGCCTCGACGGCTTCGGACGCCAAGCTCATTCTTGGCTCTGCCAGCAGCATTGAAACCAATCAAGGTTTCAGTGTGAAGGAGCTCGAAATCAAGGACGGTTGGAACAATAAGAACACGACCCCCGCGCTCAATGTTTCCACGAAGCTCACGGTTGACGTCAACGCGGCGTTGACACTTGCGGCTAAGGTTACGCCTGCGGCGACTTGCGAATGGGTAATTAAGGAAGGAACCGAGCTTTCGGTTTCGGGCGATCGTACGACGCTGGGCATCTCCGGCGGTGGTACGCTCATCAATACGAGCGGTACGATTACCGCGAAGAACAAGGCCTCCGGCTATGCGGTTGAAGGTACCACGATTAAGATTACCGGTGGCACATTTAAGCTCAACAACGGCGTGAATGGCGGCTACGAGAACAATAAGGGAGATCCCACCATTCGTGATGTCAAATTCGTGATTGGCGAGAACGGGACCTTGACGAACTTCGGCTGGATCAACATGGTCGGCTCGCTTGAGCTTGATTCCGATTACACCAAGACGGTGTTCGGTGGTTCCTCGCCTTCATTCCGCGGCACACCCGATATCATCAAGTCCGGCAGCGGTCAGGTCACGATGAGCATCGGAGTGGATACGGGTGCCAAGTTCTCCTCGCTCACGCTTAATGGCGGCAGCTTGACGCTTACGGCTGATGTGGATGTTGACAGTCTCGTGAGCGGTGTCGAACATAAGACGGTCGCGTATGATTCCGCGACGCGCACCTACTCGCTCGTCGGACCGATTGCTACGGTTGAAGGCGTCGATTGCTTCACGAAAGAAGATCTCGCCGCGCATCCGCAGGGCACGCTCGTGATCCTTAACTCGGATCGTGTGACGATCAATGGCAATCAGGTTCTTGTCGACGGCGAAGCGCTCTCCGCTGTCATGGTTGAGGACATGGTTCTCTCGCCGACGACTGAAGAGACGGCTAGCCTTCGCATCAGCGAGATCTGCCCGAAGTTGTCGCGTTGGGATGAGAACCACCGCGATGCGGGCTGGCTCGAAGTCGTCAATAACGGCACGGCCTACGCGAACCTCAAGGATTACAACATCGCGCGTTTCAACCGCGGCAAGGAAGTCAAGAAGTTGACGGATTGGAAGTGTGGCGTCGATGTCTGGATCGCTCCGGGCGAACGCGTCGTCGTCAAGACGTCGGAAGATTATCCGAATGCGGACGACAAGCAGATCACGCGCTATGCCGAGCTCAACAATGCGCTCGTCCTCGGCGCGAAGATCAATCCGAAGAAGTATCCGGTGGTTGTGCTC
>JAZLMG010000049.1:0-7944 GCA_045598585.1 Kiritimatiellia bacterium
GGAATCTCTTAGCAACCCAGAATATTGGTGACGAATCTTTTCAGAAAGTTCTTTTGAATGATTGCTTGTATCGCATTCGGCAGTGGTCTTGGACAGGTGGAGTCGCCACTTTCCCTGTAAATGGGGATTCCTTCTTTCGGACATTATACTGTATCCGCCGACGAAAGTTGGGAAAGATTCCAATCAAGTTGGGAAAAGGCGGGATAAAAAGCCTTTCCCGGAATATAAATTAAGCCCCCTTAAGAATCGTCTTAAGAGGGCTTTTAAGTTTATTTAAGGCGCTGTTAAAAGGTGTCATTTGGACGCGCTTAGCAATATTTCGCTTCCCAGTTCAGAATCTGGCGACGGCACCAGATAAGACCTTCCTCTTTCGTCCTGCAGTTGTGCGATACGATACGTCCTAAAATATCGACCTTGGCTCGCCAAACCTTTTTGGACTTATCATAGTAGCATCCGCGACTTGTTGCACTGTTAACGCCCATTACTCTACCGCTCCTTTCTTGCCTTGGCGGATGGAGATCGCGATAAGCCGCGCCAAGCCCTTTTCGATGCCGTACTGGTTAATCACGATCCCGCGCCGAAGGCCTTCGACGAAGGTCTTCAGCTGCTCTTCCGGGAGCTTTTTCACATAAGCCGAAATCGCCGCTTTTTCGGGTTCTGTTAAGGTAGGCCAATCCATCTTACTTCGCCTCCTTTTCGGGGGTGCGGACAAAATGGAAATTGCCCCAGTTTTGAGGCGGCTTTTTCAAGGTGATTTTGCGATCCAAACGCTCCGCTTTCATAACCCTTAAAGCCGAGACGAAAAGGTGGCTCTGAGTGTACTTGTCGAAGTAGTTTTTGGTGATTCCGGGGAGGTTCGTCACGTAGTTCTTATCGCGCTTCATAAGCTCCCAGACGTTACACGGAAGGCCCTTGATTTCCTCGCAGAAAAACACATGTCCGGTGATAGCCGAAACGGGAGAGGATTCGTAGATAAAAATCCACTTCCCAATCGGCGGCGCTTTAAGCCGAAATTCCCAGTTCTTCTTCCCCTCGTAAATAGCCTGAGCGAACTCAGGCTTAAGGGACATTACGGGGTACTTAAAGACATTCTTTTCTTTCACTTCGCGACCTCCTCTTCTTCCGGTTCCCAAGCGTACCAGCGGTGATGCGAAGCCTTCGCCGACATGGCGCTTCGGAGCATGCCAAGCGCGAGGAATCCTGCCATGCGATAACCAAGGTTCGTGTAGGTCGTCGCTACCGGCTTTTTATTCCACCAGACGTTAATCCGATAGCCCTTTTCGCCGTCCTCCTCGAGGACTTCGGCGGTGAACTTCTGATGGTCGTTAATCCTGCACTGAATAACGTTATTTCGGATGCCGATAATCTCTTCGATTTGGTTGCCTCGCCAAACGCGCATTTGCTTATGCGACGTAAGCTTTTCATAGTCGGATTTTTTCATGATTATTTCTCCTCTTCGGGTGTGGTGGTGATGATTTTTACGGTAAATCTCGTAAGGCGCTTGTAGTAGTCCGGCGTGACGCCCGTCAGGCGCGTTTTGACCGCGCCGTCGACGTTATAGACGACCGTATCGTCGAAGGTCTTAGGAGCCTTCGGAAAGTGCTTCTCGAGGAGGCGTCGGCGGTGCGTCGCGAGGATGTGCAAAACCTTCTCGAGCGCGACCGGCGTCAGGTCGAGATGGAACGAGCCGAGGGCGCTATCCGGGAGGAACGGAGCGAGGTTCGAGCGCTTCAAAATGCCGTCGATATAAGCGAGCGCCTCAGACTCCTCGCCGCCCTTGAGCTGCATGATCTGACAGGCCAAAACTTTGACGACGTAAGCGCGGCGATTTTGCGCTTGGATCTCGAAGTTTATAGCGTTCAAAAGTTTGCCCGCATCGGCGGCAAATCTCGCCATGCAAGCGTCGAAACCGTCGGTAGAATCGAGGTCTTTCGTCGAGGTGACGCCCGCCTCCTCGAGGAGGACTTTCTTGCGGTATTCTTCCGCTTCTTCGGTCGTGTAAAAACCAAGGTTGAAAGCGGCTCTCCGGCAAGCCCCAAAGAACATGGGGCGCTGCGCGGAAGTCATCGGATTTTTAACAGTCTTTTTCATCGGGTTTAGGTGGTGGATTAAGGGTTATTTAACGATAGGTGCGGGAGCTGTCTCTATCGGCCAACAATCGGCGATATCGAGACGAATCTGCGAGAAGTTCTGCTGGATCGAGGGACGGGTCTCGCAGTGGAGATACTGCTTACCTTTTTGGGGCTTCATCGAGTCCGAGAGAATCGCCTTCGCCTCGCGCCACTTCGGATCATTGACTTCCATCCTCAAAAGCGCCATAACGCGACCCGTCGAGAGGATGCCGTCGTTGTTAGCCTTGAAGGCCTCATCGATAAGCATCTTAAGCGCGGCGACGTCGACGTTTTCGACCTTATCGAGGACGCTAGAAACATACTCCATCATGAGCTCGCGAGCGTGGGCTACGCGCTCATCGAATTTGATGTTGTACTGTTGGCGAATAGCGACCTGAATAAGGCCGTCGAAAGAGCAGGCGGAGAAGTTACCTTTTTCTCCGAGCTTTTCCTTCGAATTTCTCAGCGTTTCGAGGTCGGCGATAGTGTCGATTACGACCTTCTCGAGCATGGCGCGAGCGCTAGTAAAACGCGCGAGGATTTTACGCGCGGTCTTATCGCGGAGCTTATCATATTTCGAGACGTACTTAAGCGGGATATCGTGCCCGTTGGAGTCTCGCATTGTGGTTATGGTTTTAGCCATCTTATTATTCCTTTCGTTAGTAGTCCGCCTTCTCCGGCGAAGCGAGAGAAGTATACAAGTTTTGAACAGCTGTAAATAAGTCCCAAGAGAACTCGACCTTCTTCTCGATCGAGACGGCGTGGGCCTTCTGAAGATATTTTATGTAGACGCCGATTCCGCGCGTCTTAAGAAGGAGCTTCAAGCCCGCGAGAAGTTCGCCTTGCGGAACTTCGAGTTCGAAGCTCTTCGCGATAGTGTTGATGTCCTTGACGGGCGGCACATCCGGGAGGACATACTTGACGACGCCGCGACGACGGAGCTGGTCGAAAAGCATCGCGTTCCGGCCATGTTCGAGCCCTTGCTCGCCGACCTTGGTACTCGCCATAACGAGCCCGCACTGCGTACGGTCGTAGACCTCGCGAATAAACTCCAAAATCGCCTTGCAGTGGTTCTCGGTCGTCGTCTCGATCGCCAGATGGAACTCGTCGACCAAGAGCAAATTGAAGCGGTTAAGCGAGCCGAAGATACTGCTTTCGAGTTCGCCGATCGTAAGACCCTTCGAGTAACACTTGCAGGAGATCGCGAGCTCGCGCACGAAGCGGCCTTTGGTCCAGCCGGAGCCCATGCGGATATACTTAGTCTTGCCGTGATTGTGAAGCTCTTGGTAGTGCTTCAAAGCGGTCGTCTTACCGAGCTGACTCGGCCCGTAAATAAAGGCGGGCATGCCGTCATTTGCGGCGGCGTCGCAGACGAGGAATATCTGCTTCGCGATAGAGGTCATGACGAAGCCGATATCTTTCTTTTTCGACTCTTCTTCCACGACCTTCTTGAAGGCGAGAATATTCTTCACGGGGCCGCTCCAACTGGCTGCGGGATAAGTGCCGTGAAAGAGCCCATGAATCGCCGCCGTCGTAAGCTTTTTCTTCATCGCGGCGGATAAACCGTTCAGCGAAAGATTCTTATTCTCGCACCAGTAGTTAAAAAGCCAGTAGATCGCCTCTTCTCCTTCTTCGTCGATATGGCCTTCGCTCTTCGCGCGGACGAGGTTTTCGCGGCACTGGCTCGAAGGCATGCGGTCGCTCGATGCGTCCTCAGTCGGCTTTAGGTTTTCTTCTTTTTCTTTCATTCTTCGGTGTTCCTTTTTGGGTGGGTTTAATTAGACGTTTACAAGGTCTTCAAAGCTGATTTTAGCGGCGCTTTTTTTCGTCTCGATACGCGGCTCATCTTGCGGCTCCTGCGCGGCCTCGAGGAGGAAAGTATTGACCTTCTCGAGGGCTTTGCGCATGACGCCTTCCTCGGCGTGACGGGCGCGTGAGTCGGCCATAAGCGAGGCGACTTGGTGCATCTTCTGCCCCATGGCGACTTTGATCGATTCGGGGTCGGTCCACCGCGCGGTTTTGAGTTCCTGGCACATGCCGACGACGCCGAAGTTTTCGTCGGCTATCCAAATCTGATTCGAGAGTTCGCCGAGCGGATTCCAGAAGAACTTGACCTTCTCGCCCGGATAGAGACGCTTCGGGAAGCCGGAGCGGTCGCGAACTTCGGCCATATAGATCTTCGTTTCGCCGGGGTAGTAAGTCGCGTCGGTAAATTGAATCGTTCCATCGGCGCGAACGGTCGCCTCTTTAACGTCGCGCGGATCGAGGAACATCGGCATATCAAAAAGCGGGAGGCGAACGAGGTCTTTCTGGCCTTTCTTCCAGACCTCGCGACGCGAGAGCTTGCGCTTACGCATGAGCTGAGAGGGATTGGAAGCGAGTACCGCCTTTGTCGCGGCGATAGCTTCGGGGCTCATATCGAGCATCTTCGAAGCGTCGATCCAGTCTTCGGAAGTTTCCGATAACCGGTATTCGATAGTCTCGTTTTCCGCCCAGCCCTCGAGGCGGTGATTCGTACGATCCATAACTTCGTCTTCGATAGCGTAGAACGCCTGTTGAAAGTGGTCGTAATTGAGAATCGGGAGCGAGAGGTAAGGAATGATCGCGGGGTCGAGACCACGCGCGATATCGAGAACCTTTTCGGAGTACTTGACGACCGAAGCTTCCGATTCGTGCATGTGCGCGGCGTCGCGGCCACGGTTTCCGGTAAGCGAGGCGGTCGCGTTATGAAGGATGTTGTGAGCGCCTTCGCAGAGCGCCTTCATTCTCGGGTTGCCGCCCGCGTTGCCGGTTAAAAGGCCCGCATGCGCGGGGCTATTCATAATGCCCGAAGTCGTGAAGGAAAAGAGCGGCCCGAAGCCGGGGATCGCGGCGACGCGGCGCTGAACATTCTCGCGCAAAGCCGTGGTGCCGCGCTCCAAGACGAAGGTGACGCCGTCCTTATGAAAGCCCTTACAGGTAACGAGATAAGCGAGGGCGAAGCGGAATTGAACTTCTTTCAAGTTGTCGCGGACTTCCTTACCCGTCTTCGGGTCGACGACCAAAGCGCGGGGCTTCATCGCGGAGACGACCTTAAAGGCGGAGGCGACGTCGTAAAAGGCGAATTCGAGCGGCTGGAACGTGCCCTTAATCCCCGGCGCGAAGACGTCGATATTGTGCCAGACGTCGTCCGCTTCGTAGACCGCGCCGACGGGAAGCCCCTGACGCGAACGCATGACCGAGACCATATATTTAGACGCGGCGAATTGGCCTTGACGATTCCAAGCGAGCGCCATATTTCGAGCGGGATCTTTCTTTAAGAGCTCGGTCATGTTCGAATAGCTGAAACCCTTCGGGCAGTAGTTCGCGGGGCAAACGGCGGGAAGCGCCGCGTAAGGGAAGTCGCGCTTGAAGGCATCGCGCCAAGTACCGAAGGAGAATTCCTTCCCGGCGCGAAGATCGCGGAGGAAGTTATCGTAGCCGCCGCGCGAAGTGTTGCGGTCGCGTTCGACGTAGGTCTTGAAGTCGCCGTAGTAGATATTCTCCGCTTGGGAAGTTTTGAGCTTACGCTTGTCGGCGAGAGCGAGGTCGCTACCGGCCTTTTTCCAAGCGTAGTACTTCCGGCGGAGAGTCCCGTAGGCTATACCATACTGGCCGGCGAGCGAGTGGAGGGCGAAAGTCGTATCGCTCGCTTCGGCGATTTGAACCATGATCATCGAAAGTTCCGAGACTTGAACGCGCTCGGCGTGACTTTTCAAGCATTCGTACGACTGATAAACTTCGGCGGCGGTCATTTTTAGAAGGCCTTGTTTACGCGGGTAGATAAGAATTTGATAAAGGAGGCGCGAAAGATCCCGTAGCGCGGCACTCCCTTTTTACCGGAAGTAAGGTTAATGAAGGCGAACTTACCCGATTCGATCCAGTGGTAGATGACGTCTTCCGAGACGCCGAGAACTTCGCGAATCTGATAAGGTTTAAGGATAGTTTCCGCCGGGAGCGCCGCGACTATTTCGCGTAGGACGCTATCGCCGCGAATGACTAGCTCGTCATCCGCTTCGATTAAAAAATCGCGCTGACGGAGAACCATTTTTATTTACTTTCCTGAATACGGTCCTTAAGCGCGCGGCAGAGCATGTCGAGTTCTTCGAGCGCGGTCTTAGCCTGATCGAGCGTTAGAAGCTTCGTCGAAGAATAGTAGGCCTGACGGGTCTTCACGACGGGCGCTAAGAAATTCGCCCAAAAGAGCTGGGCCGACTCGGCCTGACTACGCGGCTTTTGGGGCTCATGTCCGGAGCCGACGGGGCGACCAACTTGACCGCGAGTTTCGGAAGCGAAGTCGAAGACGGCCTGCTGGAGCTTGGCGAGCGAGGGCGCGGAGAAAACTTCATCGCGGCGAACGAGCGCATTTTCGGGCATTTCCTCTTCTAGCTCATCGTCGCGGCCTTGGAGGAGGATCAGGGCGGAGGACTTGTCGACGCCCATTTTCGCCGCGGCGCCTAAGGCGAGCGACTTCCACCGCTGAGCCGTCTTATAATTGATCGAAGGGCAATTTTTGGCAAGCCAAGTTTGCATGCCCTGACCGGCAAATCTGCCGCGCTTCAAAGTGCCGCGCTTTTCGAGTTCGAGTTCGGCGGCGGCGAAGGTCGCGCCGAAAACGATGGCTTTACGCACCGAAAGCTCTAAAACTTCTTTCGCTTCTGCCCACTTTTCGATAAGGGCCTCGGCGATAACGGTTTCGGGGACTTGAGTTACTTTAAGAGCGGTTTTCATTTTAGATACATTCCTCTTCTTTGACGGTTAAGATTTTGACGCGGCCACGCTTTTCGGCGTTAAGCGCTTTCGGGATACGTCCCGAGAGATATTGGTATATTGTATTCTTGGAGACGCCGAGTTCCGCGGCGGCTTTGTCGACGCCCGCGTATTTCCAAACGCGCGTGCGGCGAACGATAACGGGTTTTAGTCTTCCGGCCATAGGTTTTTTCTCCTTATTTATAATTCTCGGTTTCGAGCGCGACCCAGTTTTCCCAGCCGCCGACCGCGGCGGCTTTCGCTTCGGCTTTCGCTACGCCGTCCTCGTAGGCCTTATTAAGGCGCTCTTCGAAGTGACGCTTATCGGCATAAAACGCCGCGATAAGCGTGATAATCGCGAAAACGAGCGTCCCTAAGACCGCCCAAATCGCCTCAATTTCCGTTCGATCCATCTTGGCTTTCTCCTTCGGTTGTGGTATAATATACTTTCGTGTGTATCACCTATTCTAGATGACGGTGGATATTGTACCATATTTGAGACAGTCTGTCAATATGGTGTCTCATAAAAAAGACAGGTAAAAAATGAGTCAGTTAGGAGATAGATTAAAAGCTCTGCGAGGCGCGACTTCTCAAAGCGAGATGGCGCGTACTCTTAGCATACCTCGCACCCAATGGATTAAATACGAAAACGGCGATGTTGCTCCGGGCGCTGAAATATTAACTCGCATTTGTACTACGTTTGCAGTTTCCGCTGATTGGATATTAGGTATCGATCCAAATAATCGCGGAAATACCGCTATCGCCGACCGCGGCGAAAGTGCCGCGTGTTCGAAGTGCCCCTATAAAAAGAAGTTAATGAAGCTCGAAAAGCTCCTTAAATAACCTTTTAACCGATAACCGCGCTTAAGGCCGCTTGCTTCCGCATGCGGCTTTTTTTATTGTTCTCACGGCATGAGAACAATTCCTATCTTTCCGTTCTTTTCTTCTTTTCCTCGCGTCCCGTTTCCCGTTTCCCGCCTTTATTATAAAATATGCGGCGTCGGCTCTCTTCGGGTCTAGGCAAAGCGGAGTCGCCCCGTCCGCAGTGGGAAAACGGGGCTTAAAG
>JAZLMG010000050.1:0-4276 GCA_045598585.1 Kiritimatiellia bacterium
GGACATATTCACATTGCAGCTCGTATAAGTCGATCCGGCAAGCCTGACGCCGCCGGGAATCGAAACGTCCCAATCATCCGACCACCCGCCGTAGTGCAGCGGCAGCTCGGCACAGGAAGAGGTATCCAACCACCGCATCGACATCATGGAGAAGGCGTTCGAGATCGCGGGCTATCCGAAGGAAGTCGTCCAGCAGAAGTTCGGCTGCCTCTACAACGCCTTCCAGTTCGGCGCGCCGCCCCACGGCGGCATCGCCCCGGGCGTGGACCGCATGGTCATGCTCCTCACCGACACGCCGAACATCCGCGAGGTCATCGCCTTCCCGATGAACCAGAAGGCCCAGGACCTCATGATGAACGCGCCGAACTACGTTACCGAGCAGCAGCTCCGCGAACTCCACATCAAGATTCGTGGTACGGGCAGCGAAGTTGAAGCGAAGTGAATAAACTGAAGTTCACTCTTAAAGCATGGCCGGTGATCGCAATAGCGACCATCGGTCTATGCTTTTTGACCAAATGTGCCGCGGAAATGGTCGGGATTTCGCTTCCCGATCAAGGAAGCTTGGAGATCGTCAAGAACAATGTGGGCTTTAATAAAGTCTTTATCTTGCTTCTTGCTCAGATTCTGATAATCGCCCCGCTTATGGAAGAGTTCCTCTTCCGCGGACTATTGTGGAAGCTACCCTCGAAGTTCATCAAGGCGCCCGCATGGGTGTTTATCGCGCTTTCCGCGGCGCTTTTCTCGTTTGCTCATTATCCCGATTATGAGCATATCTTGACGTATCACAAGATATTCGGTTCGTGGAAGTTCTATTTTCGACCTTTGGACGCGGCGTTTCTCGCCTTGGCGTTCTTCGGCTGTGCTCAGATTTGGCTTTACAAGAAAACGGGTTCGATTTGGTGCGCGGTACTTAATCACGCGCTCTTCAACTTAACGAACCTCGTCCTTCTTTTCATCGTTCCGGATAGCTTCTAAGAACTTTTCGGCGCCTTCGAAGGGGACGATTTTCTTAGGATCCCAGCCGAACGGGAAAATCGATTTCACTTCCTTCAAAGGCGAAGTGAAAACGAGCAAGTCCGCCGCGCTTACCGCGAGCTGAACTTTGCCTGGAAGCATGTTCTTCAAGTAAAACTTCGCAAAGAATCCGGAGGCCTTAGGAGCTCCGTCCAAGACGATAACACGCTGATGACGCGCGCCCGCGACGAGCATGAGCTTTCGGATAAGTTCCGACTCGAGATAGCCCGTAAAGACGTGAATCGCGTTGTCGCTTACGGAGTTCATAAGCTTTATCGAGGTCAAAAAGTCGTTGCGATGGTCGATAAAGCTGAAGGCCTTTACCTCGACTTTGGCAAGAGCGCGAACTTCGTTCACGAGTGTCGAGAGTTCGCGAGTCTCACGATGCTTCCAAAAGACAATCTCGCGCTTTTCTTCCTTAATTTCAGGGAAGAACTCTGCGAAGTTCAATATATCCGGCTCTTTATCCATTTGAGGTGATATTATATCATATTCACACCTTGCCGCGCAACACTATCTTTCGCGGTCACTTGATGCGAAATCTTATTTCCCCGCCCATCCACCCTTGTTTGCTATACCGCTTCGCGGCAGATTTTATACACTTTTCTTTCTTTACCCGTGGAATTTTCGCGGGAATTTTGGTATAATATTACATATATGCGTACAACAGAATTTGAGACTTGCGACATATATGCCGAGCGAATCGCTCGGCTTCGTCCCTTTCCGAAGGAGACGCTAAAGTCGCTACGCGATTATTATCGAGTTGGGCTAACCTATACGAGTAATGCGCTTGAGGGTAATTCACTGACGGAGAGAGAGACGAAGGTCGTCATTGAGGATGGTCTTACGATCAGCGGAAAGCCGCTCAGGGATGTTTATGAGGCGACGGGGCATGCGAAGGCGTACGATCATCTATATTCGATTGCAAAGGATAAGCCGATAACGGCGGAGGCTATACTAGAACTTCATCGTCTTTTTTATTCAGACATTGATCCCGAGAATGCCGGTAAGTGGCGGAAGGTGCGTGTCTTTATCTCGGGTTCGCGGCGGGTGCTGCCGGGTCCCGAGAAAGTCCCGGAATTGATTGCGGGCTTCGTGAAGTGGATGGCTGACAATGAGGGGAAGCTACACCCGGTCGAATTTGCCGCGCTTGTTCATCAGAAGTTCGTATACATTCATCCGTTCGTAGATGGCAATGGACGGGTTTCGCGGCTGCTCATGAATCTTGCGCTGATGCGTTCCGGGTGGACGCTTGCGATCATTCCGCCGATTTGCCGCGCCGAGTATATCGCGACGCTTGAAAAGGCGGGACGTTCGCCAAAGGATTTCGTTCGTTTCGTCCGAGATCGAGTCTCAGAGACACAGAAGGAACTTCTTCGCCTAATGGGTGAGTCGATTCAGATTGATGAGGGAGTAAAATCGTCTGCTGATGAGGGAGTAAATGAGGGAGTAAATCAACTTCTCGCGGTTATCTCCTCCAATCCCGGGCTTCGTGCGAATATACTTGCGACGCATATCGGAAAAAGCGTGCAGACTGTCGAACGTTATATCAAGTCTCTCAAAGCTTCCGGCTCGATCGAATTCCGTGGCGCTCCCAAGACCGGCGGGTACTACGTGATATAAACTCCGCAGCAGATTTATAAGATTGACTCGCGACAGAGTGAGAGTGGGAAAAGCGACGTGGTGAGTCCGGGCAATATCTCATGGTGTCGCTTCAGATTGTGACAGAGTGAGACTCATTTGAGTGTCAGGTGTCACTTCGATTTGCGACATAGTGACGCTCGGCCTTGTGACATAGTGTCACTTTTATTTTGCTAGTGCGGACTTCTCTCTTCTCCGCTGCAGAAATGACACACTTAGGCCCCGAGTGTAGCCCTGCCTCGCCTAGCATCAACTGCGCCTCTAGTAAAGCGCCGCGCATTCCGTGCCGCACGAGAAGACCTTTCCGTGCCGCACGAAACGATCTTTCCCTGCCGCACGGAAATTCTCTCCCGTAGGCAAAATGTTGATGACAGCCGCGCGGCGAAAATGATATAATATTCATCGTTCGGTGGGGGAGAAATCCTGCCGGATGCGCGGTGGCTTGTCAGGGCGAAGCCTTGGCGAAGATCGAAACTCCGCGGCAAAACAATTTAGCGTCAACGCTACAGAACGTTCTGCTGAAAACCTAGGAAATTTTCGAATAGGAACCGTATGTAAGCGAGGATGCGCTCATTTGGGCGCATCTTTCGTTGCATTCCTATTCAGGTTTATTCCTAGGACCTTCAGCAGAGTGCAGATTGAAAGATTGCGCTCTTTCTTTTTGCCTGTAACGATACGTGAAGGTTGCAGGCCTGATTCTCGGAACTACCACTTCTCGAAATAAAAAGGCTAGCCATGCAAGGAGCATCAATTTCAATTTGGTGCGCCTTGTCGGGTGCTTTTTATGGGCTGTGGTAGGCCTCCGAGAACACCCGGCAGGGCGTGCCACTAATAAGTGGTACGTATGGCAAAGAAAACGAAGAAAGAGTTGGCACTCGAAGAGAAGATTCGAGTGGTTGAGCTTTTTGCAGGTGTGGGCGGATTTAGACTCGGTCTTGAGGGTGTGCATACCGATAAGTTCACGCTTGAAGGCGCATCGCCGAATTTCGAAACGGTATGGGCGAATCAGTGGGAGCCCGGGAAAGCTCGTCAACATGCCGTTACAATCTACAGAAATCGTTTTGGCGAGAAAGCCAACATGGTGAATGAAGACGTTGCGACCCAGATTGCAAACGTCCCTGCACATGAACTTCTTGTTGGAGGTTTTCCGTGCCAGGATTATTCGGTTGCTCACACGGGTGCGCAAGGCATTCAAGGAAAGAAGGGCGTTCTTTGGTGGTCGATCGATGGTATCATTAAAGCGCAGCATCCTCCTTACGTGCTTCTTGAAAATGTCGATCGTTTAATCAAGTCTCCCGCTTCGAAGCGCGGTAGAGATTTCGGCATTATTCTTCGTTGCTTGCAAGACGAGGGATATGCTGTCGAATGGCGCGTAATCAACGCGGCAGAATATGGTCAAGGACAGCGTCGTCGCAGAATCTTTATTTTTGCCTACCATAACACGACAAAGATCTATCGGAGTTTGGATTCGCGCTTTAATCAAGAATCCAATTGGGCATTGATACATGCAATAGTGCAAGATGGCTTTTTCGCACAAGCGTTCCCGGTGCATAAGGACGAGACATGCTTGAAAGCCAAGGGGAAAACGATGATTACCGATATCGGCCCATCGACTTATGCC
>JAZLMG010000051.1:0-5087 GCA_045598585.1 Kiritimatiellia bacterium
GCGGCATCCTTGCCGAGACCGTTAAGGATAACGCGGAGGTTCGTCTTGCGGACCTTGTTCGCGTTAAGAGCGATCTTGATCGCGCCTTCAGCCGCGGCGAACGACTCGTGACCGGCGAGGAACGCGAAGCATTCGGTCGCATCGTCGAGGAGCATCGCGCCGAGGTTACCGTGACCACGACCGACCTGGCGGTTCTCGGCAACGGAACCGGGGATGCAAAACGCCTGGAGACCGACGCCGATTTCAGCAGCGGCATCCTTCGCCTTCACGCAGCCCTTCTTGATCGCCATAGCGGCACCAACCGTGTAAGCCCACTTCGCGTTTTCGAAGCAGATCGGCTGGGTTTCTTCGACGATCTTGTAGGGGTCGATACCGGCCTTGTCGCAGATCTCCTTGCACTCGAGGATCGACTTGATACCGTAGGGCTTGAGGGCGGCGAGGATCTTCGCCTCACGACGCTCGTAACCTTCGAAAAGCTTGTCCGAAGCGGCAGCCTTGGGGGCGGCCTTAGGAGCCGCGGCCTTGGCAGGAGCAGCCTTCTTCGCAGGAGTCTTCTTTTGAGTAGCCATTTTAAAAGTTCCTTTCCTCTAGATTATTCCTTGCGAGGATCGATGTACTTCGCAGCACCTTCGAACTGACCGTAGTGGCCCTTGGCCTTCTCCCACGCTTCGTTCGGGGTCATGCCCTTCTTGATGAAGTCGGTCATCTTGCCGAGCGAGACGAACTCGTAACCGATGACTTCGCCATCCTTGTTAAGAGCCATCTGCGTGCAGTAACCTTCGGTCATCTCGAGGTAACGAGGACCTTTCGCCTTCGTCGCGTACATCGTACCGACCATCGAGCGGAGACCCTTACCGAGGTCTTCGAGACCGGCGCCGATAACGAGACCGCCATCCGAGAAAGCGGACTGGGTACGACCGTAGACGATCTGGAGGAAGAGTTCGCGCATCGCGGTGTTGATCGCGTCGCAAACGAGGTCGGTGTTGAGAGCTTCGAGAATCGTCTTGCCGACGAGAATTTCAGAGGCCATAGCGGCGGAGTGGGTCATGCCCGAGCAGCCGATGGTTTCGACGAGCGCTTCTTCGATGACGCCGTTCTTGACGTTCAAGGAAAGCTTGCAAGCGCCCTGCTGAGGAGCGCACCAGCCGACGCCGTGCGTGTAGCCCGAGATGTCCTTGATCTGCTTGGCCTGAACCCACTTACCCTCTTCCGGGATCGGGGCAGGACCATGGTTGCACCCCTTCATGAGGGGGCACTGGTGCTCAACTTCAGTAGAGTATACCATTTTCGTGTCCTTAGTTTAGTTTTTAGGTGAAAAACCCTTAATGAAATATATTATATCATCTTTCCCTAGTCGAGGGCAAGCGTTTTCATACGTCGATGCGAATAATTTTGCGAATGAGAAGCCAACCGACCGCCATAAGCGCTACCATAACCGATATCGCAGCGACGCCCTCAATCGAACATAAGAACGGAATCATCATCTTCGGCTTCATGACCGTCATGCCGACTCCGAGAAGAACCGGCATCGCCGTCACGATAGCGCCCTGAAGACGGCCCTGGGCAGTGAGACTTTTGACCTTACGCTCGACTTTCATGCGGTCACGAATCGTTTTGCCGATATTATCGAAGATTTCCGTTACATTGCCGCCCGTCTTGCGCGCAATCAAAATCGCGGTCGTAACCAGCGTAAGATCATCGGAGCCGACACGATCCGACATCGATTCCAAAGCTTCGTCAAACGACATGCCGATAGAAAGCTGTTTCATCAAAATCTGAAACTCTTCCGAAATCGGCTTTTCCCCGTTGTCGACCACGCTTTCGAACGCTTGGTTAATCGAAAAACCGGCTCTGAGCGCATTCGACATCGTAGCTAACGCCTCGGGAAGTTGGTCATTGAACTGAGCGCGACGGCGGTTATCGAGATAACGAGCGAGCGGAGACTGACCGTTTTGCCAACCCGATTTGATCTTGACACCGCTCGTCAGGTACCAGACGACTCCCGAAAAACAAAGCGCAACCAGCGCGACTATCAAATAGCCGATCATTCGGAGAACTTCCTGATATCAAAGTTAAGGCCTCGACGAGAAACTTCTTCGAACCAAGTCGGAATCGCGCCAGTGGGCTTGAACTTACCGAGGATCTTGCCATTCTGATCGACGCCCGTCTGTTCGAAAACGAAGATATCTTGCAAAACGATCTGATTGCCTTCGAGTCCCGTAACTTCGGAAATCGCAACAACCTTTCTGGAGCCGTCGGAAAGACGCGATTCATGAATGATGATGTCGACGGCGGAAGCTATCTGCTCACGAATCGCACGCGAAGGAAGCTCCATGCCGCTCATAAGAACCATCGTCTCGAGACGCGATATGACATCACGCGGCGAATTCGCGTGGACGGTCGTCAAGGAGCCATCATGACCCGTGTTCATCGCCTGTAGCATGTCGAGCGCTTCACCGCCACGACATTCGCCGACGATGATGCGATCAGGACGCATACGAAGGCAGTTCTTTACCAAATCGCGAATCGTGATCGCGCCCTTGCCTTCAATGTTCGGAGGACGCGCTTCGAGACGAACGACATGAGGTTGCTGAAGGCGAAGTTCCGCGGCATCTTCAACCGTGACGATACGCTCATTCGGAGGAATGAAGCCGGAGAGCAAGTTCAGTAGCGTCGTCTTACCGGAGCCCGTACCGCCCGCAACGATGATGTTTTTACGGAGCATCACGCAAAGACGCATGAAGTCCGCGGCATTTCGAGTCCAAGTTCCGAAGCGAACGAAGTCCTCAACGGAAAGTGCCTTCTTGGAGAACTTTCGAATCGTGATCGTCGGCCCGGAGAGCGCCAAAGGAGCGATGATCGCATTAACACGGCTACCGTCGGGTAAGCGCGCGTCAACATACGGCTGAGACTCATCGATACGGCGGCCCAATGGAGCTACAATGCGCTCGATAATCGCGAGGACGCTCTCATCATCGGAGAACTGACAATCGGAAAGCTGCAACTTTCCGCCGCGTTCGACAAAAACCTTCGAAGGCCCGTTCACCATGATTTCGGAGACGCTGTCATCCGCGAGAAGTTCTTCCAAAGGCCCCAAACGCATCGCCTCATTGAAAACATCCTCTTCGAGACGAATCGGATCAATAGAAGAAGGAAGACGCCCGTTCTCGGTCACCTCTTCGATAATCTGACGAATCTTTTCGCGCGCGGTATCTTCGAGACCATCCTTGTCGACACCCTGAAGCGTAAGGCGCTTCATATCCATGCGGCGAAGAAGCTCGTGCTGGATTTGATTCTGGACGCTGCGACGAAGATGCCGCGTATCGTCAAGCTCAACCTCGGGGGGTTCGATCTCTTCTACGGGAGCTTCTTCAGTTAACGGCTCGATAATCGACCGAGGCTCTTCAACCGACTCGGGTTCGGAAGCTTCATCGGAAACGCGAAGCATCGACTCGCCGATTTGAACAACCATACCCGAGTCGAGCTGAACGGGAGTATCTATAAGCTCGCCGTTAATAAGCGTGCCTGCGTCGGAGTTAAGATCCTCGATCTTGGCAACAGAGCCGCGCACCGTCAAAATCGCATGGCGCTCGGCAGCATCCGAAGAAAGTCGAACGCGGCAATTTTCGGCGCTGCCGATGATGTAAACGCCATCGGTCAGTTCACGCGACTCACGAACGCCATTGACTAAAGTCGTAAGCTTCATCAGTGATTGGAAAGCTTCTTGAGCTGACGCTCGTTATTGAGAGTTTCGATCTCGCTACGAATCTTGTTGAAATCGACATTCGGAAGCTCCTTCTCGGCGGAGATATCCGTGCGATTTCTCAAAGTAAGCGTAAGGCGGCCCTTGATCTGCTCGGCGAAAACGAGCATTTCCGCTTCGCGAGGCGTGACCTCGAGCGTAACGGTTGAGTAACCCGAAGATCCACCCAAGTTAAGCGCCTGACCTTTGGCCGTATCCTTACCGGTAGCAAGAACGAGAACATTCTGCAAAATCGTGCAAGTGACGAGCTCGCCCTTCTCGGCATTACCGTCTGTGCCGGGGAAGTTAAAGGTTCCGATCACATCGACATGATCGGAGGGCTTCACCATTCCCGAAACGCCGGACGAGCCGGAGCAATTAATCGAAATCGCACGCATCTGCTTCTTGATGTCGCTCGAGAGCCCTTTGATCGTCGGATCGCCGCCTTCGATATCAGACCAGAAAACGACTTCACCCGTTTTGTGCGGAACAATAATCTTACGGCCGAGAATGTCATTCACATTCTCAAGCGTAAGTGCCTGGCCACGCATCCCGAGCGCGGGGACGGTTTTTACGCCAAGCTCGTTCTTCGTAAGGGCCACACCGGCGGGAACATCCTTACCGTAACAAAGGACATCCATCGTCCCGTAACGCTTGATGAGCGCATCTTTCTGAGCCGCGACTTCACCTTCGACTTCCGCGAGATAAAGGCGCGTCAAGAACGCGGCGGCGATGCCGGCAATAAGCGAAGCGATAAGTACGATCTTGCGGTTCATTCTTAGAAGAGTCCTCTCACCTTACCCGTCTCGACATCGACATCGACGCGGCGAAACGCGGGAGACGCGGAAGTTCCGGGCATGAGTTTGATTTCACCGGCAACGGGAACGATAAGCCCCGCGCCCTGATAAATAAGGACATCCTTGACGGGAAGACGCCAGCCGGTAGGACGTCCGAGAAGCTTCGGGTCGTGCGAAAGCGAGTATTGGGTCTTCGCCATGCAAACGGGAAGATGCGCGGTTTCGGGATTCGCCTCGAAAGCTTTGAGCTTTTCAAGCGCAGCGGGTTCGAAATCGACGCCGTCGCCACCGTAAACTTCCTTGACCTGCTTTTCGATACGCGAGGTAAGCGAGTCATTAAGATCACAGAGGAAGTGGAAATCGTTCGGCTCATCGGCAGCTTCAATAACCGCCTTCGCGAGTTCGACCGCACCTTCACCACCCTTAAGCCAATGATCGGAAACGGCAAACTTCGCACCCGCGCCTTCGGCGACCTTGCGAACAAGTTCACGTTCGGCGGGAGTGTCGGTATAGAAAGCGTTAAGGCAAACGACCGGCTGAACGCCCGA
>JAZLMG010000052.1:0-28096 GCA_045598585.1 Kiritimatiellia bacterium
CTCATGGTAGCATCAAGGAGGAGTGTACCGGTTCCGACCTGTTCGAACTGAGCAGCAGCGTGCTGGAACTTGTTAGCGGGGCAATCCTTGTTAGCATAGCCGACGATGTTGGCGGATTCGATTGCGAACACACTGCCGCAGAGCGCGGCAGCCGCAAGAGCGATCATAGATTTCTTCATAGTTGTTTTCCTTTCTGACCGGACGTGGATTCCTTAACGCGCGCATCGAGTCACTTGCTCGAAGTCATGGTTCAGGCACACTCCTACTCCTTTTGTTTCAAAGTATACCACATTTTCGGTTTTCGCGCAAGGGGGTATTTTATCATTTTTTCTATATGGTTGTTGATACAACAGCTCATATCGCCACACCCCTGATTTTATTGGGCGAAATGAGCTTTTGCATTATGCGCGATACATTCGCTTCGTAACTTTTCTTCTCGCCGTGATCTCTTGCGACGCAAAATGCATCCCCGCGCGACACATAAGATTGGCATCGCCAATTTCAACAATCTTAATAACATGCTCAGCACCCACTCTCCAACCTTGCCGGCCAATGAGGCCCCTGCTGCAATAACAAGCCACTTCAAAGTGGAATAAGTCTTATGGTCATTGTCCCACGCCATGCCTAAAAGCGCATCTGTCAATTCTTGGCTGCGGCTAATCTTTCGAGAACTCAAAGCGACTGCTCGCGTCATCCGCTCAACATCTTCCCTCGCATCAATCTCTCGCGTATCAGCCTTTCGCGTTACTTCGAAACCTTTGATCATACCCAAATCCTCTTCAATCACTCGACCGTTATCTGCATTGACAATCAATCTTGCATTACCAACTTTTACATGTACTCTATGCCCGTTTTTTAGCACAAGATTAAAGTCCTTATCCGCCAACATCTTCGCTGACTCTTCGTCGATTTTAATTTTCGATATCGGTAAATCATGCACTTGCATCGGCACTCTTAACGGCATATCAACATCGAACTCACCTGCTAAAGTCATCTGCGTAGTTCGACTACATGATCGACGTACCTTTACTATAGGCAAGCCCCCTATTATCGGAAGCGTGTACTCCCCTCCGTCAATATCATACTCATCGACCGCAAACAACACACCACCCTCTTCTATGACAGTCACCCAACATTCATCACCTCCAGGTGATATCGACAATAGCTTGTCACCGACGAGTAAAGCATCAGATCCCATCGACAATAAATCGTCGACCGTGACTTTATCCGCAAATCCTACTTGCCGAGGTAACGAAAACACATTTTCGCCATGCCCGAGTTCTCGCATTGTGTACCCAACAATATTACCACTCTCAAAAGCCACCGATGCGAGAGTAAAAAACAAGAAGTAGCATAGTAGGATGCTCTTATGTTTCATTGCATTGTCCTTTTCACAAATCAACCCAACTATCCGAGAAGGTTCTCGATCGAAGTACCGAGCGCACGAGCAAGCGCGAGTAGTGTCTCTCCGGCTGCACGGCGGATATCTTTCGAGTCCTGCTCGTAATGCTGAAGCGTCCGTAGACTGATATCGGTACGCTCCGCTAACTCCGATTGAGAAAGCCCGGCAGTTTGACGAATCCGCTTTAGTCGCGACTCGGAATTTGCGGACTTATAAAGCTCATCCATTCGCTCGCAAAATTGGCTTAATGCCATCTCATGATAAGGAGAATAGAGAGCACGGATATTGGAGGGCTTAACAGCGAGGAATATGTCGCGCAATCTATGTCCAGAGAACCACTGATAGTAAGCTAGAGCCCAGCCCGTCCAATATTCACGACTACGATTCTCCGAGGGGCGCGGCGGTTTCAGCTCGATGTCCGCGCCGGTCTTCGTTATTACCTGCCGCGCAAGTTCAATGCCGGAGCTTCCGCTGATAATCGAAGCGTCTCCGGAACTGAAGCGATCGGAAAGTCCGGAAACGACGAAGAGATCGGTAAATCGATCGATGTCCAGGCCTAAATCCCAGACCGCATAATCGAACATCGTCGCCAGCACTCGCTGGGCACGTTCAACGTAAAGCTCGGAGTAGGCGTTCATCATCGGGCTTAATCGAATCGTCTAGTATTTGAGTTATGTAGAGTTGGCCGCTTTGACGTTTCTTGCGGGAATCGAAATACTCGCGATTAGCAGTCTCGTCTCTCTCGGTTTTTCGTACGAACCAAGGGTCTCTCGATGCCGGAATCGCTTCGACAAATTCCAGATGAGAGAACGCTTTCTCGGTTTTCAGGACATATTGCATACCGTATTTGCCGAGATGCATCGCTTCATTCAACTTCTCGAGCGAGATAGTGCCGTTAAGAAAGTCCTGTGCGAACGAGAAGTAGCTATCATCGGCTCTGTAGCCATACATTATATCGTAATTCGAATAATCGATAGCGAAGTTAGATATAAGATATTCCTTGGCGTCCTTGGCTAACTGGCTGGTTATCGGGAAGAAGCGATTACCCAGCAAAACGGCAAGCCAATGCAAGATAGTTACATTCTCAGTATTAAGATTAAGAACGCTTAATCCATCGGTTTCTATTTGATAATGGTTAGCAAATCCGTCATGATCTTCGCCCGTACTCCACTCCTTTGCCATATCTTCGATTTCGGTACAATAGAATCCTACACCATAGTCATTTTCAGTCTTTCCATAACCGAAGATGGGCTTAGTGATAATCTTAGGCGAACCGTGATATATATCTTTCTTCATGCCGAATATTATACCACTTTAAGGGTATGACTGTCAATACAGCATAACCCGCGACCGATTCACAAATACCGCCCGAAGCAACGCGTAGGGAGGCGAAGTCATTCGAGTCAGCCGCTTTTCTCCGCGTTCTCTGCGGTCAGTCTTAACCTTCCGAGAGAATTTCGTCGACGAGGTAGGGGACGCTCATGCAATGGAGAATAGCTAGAAAAAAAAAAATCCCGCGTTCGCGGGTTTGATTGGTGGGCTATAGTGGATTCGAACCACTGACCTCTTCCATGTCAAGGAAGCGCTCTAACCAACTGAGCTAATAGCCCTTGCTAATTGGTGTATATTATATCATATTTCCTCTCGACTAGTCAAGGGGGAATTTGGTATAATATTACACATGAAACTTACCATCAATAAAGAGTACTTGAAACGCCATTTTTTCGTCACCGTCCTTATGCTCGGACTTGGAGCGTGGTTCGCCTATGATGGGCTCGTCACCTACCCGAGGATGAGCGCGGCGGAATTATATACGAGTATAGAAAAGTCCGCGCCGCCGGAAGATATGACTAAAGAGGCGCTCGACCAATTCAAAACTCAGAAGACTCAGACTCAATACGGCTTCGCCCTGCTCTCGATTCTCGCAGGACTCATCGTCGGCACGAACCTTCTCAAGTCCTACCGCTTCTCGTTCGAGTATGATGACGCACTCAATATGGTCATCAATGGGAAGAAGTACTCTAAGGACGATATCGCCGAAGTCGACCGCCGCGACTGGGCGAAAAAGAAAATCGCCGTTTTGAAAATGAAAGATGGTGCCAAGGTCACTTTGGACGCCTGGCACCATAACGGAGTTCTCAATTTAGAGACTCTCGTCTAACGCTTACATATCCTTCGTCAAATCCATCATCTTGACGAGCATACGCGGGATGTGGAACGGTCCCTTGAAGATATTGCCCTTCGCGGGCTGAGCGACCGTGCCGTCACGATGTAAGTAGCCATACCACTCGGGATATTCTTTATCCTTCAAGTGTTCGAAGGCCCAATCGTTGACGAGCTTGTGACGCTGTTCCCACTTCTTGTCGCCGGTAATCTTATACGCATAGGCGCAAGCGATGATCGTTTCGCACTGAGGCCACCAGAACTTCATGTCCTGTTCATAGCACTGCGGCGGGAGGTTGCGGCAGTCCTTGAAGGAAATGATGCCACCGTACTGTTCGTCCCAGCCCCAATCCCACGACCAGTCGAGAATCTTGAGGGCGATTTCCTTAAGCGCTTCGTCCTTACGCTCCAAAGCGACATCGAGGAGGAACCACGAAGTTTCGATGCAGTGGCCGGGGTTGATGACTCGGCCGGCGAGAGTGTCGATGAATTCGCCGTTCGGGCCGACCATTTCGAGGAGCGCCTTGAACTCGGGGTGAATGAAGTACTTGACCAAGAGTTCGACCGATTCGGTAATCTGCTGATCGAGAACCTTGTCGTTCGAGATCTGCTTGAGGACGTTCGCGACATTGTTGAGAATCATCGTTAAGCTATGACCCTGGGCCTGAAGCGCGTCCGTATATTTCGCGGGCATGTACTTCTTCGAGTTCTTGACGAACTTGCGGATACGCTTGAAAAGCTCGATCGCCTTATCACCCCAGGCCTTGTCACCAGAAGCGAGCGAATATTCGGCATAGGCAATCGCGGCAAAGCATTCCGAGAAGACATAGCGGCGCTTACGAAGACCGACACCATCTTCGGTCACTTCGAAGAACGCGCGACCATCCTTGTCGAAGCAGTGCTTGTCGAGAAACTCGCAGCAGCTCTTCGAGGCTTCGAGCCACTTTTTGTCCTTCTTGACGTGATTATAAGCATAGGCGGTCATCCAACCGAAACGGCCCTGGAACCAGACGGACTTCGTCGTGTCCATGAGCTTGCCGTCACGATCGACGCAAGTGTAGACGCCACCATGCTTCTTGTCGAAGCCGTGCTTCATCCAGAAAGGCATGATATTCTTGAGGAGTTCTTCCTTGTATGCTTCATGCCACTTCTGCCAGTAACCGACTTCTGCCGGCGCCTTCGCGGCGCATTTTTTCTTGCATGCCATATTCGTTACCTCTTTTGTGTGATGAGTGAATTATTTCTGTCCGAAATCAGGTTGACGGCGTCCTTGAAAGCCCTTGTGGCCCTGACGCTTGCGATTGTTGCGATTCTTGTTCGCGGGATGAATCCACGGAGCTTGCGGGAGGCCCTTACCTTCCTTCCCGTTCTTGCGGTCGGCTTCCTCGGAGTGAAGCGGATGATCGCGGTCAATCGGAATCGTCTTCTTGATGAAGCGCTCGACCGCCTTAAGCTGACCCTTCTCGTCCCCCGAGACGAAGCTGATCGCGACGCCCGACTCGCCAGCACGAGCGGTTCGGCCGATGCGGTGGACATAGCTTTCGGTCTCGAGAGGCAGCTCCATATTGACGACGCAGCTCACTTCGGGAACGTCGATACCGCGCGAAGCGATGTCGGTCGCGACAAGAACGCGGTTCTCGCCCTTCTTGAACGCCTCAAGTGCGCGAGTACGCTGGGCCTGAGTCTTGTCGGAGTGAATCGCCGCGGACTTGATTCCCTCTTTCATGAGTTTCTTGTTGACGCGGTCGGCACCATGGCGCATCTTCGCGAAAACGATGACCTTCTTCCACTCGGGGTGAGTTTTAAGAAGATGAATTAAAAGCGCATCCTTCTGCCCCTTGTCGACGAACATCACCTTCTGATTGATCTTTTCGACGGTCGGAGTTTCGGGGGAGATCATGACTTGGACGGGATCGGTAACGAGTTCCCCGGCGAGCTTCAAAATCTGGGGCGACAAGGTCGCCGAGAAAAAGAGCGACTGACGCGCTTTCGGGAGCTTCGAGATGATTCGACGAACATCCGGGAAAAAGCCCATGTCGAGCATGCGGTCCGCTTCATCAAGAACGAAACATTCGACCTGATCGAGGTAGATGATCCCCTGGGTCATAAGGTCGATAAGGCGCCCGGGGCAAGCGACGAGCGTTTCCGCGCCGCGCTTAATCTCCTTTACCTGATGAAACTGGTTAACGCCGCCGATTACACAAGCGAACGGGAGCTCAATATGCTTCGAAAACTTCTTGATATTATCGGCCGTTTGCGCGGCAAGTTCGCGAGTCGGCGAAAGAACGAGGGCACGAGGATGACCCGTGTGACGAGCTTTGCGAACCTTAAGAAGATGATGAAGAATCGGGAGCATGAAGGCCGCCGTCTTGCCCGTTCCCGTCTGAGCGCAGCCGATCAAATCGCGGCCGTCCAAAAGATGATCGATGGATTTTTCTTGAATTAGAGTCGGCTTTCCATAGCCCGCCTCTTGAATGGCGTGCTGGAGGCGAACATCGAGCTTACCGAATACGCTATCTTCGTACATCTTTACGGCTTCAAATAGTAACGACAATGACAAAGCCCATGATACTCGGGATCGGCCATCTGGCCCTTGAACTCATCGCACGGGCAGAAAAACTCAGGGTTCTTCGGGAGTCGACACGGGCAATAACCGTTTTTGCGGATAAGCCCCGCCTTAACTGCCGCGACAATCTTCGTCTCGGGAGACATCCCGACCTTCGCGTTCTCGAAGAGCGTGCGGATTTCGGTCGACGATTCGGGAGTGCGAGGATGGACGTTTACCTTCACGAGCGTCATCAGTTCCTCGTAGTCTTTCCAGCGCGGAAGTCCTTCCAAGGAATCTTCGCCGATAATGAGATAAAGCTCCGCACCGGGGTTTTCCGCCGCGATTTCCTTTACCGTATCGATCGTATAGGAAATACCGCCGCGCTTAAGTTCACGGTCATCGACCTCGGCCTTTTCGAGGGAAGCGAAAATCGCCTTCGCCATTTCGAGGCGGTCATAAAACTCCGCCGCTTTCGACTCGGTCTTGAAAGGCGATACTGCGGCAGGAATGACGAGGAGTTTGTCGAGAGAAAGCTCTTTAATCGCATTCTCGGCGACACGAACGTGGCCTAAGTGAATAGGATTGAAGGAGCCGCCGAAGATACCGATTTTCATAGGAGTTAAGAGAGTTGATTAGAGGGAGTCGAAGAACCCGGTACCGAAGGAAGCGTTCTTTTTCTTGGAGTCTTCAATCCACTGAGCGACTTCCGCGGCAGATTTCTCAGCCGCTTCTTGTTCGGGATCCTTCTTGAAGACGCGAGTGAGGCATTCCTTGCGAGAAAGCGTGAGCTTCTCGGCTTCGCGGTCGATTTTGAGGATTTTGACGGTTACTCCGTCGCCCGCTTTGAGGACCTTGGAAATATCATTAATACGTTCCCAAGCAACCTCGCGAGCAGGAATAAGGCCCTCGACACCTCCGAGGTCAACAAAAGCTCCGAAGTCCATGACGCGCGTCACGGTGCCATTCAAAGTCTCGCCTTCATTGAGTTCGTTAAGGAGCGCTTCCTTAAGCGCGGCATCTTGGACCTCCATAAGCGCACGGCGCGAAACGATAACGTTGACGCCGCGATCATCGGTCGAGTATTCGCTCACGAGGAAGTCGAACTTCTTACCGATATATTCGGCCGGTTCTTTCTTGAACTTGTCGATCTGGCTATAGGGGCAGAAGGCGCGTTCATGAGCGACGGTCACTTCGTAGCCGCCCTTGATCTCCTTCTCGACAACGCCCGAAATCGCCTCTCCCGCCTCCCACGCGGCCTTGATCGTCACGTTGTCATTGGACGAAACGGGAGCAGCCGGCTTCTTGGGGCGAATAATCGACTTATCGTCGTTGAAGGCCTTGCCGAACTTGTAGCCGGGACGAATGCCCTTGAGCTGATCGTTCACGAGAGAGGCGAAATCGAACTTTTCGTTATTCATTAGCTATCCTTAACCTTCCGACCTTTTGGCGGAGGGAGAGGGATTCGAACCCCCGGACCCTTTCGGGTCAACGGTTTTCAAGACCGCCGCGATCGACCACTCCGCCATCCCTCCGGTCGAACAAAATCTTATTTCTTCTTCGGCGCCGCGCCCGCAGGAGCGGCCTTGATATCCTCGACGATGCGCGCGGTGATCTCCGGGTGATCCTTCAAGTAGTTGATCGTACCCATCGAACCCTGAGCGAGCTGTTCGTCGCCATACGAGATCCAACTGCCGCGCTTTTCGACGATGCCTCGAGTAAGCGCCGCGTCGAGGACCGAGCCCTCGTAGGAAATGCCGCAGGTGTAAAGAATATCGAATTCCGCTTCGGTAAAAGGCGGCGCGACCTTGTTCTTCACGACCTTGACGCGCGTACGATTGCCGAGAACCGTACCCGAAGCGTCCTTAATCGCGCCGATACGCTGAACCTGGAGACGGCACGAAGCGTAGAACTTAAGCGCTTTGCCGCCGGGAGTCGTTTCGGGATTGCCGAACATGACGCCGATCTTGTCGCGGACTTGGTTGGTGAAAATAAGGAGGGTCTTCGTCTGAGCGATGGTCGCGGTAAGCTTGCGCATCGCTTGAGACATGAGGCGCGCCTGAAGGCCCATGTGCGAGTCGCCCATATTGCCGTCGATTTCGGCCTGCGGCGTCAAGGCGGCAACCGAGTCGACGACGACGACATCGAGAGCCCCGGACTTCACGAGCTGTTCGCAGATCGTAAGCGCTTCTTCGCCGCTATTCGGCTGGGCGACGATAAGATCATCGAGATTGACGCCGATCTTCTTCGCATAAGCGGGGTCAAGCGCGTGCTCGGCGTCGATGAAGGCCGCGATACCGCCGTTCTTCTGAGCATTGGCGACGACATGAAGAGCGAGCGTCGTCTTGCCCGACGATTCCTGTCCGTAGCATTCGACGATACGACCACGCGGAAGACCGCCGACGCCAAGCGCCAAGTCGAGCGACAATGCTCCCGTCGAAATGACCGGAATCTGCTGAACTTCCTGATCTCCAAGACGCATAATGGAAAGTTCGCCGAATTCCTTGCGAATCTGGCTCATCACCGCATCGAGAGCGGTATTTCCGGTCTTAACTTCACTCGCTTTTGCCATACTGATTATCCTTTAAGTCTTGTTAGGGTATATTATACCAAATTTCCGCCTGCTTGAGAATACCTTTTCACAAACTAAAGAACTCGTCGAGAACAGGTAGACCCATGATATTTTCGTACGAACCCTCAAAGCCCTCGACGATAAGACCGCCCGATTCGTCGATATCGTACGCTCCCGCGCGGTCGGTGGGTTTTACTTCAGCAACATACTTTTCGATAAGCTCCTCGGAAAGTTCGCGGAACTTGACCTTACTTTCGACGACTTTCGTTTCGAGCGTTCCGCCCTTCCTCACCAAAGCGACTCCCGTAAAGACCGAGTGGTAAGCACCCGAAAGCTCGCGCAGGTATTCTTTCGCTTCTTCGAGGTCTTTGGGCTTACCGTAGATTCGGTTATTGAACCAAACAATCGTATCTGCGGCGATTATCGACTCTTTCGGGAATTGTTCGCGGCAGGCCTTAAGTTTACGCGCCGCGTTGACGGTAACCGTGCGCTTAGGAGCGCGAGGAATCGAGACTTCCTCCGCCTCGGTCGGAACTACCTTAAACGCAAATCCAAGACCCGTTAGGATCTTGGATCTGCGAGGGGATTTGGACGCTAAGATCACTTGTCTTTCTTCAACGTCTTAAGCGTAAGTCCCGTCAAGTCCTTGCCCTTCTCAGGGAGAATCATCGAAGCGATAAGCGCGACGACGACGCAGACGACGAGGCCGATACCACCGAGAAGGAACGGGTGGAACTTAAGTCCGAAGACGTCGCAGTGAAGAATTTCGCAGCTGAAACAGACGAAATAGTTCGCCACCAAGCCGAGAACCGCCGCGAGACCCTTGATGCGCGGGAGGAAGACGCCCATAAAGAAGAGACCAGTTAAGCCGGCCGTGAGCATCGCGATATACTTGTTGAAGTTATCGAACAAGGCCGACGACTCCATACGCGAGAGCGCGAGGGCGGCACAAATGCCGAGGATGCCGACGACGTAGGTGCAAATCTGTCCCGAGCGAATCTGCGCCTTACCCGAGATGGTCGGATTGAAGCGCTTGATGAAATCGGTGACGACTGCCGTCGAAGCGGACGAGAGGTTCGCCGACAAGGTCGAGATGGTCGCCGCGAAAACGGCCGCGATAACGAGACCCGCGAGCCACGGCGGCATTTCCGTCGCCATAAAGATCGGGAGAATCGAGTCACCCTTAGGCATCGTCACATCCATCGCCGACGGATTCGAATGATAGAACGCGAAAAGCGCCATACCGATTCCGTAGAAGACGATCTGAGCGAAGACCGACATGCAGCCGTTGAACCAGAGGGAGCGCTTCGTCGCGTTCTCGTCTGGCGTCGCGATATAACGCTGGATGACGCACTGGTCAGAGGTGTAGCTCGAGAGGTTCGAGATAAGACCCTGAACCGCGACAACCCAGAAGACCGGCTGCGAGAAGAGGAGGCGGAAGTCCCACATCGTGTTCTTGTCGTAGCTTGAGGCGATGTTCCAGAACGTCGCGATATGTTCGCCGCTCGCACCCGTCTTCGAAATAAGGAGGACGAGAACCGTAACCGCGCCGCCCATAAGGACGATACCCTGAACGAAGTCGGACCAAATTACCGCTTCGAGACCGCCCAAAGAGCAGTAGATCATCGTGAGGATACCGCAAATCAAAATACACGCGTCAATCGAAACGCCCGTAACCGCATTAAGCGCAATGGCGGGGAGCAAGGTCACGACCGCGACACGGCAAACCATAAAGACGATGAACGCCGCAGAACCGAAAAGACGAACACCCAAGTTGAAGCGCTTTTCGAGATATTCGTACGCGGAAGTGATGCCGAGACGACAGAAGAACGGGAGATAGTAGTAAATCGCGACGGGCGCCATACCGATAATGAAGAACGCCATCACGAAATAACGCCAGTCCTGCAAATACGCCTGAGTCGGAATCGCGATAAAGGTAATCGACGAGAGCATCGTCGCGAAGATCGACATACCTGCAACATACCACGGAATCTTACCGCCGCCGCGGAAGTAGTCGTTTTCGTCTTTCTTCTTAAAGATGAAGAAGCAGGCCATGCCGACCATCAAGCAGGCATAAACCGCAACAACCGCCCAAGCGGAAGCTCCGAACTTCTTGGTCTTCATGAAGCTCGCCGTGGTGACGCGAGCAGTACGAACGCGAGGCGCTTCTTCACCGCCAGCGATGACGATTTCATAAGCTTCGGGCGTCTTGCCCTTCTTAAGACCCGCCGCCGCGCCGCAACGAGGAACATCGCTCTCGGCGAGAGTGCCATATTCACACCAAGCATCGGTAACACAGTTATATGCATAGACTTCGCGCTGCCAGTGCTTACCACCGCCACGCGTCCAATCCGAATAACCATAGCCGCCGATAAGGAGGATATGCTGATGACCCGAGGGGAGGAACGCCGCGCCGATGGTCGTGTGCTTTACGCCGCCGAGCTCCAATGCCGCGAGTTCTTTCCACCCATTCGGAGCGGTAAGCGAATAACGATAGCCGTCGGTCAAAACGGGAGACCCAAGAGCGCCCTTTTCATAGCCGCCGAAGACGACGAGATACTTTTCCTTCTGGTCGCCGTTCTGAATCGCGGCAACCATCTGAGAACGCGTTGCGGGACCGGGGAGATCGGGAAGTTCGACCCAAGCGGCATCTTCCTTCGTGGTATCTAGCGAGTAGACCTTGTTACCGGAAACGATGTAGACCGTATTTCCGTCAGCAGCTGCCGCGCCCATCGACATCGGGAAAGGAAGGTCGGCAAGCTTCTTAGTCGCGACGACCTCCGACATTTCCATATTCGAGGGAACCTGAGGATCGAAGAGGAAGGCGTCCTTATAGACTTCCTTGCCGTTCGTGCCGCCCGCGGCAAAAATGCCCTTCGCAGTTTCGCAAGTCAAGCCCTCGGCCGTTTCCTTCTCGAGAACGCCGAGCTTCGTCCAAGTTTTCCCATCCGCCGAGCGAAGGAAGACGTCCTTCGTGTAGACCTTCACATCATTCTGAAAGTCGCTGCCGCCCGCGACGAGGAACGTCCCATCGGGCATAAAGCCGCCGAAAGGACGCGCCACTTTCGTGGGCATGTCTTCGGGACTCGACCAGTTAATCGCGACCGCAGTCGCAAGAATCGCTAACGACTTTATCATTTCATGCTCTCCTTGAGGTCTTTAAAGGGAATTACGCAAAAATCGAGTCGCCCGTCGGCTTCGAACAGGACTCCGACGGACTTGTCTTTAAGAATCGTGATGTCGCTATAGGCGGCGTAGGGCTTGTGAATCAAGATACCCTCGTTCCAAGTCTTTCCGTCGTCCCTCGAAGCTCGCAAATACAGATTCTCACGCTTGTGCGCATTGCAGTTCGAGAAGAGGAGAACGTGCTTCTCGGGCTTTCCGTAACGCATGATCTGCGCGTTGCAGCGGCCATCCTGAAGCCCATTGTCCTTGTGAGTTTCCCAAGTCTCGCCCTTATCCTTCGAAAGGTGGATAACGCGAGGACCGGGCCAACCGGGACGCGAGTTGATCATCCAATCCCCATTCGCGAGTTCGACGATCTTGCACTCGTCGCCGCCCTTCGTCGGCTTACCATACGCCTTCCAAGTCTTGCCGTGGTCGGGCGAGCCGAAAATCGCGTTGCCGACATCGCCCCAAACATTTACGAGTGTATGGAGCAAGGTTCCGTCCTTCGTCTGAATGCCCGAGCCGGAGGAAATGAAGATAAAGCCCTTATCCTTGCGAGTGTGCCCGAAGTTCCACTCCGGGAACGCGATGTCGTCCGAGATGTCGCGCGGCTGAGACCAAGTCGCGCCGTTATCCTTAGATTCCTGGACGTAAAAGCGATAGACACCCTCGCCCGAATTCGCCAAGTTCGACCAGTCCCACACGTTGTAGAAAAGGAATATCTTCTTCGCCTTCATATCGACGATAAAGCTCGGATCGGAGCCCGACCACTTCGAGCTTTCGCTCCAAGGCCAAGTGTAAGAATTCTTGGGCGCTGTCCAGGTCTTGCCGTTATCGCTCGAACGACGAATCGTGATATTAATCGGCTGTTTGATATCGAGATCGCCGCCATTGTAGGTGCGCGCATCACAAGCCGCGACAAGGTCGCCGTTCGGAGCCGTGCAAAGCGCGGGGATACGATAAACTCTTATGCCATTATCACCGTTTTTCCAAAGCGTCTGGGCATTCCACAACTTTTCCGCGGTCTGCTCTGAGGTTTCGTCCGCGAAACCGAAGAGGCCGGCAAGGATCGTCAGTAGTAATATTGCTCGTTTCATTTCTAGTCCTTTCATAACCTATTATATATTATCTCAAAATTTCGGCGCTTTGGCAAGCACAAAATCGGTTTCATCGGCAGTTAGCTTAAGACGATAATCCGCGAAAAACTTAAGCGCCATTCCCCCGGGAGTCGTCTCCCCTTCGAAATGACTAGTTGTCGGCCTAAAGCGAACTTGATTTATAAAGACGGCCAAAGTCTTCGAGTCACGTAATCTGTGTATGATTCTTCTTAGTGCTTGCGAAAGGAGATTTGCTTGCAGCCACTCGCAAGAATCCCCTTCTTCCTCTTCCGATTCGATCTCCGGAGAAAGCGCCGCGACAGAATCGAGAACCACGATATCGAAAAGCTTCGAACCGATCAATTTCTCACAAATCATCAACGCTTCCTCAGCAGAGTAAGGTTCGGCGACCCATAATAGACTTTCATCAAGGCCAAGCGAAGCGGCATACTCTCGATTGAAAGTATGCTCGACGTCAATGAAGGCCGCGAGTCCTCCTCGTTTTTGAACGGTGGCCGCGAGCTTTAAAGCGAAGGTCGTCTTACCGACACTCTCCTTACCATAAAGCTCTATGACTCGCCCTAAGGCAAAGCCGCCGCCAAGCATGTCATCCAGCTTGCCGATATTTGATGGAATTGTTGCATTATTGGCATCTTCTTCCGTATTTAAATTCGACATAATCCCCTCGCCAAAGTTTTTGACTAAGGATAAAAGAACCTCGTTTATCAATGCTTTCTTCGTTTCCGTCATTTTAACTCCAATTCACATACCGCTCCGGCTTAACGAACATACAAACATCCTTGGAATGAAGGATTCTTTCCACTCCTGCTTCCGGCGAGCCATAGATTTGAAGGACATCGAAACGATATGCGCCTTGATATTCGCTTTTCCACCGCCATGCATTGGCCGCCTTGCGAACATTCTCGACCTTTTTCTTGTCAACAGACCGCATTCTCTCGGAGCCATACTTGGAGAATCGGCTATGCTGCTTTACTTCCAAGAAAACGAGACACTCGCTCTTCTTGTCGACAGCTACAATATCGAGTTCGAGTCGTTTGTCCTTCTTTACGGGGCGCACATTCATCTCCAAAATATCAAACCCGTTTTGGGATAAGTACTTTCTCGCTACGCATTCGCCCCAAACGCCATGTGAAACACCTATATTAAGGAACTTAAGCATTATCGCCCTCCTTCGGAACGCCGAAACTGACGAAAATCATCGCTCCCGTAATGGCAGCCTCGATTCCAATCGCCTCAAACGACTCGAAAACAATGCGAAAAGAGCGCTCTTCTTCCTTGTTGTTCCAATAACGATACAACTCGAAGACATATTCCGAATCCACTAAAGTCGAGTGGGTCAAGCTTATGCGCGTATTACACCCGAGGACTGTGTGACAGATCCCGGCACCATCATTCAATGACTCGCGTACTCCCCGCAAGACCTCCAACATCTTACTCAAGTCGGTGAAACCGAGTTTGACGACAATGCGGTTGTCCCAGTTGAATTTCGGGTAGACAGGGTTTTGTCCTCGCAAATCTCCAATGGTTTGCTGATTCATGCCGGTTACCATAATCGCGCCTTCTTGATTGGCGTTAGCCGGCTTAAGTTCGAATTTAATGGCGCTCCCCGTGCCTTTGGGATTAGGGTGGAAAAATGCGAGAGCAGGGCTATATTTTTCGTTCATGATAAATCTCCTTGTCTTTTACATCCAAAAGTTCTTTTCGTTTTCAAGTTCCAACTGCCTAAGCATCGCAGCTTCCTTGATGTCATCGGGCTTAACCGCCTCGTCTTCTCGTAGGTCTGCTATCGTTCGCGAGACTCTCAGGATTCGGTCGTAGGCGCGGGCCGACAAGTGCATCGCATCGATAAGACGGTCGAGAACGCCCAAACAGTCATTGTCGAGCTTGCAAACCTCCGGCAAATCCCCGCTTTTCACATCGGCATTCGTCCGCACGTTCGTGAAGTCTTTATACCTTTGCTTTTGAATCTCTCTCGCCGCCACAACTCGTTCACGAATCTCGTGACTCGAAGTGCCGCGCTTAAGTCTCGTGAGCTCCCTTAACGGAACTGCCGAGACTCCGATTTGAATATCGATTCGATCCATAAGCGGTCCCGAAATTCTCGCTTGATAACGGGCGATTTGCGCATTCGTACATGTACATTGCTTATTGTCGTCATTGAAGTGCCCGCAAGGACAAGGATTCATAGCGGCAACCAAAGTGAAGCGCGAGGGGAACGAATGCGAAGCGAGTGCGCGAGAGATTTCGACGTGTCCATCCTCCAGCGGCTGACGCAAGGATTCGAGAGCATTGCGAGGGAACTCGGCGAATTCGTCCAGGAACAAGACGCCGCGATGCGCCTTCGAGACTTCTCCGGGCGTCGCATGCGCTCCGCCGCCCATAAGTCCTACCGCGCTGACTGTATGATGCGGAGCTCTAAATGGTCGCGAAGTTATAAACTGCCCTTCACCTCTCGCGATACCGGCAATCGAGTGAATGCGCGATACTTCAAGAGCCTCCTCTACGGTCATCGGAGGAAGAATCGAGGGGACGCATCTCGCGAGCATCGTCTTTCCCGAACCGGGAGAGCCTATCATCAGTATATTATGGCCGCCGGCAACGGCGATTTCGATTGCACGCTTGGCGTTATCCTGCCCCTTAACATCCGCAAAATCAAAGCCACTATCTCGATTCTTGATAACGAGATCTTCGAGATTGGTATATAAAGGCGCGATATCGAGTTCGCCGTTAAGATAAAGGAAGGCCTCTTTCAAAGTTCTAACAGGAATGACGTCAATTCCCTCGACGACGCTTGCTTCTTCGGCATTGTCGAAGGGAACAAAAACGCCGCGCCTACCGATTCGTTTCATTTCCATCACTATCGGAAGAACGCCGCGCACAGGTCGGACAGCTCCCGAAAGCGAGAGCTCTCCTACAAGACCGAACTCCTCAAGATGCGCGCTTTCAAGCTTCCCGATCGCCTTGAGTAAGCAGACCGCAATTGGAAGGTCGTAAATCGAACCTTCCTTCTTTACCGACGCGGGAGCCAAGTTCACGGTAATCGCGAATTCTTTACTCGGCCGAAAGCCGCTTACTTTCATAGCCGAAGGAATTCGATCTTTCGCTTCTTTGACCGCTTGATCGGGAAGACCTACGATTGCGAAGGAATTAGTGCCCATCGAAGAATAGACTTCGATTTCGACCGTAGTCGCCTCGACTCCGCTGATCGAGCCGGAGTAACATTTTGCCAACATGCTTTAGTGCCTTTTTAGTTATGAGTTTTCGCTATCTCACGACACACGTCGCGCAATAGACATATACTATTATCTCATATCTAAAAAAGTTTTGCGTTGATTTTGCGTTGATTTTGCGTTGATTTTTCTCAACGCAAAAATCTGAGTTTTTTGTTGGCCGATATCGACTTCACCCAATGTTTATGCGGGTGAAGTCGAGGTCCGCGCGGCGAAAACCGAAAGGTCGATTTTCGTCACAAATTCCCAAAAATGAAAATAAGCTAGTGAATCTGGGGGCAGCGACAAAGATCATCTTCGGTAAAGCCGCGCGAATAGAGAGCTTGCCAGCTATCTGTCATGACATTACCGAGCTTATGTTCTTCGTCGATATTGAAGTCGCAGGGGTATACGGAGCCATCATGCTCGACCGCGAGATAGGTTCCGCAGCAATACGGCTTATGGTAAGGGACCATCGGCAGATCCTTGACCTCGGCCATTTTCGACATGAAATCGATATACTCTTTTAAACTGACCTGTTCGGCGCAGCGGATGAACTGATAGCGAGTCGCGGCGAAATTGTCGCGCAAATACTCGCCGACTTCCTTTTCTTTGCCGAGATTCGCCTTCGAAACGACCGAAAGAATATTGAACTCGACGCCGTACTTTTCGAGGAGCCGGATTCCCTTTATGACGAGCTCGGTCTTTTGACGGAAATGCTCGTTGATCTCGGGAGTGCCGTCGAGCGAGATTCCGACCAGCCACCGATTACGCGCGAAAAACTCGGCCCACTCGTCGGTAATCAAGGTCCCGTTCGTCTGAATCGAAGTTTCGCAACCGAAGAGATCGAGCTTTTCATAAAACGAGAGCGGCATCAGCATCGGCTCGCCGCCCTGGAAGCAAATCGCGTGCTCCATCATCGGGAGCATCATATAAGTATTGACCACCCGCGCGGCAAGGGCGTCCGTCATCCGCCCTTTCGCGTGAGTGTACTTATAAAAACAGTAGCGGCAATCGAGATTACAATCGCCGCCTACCGGTTTTACGAGAAGCGAGAAGCTTCGCACTTACTTCGCTTCTTCCTTTTTATTCTTAACGGCCCAGTACTCGCCCGAGTTCTGATATTCGTCCTCGGTATCTTCGTACTTGACGCGGAGATCCTGAATGACCGTCTTAAGATACGCGATGCGCTCCTGATTGACGGTATCATTGTAGCCGTTATGGACTTCTTCGGGGTCGCGGACCATATCGAAGTATTCCCACTCGTTACGCTTGTAGTAGTAAACGAGCTTATCGGTCTTCGTACGGATGCCGTACCACGCAGAAGTGCCATGTTCGCCGCCTTCGATGTAATAGCGGCAATAGAGCGCCTCGCGCCAATTTTCGGGGGTTTCGCCCTTCATGTTCTTGAGGAACGAGTCACCCTGCATGCACTCGGGCTTTTCGGCACCGGCGACATCGAGGAAGGTCGGCGCGAAGTCGACGTTGCCGATAATGTCGTTGTTGACCGAACCGGGCGCGATGAACGCGGGGCACTTGGCCAAAAACGGCATCTTGAGCGTTTCTTCCATGATGAAGCGCTTATCATAGAGACCGTGGTCACCGAGGAAGAAGCCCTGGTCGGCGGTGTAGATGACGAGCGTATTTTCCTCGAGGCCCTTCTCCTTGAGGTAATCCTGCATCTCCATAACCGAGTCATCGACCGACTGGACGCAAGCGAGATAGTCCTGCATATAGCGGAGGTAGGAGAGCTGAATCTTTTCCTTGTCGGTCATGCCGTCGGGGAAACGATTGATGTATTCGCCCTTTTCGTTCTTCTTGCCGTCGAACTTCTTGCCGTCGATCGTCTCGAACTTGCCGCCTTCGCTGAAATATTCGGCGAGCTTCAAGTCAAAGCCGGGGTTCATATGGTGAAGAAGCGTCATCGCCGTCGTCTTGATCGAGCTCGTACGACCTTCGTAATCATCGAAAATCGTGTTCGGAAGCGGGATGTCGCGAAGCGTCATCGAACGGAACATTTTTTTGTACTTGGGCGAAGGAAGCCAGTTACGGTGAGGCGCCTTGTGGTGCATCATCATAAAGAACGGCTTACCCGTATCGAGCGACTTGTCGATAAGGCCCTTGCAGACCTTGGTGATGTTTTCGGTCGCGTATTCGCCGGGGAACTTGAGCTGACCGACCGAGCCGTCTTCCTTACGTTCCCAAAACCAAGGATCGAAATACTGACCCTGATTCTGATACGCGAGCCACTTATCCCAGTCGGCGTCACGAATCGTGGCGGGGCCACCGCAGTGCCACTTGCCGACGAACGCGGTGTAGTAGCCGGCCTTGCGCATATAACCGCCGACCGTCTCGAGATCCTTCGAAATGTCGTTGAAAACGGGAACGCCGTTCTTGTGAGAATAGCGACCGGAGTAGATCACCGCGCGCGAGGGCGTGCAAATCGGGTTCGTGCACATGACGGAGGAGAAGATCATACCTTCCTTCGCAATGCGATCGATACCGGGCGTCTTGTTGACCTTCGAGCCGTACGCGGAAATCGCATGCGCGGCGTGGTCGTCGGTCATGATGAAGAGGATATTAAGCTTACGGTCCTTGGCGAGACGGCAAAGCTGCTGGGTATATCCGGTCATAGCGAGCGTGGCGCCCGCTCCTGCAATAAACGCTCTACGTGAAGTATTCATAGTGAGATTATTTTATCATTATTCTTGAGTTAAGTCAACCAAACGTTTGGCGGTTTCTTTCGGTGTCTCTCCCGGTTTGCCGCGGTCAAGACGGCGAATAGTTGCGCCCTCCTTATCTATCATGAGGATTGTAGGGAGCCCTATCACCTTATACTTACGAGCGAGGGGCTTGTTTTCTTCCGCTGCCTTCTCGCTTACGAGCGACTTGTCGCGCGGCAAATCGACGTAAAGTAAGACATAGCCCTTTGAGAGTTCTTCGACGAATTCCGACTTCGAAAGAAGCTTCGCTTCGAGCTGCTTACAATAGACACACCAATCGCTTCCCGTAAAAACGGCGTAGATCGGCTTATTCTCCGCCTGCGCCTTCGAAAGCGCCGCGTCATAGTCATCTAGAAAACCTTCGGGCGTAGAAACCGCAAGAACGGACAAGGCAACGAAGATTGTAAAAACTAAGAGAAATGTTTTCATTAACGGTGGAGTTTGAGGGCGATTTTAATCGATTCAGTCGCGATACCGGCAGTAATCTTCGAGACGCCGCGAGTACGGTCGGTGAATGTAATCGCGTGCTCGATGATCTTCGCTCCGAGTTTCCACGCGCGATGATTCATCTCGAGCTGGAACGAATACCCCGCAGAGGCGATGGAAGCAATATCCATTTTATCCAAAAGCTCACGCTTCCAAACCTTAAAGCCGCCCGTCGGATCTTTAATCGGCATGCCCGTAACAATGCGAATGAAAAGGCCTCCCGCGCGCGAAATAAGGCGGCGCTTAAATGGCCAGCCCGGCGTCGAGCCCCCTTCCACATATCTCGAGCCGATCACGAGATCGCCCTCTTCGGCAAGAAGCGAAGGAAGCGCCGCGGGATCGTGAGAAAAGTCGCAGTCCATCTGGACAACGCGTGTCGCTCCATGCTCGAGGGCACACTTGAACCCGGCGACATACGCTTTGCCGAGCCCCGCCTTTTCGGTGCGGTGAAGAACGGCGACACGGGAGTTTTCGGAAGCAAGCTTATCGGCGATTACGCCCGTACCATCGGGAGAGTTATCGTCAACAACAAGAATATTCAGAGAATCGGTAGTCTCGAGTCCTAGGAGCGCTTCGACCATCGGTCGAATATTCTCGCGCTCATTAAATGTGGGTATTACGACGCATGTCATCGACGGCAGCCTTCATATCGGTTTGCTTGAAGAGGTAACTTCCGGCGACAAACTGATTCGCGCCCGCCTTATTCGCTTCAATTGCGGTTTCACCATTGACGCCGCCATCGACCATGATGTCAAGGTCGGGCTTACGCTTACGAACCTCGGAGACCTTGGAAAGACATTCGGCAATGAACTTCTGGCCACCATAACCCGGGTGAACGGTCATGACTAGAATTTCGTCGACTTCATCGAGATACGGGTAAAGCGCTTCGACCGGCGTTTCGGGATTGATCGCAAGCGCGTTCTTAAGTCCCATTTCACGAATGCGCTTAAGCTCCGCATGAATATCACAAGAAGCTTCAACATGAATTTGAATCGTCTGCGCTCCCGCGTTCTTGAACGCTTCCAAGTACTTCTCGGGATTCGTCATCATGAGATGGACATTACGATAAAAGTTAGGCGCGACTTTCGAAGCGAGCTTCACGACATCGGGACCGAACGAGAGATTCGGAACGAAGTGAGCGTCCATAATGTCGAGGTGGAGGGCTTCGGCGCCCGAGGCCTCGGCGCGAAGAATGTCATCGGCCAAGTGACCGAAGTCTGCGGCAAGTAACGAAGGAAGGATTTCGATTCTCATGGTAACTTTCCTTATTCGAAAATAAGCTTACTTTCCCAATCGGCGGGATAGTTCTCGGGATATTTCGTAACCAAAGCGAAATCGTCTGCGACAAAGACCTCGAAGCCCTCGGGAGCGGAAACGAGTTTGCGGCCCTTCTTCGCCTCGGGGAAAATGATGCCGACCGGCTTCTTAGCGCCCTTCAAGCTGACCTCTTGAACGGGATCGCCCCAGAAGCACGTCCCATCATAGTCCCAGAGTTTGCCGAGCACTTCTTTAGGATATTCGTTAAGGTGCTTTCCTTGGACTGTCGGCTCAAGTTCGACAAGCGTACGCACCAAGTTCTGATTCGCGAGATAGTAGCTCTCGTTTAACGGATAATGGCTCGCGGCAAAATTGCCCCAAGTTCCCCAACCGATTTCACCGAACCAGGTCGTCTTGATGTAGCCGACGAACTGGTTGACCTTGCCGAAACCGAGCGCGGTCATGACCATATTGGAAGAGCCCTTGTTGTCGGCGATAAGGCAGTTGCCGGCAGCAATCCAAATCTTCTCCCTCGAGGGAGATGCCAAGGGTGAAGGTTGAAGGTTAATGCCCGAAGAGGCTTCAGGTTTGAACTGGCCGGTCGAGTAGTCGATGAGCTTCAAGTCGGGACATGCATAGAACATCCCATTCACCGAGACGATGTTGCCGCGAGAAAACGGCATCTCGAGATTGAACTGGGAAGCATGAGAGCTCGTCAAGATAAGGTTCGGGTCCGTCTCGTTCCAGGCCTTCTCGAATTCATCCGTCAAATCACCGTCCTTCTGATGCTCGGTAACGACACCATCACGCTGAGTCTTCCAGCAGCCCTCTGGATATCCGTCGGAGAACATGGTCACGGGGCCAGGAGTAATATCCATTCCAAGCCCCGTAGTCGACAATGTCGAATAAAGCTCCGTCGGCTCATTGGAAGAAGCGATTCTGAGTGCGTCTTTCGCGGTCGGGCCCGAGACGATTCCCCAAATTGCGTCATCATACGGATCGTCATCGAGCGAACGCATCGCGTAGTGAAGCTTGATGATCATATTATAGCGAGCCTCCTCGGGAGTCATCACATAAGCGACATAGCGCGGCGCTTTTTCCTTGAGGATAACACCCGCGTCAAGAACGGAAGGCGCGGCAGTCAAGACCTCGACCTTCATGTCGGAGTGCTTAGACTGAAGCGCGTCGACAACCGCGCGCCATTCAGGATTTTGGTAAGTCGAAACGGTAACGACGATTAAGAGCGAGGCGAGGAGGTTATGCATTGGCGTCCCTTCTTAATGGTAATGATGATAAGCGCAAACGCGAGCAAGAGGAGAAATACCGATGCGCCGAAGCGAATCCATTCGCCTCCCGCAAAAGCGCCGCGCACGATAAGAGTAAGCGCATGAGTCGAGATTCCGAACATGAGCGCCATCGGGATCGCCGTCACCCAGCAAGGTTTCTTCTCGCGAAGAAGATACAAGGAAGCCGTAAGAAGCGTTAATGAAGCGAGGAGCTGATTAGCGCTCGCGAACAAGGTCCAAAGCTGTTTCGCCGCGGTCGGATTGCCGAGGAGAAGCCCCGCCGCAAGTGCGCAGACAATGAACGTTCCGAAATACATATTGTGAGCGGGAGATTTCTTCGGAACGAGCTCCTGATAGCAGAAACGCGCAAGGCGAGTACCCGCGTCAACCGAAGTCATGAGGAAGGCCGAAACCGAAAGCAGAATAAAGCTTTCGGCGATTCTAAGCGGGAGACCGAGCTTGACGCAAAAGCTGCCGATCGTGGAAGCGAAAAGCTGGACGGGTTCTTTCGTCTGCAAGGCGAAGACGAAATCGGCATGAGACGAGTAATACCCCGCAACACCGATAAGCGCAATCATCGCAAGGACTCCTTCGAGCAACATCCCGCCATAGGCAATCGGACGAATCGACTTTTCACTCGCGACCTGCTTCGAACTCGTTCCGGAGGCGACGAGCGCATGGAAGCCGGAGCACGCTCCGCAAGCGACCGTCACGAAAAGCATCGGGAAAAGGAGATCCGATTTCCCCGTTCTCCCAATAGCGGAAAGTCCCGTAAAAGCATCGATCGAGAGATTCGGATGGGCGACGAAGATGCCGACGAAACCTAGACCCATCATCGCATAAAGGAGATACGCGTTAAGGTAGTCGCGCGGCTGAAGGAGATACTGAACGGGGCAAGTCGACGCGAAGAAGCAATAGACTAGGAGGATCAAAATCCATACCGTCGAAGAAAGCTGCGGCATCGGGAATACGTTACCGATCCAAACGAACGCGAACATCAAAGGAACGAAAATAAGCGAAGCGAGCAAGACCGACATCTTGAAGCGATAAACGCAAAGCCCGAAGACGACCGCTTCGACGATGAAGAGCAAGGAGGCCGTCGCTATCGCAGGATCGGCGACGAACGTCCCCGCGATTTGGCGGTTGAACTCGGCGACGACAAGCACCAAGGCCGACCAGCAGAAGAGGAGAAACATGATTTTCCCCGGTCTACCCAAGATTTCGCCGATCACGGAGCCGATCGATTTCCCTTCATGTCTAACCGAAAGGTACATCGAAATCATGTCATGCATCGCGCCGATGAAAACGCAGCCGAGCACAATCCACAAAGTGACCGAAAGCCAGCCGAATTCCGCGGCAAGAACGGGCCCTACAATCGGACCCGCGCCGGCAATCGCGGCAAAATGATGACCGAAAAGAACCGTCGGATGAGCGGGCACATAGTCAACCCCGTCCTCTTTCGTAATCGCCGGAGTCGGACGTTTTTCATCGACTCCGAGGAAACGAGCAAGCCACTTCGAATAAATGAAGTAGCCGCCGAGGAAAACCACGGCGGCGAGGACGAGAAGTAAGGCTCCGTTCATCAGGCCATCTTCTCCACGGCGAACTTATAAGCGTTCTCGAACATACGCATCCAAGGACCATTGACCTTGAAGACTCCCGGGTTGTACGAGAGCTGGCAAGCACGGAAGCCGCGTTCAGGGTGAGGCATCATGATAGTTGCGCGGCCATCCTTCGTCGTGAAGGATGTCTGACCGCCGATCGAGCCGTTCGGGTTATAAGGATAACGCTCGGTCGCCTGACCACGGCCATCGACGAAGTGCGCGGCGCAAATGGAGGGCGTGAAGCCGTCCGTATAAACGCGACCTTCGCCATGAGCAACGGCAATCGGAAGACGCGAGCCCGCCATACCCTTGAAGAAGATCGAGGGCGAATCCTCGAGTTCGATCGTCGCATAGCGCGCTTCGAACTGTTCGGAGTTGTTCTTCACGAACTTCGGCCAACCTTCCGCGCCGGGGATGATGTCCTTAAGCTGCGAAAGCATCTGGCAACCGTTGCAGATACCGAGCGAGAACGTGTCCTTACGATGGAAGAACTTCTTGAACATCGCTTTGAGCTTGTCGTTGAAGAGAATCGAACGCGCCCAGCCCGAGCCAGCGCCCAAGACATCGCCATAAGAGAAGCCACCGCAGGCGACGAGCCCCTGGAAGTCCTTCAAGTCGACCTTACCCGAGATAAGATCGGACATGTGAACGTCCTGGCACTCGAAACCAGCAAGCGCGAACGCGGCAGCCATTTCGATATGACCATTGACGCCCTGCTCACGAAGAATGCACATACGCGGCTTCTTCGCGGGCTTCTTGACCTTCTGCTTTTCATCAGGGTCATAAGTGAGCTTGAAGGTAAGACCGGGATCTTCCTCATCAAGGCCGTTATCATACTCTTCCTTCGCGCAAACGGGATTGTCACGGAGCGCCTGCATGCGGTAAGTCGTTTCCGACCAAGCGCGGCGGAGATACGTGATATCGGTATCGATCGCCTTGCGCATACCGACGGAAAGCTCGAACTTGCGGTCGTCGGTCGGCTCGCCGATAATGACAGCAGAGACCTTCGCATCCTTGAAGATACCGAGGACATCTTCGACCTTATCGGCGGCAACCTGCAAAACGGCACCGGGCTGTTCGTTGAAGAGCTGCTCAAGCGCATCGCCATCAGGCAAGGTCGCCTTAATGCCGCGACCACCCGTGAACGCCATTTCGGCGAGAGTGACGGCGAGACCGCCATCGGAGCGGTCATGATAAGCGAGCGCGAGTTCGCCGCGGACGATAAGCTGCATCGCGTTGAAGAAACGCTTCAACGTCGCCGCGTCGGAGTCGGCATGAGTGTTACCGAGCTGAGCGTAGACCTGAGCAAGCGCGGTCGAGCCAAGCGGATATTCACCGTTCGAAAGATCGACGTAAATAAGCTTCGTCCCTTCGCCGGGCTTCAAGTCAGGCGTAAGCGTAAGGCGAACATCCTTTACGGGGGCGAAAGAGGAAACGACGAGCGACAAGGGAGCGACCTGCTTCTGATTCTCGCCCTTCGAGTCGGTCCAAGTCGTGTGCATCGAGCACGAGTCCTTACCGACAGGAATCGAAACGCCGAGTTTCGGGCAGAAATTAAGACCGACTTCTTCGACGGTATCGTAAAGAACCGCATCTTCGCCGGGATCACCGCAAGGCGCCATCCAGTTAGCGGAAAGACGAATCTGACCGATATTGCCGACATCGGCGGCGGCGAGGTTCATAATCGCCTCGGTAATCGCCATACGGCCCGAAGCGGGACCCGATATGATCGCAATCGGAGTGCGCTCACCGGTCGCCATCGCCTGACCTTCGTAAGTCTTGTAGCCCATCGTCGTAACCGCGCAATCAGCCGCAGGGAGCTGGAACTTACCGACCATTTGGTCACGCGCGACGCGGCCCGTAACGGTACGGTCGGTAATCGTGATAAGGAAGGTCTTGTCGGCAACGGCCGGGAGGTGAAGAACGCGAGTCAAAGCATCGATCGGCTTAACGCCATCGAAGTTCGTCGCCACATGCTTCTTCGTGACGCGCTTAACGTTGCGAACCATGCGAGGCGGCTTACCGAGGAGGACCTTGATATCCATATCGATTGGCTTGTCGCCGAAGTGCTCGTCTTCAAGAATAAGCTGACCATCACCCGTGGCGACGCCGATGAAGGCGACGGGACAACGTTCACGAGCGCAAAGCTCTTCGAAGAACTTCTTCGCCGTCGGCTTAAGCGCGAGAACATAACGCTCCTGAGCTTCGCAACACCAAATTTCCATCGGGTTCATCGAGCGCTCTTCGTTGTGGACTTCGCGGAGTTTGAACTTGCCGCCCGTCGCTTCGACTAGTTCGGGGCAACCATTCGAAAGACCGCCCGCGCCGATATCGTGGATCGAGAGAATCGGATTCGCCGCTCCGAGATAGGAGCAAGCGTCGACGACGCCCTGGCAACGACGCTGCATTTCGGCATTGCCGCGCTGAACCGAGTTAAAGTCGAGAGCTTCGGAGTTCGTGCCCGTCATCATCGAGGAGGCAGCGCCACCTCCGAGACCGATGCGCATCGCGGGGCCGCCGATCTGAGCGATCAAAGCGCCGACCGTGACATCCTTCTTCTGGACCTGGCTACGACGGATGACGCCCATACCGCCCGCGAGCATGATCGGTTTATGATAACCGCGAAGTTCACCCGCGACGAGGCCTTCGTAAGTGCGGAAGAAGCCGCAAAGCTGAGGACGACCGAATTCGTTACCGAACGCAGCTCCTCCGATAGGACCTTCGGTCATAATCTGGAGCGGCGTCGCGAGACGAGTCGGGAAGTCGGCATAGATGCGTTCCCAGGGCTGAGGGAAGCCGGGAATGCGGAGGTTCGAGACCATGAAGCCGCAGATACCCGCAATTGTTCTAGAGCCCGTACCCGTAGCCGCTTCATCGCGGATTTCACCGCCGACACCGGTCGCCGCGCCCGGATAAGGCGAGATTGCCGTCGGGTGGTTATGAGTCTCGACCTTCATGAGCTGGTCGAGCTGATCCTTCTTGAAAGAGTAGGTATTGTTCTTCGGATTGATCGCGAAGATATCGGTTTCGAAACCCGTGACAACCGAGGAGTTGTCCTTATACGCCGAGAGCGTATCCTGCGGACGCTTCGCGTGAGTGTTCTTGATCATTCCGAAAAGCGAGTTCTTCTGCTTCTTGCCGTCGATGATGAATTCGGCGCCGAAGATTTTGTGACGGCAGTGCTCGGAGTTGACCTGACCGAACATAACGAGCTCGGTATCGGTCGGGTTGCGTCCCGCCTTCGCGAAGCTCTCGGCGAGGTACTTCATTTCGGGCTCGCTGATCGCAAGGCCGATTTCCTCATTCGCTTCCTTAATCGCGTCGATACCCTTCGCGAGAACATCGTAGGTACGACCGGGACGAGGCTCATCAACATCGAAAAGATCGGAGAGATCGGCGTAGACGCCCTCGGTCATCTTATCGTAGAGCGCGCCGAAAGCGACTTCCGAAAGCGCGGGAGTGACAATGAAACGAATGCCGCGCTCAACGCGCTTAATCGTCTTTAGACCGCAGTTGATGAAGATATCGGTGGCCTTCGAGCTCCAGGGCGAAATCGTGCCCTTGCGAGGAGTGACGAAGAAATCGGCGTCATCGCAGGGTCCGACGGCGTTAAGGAGCGTCGAGGCCTTCTTGAGCTCCGCCTCGCTCGTACCCTTCGAAGCTTCTTCAATCGCGTAAACCCACTTCGCGTCAATCGTAAGCTCGGGAAGTTGAGGATCAAGCTTCTTAATCGCTTCCTTTAAAGCGTCCATACGGAACGGGGAATAGGCGTCACTACCGATAAGGAGAATCATGATTTGTTTCCTTGAGTTATTTTGAAGATGGGAAGATAGCGCGGCAGTAAATACCGCTAGGACACTGAAGAGCTTTGCCCTCTAGGAGCATTTCGCCCGATTCGAGCGTCGCCATCGGGAAAAGTTGAGATAAGATATTCTTCGCGACGATTTCGGAAAGTCCCGGAGTATGCGAAGAAAAGAGCACGAAAGCGGGATGATCGGAGAGGAGCTCTTTTACGAGCCCTAAAGTCTCTTTAAGATCGCGTTCGATCTTGTACATCTCGCCGCCCGCTCCACGTCCGAAAGTAGGAGGGTCGAGAATAATCGCGTCATACTTGTGACCGCGGCGAATCTCGCGCTTCATGAACTTATGAGCATCATCGACGATCCAGCGAATCGGCTTATCCCCGAGACCATTTAAGCGAGCGTTTTCGCGCGCCCACTCGACCATGCCCTTCGAAGCATCGAGGTGACAAACTTCCGCACCACCAAGCGCGGCAGCCATGGTCGAACCTCCCGAATATGCGAAGAGATTAAGAGCGGTGCCGCGCACGTGGGAACGAATCCACTTCCACTGAGCACGCTGTTCGGGGAAGATGCCGAGGTGACCGAAGTCCGTCCCGCCAAGCTTAAAGCGGATGCCCGCCGTCTCAATCGTCCACGACTCGGGGAGATTCGTGCGCCCGTGCCAGCGATTCCCGTCCTCGCGGTCAAAGGCCGCGTCGGCGCGGGACCAGACAGACTCAGGGAGGGTTGGCCGCCAGGGGGCCTGGGAGCAAGGGCGCGC
>JAZLMG010000053.1:0-9290 GCA_045598585.1 Kiritimatiellia bacterium
TGTCAAAAATATGAGACAGACCTAGACTCTCGATTTTTGACACATTGCGATTAGAAATCGCGAAAGTAACCGGGCGGTCGGGACGCCCGCCCCTACCAATGCCGCAGTATGCGGCACGCCGCGCATCGGCGAGGCAAAAGGAGAATGGGAGGAAAGCACGGGTCGGGGATATGCGCATTGATGCTAAGAGGCCTTCGCATGGATGTGCTTTTCGCCCAGTCGTCGAAAGCCTAAGCGCGAAACTTCAAGAGTTCGCGCGGTGCCCGGACCGAGCTTTGCTCCCATTCGCCACTCTCAAGCTTTTCTTTTATCGCGCCTGTAAAAATTTTTAAAATACCCCCTTGTCAAGTGCAAGGGAAATATGATATAATATGCATCACTTTCACGGAACACGGGGTTGTGGCGCAATTGGTTAGCGCACTGGACTGTCGATCCGGGGGTTGCGGGTTCGAGCCCCGTCGACCCCGCCAGTACGAGAAGGTAACAAACGAGTTTGCCTCGTGGTGTAATGGTAGCACCGCAGATTCTGATTCTGCTTGTTGGGGTTCGAGTCCCTGCGAGGCAACCATTAAGAAGAAGACCTGGTTAAAGCCAGGTTTTTTTGTTTTTAAGGTGTTTCCCTCTTTTGTATGTTCGCACTTGCCAAAGGCGAGGGAAATATGATATAATATACCGCATAAGCACCCCGGGCGATTAGCTCAGTTGGTTAGAGCATTACCTTCACACGGTAGGGGTCACTGGTCCGAGTCCAGTATCGCCCACCAATTTCAAATAAATACGAAATCAGGAGAAGTTATGGGTATTTTCAAGGCCTACGACATTCGTGGTATCTACGGTCAGGACCTCGATGAAGTTATTTTCGAAAAGATCGCGCGTGCTTATGCCAAGTTCACGGGCGTAAAGAAGGTCGCCGTCGCGCGTGACTGCCGCAAGTCTTCCGATTCGCTTTTCGCCGCGTTCGCTAAGGGACTTACTGATGTCGGTGTCGACGTTATCGATGTCGGCTTAGCTTCGACTCCGATGAGCTATTTCGCGAACGGTACGCTTAAGACCGACGGCTCGGTGATGATTACCGCTTCGCACAATACGAAGGAGTGGAACGGCTGCAAGCTTTGCCGCGCCAATGCCGTACCGATCTCCGGAGCGACGGGCATCAAGGACATTGAAAAGCTCGTTATGACGGGTGACTTGGGAGAAGATGCCGCTGTTAAGGGTACGATTACCAAGGTCGACGTTTCCGCCGAATATGCCGAGCATGTGAAGAAGTTCGCCCACATGGCGAAGCCTCTCCACCTCGCCTTGGACTTCGCGAATGGTATGGGCATCGCCGAAAGCTGTGCTTTCAAGGATTCGATGATCACTTACGATGGTCTTTATGGCGAATATGATGGCGACTTCCCGAATCATGACGCGAATCCGCTTCATGTCGAGACTTTGAAGGATCTTCAGAACCTCATTAAGGCGAACCCCGGAAAGTACGCTTTCGGCGTTGCGTATGATGGCGACGCGGACCGAGCAGGCTTCGTCGACGAGAAGGGCGAGGTTATCCCGATGGATTTCGTCACTTCTCTTATTTCTCAGGATATGCTCAAGAGCTTCCCGGGCTCGGCGTGCTTCTACGATCTTCGTTCCACCAAGGTCGCCGAAGAAACCATCGCTGCGGCGGGCGGCAAGCCGATGATGTCCCGCGTCGGTCACTCCTTCATCAAGGAGCAGATGCGCCAGAACGACGCCATCTTCGCGGGCGAACTCTCGGGTCACTACTATTTCAAGGCGAACTTCACCGCGGAATCGAGCTCGATGGCGACCTTCGCGCTCGCGAACATCGTTTCCGCCTCCGATAAGCCGCTCTCGGAACTCATCGCGCCTTTGAAGAAGTACTTCCAGTCGGGCGAAATCAATACGAAGACGACTACTCCCCCCGCCGAGATTTTGAAGGCGATCAAGGCGAAGTATGAGACCCAAGCGAAGGTGTTCGAACTTGACGGCGTTTCGGTCGATGCGTGGGAAACTGAAGGGTATTGGGCGAATGTTCGTATGTCGAACACCGAGCCGCTCGTTCGTCTCAACCTCGAAGGCAAGACTAAAGAGATTATGGAGGCCAAGCGTGACGAATATCTCGCTCTCATCCGCGCTTAAGTTCGGCTCGGCTATCCTTATCGCGGCGACGCTGGTCGCATGCAGCGAGCGCGACGGCAAGGAAGAACTTGCCGCAGGTAAGCTCGCGTACGAGAATAAGGACGTTGTCAAGGCCGAGAAGATGCTCTCGAAGTCGCTTCAATACAATCCCGAGAACGTCGAAACTCTTATTTACAAGGCGCGACTTAAACTCGACCAGGGCGAAATCGCCGAAGCGAAGACCCTTATCGATTCCGCGCTCGTGCTTGATGGCGAAGCTGTTGATGTCATGATGCTCCACGCTCAAATCGCGTATCATGCTCGTGATTATCAGGCCGCGACGAAGGACTTTACGACGCTTGCCGAAAATACCGCGAATACGCCCCAGATTCGTTCGCAGGCGCTCACGGGGCTCGGTGTCGTCGAGATGAGCTGCAACAATTACGATCTCGCGCGTATCAACTTTTTGAAGGCGATTCGCATGGATCGTCGCAACTCGTCCGCGTGGTATCACTTGGGTCTCCTCTATCGCGACAGCTTCAATTATTACGAGGCCTCGCTTGAGCAGTTCGAGTTCTTCGTGCGTCTCGATATGATCGCCGACCAGCGCGTTCAGAAGGTTCAGCGCGTCATTATTCCCGAGCTCAAGGAATCGATCGCTTCTCAGGCCGTGCAAACGCCCGGCGCTTCGAAGCGTGATCCGGCGGCCAGCTCCGCGGCGATTCAGAAGGCCGAGGAGGCGTGGAAGAAGGGGACGTTCAAGACCGCGCGCCTTCGCTATATCGACGCATACAATGCCGATCCTTTGAGTTATACGGCGGCTTTAGGTCTCGCGAAAGCCTGGGAAAAGACCGATAAGACGATTGATGGTCAGAAAAAGGCCTTCGAATATTATCGCGCCGCTTGCAAGCTTTCTCCCGGCAAGACTTCGACCTTCATAACGGCGGGTGAACTCGCGATGAAGCTCGGCTACTCCGCTCAGGCGGTCGAAATTTATTCGCGTGCTCTCGCGGCGACTCCTACCAACACGACGGTCATCGATGGTCTTATTCGTGCGCTCAAGAAGACGGGCAACAAGGCCAAGATTGCCGCCGCGTATCAGGAGTATCGCGACTCGCTCCCGAAGCCGGTTAAGAAGTAATGGTTCTTCAAGCGGCTGATTACGCGGTTATTGCCTTTACGTGTGTAATGGCGATTATGGGGCTCTTTCGCGGGCTTTCCGGTATGATCGCTTTTATCGCCGCTACGGTAGTCTCGGTTTTCGCCGCGAGCTTCGGCTGGAATTATTCGGCTCAATTTTCCGATGTCGCTTGGATTCGCGCAATTGGGGATTTGGTTGCGACCTTGATCGTTTTCGGTCTTATTCGGCTCGTTATCAAGAAGGCGGTCAACGGGATATTGTCGCAGCCCTCCGATTCGATCTTCGGGATGTTCTTGGGGCTTATATCCGGAACTTTGCTCGTGCTCGCGTGGGCGAAAAGCGGAATTTATCTCGAGTATTCGAATCTTGCGCAGGAGGTGGCGAATGCTCTATAAGTACCTCTACCAAGATCGCGAGAATGTGAATCACGAAGGCGAGATCAAGGCACGCAACCGTGCGGAAGCGTATGCGGCGATTCGCAAGCTCGGGATTCGCCCTTATCGCGTAATCGGCGACGATCCGAAGAATTGGCGGCCTTGGGCAATAGCCGCGGGCTATATCGTAATGACGATAATTACGCTTGCAGCGTGTTATTTCGCGATTTCCGCCAATATGAAGCGACACCACGTAAGCGCGCTTACCGAAGAAGAGGCAGCGTACTTCCGGGAGCGTTGCGAAGACGAGGTTTTACGCGCTCCGGAGTCGTTTCGCGGCCACATGATCGAGATCATGAACGAGCGTTTGGAGGAGAAGGGATTACCGCCTTTGGAGATGTCAATTTGACAAAACGCGGCAAATTTGATAAAATTTGCGTCTATATTTACCCGTAATAGGAAAAGAAAGATGAAAGAAATTAACGGAGCGCTTACTGCGAAAGGTCTCAAGATCGCTTTGGTCGTGAGCCGTTTCAATAGCTTTTTGACGGAACAGCTCGTTAAGGGCGCTACTGACGCTTTCGTTCGCCTCGGTGGCGATGAAGCGGATCTCTCCTTGGTTCGTGTCCCCGGAGCTTACGAGCTCCCCATCGTCGCTCAGAAGCTCGCCAAGTCGGGCGTTGACGCGGTCGTCGCTCTCGGCGCCGTCGTTCAGGGCGCCACCGCGCACGCTGATCTCATTAACGAGACCACCGCTCGCGCTTTCTCGCAGATTTCGCTCGAGACGGGCGTTCCCGTCGCCGACGGCGTCGTTGCCGCGGAAAATCTCGAACAGGCCGTCGAGCGTTGCGGCACCAAGCAGGGTAACAAGGGTTTCGCGGCGATGACTGCGGCCATTGAAACCGCGAACGTGCTGAAGCAGTTCTAAGTTAAGTGTAAAGTTTAAAGTGTAAAAGTTCAAAGAGAAAGAGAAAAGAAGATGAAGGAAGTCAAGAAGGTTGCGTTTCTTACTGCGGGCGGTCTTGCCCCGTGTCTCAGCTCGTCCATCGGTTTCTTGATTGACGAATACAACAAGAAGGCCCCGAATGTCGAAATGATCGGCTACATCAATGGTTACATGGGTCTTCTCAAGGGCGAATCGATTCCCGTCACGAAGGAAGTCCGCGAAAACGCGCTTATCCTCACTCAGCATGGTGGCTCCCCGATCGGCAACAGCCGCGTCAAGCTCACGAACGTCAAGGACTGCGTGAAGCGCGGCCTCGTTCAGGAAGGCGAAGATCCCCTTAAGGTCGCCGCCGACCAGCTCGTCAAGGATGGCGTCGATGTTCTCCACACTATCGGTGGTGACGACACGAACACGACCGCCGCTGACCTCGCCGCGTACCTCGCGACTCACAACTATCCGCTCATTGTCGTCGGTCTTCCGAAGACCATCGATAACGACGTCTATCCGATCAAGCAGTCGCTCGGCGCTTGGACCGCGGCGGAAGAGGGCGCTAAGTTCTTCATGAATGTCGTCAAGGAAAACTCCGCGAATCCTCGCGCGCTTACGGTTCACGAAGTTATGGGTCGTAACTGTGGCTGGCTCACCTACAAGACCGCCCAGTACTATCGCAAGATGCTCAAGCGCACGAAGTTCCTCCCCGGCTTCAACTTGACCCTCGAGCGTCAGGACGTCCACGCCGTTTATGTCCCCGAAGCGAAGATCGACTTCAAGAAGGAAGCGGCTCGTCTTCTCCCGATCATGGACAAGGTTGACTCGGTCAACATCTTCGTTTCCGAAGGTGCGGGCGTTAAGGATATCATCGAAGAGATGAGGAAGCGCGGCGAGGAAGTTCCCGTCGATGCGTTCGGTCATCCGCGTCTCGATAAGGTCAATGTCGGTCAGTACGTCGCCAAGCGTTTCGGCGAACTCCTCAAGGCCGAGAAGACTCAGGTCTTCAAGTCGGGTTACTTCGCTCGTGCCGCCGCGCCGAACAAGAAGGATTTGAAGCTCATCGAAAAGTGCGCTCGTAAGGCCGCTGAATGTGCTCTTACCGGCGTCTCGGGCGTTGTCGGTCCTGACGAAGATGCGTCCGCCGTCATTCGCGCCTGCGAATTCCCGCGCATCAAGGGCGGTAAGCCGTTCAATGTTCGCAAGGGTTCGTTCCGTAAGCTTCTCGCCGAAATCGGCCAGCCCAACGCTCGCAAGAAACGCGTCGTCAAGTAAGGGAAAAGAGCCATGGCAAAGTCCGTCATCATCGAACTCGACTTCACCGCCGTAAACGGCGCGGAGCTTCTCTTCAATACCGCGAAGGAGCTCCTTATGAAGATCGACAATATCGAGCTTGACGCTCCTAGCGAAGCTCGTTACCTTCAGGGCAAGGATTATCAGGAAGGCCTCCAGGCGTACTTCACCGCGATCAAGACGAAGAAAACCGCTCAGAAGGCTGCAAAAGATTTGACCGCCGCGTGGGGTTCCGCGCTTACGAAAGCTATTTCCGAAGCCGCGACTCCCGCGTTCAAGTCCTTCGTCGCCTCGCTCGTCGATAAGAACATCACCGTCGTTCTCGCGACGCGTGCCGAAGCCGAGAAGGTCTCGGAAGTTTTCGCCGACATCTTGAGTGACAAGGTTCATGTCTATCAGGACACGGGTACGAGCTATGGTGGTCCCAAGTGGGACATGTGGCGCCGTGCCGCTCATGCCGCCAAGGTTCCTTACACTTCCGCTCTCGCGCTCACCGGCTCGGGAACGGGCGTTAAGGCCGCGCTCCGTGCGGGTATGGGTTCGATTGCGGTCATGAATCCTCACGTCGCTTATCAGGACTTCACCGGTGCCGACGAAATCGTCACCGCGCTTGATAAGAACGCGGCGAAAAAGATCTTCGCGACTCTTCGCGTCTAAGCAATGACCGGAATCGAGAGACTCCACGAAATAACTGCCCGTCTGAGAGATCCTCAGACGGGTTGTCCTTGGGATAGGGTGCAGACGTTAGAGACGTTGAAGCCCTGCGTCCTTGAGGAAACTTACGAGCTCCTTTCGGCGATGGATAATCCTGAGAATAAGGAAAATCACATCGAGGAGCTCGGAGACGTCCTTCTTCAGGTCATGTTTCAGTCGGTCATGGCCGAGCAAGAAGGCAAGTTCACTTTTGACGAAGTCGCCAATGCCGTTTCCGATAAGCTCGTTCGTCGCCATCCTCACGTTTTCTCGAATGTCGATGCGAAGGACGAGGCTGCGGTCATGAAGAATTGGGAACGCATTAAGCAGCTGGAGCATCGCAAAGAGTCGCGTCATAGCGCGCTCGACGGTGTTCCTTCGACCCTACCCTCGCTCTTGAAAGCGCGTCGCGTCATGGAGAAGGCCGCTCGAATCGGCTACAAGGAAGAACTTCCCGAAGTCGAGATCAAGGGTGACCCCGGTGAATATCTCCTCGCGGTTGTGAAGGCCATTGCCGATATGAAGGTCGACAGCGAAGCCGCGCTCGAAAAGGCGGTCAAGGGCTACGCCGAGCGTTTCCGCGATTTCGAAGCGAAGAAAAAAGCGGCCGATGCGTCTTGAGGTCATAAATCCTCATGGTTTTTGTGCGGGCGTGACTCACGCTCTAAAACTCGCTTTAAGTTTGAACGGCGTTTATTGCCTCCACGAACTCGTCCATAACGAAATCGTTGTCGAGGGGCTTAAGAAGCGCGGGTTCAAGTTCGTTGAAAATATCGAAGAAGTCCCGGAGGGCGAGACGGTGCTCTTTTCCGCCCACGGCGTTTCTCCTGTGGTCAAAGAGGCCGCGAAAAAACGCTCGCTTAAAGTCGTCGACGCGACTTGTCCTTTCGTCGAGCGAGTTCACCGCGAAGCGAGAGCTTTCGCCGAGAAGGGCTATCAAGTCGTCGTTATCGGGAACGAGAATCATGCGGAAGTGAAGGGCATCTTGGGCGAAGCCCCCGGTGCGATAGTATATAGTGATTTGGCGTCGTCTTTGGAGCAGACTTTAGGAGTAGTTTCTCAGACGACGATGAATGCCGACGACGTCAAGACCAAAGTCGAGGAGCTTAAAAAGAGCTACAAAGTCGAGACGATGGCCCAAGTTTGCAACGCGACGAAAGAGCGTCAGGACGCCGTGAAAGCGTTTACGGGAGATGCGCTTTTAGTTCTCGGCTCCGCCAATTCTTCGAATACGAAGCGCCTCGCAGAAGTCGCGAAGTGTCGTACTTTTCGCGCGGGTACGCTTGAGGAAGTGAAGGCGATAGATTTTAGCGGCGTTGGGCGCCTCGGCATTACGAGCGGTGCTTCTACCCCCGAAGACTTTTTTAACGATGTAATCAAATATTTGGAGACGATATGAAAAACTTTACTTTAGGTCTTTTCGCTTTTATTGCCGCGAACCTCTTCGCAGAAGTGACGATCATCGACGGCGTCAAGTACGAGTGCGTCGACGGCGTTTGTCGTATGGTCGTCGAAGAGGGTGTTTCCGTAGAACCCTCGCTCGATGATTTTCTCGGCGACTTCTCGATGCCGGGCGAAGAGACTCTTCTCGAGGCGCCCGTCGAAACGAAGACATGGCTTCGTGAAACCGACAACGTTCGACAAGCCGAAGGGTATATGAACGCGGACGATTTCGTCGAATTCATCGAAGGTAAGCGCTCGGCGAACTTCCTCGAAGGGAAAGCGATTTGGCTCGTTATCCTCCTCGCGCTTTTGGGAGGCCTCGCGATGAACTTGACGCCTTGCGTTCTTCCGATGATTCCGATCAACTTGATGGTAATCGGCAAATCCGCCGCGCGCGGCGCTTGGTATGGTCTCGGTATTGCTCTCGCTTATGGCGTAATGGGAGTTATCGCCGCGCTTGGCGGTAGCGCCTTCGGCTCCATTCAGTCGAATCCTTATTTCAATACGGTCATCGCGATTCTTTTCGTTGTTCTCGGTCTTGCGCTCTCGGGAGCGTTCATGATCGACCTTTCGAAGAAGCGCGCGGGACTTGCCTCGAAGCGTCAGTCGATGCTTCCTTGGGCTTTCGCGTTTATGATGGGTATCGTAAGCGCCGTTCTCGCGGGAGCTTGCGTCGCCCCAATTCTCATCGCCGTTCTGCTCCTCACCGCGAAACTTTATGCCGCGGGTAGTTTCGCCGCGCTTATGCTCCCGTTCGTCCTCGGTCTTGGCATGGCGCTTCCTTGGCCTCTTCTCGGCGCGGGGCTCCAGGTTCTTCCGAAACCGGGCGCGTGGATGAAATACGTGAACCGCGCCTTTGCCGCGTTCGTTTTCATTTTGGCCTTGTACTATGGCGGTCTCGCGATTCAGGGCTTCTCGGGCGCGAAGGCCGAAGTCGAAACCGACGGTATCGATGTGACCGAGCTCTTTGCCGCGCTTGAAACGGCCGAGCGTCCCGTTCTCGTCGACTGTTGGGCGACTTGGTGCAAGAATTGCTCGGCGATGGAACTTACGACTTTCAAGGATCCGAAGGTTGTGAAGGCGCTCGAGGGTTACACGGTTCTTCGTGTCCAGGCCGAAGACCTTCTTAAGCTCAAGGCGATTCCCGGCTTCGAAAAGGTAACGGGACTTCCTTCGTTCACGATTATCGAGGATGTGAAGTGAACTTCTGCGGCTACGACTTCAAGAACGAAGAGCTTCTTAACGAAGCGCTGACGACGCCTGCTTACAAAATCGATCATCCGAAGGCGGCCGA
>JAZLMG010000054.1:0-3308 GCA_045598585.1 Kiritimatiellia bacterium
CTCATGGTAGCATCAAGGAGGAGTGTACCGGTTCCGACCTGTTCGAACTGAGCAGCAGCGTGCTGGAACTTGTTAGCGGGGCAATCCTTGTTAGCATAGCCGACGATGTTGGCGGATTCGATTGCGAACACACTGCCGCAGTAGACGAGAAGCGTGAAATATGATATAATATAGACAAACTTAATGGAGTCAAAAATATGTCATGGAATGGCAGTGGGGGTGTGTCTGCTCCAACAAAGAAGAAAACGGAAAAGAAACAATTTCCGGTAAGGACGTTTTCTGTTGCGATTGTCATCCTTTTGGGAATAGGAGCTTGGTGGTCTCTTGTAGAGAAGAATGGCGCGGTTAAAATAACGCAATTCGTTCGTGATAATCGCATCAAGGAGGTTAAGGCGGATATTGTAGAAGCGCAAGAATCGCAGGCGCAAGAAGAAATGAATACGCCGCAAATCATTGTAAAATCGACAGAGCCGACTTTATTGAAATCGGTTACCAATAAGACCGGTGCGGTTATAGAGGATTTTAGATTGCCGGATGGCTCAATTAAGCGCAAGGTAACACCGCCAAAACAAGTATGGGATAATGCTGCAAATCAAGTTATTGCAATGGCATTAGCTATTGAGCCTGGTGTAGAGGCTCCGCCTCTGCCCGCCGGAATAAGTGATAAGGAGTTTCTCGATGCGCTGAAGAAAGACATAGCGTTTAACGAGGATGATACTGCGGAGATTCGGGACTTAAAGCGTAGGGTTCGTGATACTCGCAATGAGATTTTTTCTATAATGGAAGAAACCGGAAAAAGCTTTATGGAGGTCTTGCAGGAACATCGCGAAATGATGAATCAAAATACAGAGCTATATCATGCGGCGCTAAAAGATTTAAAAGAGTTGGAACAAGATGGCGCAAATGATGAAGAGCTGGATTCTTATCGCGAAGTCGTAAATGGAATGCTTATAGAGCAAGGCGGTAAGGAACTTCCTAGCAAAGACGAACTTCAGAATCGCCCGCGTCGTCGAGGTAGAAGAACAAACTAAGGAGATAAAATGAAGAATAAAATTGTTGCGTTCTCGTTTGCCTTAATCACTATGGCACTCGTTGGAAGTGCGTTTGCAGATGTCGCGACACCACGTCGACGCCCTGCTAGTTCTATTAAACCATCTGGTGGATTGATGTTCTCCGCTCCTACAGGTAAGCATATTTGTATTCTAAACGATCAGCAGCTTGTTTCGACAGAAACTCTAGAAGCGGCGGCCTTAGATGTGAAGCTACAACTTCATGCACCGATTGAAGTCATTTATGCTAAGAATGGTGGGACGATCGAGGAGAAGATAGAGGATGCTCTCAAAAATGACAAGTCAATAGGCGTGTTGGTGGCGTTTGTAGAAGATCCGATTCTTGATTCGATTTCGTTTTTCCCTGAGCGTGGTCGTTGCATCGTAAATGTGCAGGCGTTGACAAAGGATGGCGCAGACAAGGAACGCGTGGCTAATCGAGCGGCCAAGGAAGTTTGGCGCTCAATTGGTATGGTATTAGGTGCAGGAGAGTCGGTTGGTTCGTATTCTATTCTGCAACGTGTAACTTCGCTTAAGCAGCTAGATGCTATTACGGCTAAATCGCCGTCGCCGGAGCAACATAATCGTATGGTCGATTCAATTGAACGTCTTGGTATTAAGATGATTAAGGTAGGGACATATCGTGATGCATGTCGTCAGGGTTGGGCACCAGCTCCGACGAACGAGGTACAGCAAGCTATTTGGAACGAGATTCATGCTATTCCTGCTGAACCTATCAAGATCAAGTACGAAAAGAAATGAGATACGCTCGGATATTTATATTGACCGTGCTTTGCGCTGTTGCCGCGCAAGGTTTTGCTGGCGGGGAGTTTGGATTTGCGGGGTATATGTCTATAACGTTGAGACGAGGGATGAATACCATCCCGGCTCAAGGCTTTGATACTGTTGATGGTCGTGTATATACTATTGCGCTTAATCAATATAAAGAAGCGTTTTGCCCAACGGATAATCTAAGCGTTGTGATTAATGGAAAGCACTTTGCATTCTTGGAATTTGACGGAGAGCATTGGCGTGATTATCATCATCGTGATGAAATAAAAGACGAATTCTGTATTCCAATGCGCGACGATGCGACAGTTCTTTTGGAACGTCATATTAATAAGAGAACTCAATTTTTCTTGACGTTACTGCAGCTTGATAGCGAGCCGGTGGCTAATAAGCAGAAAGAGTACTCGCCTGAAGAGACTCCGCTATGGTAAATGTTAGATGAAATTCGAGTACGAGTATCGGACGAAGAAAAATGAACTTAAGCGCGGCATGATAAGTGCCGCGAATAGGGATGGTGTATACGTGGCGCTGAAGGAAATGGGGATTCGCCCGAGTCGAGTCGAGGAAGCGCCCGGGATTCTCAATAAGCTTTTCGGCAAGGGTAAGCGGTGGATAGCGATATTAGTGCTTTTGGTGATTGCGATTGGGGCGACGATGGCCTTATCGACGACGAAGAAGGAGCTTAAGGAAGTAAAGGAAGAAGTTGCGATAGTGACGCTTCCCTTCGAAGATATGACGCGTCGCCAGCTGATCGGCGATACGATGGTCATCGAGAAGGGGATACGCGATGGATGGAGTGATGTCTTCGAAGGAGAAGGCGAGCGGTTTCTCGCGGGCTTCGCGGTTCCGGGCGTGCAAGTAAGTGTGCGCAACACGAGCGAAGAAGAGATTACCGCGGCGCTTTCGCGCAAAATCGCGGTTGAACCGGCCGATGGCTTAGAAGCGCGGCAAATCAAGGCGCTAGTCGAGGGCATGAAAGTGGAGCTCCGCGAATTCATCAAGGACGGCGGCACGATTAAGGAATACGGTGCCGCGCTCGTCGCTCGTCAAGAGCAGGAAATCGCCTATTATACGAGGGCGAAGAACGAAATCGACCAGCTTAAGACGAATGGGGCTTCGGAAGACGAGCTTTATCAAGTTTGGGAAGATCGCAACAATAAGCTCCGCTCGATGGGCATCAAGCTTGTCGCTTTCCCCGAGTAAAGAAAATTTTTTAAAATACCCCCTTGCGCAAGGTGAGGGAAATATGATATAATATGCACTCGTTCGCCCCGATGAGGGGATGTGAGTTCGAAAGAACGAGCAAGAACACGATCTTTGAAAACGGAAAGTTGGAAATTAAAGAGAATTACAACGTAACGAGATTAGTGAGGTATATCTTGCTAAGCGTATACGGGCACACGACGGATGCCTTGGCATCAGGAGGCTATGAAGGACGCGGCAGACTGCGATAAGCGTCGGGGAGCTGTC
>JAZLMG010000055.1:0-37688 GCA_045598585.1 Kiritimatiellia bacterium
CTTCCCTTCGGGCTCGTGTTAACCTCCAAGCCCTAATTAACCGACAAAAAACAACCTAATTTCAGATTCAAAAGTACATCTCACCCTTTATTTATCGGGGTGAAACGCACATCCTTACTCAAAAAATGGGTAAACTCCAGTTCCTATCTTTCTTTATCTTCCTCCACGCGGCGTTTATCAAATGCATCTTAATATTAGCGGCAGCAACTTCGGCATTGGACCCACCCCGAGCTTTTACTAGATCCGGATGATGTTGTTTTGCCGCAGTTCGATAAGCTTTTATCACATTCTCATCGACATCCCAAGGATCACATTCGATAAGATCATATTCTGCTTGAAGTGGGTTGATGCGTTTCTTTACTGGAGGCGTATCCATACCACTCCCCCAACTTGATCCATTCCACCAAGATGCGGACGCTCTATTCAACATCTCAACCTCTTCTTTTGCAATCTTTTCTCGCAACTCTCTTTGCTTTTTACGCGAACTACCAAGCATAATCCACTCCTTCATTTCTTGTATATTAAAATCCTATCTTCTTGTGATTGAAATATCTCTTATTCGCAACCTCTTCCTCAATTGCTTTAAGCAAACCCGCATTACTGAATTTGCTTTTGAGATAAAATAATCTCTGTCGAACCGTGCGAAGGTCGCCCGGCGTAACATTGTCGATACGGCTCAAAATACTCACTTCATCAGATGTTAGTGTTCTTCCAAACATTCTTTCAAAGAAAAGCTTTTTACCTGATGCATCAAGCACATCAAAATCTATCTTAAATGTAAAGCGCCGCAAAACCGCCGGATCTAAGAATTCTTTATTATTTGTCGCGCCTATAAAGATTCCCTTGAAATGCTCCATTTGATGCAAGATTTCGTTAACCTGTGTCACCTCCCAACTATTGTGCGCTCTTGTCCTACTTTGCAAGAGCCCGTCAAGCTCATCGAAAAAGAGAATAGAGCCATCCTCCTCGGCCTCATTAAAAGCCGATTTGATTCTTTCTTCCGTGCCTCCTACCCACATTGATAAAAGGTCGCTGCCCATACAGACTTTATATCTCATTGATAACTTTGAAGCGAGATACTTGACGAACTCGGTTTTCCCGGTTCCAGGCGGACCAGATAAAAGGATATTCATACGCGGCGAATCGACCCCTGATCCATCATCCTCGAGAAATGCCTTGCATGAGCTGACGATATCGCATAAGCCGACTTCTCCTTTGACATTTAATCCATCTAGCGAATAATCTTCGGCGGGCAGATTCTTAGAATCCACCATAGGCTTATTCATCAATTCACAATGCGGTCTCATCAAATTTTCAACCACCTTCGATACATTTATCTTCGATGGATTCATTTTCTTTAGATTCTCCAACACCATCGTAATTCCACCCGCACTTACTTCATATTGAGATGAGAAATCGACAATCATAGAACTGTCTATCAACCTTTCAAGTTTAAGCTTTTTCACATTATTCTGCCAAACCATTTCTCGTTGCTTCCTCGTCAACGGCGCAAAAGAAATTGAGAAATCAAAGCGCCTACGAACGCTATCCGCCATTTCACGAGCTTTTACATTGGATATCCAGATTGTCGGCATCTGTATTTCGTCTAGAAGCGAACACACAGCTCCTTTTTCATAAGATCGATCCCCACTAAATACCCTATCCCACAACTGAGATTCCGTGCGAAGTAGATTATCCGCTTCATCAATTATAATTACACCTTTCTCACCGACTAGATTCTCACTACACAAACGAATACTTGCTATTCGCGAGCTTGTTGACTTGATGCACTCGTCCTCTTTATCGAACTGTGATATTTCATATCCTTTAAGTCCCAACTCCGCCACAATACTTCTTGCAAAGCTAGTTTTGCCGGAACCCGCCGCGCCATATAAGAGAACATTCAAACGTTTGGGGCCTTTTGCTTGCAACAATTTCTTCAACGTTTCGCCTTCTTCTCTTGCTCTTTTACCGAAGAAGGCCCAAGGAAGAGGAGTTTGCTCGACGTGGTTATAATAATGCTCATAAAGACTTCGTCTGTCGCCTCCGGACAAAAAGCCACCGAGTTCCTTGGCATTGAATCCATAGCCATGCCTCTCAAGACATTCATACCTAAATAGTTTTGAGTTATTCGAAACCGTGCTTACAATCTCATCATAAGAACGGTTAAGTGCCATTGCAATAAATAAGCGCATATCATCACTATACACATGCTCCGGCATTTTAGTCAAGGCTGTCGAATGTTGCACATAAGCAAAAAGCAGAATGTCCGCCTCTAATCTCGATAATGACAAAAAACGTACCAGTTCTTCGAAGCGCAGTTCGACAGCATCTGGTCCTCCTTTGCCAGAACAGAGTTTATTTAGCTCCTTGCTTAGTGAAAGACACACCCTTCTCGCGCACTTTCTCGCCCCCGCCCAATTCCATATCTTGAGCAATATCTTTTCGATTGAATCATTCGTGAAGTCAAGGTGATCGTATCTATCGCCATCAGCCATCTCCAAAAGCGTTTTCTCAGGGACTTGCTTTTTTATTGTATCAATAATTATTCTTCGCTCCAAATAGGTCGGTATCAAGCGAAAGAATTCATCCTCATTAATCGCGCCCTCAAAGTTTTTAACTATATTCGTCCAGAATCGTATGGCCGACCGCATTAGAAAACCATGATTAACACTCTTAAACTTAGCCATTATACCACTCCTCTCCTTTTCTGAGTTTACTTACTGAAACTCCCGCAAGCGCAGGAAGCGATATATCAGAGTTCATATCTCCATTCCAGCTCTCAATTCCTATTTGACATCCATGTTTCGAGATCAATCTCAATTTCTCCTTAAGACATCTATCTCTGGAATATCTGTCTTGATACCACTTTGACCATCTAAAATCTCGAAAAATAAGCTTGCCTATCGTCGAGAACCAGTCCGTAGCATTCAAGTCGTTCGTATGAATAATCCCGTTAGTAAAGTAATTATCTTCAATATCAACACGAACCGCAATATGTGTCCCTAGAATATATCCTTTTAATTCCTCAAAAAACAATGAAAGGCCCGATTTGGTTGGATAGTAGTGCTGAAAACTCCGCTTTGTGACTAATTGAACTCCATAATAACCTAGCGCGACTTCGAGTGCATCTCCGCCCCTAGGATTGAGTATTTCTATCCATATATACTCTTCTGGATCTTCTATATATAATTCAAACCCGAAATACCGATCATCTTCATCATCACCACGATGAACTTTCACTTCCGGGCCAAGACCCGAAATAAACTCTACAATTTCTTCTACTTTATCACGAGTATTCAGGTATTCCGGCCTTAATAATCGCCGATGATCGTTTCTCTTGTCGATGTATTTCTTTTTCGCCATATTGACACTCCTCTGCCAGAACTTAAGCAAAGGACGTGCCAATCGAAAAATGGGTGCTTTCAAGACTGTATGCGTCCATAAAGCAAAGGCGACTATCAAATACTGATAATCGCCTAGCATTATTTGACAACAACTGCCACTCTACGCCAAATATTTCTTTAGTGTATTTAGAGATATTCCTAACGCCTCTCTTGTTGCCGATAGGTTCTTACCGTATTTCTCAAATATCTTTCTTGCATGCATACGTATCGTAGCGTCAAGATTGTCAGGATATGATACTACATCCGCATTATCTAATCCCTCTCTTAAGTCTTTATTGATTGCCCGATGTTCTTCAATAAGTTTACTGAAATCAGACTCTTCCAATGCCCGTGCTCTATCTAAAAGATTGATAAGTTCGCGAACGTTTCCGGGATAATCATAACTTATCAGTGCCTCCAGTTGCTCTTTTGTAAGATGTCCTCCGCACATATCCATCCACCATCCGTCAGCTATATCGATAATATCCTCATTGCGCCCTGCCAAACGTGGCATATCTATGAGAATTGTCGATATGCGCTGATACAAATCAGCGCGAAACTTTCCTTCTCGAACCATTTTAGGTAGATTACGATTAGTTGCCACAACCAAGCGTACATCTACATCTATCTCTGTTGTTCCTCCGACGCGAATAATCTTTCCTTCTTCTAAGGCACGCAACAGAATAGCTTGCGCATCTAACGGCATTTCTCCAATTTCATCCAAAAACAGTGTTCCATGATCCGCCCGTTCGAAGAAGCCTTGAGTTTGCTTGTCCGCTCCTGTAAAAGCGCCTTTTTCATGCCCAAAGAAACGGTCCTCAAGAAGTTCCTTTGCAACGCTTGCACAGTTGAATGCTATGAATGGCCTGTTCTTTCTTGGACTATGCGCATGAATTTGTTGCGCAACAGTCTCTTTGCCTGTACCGCTAGGACCGAGAATCAGCACTCTGGCTCTTTCATACTTTGCCGCTTTAAGTATTCTTTGCTTGATATCGGCTATTGCTTTACTCGTCCCGCCAAGTTCACGTCTTCCAAAACGAACATAGTCCTCATACGCCTCTTTTATCTTCGAAGACCAAACGGCCGGCTTAACGCGCTCAGACAAAGCACGAATCGCCTCTATGTAAATCGAATCATCACCACGTGTGCGATGCATATAGCCCGCAGCTTTGGCAAGCATCTGGTACCTACCAACCGTCGAAGAGCGGTCTTCCACATTCTCACAATACGCATTAAAGAACTGAGCATCTGATTTTGATAGCCTAAAATACTCTGCAACCGCATCTACAAGCGTAGCGCGCGGCTCATCATAAAGCTCGTCAAATCCACAAGCATTATCATCATGTCCTTCAATACTGGCTTCCGCACAAAATTCCGGAGCTTTCGGCAACGAACTGATCCATACGGTTTTTACCTTTTTCTTTTTAAGCATCATCAACGCGGCAATTATTGCGCTGATGTTTTTCTTAAGACCAACACCGAGCACATAAACAATCTCATATTTCGGCGCGACTTCCGTTAACACGCTTGCCAAGGCTTCCATTGAAACCCCAACTACATCCGCGTGACCATTTAGCGCTTCAAGCGCGGCAGCGGCGGCTGCAAAATAAACGGATTTAGACCAACCGGTAAAAATCAATGTTTTCTTCATAACATTTCCTATCATTATTTGACATATATTATACCAAATATATCAAATATTGACAACACCCCTTCGCGCTTTGCGCCACGACATTTTGCAAGTTACGCCAAAACTGCCGCGGGAAGCGACATTATGCCTCGCGTTTGGCGAGGCGAGCCGACACTAGTCGGCATAAAGCGCGGATGGGAGAAAAGTGCTTTGGACACATGCAAGGCGATGCTATAGGATTTCGGTTGATGAGTACTTACGCTCAGTCATCGACTTGCATGAGCGAGAAGCCCCGAAGGACTTCGTCAATATATTTGATCAGCGTTCGACCGTTGAACAAAGCACTTTTCGCCCAACCGCGCCAAAATAAAAACGCGGCAGATTATCCGCGTGCGAACTCCGGCTGGCCTTGAGGCCCAACCAGTATAGAAAGATCAAGTTTAGCGGTTTCACCCGCTGAACGATTAGTAGTATATCATATTTCCGTTCATGTTGGAAGCGGAAATGATTATAAATCTGCAACTAGCAAGATCTGCTACGTAAAGAGCGGCTTATTGAAACAAGCTTAACAACTTCTCCGGCGAGAGTGCGGTTTTCCCTGTGCCTTGAAGAACATCTTCCGCTATATGCGTCTTTTCGGAATGCAGCTCCAACACTTTTTCTTCAACGGTCTGTTCCGCAATTAGACGATATATGGTTACCGGATGTTTTTGCCCAATGCGGTGTACTCGGTCCGCCGCTTGCTTCTCTACTGCCGGATTCCACCAAGGATCCAACAATACCACATAACTGGCAGCAGTAAGATTAATCCCCATTCCACCCGCTTTCAATGAAATCAAGAAAAAATCGCCCTTTCCCGACTGAAACGCCTCAACCCTCTTCGCACGCTCAGCTATCGATGTTGCGCCGTCCAGATACTGATAGGCCCACCCGTTCTTCTCTAACATTTCACGTACTATCGCAAGATAATCCGTAAACTGGCTGAATATAAGTGCACGATGGCCGGAGCTCTTTAGATCATCTAGAAGCTCTTTTAGCGTTTCGAGTTTCGCTGAAGATTTGAACTTTGGCAAAACCAAGGACGGATGCGAACAAAACCGCCTCAAGCGCGTAAGCTCGGCTAGAATTGAAATACGATCGGTCTCTTTATTTTTCAAGGACTCCAGCGCTTGCAAACGACATGCTTCATACGCCGTTCGCTCCGCTTCTCCGAGAGTTACATTTAGTGTGATTTCGGTCTTCTCCGGTAAATCTCTCAAAACCTCCGATTTGAGTCGGCGCAAGATGAACGGCTTGACTAACTGTTTTAACGAATCTGTTGCGAGGCCCTCTTCGGTCATTAGTCGCTTCGCAAAGGTCGTACCCGCTCCCAATAAACCGGGATTCAAGAAGTCAAAAATGCTCCAAAGTTCAAGAAGTCGATTCTCAACAGGCGTGCCCGTAGCTGCAACTCGAAATTTAGCCCTCAACCTTTTGACTACTTTCGCACGTTTAGAACCCGCATTCTTAATCGCTTGGGCCTCATCCAATATTACGCCATTCCAGTCCTGTCCTACAAAAGCGCGCTCTCGTGAAACGATTATTCCAAAACTTACAATCACGACGTCTTTTGCTTTCAGCGACTTGAACGAGGTTTCATCAAGCTCCCAACCCATTACCACTCTTAAGTCTGGTGCAAAACGCGAAATTTCACTCTTCCAATTTCCACAAACGGAAGCAGGGGCAATAACAAGTGACGGCCCTTCTGTCGCCCGCGAAAGCAATAACGTTATCATCTGGACGGTTTTACCTAATCCCATGTCATCGGCAAGACACGACCCGAAGCTACAAGAAGCAAGCCGTTCAAGCCATTCAAATCCGGTCTTTTGATACGTGCGCAAAACCGCCTTCAAAGAAGATGGGGGTAGTATTTTCCGGCTAAGCTCGTTCTTGAATTTTTCCGCAGCTTCTTTCATCGCCTTCGGCAAAACCGCCCCTTCTTCTTCATCCAAGAAGGCTCTCATTAAACTTGGGATTGCGACGCGCGGCACTTCGATCTTGTTCGAGCGCACTATACCCGCCGAACTCAAGACTTCCAGACGTTTCCGCAGAGAATCAGTGATTTTAACAAACTGCCTTTCGGACAACCGAAGAAATGCCCCTTCTCCATTTTTCAGCGCTTCCAGCATTTCCCGAATATTGAGCACTCTCTGTTCATCCAGTCGAAACTCACCTTGCACTTCAAACCATCCGCGCTCATTCTTCGCATCACTCAATTTCGCGCTCTCGATTTTACCGACATGAATGGCCTTCCCTTTCGGCCACTCTATTTGTAACTCGTCTCCCATCGCCTTAAGCCGCATCAAAAACTCAAGGGCATCTTCCATAACCGGGAAGTGGAACGTCGAATCTCCCTCGGCATCGTACGAAAGCCCTTCCAATGCCTCGTGGAAAGCTTCAATCACTTCGCTTTTACATTGCGCAAGTCTAGTCTTCGCAATCATTTCATCGTGGTCAAAGGAAAGGCGAACCGTCGGAATCGAAAATATGCCCGCGTCGTTTTTTACAGAGCAAATATCTGCAATCCCTTCAAATATGTCTCTCATCGATTCTTCCGCCTCTTTCGGAAGCCGAATCATCCCATTTAAACTACGCTTCTTGAACACCTTTAAAAGTTTGAGAAGCGCTTTTGAGAATCGATAATATACATACAAGCCCTTACCTTCCTTGCGAATGACTGCGTCGGCTTCGGTGGCAAGCGTCCAATTGGGAATTGCTAGCGTGATGTCTCCATTCTCTTCACGCTTTATGCAGATCTCCATTTCGCCTTTTCTGAATTCAATCGGCACCGTTCTTGTCCATGCCCGATAAAAATCACGCTCTTCAATCATGACCAAATTCGGACGATCAAGCAATAGTTCAATCAAGTCCGACTTCAGTTCAAAGTCCCTTCTACCGAATTCAACTGCTGCAGCACATAAGATTGCATTGTCGGCTTCGCTACGCACCTCCGCATAACGAGGAGAGGCCGCTTCTTCAAAGCTGATTATCCTCACACCATTTTCATCTTCTATTCCGCATGTGATTTCGGCGATTTCGAATGTCTCATCTTGCTCTTTATTGTATCGGCGCGGCACTATTTCCAAGACCCACTGAAAAGTTCCGCGTATCGGCTCTTCCTCCGGCCTCAAACTGCCGCGCTTTTTCATGCCGCGAAGCGCGGATGATATGTCTTCAATCGTAGATTTCCAATCGCTTTCCGGCGTTGCAAATGGAAGTAGCCAAGTGCCTTCTTGCGCATTAACGCCGTCGGCTAAAGCTTTGACTTGCAGTGCGTCTTCTATGCCTAACGCTGAGGATGCGATTATACCTGCTACAGTAGGATATCCCTTCTGTAAGAACTCTCCCCCTCGCTCGAAATTCCGCGCTATCGAATTCAATTTGGATTTCTTGAGTTTAACGCCACTGATTTTCGCAAGTTCACAAACCAGGAACGAGCAAGTGACCGAAATCAAAGAGCTTTTCTTATCATTAAGGTATTCCGAATAAGACAAGGCATACTCCCACGCCATATCATCCCGCCAATTACGATTCCGCACCGGCACCAGATAAGCGAAAGCCATATATCCGGCATAAAGCATTTGGTTGACTTCGGGCAAATAAGGATGAGGCATTATCCGTCTATCAAAAAGAGGTTGCTTAGAACCATTTGCTTCGGCGAGTTTGGCGATAACCGTTTTATCAGCACCGTCTCTTATTGCCGACGTTATTGCCAGCAAGCGGAGCGCGGTCGATTTCGTAGGCCCGATCGTTCGATGCAGTTCGAGAACACTTTCTTCTTTGCCGAGATTAAAACAACAGTCGACAAACCGCTGAAGCCGAGTTTTAACGACGTCTGTTGTCGCGATCTCTTTTATCAACTCGACTTTACCACACCAAACACACAAAGCGATAACTTCTGCCGCGAGTTCTTCTCCGAGTTCAGCGGGCTTTCGTTTACAATGCTCTATCAACTTTTCCAAGGATCGTGCAATAGGTCGGGCTTTCGAAAACGCCAAGTCCAAAAGTTGAACTTCGAAAGCGATCGAATAATCTCGCTTCTCAATGGTTGCCAAGATGTCCTCGTTCTCTTTAACCACTTCCAGCCATTGCCACATAAACACACATCGCGCTTCCGAGGCTTTGAGAAGCTCGCCCTCGCCTAGCAATAGATAACGAAATCCTTTGACGCATTCTTCAAGCAATGTTTCATGACCTTGATACCACGCCTTTTCTTCTACTGTCAGAGAACGAATCGTGCTTAAATTGCATGCGATCTCGATATCCGTTCTATCCGGCCACCAATCGCGCGCCTCAGCCTCAACAGCAAGCTCTTTCAACTCCGACACTGAAAACTTCTTCGCCAATCTATATTTCTTCTGCGCATTTCCGTATGTATACGCAGTATCTGCAGACACTGATATATCTTTCTTTACCAATGCTTCACAAGCATCCAATACTAAAAGATTCGTATCGGAAACCGAACCTCGCGCAACTTTCGTGAGCACACGCAGCAACGTTACCGTCTTGATGCCGGGCAAGATTACAAAAAGGAAAAGAATCCGTTTTTCAAGTTCATCTACTTCCTTTGGCCGATTGGCGATATTTCCGGCGTCTTCCTTAAGAGACTTTGCCGCCTTATATGCCAGTGCTACCGCATGCTTACATCGACCTCCAACAGGACAAGAGCACTCGCCTTCCAATTCGCCGTTAGAGTTTAGATATACTTTAGTCGTGTAAGTCTTCGTGCCTTGCACATTGGCGACAATCGCATTCTCATGGAGGTGGTTAATCTTCTTCACCTTGCCCAAATACCCCTTGGCGCGCTGAATATAGCGAGCACTTGTCCAACCTGCGAAGTCGGCGCGGTCCCATCTCAATAGCTGATTACAAAACGCTTCTGTCATTCTCTTTGTCGCACTTTATTTTTCGAACGAGTTGATGGAAGAAGTCCTTGCTCCAATATGCCACTTCATTTCTATCCGTCAAATACGGCAACACATCTCCCTTGGCGTTTTCAAAATCAATCGCATCAATCTTCGCATCAAACACGGCGATTAACTTATCGTAAGTCGAAACATCTACGTCCTCTCCACTTTCCTTGGCACGCTCAATCAAGTGAGTCATGTCGAGCGGAGTATTGTGCGAAATATACCAAACTAAATCATACCAATCCCTACCCTTCACACGAGTCTTCCACTTGCGGAAAAGTGCCGCGCTGACCTTGCCCGCAAAAAGACCGGGAAGATCATAAGCACGAACCCATGCCATTCTAGGAGAGGCAATGGTCATCATTTCCGTATTGATGCCTGCACCATTTTCTATGTATAAATCTATTTTAGCTTTTGTCTCCAGCCCGTCCATCAAGAAAATTCCACCTTCACTATCAGTCGACATTTGTATCTTAATCTCTTTGCCAGCCATCATGAATTCTTCTTTTATCGCCGAAAAACATGCATCCATTCGCGAATAAGATGCATGATCCAACATCGCTAGTTCTAAACTATCCGTATATCGCCTTAAACCGTGAATATGACGTAGACTTGTCTCTCCGCATATTGCCGCCCTTCTAAAAAAGCCCACTCTGGAAAGTCCGGACAAAGTTATCGCTTGCATTACATCATGAATGATGTTTTCTTCTAAAGTTGGCGCCAAGCTCCTCGCCTTACGAACTATACTATCGAACAAAGTCATGGAAATAATCTCACTAATGCGCTGAATAATTCTCGCTTGTATCCAAAAGCGGCGTATTCAGCGATGATTGAGTGATCGTAATGTTCGAAAGAATCGAAATCGAAGCGAACATCCTCTTCCAGATAAGAGGCCAGAGTCTTGGGCGAACTGATACGTAAATCTTTCCGAAAATACAGGTAATCACACAACGCCTTTTCGGGTGAAGCCATCAAATAGCCGCCTACTGACCTTATTCCTATTGAAAATAATGATTTAGGCAATGTTGAATAATCAAACCAGCCCACTGGGGTCCTAAAATGCTTACTACGTCCAATGACAACTGATGTCTCGCCCATTGTCTTATCAAGAGTCAGCCCATAATATGAAAGCGCAGATTCTCGCGAGACATACGAAACACCTTCGTAAAGACAGTTCGCAATCACACCATGATTGATGGATTGCTTTGAATATTCAGGGTTAACACAAAACCAGCCGCGCTTAATTCTGATAAGTTTCCCCTCCTTAACTAATCTATGCGCCTTAAAGTTCGGTTGCGCATATTCCTTAAGAAAGCTCAACAACACTTCTGTTGTAAAAGGAGCAGCACCGAGCGGCTCAAGCCATCTTTCTTGCAAATCTTGCATAGACGATTTGATAATTTCAAATTAACTGTGCATATTATACCAAATTCATCTGTGACTTGGCAAGAGAGAAGAGAGAAATTTCTTTCTCGCCGGGCCTCACTTCGGTTTAGCGAAGGACGAGATTTTCTTGCCGTCTTCGTATAAATCGTAGAACTTTACGTAGTCGATATACATCGATACGGGGAGAGTCGCCTCGTTCACTCCCCCGACCCATCTTCCGCCGAGCTGCATGTCGATCATCAAATAATATGGCGTCGTCCAAGGCCATTTGAGCGGATCATCACTTGTTTTCTTGGCGGAATGAGTCTTTTCGCCGTTAACATACCAACTTATCTCAGTCGGCGTCCACTCGAGCGCATAGATGTTCCAATCGCCATTCTTGATTTTGCCGCGCCCTCCGATCGTCAAATCCGCCGCGCCGCCATTTCCATAATGCACGGTTTGGTAGACGAAATCATCGCCATTAAGCCGCTCGACGATATCGATTTCGCCATCATTCGGCCAACCTCTCACAGGCGTCTGCGGCATCATCCACACCGCAGGCCACGCGCCTTTTTGGTCGTCTTCAAGCTTCATTTTGAACTCGACCTTCCCATAGCGCATGGTGAACTTGCCCTTGGTCATGATTCCGCCTGTCAAAACTGAGCGCGTCTCGTTTTTCTCTTTGCCGTCGTTCTTGATGCCGCGCACTTCACAAATCCCGCCTTTAAGCTTGACGAGGTCTTTTCGAAGCGACATATCCTTGCACCAATCCGGATGACCGGAGGGAATTCGCACCCAAAGCTTCTCATTAAGCGCCTTCCCATTAAAATTCTCCGTAAATCGAAGTTTATAGCTTACCTCGGCAAAGGAGCTAAACCCCATCGCCAAACATAACGCCAAAACTCCGCATTTAATCGTCATTTCTCTGTGGGAATTCTACCTAATTACTGCATTAACGAAGGATCGAGAAGAAAGTCAATAACACCCATAACAAGATAACCTTGCTCATTTCTCCGCGGGGCTTTCTTGCCTTCAACTATGATAATCTTGCTGAACGAGTCGCCTACCTTTGCAAGCGGACGCTCTTCTTGGGCACGTTTATCTGGATCAGCGATACTTAGTGCAGACTGAATATAGAATCTCTTATCTGCCATCGTCGCGACAAAATCGATTTCTATTTGCTTCTTAACTCCACTACCCTTCTCGTTAGTCTCGAATATCTCGACCACGCCAACATCTACATCATAGCCACGCCCTACAAGTTCATTGTAAATCACGTTCTCCATTAAGTGCGTTGATTCATTTTGCCTGAAACCGAGCCGTGCGTTGCGCAACCCCACATCGGCAAAGTAATACTTGATGGTCGAGGCGATGTACTTGCGTCCTTTGATGTCGTAACGCCTAACCCCATCTATCAGAAACGAATCAGCTAATTTCTTAATGTATGCAGATATTGTTTTCGCCGTAATATCTTCTCGCTTAACTGTCCTAAAGGTGTTAGCGAGTCGCTCCGGATTAGTGAGACTTCCGATACCTGATGCTAGCACATTTATTACATCACTAAGCGTATCCGGCTTTCTGATTTTATAACGTTCGATTACATCCTTTATATAAGTTTCTTCGAAAAGATTTTTCAGATAGTTACTCTTGGCCTCATGTCCCTTGGCCATAACAGCTAGCGGCATTCCGCCATACTCCAAATATTCCTCCCAACCATCTCTAGGATCGCCTTCATAGACACTCATAAACTCCGAGAACGACAATGGTCGCACTTTGATTTCATCACCACGACCTCTAAACTCCGTCATCACATCTTTAGAAAGCATCTTTGAATTCGACCCTGTGACGTAAACATCGATATTCTTGAGTTTTTGGAGTGAATTTATAACGGAATAGAATGTTATGTAAGATGAGTCGCTGACTTCCGGATCGCTAACCTTGAGCTTTTTGACAAATTGAATCTCATCGATAAAGATATAATAATCGCCTTTGTCGACAATTTTACTCTTTATAAACTTTAGAAGCTTCTTCGGGTTGTGATAGCTAAAATAATCAACATCATCAAGTGCTACTTCAATAATGTGGTCGTTATCAACGCCAATCGAATTAAGGTATTCGTGGTAAAGATTAAATAGCAAATATGACTTACCTGAACGTCTAAGCCCCGTAATCACCTTAACCATGCCATTTTGGCGACGATTGATAAGTCGATTCAGATAATCTTCACGTTTGATAGTCATTGTCATTTTTAGGGATGAGTTTTGCGCGCACGCGCATTTTTCAGTAGTTCTTTTACCTGACAACGGTATTATACCATATTCTCTCGCCTGCTTGCAAGCCTAAACTTCAACAAATCCATCGCACTCTTTGAACCTAATCCGAAACAATACTAAATCGTTACTGAACTCATTCTAAGTCGTTACTGTACTCATTTATCGTCCAAATCAATATGCCAAGTAGGCAACAAGGAATACTACCGAACCCAAAATCGCTACACCCAACGCGAACAAAATGGTTTCTTCTATTTCTTTCTTCATTTCCGGGCTCATACTCACCTCTATTATATTACAGTCATTAGCGCTCTACCGGCGATTACCAACCAGGTCACAATCAACAAGATTGCCATCAAGAAAACTGCCGCGCTACAAAAATCTTTTGCATATCGAGCCAACTCATTCCACTCCGGAGAGACGAAGTCGACAACCGCCTCAACCGCCGAGTTGATAAGTTCTGCCACCATCAAGACTACCCAGAGCGAGACCAAAATCAGCTTCGTCTCAAAGCTCTCGTTGATAACGCACAATAGCGCATAATGAACAATGCCAATTACAACTTCTTGTCTGAATGCGCATCCCGTCTTAAAAGCATCCCTAATTCCGCGCAACGAATTGCGGATTGCCGAAATCATGTGCTTAATGCCGACTCTATCTTTCATTTCACACCTTGCACTTTCTCATTATATCTTTTTTCGCGAGGAATGAACTTATCCGAAAGAAAGTCCTCTTCTTCCTTGTAATCAGGCAGTCCTTCAATCAAGAAGAGTCGAGTCAAACCAAAGAGTAATTGATCAGATACTAGCGGTTTATTGACCGATTTCATGACTTGTTCTACAATCTCGGGGTATTTCGCTTTGTACTCCTCCGACATCCAAATGAACATCGGAACTTCCCACAAATCTTTATCAGGCGCGTATCGCCAATATTCCGAGCTTGGTGATTCGCCATGGTCGGAGAGATATATGAGGAAGGACGCTCCGCCTCTTTCTTCCAACATCTTCAGCATCTCATCAAGAACATAATCTGTATATGCTATACTATTATCATAGTGCTCCGATTTCGTTGCGTCCTCTTTCAGTACGCCCTTCTCATCCAACCCGAACTTAGCCATCAAAGGCGGGCACTTATCCTTTACATCTACATGCGAACCCATCAAGTGCACATAAATTGCCATATTCTTTGTCGCACTCGCAACATATTCACCAACATAAGGTAATACAACCTCATCAAATCTTGGCCCTTTCATATGCTGCGCTTTATAATAATCACTTGTCCAGATTTTCCTGTCGCTATCTTTAAAGAACAGCGTATCAGCACCATCCCATTGCCCCCAATGGTCTTGGTTAGACACAAAGCATCCAGCGTATCCGCCCCTTCTTAATATCGCAGGAAGGAAATATTTTGCATCCTTTGCCTCTTCTGTTGCATTTGATAATATCCTTCGTAAAGACTGTGTTGTGCTACCGGCCGATGAAACAACATCTGAAAATATAAACAAACCACTTGAACGCGAGTCTAAATATGGATTGGTCTTTTTGTCATATCCGTACAATGACCATCGATTTCTCGTTGCAGATTCGCCTAACACCAAGACACCCAAGACGTTATCTTCCGAAGAAACCTTGTTACGAAGACTACTTGGTAGCTCCGGGCTGTTTGCTACTCGAACCGAAGCGCGCGTAACTTTGTATGATTTATACGTTTCTTCAAAGAACATGAACGACGCATACTTCCAAATGGTTCTCTCTTTAAACATCCTACATCTATCTGCTTGTTCCGAAGGTGGAAATATTGAGGTCCAAACAACCCAAGGAACTAGTAGAAATATCGCAACAAAGACTTTTCCTATGAATCTTACCTTAAAATACCTCAACTTCGCCAACAATGTAACCATCATTGCCAACAATACAACAAAAGCAATTGCCAGCAGACAGTTTTTGACAGAGGAATACATTGCTATAAAATCACATACCTCCTTCCACGAACTTCCAGCCATAATCTGAAGAGCCTCGCCTCTTAACATAATCCCAAAATTGCGATTAACAAGCGAAGCTATCACCGAAAATAATAGTATCCAAGAGAATGTTATTGGAACGATTACGCGAGCCACTACTGGAGGCATTGTGAAAATGAATGCAATCAAAAACAAAGCATATGGGGCGGTAGAAATCAGAAGCCATATCCATCCGTTTATATTTACTTCTGCGATGTTTCCATAGTACGCCGTTGCATCTAATATAAGTAAAATCTGCGCAATGCAAAAAAGCAACGTCATTGATATAATAGTCTGGGATCCTCCCAAAGCTTCATACCACTTTCTTATAGTCTCTTTCATTCTTTTGCCATCTTTCTTTGTTAGCACGGCGGCAAAAGAAAAGAGCGCAGTCTTTCGATTTGCACTCAGTTGAAGGCCCTAGGATTTGCCCATATCGGAATGCAGAGAAAGACGCGCCCAGAATGAGCACGTATTCCGCTTACATTTCGTTCCGATATGAAAATTTCCTAGGTTCTCAACTGAACGTCGTGTAGCGTTAACGCTAAATTGTTTCCGCGGCAAGTTTGCCGCGCATCCGGCAGGATTTCTCCCCCACCGAACGAGAGATATTATATCATTTTTGCCGCGCTTTGCGCTACTACATTTTGCTATGATTCTTTAAAATCTGCCGCCAAATCACTCTTCGATGATGACGCGGCAGCCGATTTTGACCATCGAATAGAGACGCGCGGCGTTCCAATTCGCGAGGCGGAAACAGCCGTGCGATTCGGCGGAGCCGATTGTGGCAGGGTTCGGGGTGCCGTGAATTCCATACCCCGGAAGGTCGAGCCCGATCCACGCGACTCCGACGGGACAATTCGGCCCCGGGAAATAAATGTATTTGGTCGGCTTCGCCTTCCCATCCGAATATGTGTAGTTCGGCCTCGCAACCGTCGTCACCACCTTAAGCTCGCCCGCCTCAGGCCTTTTCGCCTTATTCGCGGCAATCGAGCAGGGAGACACGGCGATTATGTTCCCTTTCGCATCATAAGCGGTGATTTCATAGCGAGAAAGCGAGATTTTGAGGAGAGTCGCTTCGGGACGTGTATCGTATTTCTTGCGCGGCCAAGAATCGAGATCTTCATCAATCGAAGGGAAATTCGGGATCGTAAGCTTTTCACCCGCTTTGATATTGGCCCAATCTTTTATGTGAGAATTAAGGCGTTCGAGGCAGCGCGGCGAAACATGTCCCCTTTCCGCATACATCTCCTTAATCGACTCGTAGCCCATGTGATCGAGCTCGGCTTTTTCTGCGGGCGTTTCGGGAATCTTGACGAGCGAAGCGATTTCCGCTTCTGTTACGATATCCGTTCTTAAAAGCGGCTCTCTCGAGGGTTTTATGTTAGATAACGCATATAATTCCTTCGCGCGCGCTGACTTCGCGCCCCAAACGCCGTCAATCTGATTGCAAGAAAATCCCGCCCTATCGAGCATGATTTGGGTCGAAATTGGGGTCGGCTCGTGAGTAGAAAGCGCGGCAAAAAGGAATAAAGACGATAAAATCATTCGACAACTCCAAATATCGCATCGTGATCCGAGAGTTCTTCCGCGGCAATTCTTATCGGAATTCCCTTTACCTTTAGACCACGAACGAAAATATAATCTAAAAGCGAATTACCCCAGCGTTTATTCGGATGGCTATATCGCTCTTCTTTCGGCATCAAACGCGTAAAATCGATAAAGCCGTATTTTTCCAAGTCCTCGAACATCGTTTCCGCGGCAAATTCTTGCTTTTCTCTATCGGCATTGAAATCGCCCGCAATTATGGCCGAGGAAACTTTTTGCTTCTTTTTCCCGACTCTTTGAATCAAATCTTCAATCGCAATCGCACGTCTTGCCGCGTTATCTTTCTTAATCGCTTCATTGGTCGCACCATAATTCGATTTAAGATGAACGGCATAAACTTCGGTAGGCACCGAATTCGGGAAGACTAGCGTCGTAAAAGCCGTACCGCGCGGCGCTTTTACTTTCTTTTTGGCAGGCCACACTCCCCAGCCCGAATCGACTATCGGGAGCGTCGTTATAATCGCGTCTTGCTGCTGGTCGAAGCGATCTCGCCTACGATAACGCGAGACGGAAGCGACGCGCAAATTCGGCCGATGCATCTTCTCGACCAGATTCGAAACGACTTCAGGAGAGCGCATTTCGTTTAAGATGATTACGACGTCGTTCGTCCCGCCTTCGTTTAACGCGGCAATGCCCTTATTCAGCATTTCCGCGGCAGCTGAGCAAGTCGCTTCTTCGACTTTCGGATGTGCGCGGTGCTCGGCACGTCCGGAAGGAAACCAATTTCCGTTCCACGTGCCGATAATTACCGCTGCTAATAAAGCTGAAATCAAAACTTGGGAGCGGGAACGATATCCCCATCGGCTCCTTCCGGCGTTTCGGTCGGGAGCCAAGTCTGTTTGCGGCCAATTCCGAGCAAGGAGCCGCGCATCACGAGCTTCCCATCCTCGAGCCAAATCTGGCAGGAATAGGTGCGACCGTTCTTCGGATCGAGGACTTTGCCGCCCGAAAGCTTCTCGCCGTCCTTCTTGAGATCTTTGATGATGTCGAGGCCTTTGATCGGCGGTTCGCCCTTGATCGCGGCCTTCGCATCGGGCTGAGTCAAGACCTCGATCACGCGTCCATAGACCTTCCCGTTATACTCATAGACACGAACGATCGACTTAGCTTCCCCGGTCGCATCGTCTATCGTCTTCCAAAAACCGATAGCACTCGTGCGCGTTTCCGCCTGAACTGCGAGGCCGACAAGCGCCAAACTTAACATTATCATGAGCTTTTTCATCGTTTATCTCCTTCTTTCTTGTGGAACACGTGGAACACGAGGATTGCCGTTGTTGGTGTTCCACATGTTCCACGGATGTTGACGTTGGGGCAAACGCTCTCGCATTCCTCTTCCGTCTCCTCTCATTGCGGGACGAGGCGGAGGATTCGAGAGCTTCAAGAAAATCATGAGAACTACCGCAAGAACCGCGATCATAAGCCCCGCGACTCCGAGAAGAATCATTACCGGGAGGCGGTTCTTGCTTAAATACCACTGCAAGGCGAGGACGACCTCGTCCATCGTCTTATAGCGCTTATCGGGATCTGACGCGGCAGCTTTTTCGGCGATTTTCTTCAGGCGCTTCGATTTAAGGTCGGAATCCGCCAGTAGCTTCTTCAAAGTGACGCCGAAAGAATAGATGTCGGTACGAACCGAATTCTCGCCTTTTTCCTTGCGTTCGGGAGCCATATATTCGAGCGTTCCCGATTGAGAAGCGAGATCTTCGACGAAGTTCTCGTCATTCTGATACGCGGCGATTCCGAAGTCGCCGACTTTCACGTTGCCCTTATAATCAATGAAGATATTGGCGGGCTTGATGTCACGATGAAGCACACCTTGGCTATGAGCATAAGCGAGAGCTTCGGCGGCTTTCAGCATCACTTCGGCAAGTTGGCGCGAATAGAGGAAGCGGCGATGATCGAGGGACGACCCTTTCACGATCTCCATCACATAATAGCTCTTCCCGTCGACCTTCCCGGCGCTTAAGATTTTGACGATTCCCGGATGATCCAAAAGCGCGATCAATTTCGCCTCTTTTTCGAAGTCATTGCCGCCGATTTTAATCGCAACGCGGCGCTCAAGCGAGATTTGTTCGGCGAGATAGACGCGTCCCATTCCGCCGCGCCCTACGAGCGACAAAATCCGATACCCCTCCTTCGTCAAATCTGGAGCGAGCTCATCTTCGGTCTCGAGACTCCCGCCCGTCGTCTCGGCAAGTTTATTGAGTCGACCGACGAGGGCCTTCAAGCTTTCGGGGATTTCTTCGGTAAAGCTGCTCATTATTGGAATTCGGTGAATTTAAGGAGTTCTTTTTGGAGGCGCTCAAGCGCGCGGACATAACGCACACTCGCCGCCTGCTTCGAAAGCCCCAAGACTTCAGCGCACTCATCATTCGACATATCATCGAAGTGGCGCATCTCGATAATCTGGCGATCCGCTTCGCTTAAGCGCTTGATCGCGGCTTTCAAGAGGAAATTGCGCTCTTTACGAGATGCGGCAGTCACAGGCCCGGTAACAGTCGAAGCGAAGCGATCCATCCCGACATCGCTTATCGTCTCTTCGTCGTTCCCTTCCGCCTTAAGCTCCCCTTCCCCGATTTCCTTATACGCATCGCGCTTTTGCGCCCCTAAATGCTTGCGCTCCAAAGAAACGAGCGTTTGGAAGAAAATCTTGCGAAGTTTGAAGTATTCGGGAACCTCCGGCTCTTTTTCGAAGAAGTTCGCTCTTTGAGTTGCCGCGGCAAAAGTCTCCTGAACGACATCCTCGGGCGATACGCGAGAGCGCATCACTTCCGAGAGATGCTTTTCGGCGAGAGACTTAAGCCGACTTTGATAGCGCGTCAAATCGATCATTCGACTTCCACTCCCACGCCTTCGAGCCGGCTCTTTTCCGCGGCAAAACCCATGAGATGCGACTCGACGCTCATATCGATAGTCGAGGAAAGCTTCGAGAAATCGCGCGAATCGACCGCTTCGAGAAAATCCTTAATCAGCATCAAATCGCCGCCCGCATGTCCGCTATCCTTGTAATTCGAGCCGTCTTCGGGCTTGAATTCCCAAGTTTCCTTCGTGTTCGGGCCGAAAATATGGGTCGTGAAAGTCTTGCCGTCCCCTTCGATGAAGCCCAAGGTTCCCATGACGCGAGTTCTGCGCCCGCCATAAGGCGTGAACGCGTCCATCGTAAAACTCGCGGTCGTCCCGCCCTCGAACTTGAGATTGGCGACGATGTGGTCGGGCTGATCGTTGTCGGAAAAATAGACGCAGCGTCCATAGTCCGACTTCTTGAGTTCGTTGATAACGACTTCCGAAGGCGAATCTTTCGGGAAATCGAAGACATACATGAACCAGCGCTTGCGATCATAGATATCGAGCGCCGAATAGGGGCAGGTCTTTTCGTGGGGACAGCCGTCGGTGCATCTCAAGGTCGCGCCCTTCGGAGCTTTTTCCTTCTTAAAGAGATAAATTCCGCCTTTCGCGCTCACATTAAGGCACTTTTTACCGATAAGCCAGCGAAGAATGTCCATATCATGACAGCACTTCGCGACAATCATCGGCGTCGTCGCTTTCGAGTCATGCCAGTTGCCGCGGACAAACGAGTGGGCCATGTGCGCATAGAGGACGGGCTCCATATGCTGAACATTCACAATTTCGCCGATCACGCCCGAATCCATCTTCGCCTTGAGTGCGCGGAAGTAAGGCGAGTAGCGAAGGACGTGGCCAACTGCGACCATAACGCCCGTTTCTTTCTGACGAGCGAGGAGCGCGCGGCACTCATCCGCCGTCTGAGCCATCGGCTTTTCGAGGAGGATATCGTACCCTTGGCGCATCGCTTCCATAGCGGGCTCGAAGTGGAGGTCGTCGGGAAGCGCGATAAGCATGATGTCGGCGAGCTTGCCGTTCTTCCCCGCCTCGAGCATTTCATGGAAGTCGCCGAAAATCTTGTCTTTCGCAATTCCCCACTTTTCCGCCATCTTATTGCGACGATATTCGTTAATGTCGGAGACTGCGACAACGCGGCAAGTTCCCGGGAAGATCTTCCCATATTCGGGGTACTCGTTTCCGCGGCTCCCCGCACCCATTACTGCTATCGTAATTTCACGCTTCATAAGATTATTATACCATATTCCCTACCGCACATAGGGGTACATTTATAAGTCCATCTTGCTCAATATAATTCTTCATCGAGGCTCGAAACGCTTGTACCGGCGCAAACTTCTCGCGATAAGCTTTGAGACTTTGAGAGCGGACATTCTCTTCGGCCTTGACCTCTAACGGAATAACACTCATGTCGGATTGGAAAACAAAGTCCACTTCGCACCGCGAATCCTCGGTGCTATAGTAAAACGGCTCTATCGTAGTTTCTGCTTTCAGCTGTTGATAGACATATTGTTCGGTTAAAGCGCCCTTAAACTCCTTGAAAATTCTTGATCCCTCCAATACTACCTTCGGCTCAAGTCGAGCCATAGTAGACATTAGCCCAACATCTAACATAAATACTTTAAATGCCCCGTCCACATACCCTTCAAGTGGCAAATTCGGTGTCTTAACGCGCAATACGCGGCCAATTAGTCCGGCGTCCTCGAGCCATCTTAGCGGATCTCGGAATTCTGCCGATCTACCACCCTTCTTTAATGCAGAATATAGAAATTTCTTGTTCTCTTTAGCAAGTTGCGCGGGAATAGAATTCCAACAAAGCTCAATTTTGGGGACATCATATTTAGGAGCATGCTTCGAAATGTCGCGTTCATAGCCTTCAAGTATCTCGCGATGCACCTCGCGCACCTCTGCAAGACTTTGAGTCTTTACATAGGTTTCTATAGCTTCCGGCATACCGCCCACAATATAATAATGCCGCAAGATATCGGCTATACGCTCCTCGAAAGTCGCGATAGATGCCCAATCTTTAGACTTGATAATCAAAGCCAATCGATCTTGTCCGATTGCACTCAAAAACTCCAAGAACGAGAATGGGTAAACTCTAAGCTTGTTTACTTTACCAACCGGGAATCCGGTTGTTTCGTCATCGAAAGTCTTTTCCTCGCCATCATCGCGATAAGTCAAACCCAATAAAGATCCTGCAGCGATTATATGCAAATCGGGGCGATCTTCATAGAAATACTTAAGTGCCGTAATAGCATCTTTACAAGCTTGAATCTCGTCCAAAAGGATGATTGTATTTTGAGGATCGATTTTCGTATTAAAGAGAATCTGCAAGTCCTTCAAGATTCTATCTACGTCAAAGTCTTTTGAGAAGATGGTTTTAAGGATTTTATTCTTATCAAACCGAGCATATACCACATTCTCATAATGCGTTTTGGCAAACTCTTGCATCAACCATGTTTTCCCAACCTGGCGAGCACCCTCCAAAATCAGGGGTTTTCTCCGCGGAGATGCCTTCCATGCTTCTAATTTCGCAATATATGAGTCACGATTCATGTAGCATATTATACACTTTTCCGCACCATCAGTCAAGTGAGGTCTACACTTTTCCGCGCCATCAAATGCTAAAGCTCTACACTTTTCCGCACCATCAAATAGAAAAAGGCGCTATGCGCGACACGCGAAAAAGAGCAAAAGGCGAATGGAAGGAAAGCTCGGTCCGGTCAACGTTCGCACTCCTGAAGTTGCGAACTCAGGCTTTCGACGACTGGGCGAAATACGCTTCCATGCTAAGTTCACATAGCGCCGGAACGCATGTGCTCGGCCCGACTTTCCTCCCATTCGCCTATGCCGCGCAATATGCGCGGCAGTTATTAGCGTCCACCAAAAAGAATCCCGGATAATCTCTTCGAAAATCGGTGAATAACTTTCGCAAGAATTATACTTCCAATAAACGATAACGGCCAAGCAATCACCTTCCCCGCCGAATCGTTGAGTCCTATATTCTTTACAAAAATTCCCCAATAACCTAGGAATAACGAATGCATTAAATAAATCGGAAATGAAACTCCCTTTAAAATTTCCGGCAATGAGCATGTAGGCATGAAATACCAAGTAGCATATATAAAGCAAGGAATGGCAAAACTATTCAATCCCGGCTTCAACGAAATTCCTTTATAAGATAGTAGTATTTTAATTAATAATAGCATTAAACCGATTATGGCCGCAATAATCGCAGTTTTCTTTGAATTGTAATGAAAATCCCTCATTCGCATCCACAATCCTACCGAGAAATACATAAGGCCTCCAATGCTGAAGCTATGCTGTAGAAAGCCGGAGCAACCACCTTCTTTAGGATCTGGTGCAAAAGCTAATGCTAGCGAGACTGTAAAAAGTAATATAATCCAGGTTCTAGGAATTCTTCGTAATATCCAAACAATACCTGTCGAGACTAGTACGAACATAAACAATGCCCGAAGATACCAGAGAGGAATCGAGCACGGCCACTTGTCAAGCTCAAGGCCGAAAACCGATAAAGCATGTCCATTTATCAATGCTATATTAGTGCCAAACGGCCTACCAGCTCGAATATCTGCATAGATAGAAAGAGGAATAAACAAGATCTGATACAATAATGCCCACGATACGAATGGTAGAAGGATTGTTCTCACGCGTTTAATCGTTTCATTCTTCCACCATCCATTCTCGTCTATATGTCCACCTAGAAAGTAGCCACTTATAATAAAGAAGAATGGAACAGCTATCGTCGAATATCCTCCAGAGAAGATTTGATGTATCCACCAACACACACCATCTTCGGATTTACTGTATCCGCAATGAATAGAAACAACAAGCAGTGCACATAACAAACTCATGTTCACTACTTTATTCGAAAACTCTTTCGTTATTTGACTCATCTTGCCATCTTTCGTTTGAACACGACGGCAAAAGAAAAGAGCGCAGTCTTTCAAATTGCACTCTATTGGAGGCCGTAGGAAGCCTAAAGAAGGATGCAACGAAAGACGCGCCCAAATGAGCGCGTTTTCGCTTACATTTTCGTCCTTCTTTGAAAATTTCCTACGTTTCCAATAGAACGTCGTGTAGCGTTAACGCTAAATTGTTTCCGCGGCACTTTTGCCGCGCATTCAAACGGATGTCTCCCCGCTGAACAATTTATAGTATATCATATTTCCGCCTGTGTTGAAAGCGGAAATGATTAAAAATCTACAATTGCCGGGGGAAACTGCCGCGGGAGGGAGGAGAAGCTTTCGGTAGCATGTGACGCGACGGAGGAGAAAGTCTGCATGCGACCCGATTTTGACGCGCCGGATGAAATGAAAGGCCGCAAAATCGATGTCGACCTGACTTTATCCTCCGGAAATTGCGCAGCAATTTAGCAAATATCGCTGCCGAAAGCTTCTCCTCCCGGACGCGGCACTATTATTTTGCTGCAGCAGCAAAAAACAATTTGGTGCTACACCAAAAGATCGTTTGGTGCCACACCAAAACTTCTTTCGGTGCGGCAGGGAATGTGCGGAGGTTAACTAGGGTCTTGACCGTTGGGCGATCGAGTCAGGCCGCAGACAGCATTAAATATAATTGCTCGGAGCTGTTATGCCAAAGCTTGGTAGCCTCATCAGCAAGTTTTTGATAAAGCGGCATAGCGTAGATCCGACGCATCGCTTCCAAAGTCGTTATGCCGCAGTCTTTCGCCATAAGCTCGGCCATTCCGGCAATCTTCCAAGGCAAAAGGAGGTGCACATTCTCTTGAGTTACTTTACCAGTGAATTCGATCATATCTTTGCGCCTCTCACTTCCAGAAAACGGTTAATATAATCGAGCACCATGTCGATTCCCATAGTGTGAAGTATTTCATACTCTTCATACAAGTAATTATCCACACCATACTTGGCAAATAGCAAAGACGCCTCATCGCCACCAATGTGCTTGGCGGTTTTATACGCTTCTACGCAAAATGCGACAAAAGCGACTATCTTAGCTTCTTCACTCATTATCTCTTATTATATTATACCACATTTCCGTTTATGTTGGAAGCGGAAAGCTCAAAATTCTACGGCGGAAAATAATTTGGTGCTACACCAAAAGATCATATGGATTATTTCCAGAAAGCGCGGTCGTTGATGTCGTGATAAAAGAGCAGTGTGAAATCTTCGCGCGTTTCTTTGAGTTTCACGTTATGATAGGCGAAATGGACATGCGCGGGGCCATCGAAGCCGCCTAAAATACGAATGCGGACTTCGACTTTGCCGGTTTTAGGATCGCGGTCCATTTGAAGCTCGGCGTCAGGATCGTCGCTTTTTCCCGACCAAACGAAACCATCTTTCCCGTCATTTTCGAGCGTGAAGTAGAAACGTTCCAGCGTTTCGCAGCGAATCGACTTTGACTTCCCGTCGATATTGACGCGATATCTCCCGAGCGCGCATCCCCCAAGAAGCGCGGCAAAAATGATGAGCGCCGGGTAGAGAAAACGTCGCATCAGTTAGCGGATGAAGTTCGTTTTCGCCGGTTCTTCCAAGGGCGGAAGCTCGAAGAGCGTCTTGCCGAGCTGAATCGACTTCATGAGGAAGATCATGTTGCGCGCAAGTGAGCGCATAGTCTGGAGCCCTTCGGCATCTTGAGCGGCCTCGCCCGGTGCGGCTCCGTGGACCATGTTCCAATATTGGCTCGTCGCAATCGGCATTCCGGCGATTCCGAAGAATTTGTTCAAAGTATCGTAAGTAGCCGAGCACCCTCCTCGACGCGCGGCAACAATCGATGCGCCGACTTTCATGCGCTTATCAAATTTCGAGGCGAAGAAGAGGCGGTCGCAAAACGCCATAAGTGTGCCATTAGGCGCGGCATAATAGACGGGAGAGGCGAGAATTACGCCATCTGCGGCCTTGAGTTTCGGAATCGTCTGATTGACGAGGTCGTTCATGCAGCACTGGCCGAGCTTTCCGCAGGCATAACAGGCGCGGCAGCCTAAAATCGGCTTGTTGCCGACATCGACGGTATCGACTTCAATATCGCCTTCGGCATCGAAAATCTTCTTCATCTCGTCGATTGCAACCGAGAGATTCCCGTCCTTATGCGGGCTACCATTCAAAATAAGAACTTTCATGAGCGTATTATACCATATTTTCTTTTACCAAGGCAAGAAGATCCGCTCAATAGCGACGTATTAGCGAAGATTCAGCGCTTACGCGCGACACGCGAAAGAACCGAAAACCATAAGTTTCTTTTTACCGCGGCAGTTCGTCCCAAGACGATAGGAGGCGAATCAATAACGTCGATCGAATCGGCGATATTTGGCTTTAAGTTCTTCGTCCGAAATGCGCTTACCGGTTTCATTAATTGCCGGGAATTCCGGCGCGATTTCGATAGCACGATCGGAAAGTTCCTTCGCGCGCTTAAGTTCGCCCTTCTTAAGGCAAAGAATCGCGAGATTATTGAGAAACGCCGGCTCATCGGGATTCGCCTCGAGCGCCGTCTCTAGATAGGGTCTCGCGGCATCCAAGCGATTTTCCAACAAGTGATACATCCCGAGCGCAAAATTCGCCGCCGCATGATCTTTCTTTCGTCTTAGAATCGCCTCTGCCGAGTCTTTTGCCGTTTTGAAATCGGCGCGTTTCAGCGCGAATTGAAGCTTCTCTTCGTCTGTAAAGTATTGCATCGACGCCATTCTCTCGCTTTTCGCCCGATCCAACATATGCTTTACAAGGAGATTCGCCTCTTCAAGCTGATCCGCAAAGTCATAATTGCCGCGTTGCCGCGCCATCTTCGAAATACGCCAAAGAACCGCCGAAGCTTTTTCGCGCACTTTTATGTCGCCATCTTCCAATACCGCCCCGCTTTCGAAGAGAATCTTTAATTCCGTTCCGAGCTTCTCCGCTGCCATTCTGGCGCGCTCCAGCTCCCCTTCCGGCCATTCGCCGACTCTCGCGACGAGACCACCCGCAATCGGCAGCTCCTTGCGTTCGCGTTGCCACAAATCGAACCCGAAATGAATCGCGGTAGCTTTCAGCTTCTCGGAATCATCGACGATCCACTCATTGAGTTCTTTCGCCGAGCTGAGCCCCGACTTGACGACCAAAGGACGAATCTCCAACTCTTGTCCTTTTTCGTCTAAAACCGCTTTCACTTCTTCATCCAAAGCGCCATCCGAGAAAAGATACTTGATTCCTTCGCATTCACGAGCGGTTTCCGCGGCAGCTTCTTGCAATAATTCGCGGATTTGATGCGCCTCTTTGCGCATAATCGAAGACGGGATTCCTGTGCCCACGCCGAGAACCGAGAGCGTAATCAAGAATGCCAAGAGCTTCCACGGCGAATAATCCCGCGGCATTAAATGGAATGCATGCGAAACGAAAAGCGCGAGCGAAAGCGTCATGGCGATGCCCGAAAGCGCCGCGCCTACCGCCAACAATAACGGCGACTCGACCGTCTTAAGTGCCGCGTCAAGACACCAATAATGAACGCTTCCCAAGGGCGAGAGTTGCGAATACGCGAGCCAGCCCGAAGTGAGCGACAAGAGTCCCGGGAAAAACTCAAGCGTACGATTATCGCTCGTAAGTCGGTTCAGCACCCCTCCCGCAACCAGCGCGGTCGCGAGCGAGAAGAGTGAGAAAAAGAACCAACCGAGCGGGGTTGCCGCGCCAAGAGACGATAGGATATAAGTCTTATAATCGAACCCCAGTAGCGCCCAAAGTGCTCCCGCTCCGATCATAAATAAGGCGAAAGCTATCCAGCTCCCGTATCGCGGCAAATCCCGCACCCTTCCTAAAGCGATTCTGACCACTAAAAAGATCAGACTCAATACGAGCGCTATCGGCGAAAATACCGCTAAAACCCCGGCCAGCAAAAACGCGAGATAAGCGAAAAGACCGTTTCTAAGCGTGGCGACAAAAAGCGCCGCGAGAAGCGTAAGACCCGCGAGTATCAGAAGCTCGCTCTCACCGCCCAGTACGAGTCGCCATATCGGATCCGATAAGACCGTGAACAAGCTACCTACCGCGCTCAAAACGGGAATAGTCACCTTGCGCCACAATTTCGCTTCAATATGCTCCGTTAACTCCTCAAGAAGGAAGCGAAGGAAAATGAAGGACGCGGCGGAAAAGGCAAGACCGCCAAACGTCCCTATCCAGATATTCGCGCCGGGGAAAAACATCAGAATTTACGCGTACCGATGATTTTAAAGAACGATCCCTTATCCGCGTCAATCGTAAGCGTATTGCCGAGACGCTGCGTTTCGTAGCTCGGCTTTACTTCGCTCTCGCCTAAGGATTGCATCGGCACTACATAGTAATTCGCCGCCTCGCTCATTCCATCTACCGTGAGCACGATCTTCGCGTCCTTAATCGCCATTCTGACAATTACAGGATCATCGATCTTCGACTCGAGGCCCACCTTCGCGAGATTGATGGCGCCCCCTTCCGAAGTGCCGATTGCGTTAATGACCGACGGGCGCCCATTCTTGTAGTAAGCGAGCGTAGTCGCGGAAGTGCGCGTATCGAGGAGATAGAGCGCGAAAGTCCCGTTCGCAAGTTCCGCCGCGAAGTCCGCGTCGATTTCGAAGATCGTCTCGGGGCACTTCCCGCCCTTCGCGAGCGAAGCGACGGCGAGAATCTTCGTACTCTCTTCATCGACCGCATGGCAATCGGCGGTAAAGCCGGCAAACTCCGTACCCGCCTTCTGCCAAACGAGCGCATAGCTCTCGCCATTTAAGACGCGCGTCCCATCGGCGTACCTATCAGGTCCCGGCGTCGAGAACGCGAGAATCGAATCGTTCATCTCCGCGTTAACGATCAAGCTCATCACCAGCGTTGCTATCAGCACTAACCTATTCATACGAAACTCCATCACTTTAACCTTTACACTTTAACCTTTACACTTCTTAAGACGTTTTACCAGTTGATCGTCGGAGCGCCGCCCTTGGAGATGTACCAGAAGCCGGTTCCGCGCGGAATAGTTTCGGCGTCCGTCCAGCTCGAGACGGGAATACCGTTCTTAACCGTAATCGTCTTCGCCCCCCACTTACCCTTCGTCGCGTTGTAAGAGTAAATCTTCGGATTAGCGCCATCCTGCGTGACGACAATCTGATCGGTCGACTTAATCGTGCCCGAGAAGAGGCCGGGCTTATTAAGATCGAGATCTTCGAGACCGGGACTCGCGATAAGGTTATGACGATTGGCAACGATTCGGGTCGTTACCTCGGTCGACGTATACTGGCCGTAGAGGTAGATGGGCTTCGATGTATCCTGACGTTCAAGCCACACCGCGCTACCGCGAGCGACAGTCGCTTCTCCCGCCGAAGGAGCTACCTTCCCGTTCGACCCGTCGCGCGTGATCTTCAAAGTTTGCATCGGAATCCAGCCATTCGCCGCGTCATAGCTCCAAGACGAATAACTACGCGTCGCCTGATTGTAGACATGAAGCTTATCGCCGGGTGTAAGGGTCGCGGTCTTTACGAGATTTTCGACCTTGATCGGCGCATCCTTCTCTTCAGGGGAGAGATTCGTCCAAGGAACCGAAACGATTTCCATTTTCTTTTTCGAGGGACACTTAAGAAGGCCGAACGTATTGACCGATTCGACGGAAGAATCACCTTCTCCTCCTTCTTCAGGCGTGAAAATCACATTTACCGTATAAAGGCCGGTCGGATCCTCCGCCGTATCGAGATCGATCATGAAGTCCGGCGTCGACTCGACTTCGCCCTTTTCGACAACTCCTCCGACGGTCTTATGATCAAGACGATAATTGATCTTGAAGCCCGTTCCCTTGGTCGGAGCGAACTCATTCATCTTTACGACGACCTTGTTATCTTCTCTGACTTGTGGAGAGTCTACCCAAATCTTGGCGCCCTTCTCCTTCGCATCGACACCGAGCACATAGGCCTGCCACTTTTTAAGTCCCGTTTCCGGTTCGACGGTTTCGAGAAACTCCTTCGGATCTTCTCCTTCGGGAATCAAGCCGGTGGGAATTTTGACGATGCCCTCGTCGAGTTCGACGCTGTTTCCGTCGTCAAGCTGCCACTGGGCATAGAGATAACCCGTTTCGCCTATCGCAGAAACCAAATTGCGATAAGCTTCGCCGACACCGACAGTCGTGCCCGTACCGTCTTTACGCGTATTCCAACCGAGGAAGGTGAAACCCGAGCGCGAGAAGCCGTTAGCGGGCGCAGTATTATCGGAGCCATAGGTCGCTTTTACGCCCGCCATTTCGCCTTCGCCGCCATTCCCGTCAAAGACGACCTCATAATCGAACGGCGAGACGATAAACTTAGCGCTTTCCGTGCGATCCGCGAGGCGATACGAAAGCACATATTCTCCCGGCAATTTACCCGCCCAGATCGAACTCTTACCGGTGGTGATCTTCGCGACCTCTTCGCCCTCGGCCTCGAGCGTTCCCTCGCCGAAAGCCGTAAGAACCACGATTTCCGAAACTTCGACCGTGTGTACCGATTTCAAATCGACTGTGACATTACCGAGAAATTCGGAAACGTAAAGTTCCTGCGTCCAATGAGCATAAAGCGTACGATTCTCGATTTCCGTCCAAGAATCGATGGCTCCGGTGCCTTGCGCCGTATAGTATCTGATGCCCTGTCCATTGGGCTCGGAGAAATATCCGTCGAAGGCATATTCGTCCATCGTAGGAATTTCGACCGTAGGAAGCGCCGCGTCATAAGTGACCTTCGCGCCGGAAACCGTGCCCGTTCCGCCGCGGAAGTTAAAGGAAAGCTGATTCGAGTTAGCCGTCCATTTGGCGTAGAGCTTCGTCACATCCGTGTCCCAATAGCGCGTGGCCACGCCACTCGCGTCCACATACATTGTGCCGCCTCCGTTTATCGCGGTATAGTAGCCGCCGAAAGTATAGCCACGACGCGTAGGAACGGTAATCGTTGCCGTTTTCTCGCCCAAGTAAGCGGTCATCGAAGTCGCGCCGTCGCTACCGCCCTGGCGATCAAGTGTAACGGAATAGGTCGCGGCCTCGAGCGAAGCGACCGAAAAAGTATATGGATTGCCGCTATTTACTGAAGTGCAGTTATTTCCGGCAGATCCTCGTCCACCGCCACCACCCGGATGGCCGTTATTGCCTTGGTTTCCAACCCAACCGCGCTTACCGTCGCCGCCGTTACTGGCACCATAGCCGCCCGATCCGCCATAACCCGGCTGAACATTACCTTCGTCGTTTTTGCAGGAGTCCATGCCGCCGGCACCGCCACCGCCGCCACCGCCGCCGCCACCGCCGCCGGAGCCGTACTTTGCGCCGGACTTACCGCCGCCACCTCCGCCACCGCCGCCGCCACCGCCGCCGGTTTGATAATAGGTTTGTTTAAAGCTATCATTAGCACCGGCGCTACCTCCACTGCCACCAGCCCCACTGGTACCGCCAGTCAATGAATAAGTCGCGGAAGCCGTAGCGATTTGTAAGCTACCAACCGAAGTTGAGGGACTACTACCCGTGCCACCGGAAGATCCGCTTGCTCCATTAGGATGGCTTCTATCTCCACTGCTTGCCCAAGAGTATCCGCCGCCACCGCCGCCGGATCCACCATCTGCACCGAAAGTGCCAACTGCGGCACCGGCACCGCCACCACCACCGCCACCTTTACCGCCGGCTCCGGTATAGCGGGTGCCACCACTATGATATGCATTACCACCGCCGGAACCATCTACACCCTTCGCGGCATTTCCGCCCTTCGCGGTAAACTTACCATGTCCGACAATGTAAAGCGTCGCACCATTCGGGAGGTAAACCGCCGGAGTGCCCGCCGTAGTTCCGCTACCCTCAACGCCGTTAATGGTAAGGTTATGACCATTCAAGTTGATGATGGTAGCGCCGCTAAGGCGAAGACCCGCGCCGCTTCCGTAGCTACGGTCACCGTTAATCGTGAGATCGCTAGTCAAATTATAGAACTTGTTCGCCGAAAGGGTCGAGCCACGCGAGCTCGTCGTCAAATTGCCTTGAAAGCCCCAGCCGGCCTCAACTTGCGCTGCCAGCAAAGTCCCGGCAAAAAGCGCCGCGCATTTGAAAATACTCTTCATCATTCCGCCTCCACCTTATTGAGAACCAACCTTAGGCGCATCGCCGCCGCTTCGTCCAAGGTTTCTTTTGCAATCACCGGCGTCATATTCGCAACAACCGTCACTTCTCCGTTCTTCGATTCAATCGGGAAGGTAACCTTGCGTGTAACCGCTTCGGTCGACCCTTCTTCCACGACGGAAAACTCAACGATAAGCGAGTAGTGACGCTCCGGACGAAGATACTTCGCCGCGTAAGTCACTTCATATTCTCCATTCCAGGGCCAACGCTGGCGAACGGCAATCGGATCTATCGTCTCCGGCATAGGCGCCCAACGTGCCGTAAGCGCAATCCCGCCTAAAATCGTATAAGGAGCGACGCCCTTACCTTCCTGGTTGAAGTACATATTGCCCTCATCATCGAAATAACCGATGAAAGTATAACCTTCGCGCAACGGAACGCGAAGCTTGCCGGGAATCTGCTCGTACGCAACCGTGGTGGAGCCGGTCGAAAAAGCTCCCTCGCCCTCGAAGCCGCAAGCGAGCGTTGCCGTATATTTGTTCGGCGACCACTTCGCGACGAGTTTCATGTCGTCGATGATTTCACGCTCCGCTTCGACCATCTCGCCCTTCGCGTCATAGAAAGGTACGCCATTTTGATCTTCAAAACCGGCGAACTGATAACCGACGCGAGTGGGAATTTGCTCCTTTTCGAGCGTCGGCAATTCCTCGGCCATATAAGGAACTTCGATCGAAACCTCGTCAAAGAGCGTCAAACGGCAAGGCGCGTACTCCACGTGCCATTTCGCTTTAAGCGTACGATCCGCGAGCGGCAACCACTGACTTGTGCTGACGCGCGCGCCATTTCCATCATAGAACTGCTCATCGTTTTCATCGAAGTACCCGTCAAAGACGAAGATATCCTTGCCGCTCGGCAGTTCCGGGGCCCTGTTCGGACACTCAACCTTTTTCTGCACCGGGCCACCGCAATACACGGCAGCATCATCACTCGTCGCGCCACCATTATTGTCGAAGTGAAGCGGAAGCCCGATATCCTCCCACTCACCGTCCGTGACCTTAAAATTACCATCCCAAACATTTGGAACTGCGGCAGTCGGATATTTAAACATATCACTCGTACCGGTCTTGCCGCTGGCACCCTCCTTGCCATAATAGCCACCCCACGTTATAAATCCCATACCGGGGTTAGGTATGCCGGCCTCACCCGCCTTACCGCCATAGCCACCGGCACCATTGCCGCCATACGGATTAAAATAAGTTCCATTAGCGAGAATTCCGGTAATGACATCCAGACCTCCCGATCCGCCTGCGCCACCGGAACCGCCACCGCCGGCACCACCGCCGATAGCATTTGCCGCCTTGCCCGTTCCGCCACCGCCGCCGCTGCCGCCACCGCCGGCGGAATAGTCATTCGACCATCCGAAACCGGCACTAGTACCTCGCGTGCTGTTTTCGCCCAAAACGCCGATACCTCCCGGTGTTGCATTGATACAATTTCCGCCAACGACATTCACGGTAACCGCGCCAAGGATGCAAATACGACCGGAGTTTTCACCGTCTCCACCGGTGTTACCGGTATGACCTTCCGTTCCTTGGGTCCTATACTCGCTAGCATTACATCTAGCTACCGGGCCTGGGGTTTCTTCAGTCTCTTGCGCGCCCTTGCCACCATATCCGCCGACACCGGGAGCCGCGCCGCCACCACCGGCACCGCCTTTGCCGCCATTACCGGCGCGCCCTTCATCCGCATCCTTCAAAACAATGCCGCGCCCACCGCTCTTGCCATCCGAGCCGCTACCTGCGCCGCCTCCGGTCGCATTAAGCGTGCCTTCGCCCATAATGTAAACCGTTGCCGATTCGGGAACATGGATACCGGGTGCGCCCGGCTCGCGCATATTACCATCGCCACCTACGAGCGTAAGCGTAATGCCTTTGGGAATATAGATGCCGACGCGGGCTTCTTCCGGAATATCAAGCGCGGGCTTATGCGGAGCACCCTTAAGGGAAGCATCTTCATTTACCCTATAGATATAACCATGCTCGAGAATCGCGCCGTCTTTCGCCACGAAATCTTTTATCGGGAAGCCGGCCTGCGCGGAAACTGCCGCGAGGATCACGGAGAAAGCAAGAATGTTCTTCATTTTTTAGGCGACCTTTCTCTTGAGCGCGAGGGCGCCGAGACCTAAAAGGAGCATCATCGCGCTAGTCGGCTCGGGAACCTGCATCGAGAACGGGCTGATGCTCGGATTCATATCGCTCGCCGTGCCGTTCCAAACCGAGTTCATGACCTGTTCGTAAAAGTAAACACCCGAATGCCAGGCGAGCGTCCCGTCGAGATACGCCTCGACGACGAAGCCGTAGTACTCGGAGGCGTACCCCGTAATGTCGGAAAGTGCGGGAATCGAATCGACCGATCCTTCGCGAACGCCGAGACCATTGTACGCATAGTCGTAAGTCGCGGTGCGCCCATCGGGGTCGGACGGGGAGCCGATATAAGGGCCATCGCCGTAATAGTCATAAGTATTGAGCGCCGCAATCTTCGTGCCGCCTTGATCCGTTACGGTAAGAACCGCATAGTCAAACGGGCGAAGCGTCCACTCATCATTAATGGGCTTAACTTGCCAAAAGAGATAGCTCTCTTCGACTCCGAAGAGTCCAAGCGTGCAGCATGCCATTGCCGCCATCAATATCAATCGTTTCATTATCAACCTTTTATTTCACTTGATTAAAGAATTTGTAACCACTTAATGCGCAATAAAACATTACGGGCAACGGAGATTAACAAATCTCCATCGCTCGCCTAATCGAGATAAGTTAACGTTTTTAAGCTTCGAGGGGGGGGGGTATGGCAAGTTATAAGTCATATTCCACACCTCACATCGGCTGATCGCCTTCGGCAGGAATGCGGAAGACGAACTTAGTATTGATCTTGTTTGAAATTTTCATATCGCCTAAAGCGATAATGTCCATGCCAATCAACGCATCACAAAGTTTGAGATCGGAATCCGTCACCTCGACGCCGGAGACAACCAACTTATTCGGCAACATCACATCTACCGAATAAACGTTGGCATGATAGATTCCATTAGCCGTGTGAACAGCCTTCTTGCCAAGCGCCGGAAGATTAAGCTGCTTCACGACTTCGGAAGAAATCACCGTAAACGCGGCACCTGTATCCCAAATCGCCGTGCACATTACAGGCGTTGAACCGGGCTTACCGATTACACTGGAAGGTGCGACAACGAGCGATGACTTGATTTCGTGAACAAGCCCGTTAAATTCGCAAACGACAGGCTCGATCTTATTCATACAAGCATTCCCGTCCTCGAGAAGTCGACACGGGGAGTATGGAAGTAAATCGCTTCTTCAGCTTCGGGAACGCATTTCTGAACCGCGAAGGTTCCGGGCGCATAGCCCATATCTACGGCATTGGCCGCAGCGAGCGTAAAATCATTCCATGCGCCGATTACCTTATCATCCGCGCAAACAACATACTTGCCGAGATACTTCGACAACAAGGTATCGCGATTGGCGTAAAACCAATCCACGCATTCATCAAACTTTGCCTTGTCACTCATAATCGTTAATATTATATCATATTTCTTTTCGGTTTGGCAAGTATGCGCAACTATCGTTCGATAATCGTGAGAGGGCGGCGTAGAGAAGAGGCGCTACCGCGGCGGTAGCCGCCTACGCCGCAGGCCCACTCCGCAGCAGTTTAAAACAGCTTCTCGTTCATCAAGAATGTCAAAACTCCAATCGTAATGATTCCGCTCTCATCTGCCTTCGCCTCGCCATATCCGGAAGTGATAACAATCTTCTTGAAAAAGTCCTTTGTCTTTCTAAGCGATAAAGTCTCCTGTTCTCTTTTTTGGGCATTCTCGAGCTTGAAGGCGCTTTGAATATAAACCTTGTCGATGCCTAGATTAACAATGAAGTCAATCTCATGCTGCCGCATTTCTTGTTTGCCGTTGACTTTTGTTACTATCGGCACCACTCCAACGTCGACATTAGCCCCTCGCCTGATAAGTTCGTTATAGATGACATTTTCCATCAGATGAGTTTCTTCGGTCTGACGGAAATTAAGTCTCGCGTTTCTAAGCCCGGGATCTTCACAATAGAACTTCGAGGGCGAATCAATATAGCGATTACCCTTCACATCAAATCGCCTTACTCGCTTGAACAAAAATGCGTCCTCTAGGAGCTCAAGATAGCGATTAATTGTGTCGTCGGTCGTGTCGATCTTAAGTTCTGTCTTGAGCGTATTTGCCAGTCTCGTCGGATTGGTTAGCGATCCTACTGAAGACGAAAGACAATCAACAACCGCACCAAGCACATAATCATCCCTGAGTCGATTGCGTTCTCGAATATCTTTCAAATATACTTCCGTGAAAAGTTTCTTCAGATATTCGGCTCGCTCGACATCGTTCGTCTTCAAAACCGCCTCAGGCATCCCGCCCCAAGTCATATAGCGCTCGAACGCCTCGGCTTTTTCCGAACAGCCCGAAATCGGCCAATATTCCGCAAATGAAAAAGGATGAACCTCTATCTGAACGCCGCGGTCTCGAAAATTTGTAGCGATATCCTTAGACAATAATTTCGAATTGGAACCGGTTACGTAGATATCGACATGTTCCATCTGTCGAAGGCCGTTCAGCACATCATAGAATGTCACATACGCCTCTTCGCGATCCTCGCTCGCATACCTTGAAAGATCAACGCCCTCAGGGAGAACCTTGCGGCACATCTGTATTTCATCGATGAAGACGAAGTATTGATTTTTCGACTTTTTAGGCAGTTTCTTCTTAAGATACTCGCCAAGTGCGATTGCATCGCGGCAACTCTTGAAATCGTCGGAATCAAGAGGAATTTCAATTATTCGCCTTTCACTTACGCCGGTATCGATTAGATACTGCTTGAATTGCGTAAACAAAAGATGCGATTTTCCGCAACGACGAATACCGGTAATAATCTTAACAAAACCATCATTAATATGGTTTTTAAGCTTATTAAGATAGAAATCACGTTTAACTATCATATTGTCTTTACTCGATATTTACTCAACTTGTTAATCTTATTTCGAGTTAAGTATATCATTTTACCGCTCTGCTGTCAATCGGATATTTAGCGGTTTGGCTCATAGCAATAGGATGTTTGGGGAATGCGGAAATCCTGTACAATATTGCGCAACGATTCCGGGATGGTCTCGGAAGAAAGGAAAAAGTAAATGCAAGAAAAGAAGAAAAGTAATATAAGAAAAGGGTTTAATAATATTAATAATAATCCCTTTTCTTTCGCCCGCACGTACGCGCGTAAGCTTTATCGCCGTCATCGAGACGCTATGATTAAGCTGTTTTTGGGCTGATGTCCCATCGCTGTGCACGGATATATAGAGGCCATAAGTCCTCAAGAAAGGAAAACGATTATGGAAACGCAGAAGATCATGATGATCTTGCAGGTCATCAACGCCATTCTCCGCGAAGTTTGGAATCTCGTCTTCAAAGAAGTCGAGTAACTCTTAAGTCCAAGGAGAGTCACTCTTTTATCCCAAATGAGTGACTCTTCGAGGGCAAAAGAG
>JAZLMG010000056.1:0-3235 GCA_045598585.1 Kiritimatiellia bacterium
CCCCGTTCACAAGCACGATAGGAGCGACGGCAAGAATAAGGAAGGGATTTCCGGAGATAAGAACCGCCGCGCCGACCAAAATGCCGAGGAAGCGGCTACCAGCGTCGCCCATCAAAATCTTCGAGGGCTCCGCGTTGAACCAGAGATACCCGCCGAAGCTGCCCGCAACCGTCATAAGCAAAATCGACCACCGTGCGCCATCGGGATTCGTCGGAAGGAGAAAGTATTCGGCAACCGGCTGGTAGCCGACAATCACGTAGAGGAAGATAGACATCATGACGAGCGTAATCTCGGTCAAGCTACCCGCGAGTCCATCGACACCATCCGAGCAATTCGTCGCATTCATCGTGAACCAAAGAAGGAACGCCGCGGCAGGAACATACAAGGCGAACGGAACCTCCCAGACGGTTTTCACGAACGGGAACCAAACGGTGGTTCCATGATCGAAAGCTATGGCAAGCGCGATCAACAAAGCGCAAACGGCATCAAGGAGCCCCTTCTTAAGTTCGCCCCACGGAATCTCGGCCTTATCGTCGAGATAGCCGAAGATCATTGCGGCATACATGCCGATTAAAGCGCAAACATCCCCGACCGAGAGCGGAACGAAAACGAGCAAGACGGGAAGCGCGAGCAAGGTCACGTAAAACCCCGCGCCGGTGGGTTTCCCGGCCGACTTCATGCCGCCCAAATCCTTGCAAAGAACTTTGCCGCGATCTCGAGGAAGCTTATCCCAAAGTTTCGGGAGAAATAGACCGATCAACAAGGCCGCCGTAAAGGCACCCCCGCCTAACAATAAGGCGTGAGACTTCAATAAGCGGAACGGACCCCAGAGATGTTGAAGCAAATCGGAAAGATAGTAAAGCATTTATTTTACCTTTTTGAAGTTGTCGTTATAATAGACCTTCCAAAGGAAGAGTCCTTTGCCGGGCGCGGTTTCAACTCGCGCCGTGCGAGGCGTCGCCGCATCGAGGAGTTCTTTAACGGCCTCGGGCTTCTCGCCGCCTTTACCGACCGTAAGAAGAAAACCGACCATCGAGCGTACTTGCTTGTACAAGAAACCGTCCCCCCGCACGATAAAGACGTATTTGTGCTTGCCCGACTTTTGGATGTCGAACTTGAAGATATTGCGGACGGTCGTCTCAAGGTCGCGGTGAGGATTCGCGGCAAAAGAGACGAAGTCGTGCTTACCGACGAAATAGTTCGCCGCCTTGCGCATCGCCTCCAAATCGAGTTCGCGATGTTGGAAGACCCAGTAGGGCACGAGGTGAGGAGGCATGATCTCGTCTTGATAAACGAAATAACGATACTCCTTCCCCTTCGCGGAAAGCCGCGCGTCGAAGTCCGCCTTAGCATAGCTCGCTTTCATGACGCGAATATCTTGAGGAAGGCGCGAGTTCATCGCCTTCGCGAGATTCTTCGCCGGAATCGGCTTACTTAAGTCGAAGTGAGCACAAAAACCCTTCGCATGAACGCCCGCGTCAGTTCTGGACGAGCCGTAAACGCGGACTTTCCTACCTTCGAGATATTCGAGGACTTCTTCAACGCGCTGCTGGACGGCGATGCCGTTTTCCTGGTATTGATACCCGGAATAGGCCGTTCCGTCATAGGCGAGAACTATTTTATAGCGGCGCGTCTTCACTTAAGAAAAAGCTTTTTCAAATTGTTGCTTTCGCCTTTCGGCATTACGAGAACGCCCTCGTCTGTCGAAACCACGACGAGACCGTGAACCCCAAGAAGCGATACCTTCGTCCCCTTCCCGACAACGATCGAGTCGGTCGACTCGACGAGCCGAGTATCTCCAAGCGCGATATTACCGGCCTTGTCTTTCGCGAAATAGCGCTCGAAAGCGGCGTAAGAGCCGACATCGTCCCAACCGCAGTCGGCAGGAACGACCTCGACCTTTTCCTCTTTTTCCATAATCGCGAAATCGAAACTGATTTTCGGCAAGCTATCGTAGGCCTTGGGCGTCGCTTTGAGTCCAAGAAGATGCGGAGCGGATTCGGAAAACGCGCGCTTGAAAGTCTCGGCGGAAGCGATGAACATCCCCGCATTCCAGAGATACCCGACCTTAACGTATTTCGCCGCGTTTTCGGCGTTCGGCTTTTCGACGAACTTGCCCTTATCAGGATCGATATAGCCGAAACCGGTCGCGGCATATGTGGGCTTGATGCCCAAAGTCACGATTCGCGGCGAATGAGTGGCGAGCTTCACGGCCTTTTTAAGCGCGGCCTGAAACGGCTTCACTTTCGAAATAAGCTGATCCGCAGGGAAGAACGCGACGACGCCCTCTCCCGCCGCCTCGACTCCGAGCGCTACCGCAGCCGCAGTATCACGCCGCATCGGTTCGCCGATAATATTCGCCTTGGGTATTTCGGGAAGTTCTTTGCGCGTCGTTTGAACGAGACTTTTCGCGGTTATAACGAAAATATCCTCCGCTTGAACGAGGCCCTTAAGCCGCAAAACCGCCTGACGAATAAGACTTTCTTCGCCGAACACTTTCAAGAACTGCTTCGGACGCTTGGGCGTGGAGAGCGGCCAGAACCGCTCTCCCGAGCCCCCGGCGAGAATAACCGCTTTGAGCTTAGTAGTTCTTCTTGCCATAGACGAGGATCTTTTTCAGATGGAAGTGCTCCTTGACCTTCTGATCGTCGAACTGAGCGTCGGGTTTCATGTCGGTACGAACGACGCGGACGAACTTGATGTTCTGAGCGCTCGAACGAATCGGGACTTCCCACTGAGGCTTATTCTCTTTCGAAGACCAAACCGCCGGGCCCCAGTTAGTGCCGTCCTCGGAAAGCTGAACCGCAATCGGCACCTGACGAGAGGAGTTGCCGGGAGTGTTGACGATGGTGACGCCCGTAATCGTGCAAGGTCCGGGCAAAAAGACTTCTGCCCATTCTTCGATGTCCTTACCCGTGTGGAACGATACACCCGTATCGGTATCGTCGGGGGTAAGCGCATAGCGGAAAGTGAGCGGAGTGCAGTGAGAAACGTCCTTAAGCGCAAGTCCCGCTTCGGGAGAAAGGAGCTTACCGTCATACGCTTCGGAAGGCCACTTGTTCGGAGTCGTCACCTTCGGAAGCTTAAGATTCTTCGGGAGCGTGTCGGGGAGCTTGTCCATAAGCTTGTAGGCCTGCTTGAAGCCCTTCAAGTCGCGGTTGTTGCTCGCGGTTTGAATCATGCCCGAATAATCGATCGGCTGCTTGTTCTTAAGCGAGTTCTGAACGAGAATCTT